>NZ_JBHUMA010000012.1:0-894 GCF_042684745.1 Sphingobacterium corticis | reverse complement strand
TTTGATTACTCAAGAGAAACACAGAGAAACAACACAGCATGTTTTCTATCATTGCGAAAGCTTCGGGCTATTAGTATCACTTGGCTATGGTATCTCTACCTTTACACCTATGACCTATCAACGTAGTCATCTTCTACGACCCTATAAGGAAGTCTCATCTCGTGGCTAGTTTCGCACTTAGATGCTTTCAGCGCTTATCTATTCCCGACGTAGCTACCCTGCCGTACACCTGGCGGCATAACAGGTTCACCAGCGGTCAGTCCAACCCGGTCCTCTCGTACTAAGGTCAGATCCACTCAAACTTCCAACGCCCACAACAGATAGGGACCGAACTGTCTCGCGACGTTCTGAACCCAGCTCGCGTGCCACTTTAATGGGCGAACAGCCCAACCCTTGGGACCTTCTCCAGCCCCAGGATGTGACGAGCCGACATCGAGGTGCCAAACCTCCCCGTCGATATGAGCTCTTGGGGGAGATCAGCCTGTTATCCCCAGAGTACCTTTTATCCTTTGAGCGATGGCCCTTCCATACAGAACCACCGGATCACTATGTCCGTCTTTCGACCCTGATCGACTTGTTGGTCTCACAGTCAAGCGGGCTTATGCCATTGCACTCCACATACGGTTACCAAGCGTATTGAGCCCACCTTTGAAAGCCTCCGTTACCTTTTTGGAGGCGACCACCCCAGTCAAACTACCCACCAAACAATGTCCTCGGCTAAACCGAGTTAGAAACCGAATACAGAAAGGGCGGTATTTCAAGGTTGATTCCACGACTCCTAGCGAAGCCGCTTCAACATCTCCCGCCTATCCTACACATCCTGTATCCAATTCCAATGTTAAGCTATAGTGAAGGTTCATGGGGTCTTTCCGTCCCGTTGCGGGTAATCGGCGT
>NZ_JBHUMA010000011.1:0-824 GCF_042684745.1 Sphingobacterium corticis | reverse complement strand
GCGGCACTGTTGCAAATAGTCGGTGGTGATAAACTTATCATCCCCTTTTGCTGATGGAGCTGCACATGAACCCATTCAAAGGCCGGCATTTTCAGCGTGACATCATTCTGTGGGCCGTACGCTGGTACTGCAAATACGGCATCAGTTACCGTGAGCTGCAGGAGATGCTGGCTGAACGCGGAGTGAATGTCGATCACTCCACGATTTACCGCTGGGTTCAGCGTTATGCGCCTGAAATGGAAAAACGGCTGCGCTGGTACTGGCGTAACCCTTCCGATCTTTGCCCGTGGCACATGGATGAAACCTACGTGAAGGTCAATGGCCGCTGGGCGTATCTGTACCGGGCCGTCGACAGCCGGGGCCGCACTGTCGATTTTTATCTCTCCTCCCGTCGTAACAGCAAAGCTGCATACCGGTTTCTGGGTAAAATCCTCAACAACGTGAAGAAGTGGCAGATCCCGCGATTCATCAACACGGATAAAGCGCCCGCCTATGGTCGCGCGCTTGCTCTGCTCAAACGCGAAGGCCGGTGCCCGTCTGACGTTGAACACCGACAGATTAAGTACCGGAACAACGTGATTGAATGCGATCATGGCAAACTGAAACGGATAATCGGCGCCACGCTGGGATTTAAATCCATGAAGACGGCTTACGCCACCATCAAAGGTATTGAGGTGATGCGTGCACTACGCAAAGGCCAGGCCTCAGCATTTTATTATGGTGATCCCCTGGGCGAAATGCGCCTGGTAAGCAGAGTTTTTGAAATGTAAGGCCTTTGAATAAGACAAAAGGCTGCCTCATCGCTAACTTTGCAACAGTGCCAG
>NZ_JBHUMA010000010.1:0-696 GCF_042684745.1 Sphingobacterium corticis | reverse complement strand
GGGAAGGTGCGAACAAGTTCCTGATATGAGATCATCATATTCATCCGGAGCGCATCCCAGAGGGACATCATGAGCCATCAACTCACCTTCGCCGATAGTGAATTCAGCACTAAGCGCCGTCAGACCCGAAAAGAGATTTTCCTCTCCCGCATGGAGCAGATTCTGCCATGGCAGAATATGACCGCTGTCATCGAGCCGTTTTATCCCAAGGCGGGCAATGGCCGACGGCCCTATCCGCTGGAGACCATGCTGCGTATTCACTGCATGCAGCATTGGTACAACCTGAGCGACGGTGCCATGGAAGATGCCCTGTACGAAATCGCCTCCATGCGCCTGTTTGCCCGATTATCCCTGGATAGCGCCCTGCCGGATCGCACCACCATCATGAATTTCCGCCACCTGCTCGAGCAGCATCAACTGGCCCGTCAATTGTTCAAGACCATCAATCGCTGGCTGGCCGAAGCAGGCGTCATGATGACCCAAGGCACTTTGGTGGATGCCACCATCATTGAGGCACCCAGCTCTACCAAGAACAAAGAGCAGCAACGCGATCCGGAGATGCATCAGACCAAGAAAGGCAATCAGTGGCACTTTGGCATGAAGGCCCACATTGGTGTCGATGCCAAGAGTGGCCTGACCCACAGCCTGGTCACCACCGCGGCCAACGAGCATGACCTCAATCAGCTGGGTAATCTG
>NZ_JBHUMA010000009.1:0-279743 GCF_042684745.1 Sphingobacterium corticis | reverse complement strand
CTCTTCCCATTCCGAACAGAGTAGTTAAGCCCGCCAGAGCCGATGGTATTGCCGTAACAGGTGGGAGAGTAGGTCGGTGCCTAATTTTATACTAAAAGCCCTTGCTTAATCGCAAGGGCTTTTTTGTGTTTATAGGTTTACATTTCTATATTCGAATGATAGTAGTTATTCGTGGCCAGCGATACTAGTTAAGGGGTTACACAGGTTATTTTAGAATAGAGTAAATGCCTTTGATGCCCGTTATTATTTCAATCCCTACCTCCAATAGATGATTTCCTACTTGGCGAAGATTAGCGATTTCGTAGGGAGGCAGCATTTATAAAATAAACTCACGCTTGAAGTTACTATTACTTCTTGCTGTACGACCATGTCAACCCTTCCATCCCGATAACGTTACTTCGCGCAACGAACGTTGCTAATCAACACCTTTCTTGTCTTAAAACTTTACCAATCATTAACGCGATCGACCTTATCTGTTTTGTCGACATACGGCATAAATATTGTAACTTGTCATTCTAAACGATCTAGAAACGATGATCCTTCAATTTCAACATATTGCAAAGGCAATAATTTTGTTCGTATGTTTATTTTCTTGTATCACGGCAGTGGGGCAACAACCTTTTTTCAAGGGTGGTGTTCGCGTTGGATATGGCGTTCAAAACTTAGATTGGTCAATCGCGGGTAATACGATGGGAACGGATCCAAATATTTACTCTGAGTTAATCTGGAAGCAGGTAAGCGGAATCAACTACGGTCTCGATGCGGCATTCAAGATTGCACCTCAATTTGATGTTTTGCTGGAGGGCAATTTCATGGATACGAAATCAGGTAAAGTACGGGATACTGACTACAGCGGGGATAATAGAACCAATTCTTTCTATGACGAACGATTTAGTAGCGACGATGGATATTTCTACAATTTCCGTACTTCCCTTCGGTACGCGTTACCACAGCTGGGCATAATTTCTCCTAAAATTCTATTGGGATATGAACAAATTGGCAACGAATTGTTTTTGTTACCACTCCCCGATGCTAGCCAAAATCTTGATTTACGTACGACGTACCAAACGGATTGGTATGGTGGGCAAGCTGCATTAGAACTTGGTTTTCGCTATATTAACTTTTATGGATCTGCAACCTATGGATTTGGTCTGTACGACTATAAAGCTAAAGCTAATTGGAACTTAATTGAGGATTTTCAGCAGCCTGTAAGTTTTAGACACAGCGCACTTGGTATGAAACATAACGGGATACTGTGTTTGGGGTACGATATAACTCCAACGATTGCTATTGAGCTGGTTGGTACTTATGCTGATGCATTTACAAAGACTGGATTAGATCAGTTATACACAAGAAGCCGAGGGGAGCTCACTACCCAATTCAACGGTGCTAACATGACGCATGCTAGTGGATCGCTAGGAGTTAGTTTCCAATTCTAGGTAATTTTCTAGATTTAGGAGTTCCGGATATGTAGTTCATATTTTCATAGTTTAGGACGAATGTCGTGTGCGAGCTACACAAGAACAGATTACACAAACGTTTGCGTTCGATCGTGCCTTTAATATCTCTAATAAATCGTTTATACTTGCTTCACAGAGGTTGTGTTGGTTTTGAGAAACCGAAACATAACAATAGTCACATTTATAAACACCTATTATGGATTCATCAAGACGTTCATTCTTAAGGCAAGCTGGATTATTATCCGGACTGGCGTTATCGTTGCCAAATATTGCATCAAGTCAGTCATTCAAAACTGGTACAAATATGTCGGGCTTTCGCGCGCCGAAGATAGATCGAGTTCGAGTTGGATTTATCGGATTGGGCAACCGCGGAACGGAAGCGATAACGCGGTTTACTTACATCGAGGGCGCGGAAATTGTCGCATTGTGTGATCGGCATGCGGATCGAGTTGCCAAAGAACAACAAAAAGTGGTTAAAGCAGGATTGCCCGAACCGAAGCAATATTCGGGTAATGATGGTTGGAAGAAGCTGGTCGCAGAAGCGAAATGTGATCTCATTTACATTTGTACGCCTTGGGATTTGCATGCGCCAATAGCTATCGCTGCGATGGAAAATGGATCGCATGTAGGATGTGAAGTGCCGATTGGTCTGACGATGGATGAATTGTGGGAAGTCGTTCGTGTATCAGAGAAAACACAAAAGCATTGCATGATGCTGGAAAATTGTTGCTATGATTTTTTTGAATTACTAACACTGAACATGGCGCAAAAAGGTTTATTCGGAGAATTGATTCATGCGGAAGGCGCTTACATCCACGATCTTCTTGACCTTAATTTCAGCAAAACCTATTACGACGATTTTTGGCGATTGAAAGAGAATATCCGATTGCACGGTAATCTGTATCCTACACATGGCATTGGGCCGATTGCACAGTGTTTAAATATCAATCGTGGAGATCAATTAGAAACTATCGTAAACGTGCAAAGCGGCGATTTCAACATGGCGCGCAAAGCGAAAGAGTTAGCCGAAGAGCATCCGGAATTCCAACCATTTGTCGGTAAATCATATCGTGGAAACATGAACGTAACGATGATGAGAACAGTGAAAGGAAAATCTATTATGGTTCAACATGACGTGAGTTCTCCAAGACCATATTCGCGCATTCACATGCTTAGCGGAACGACTGGCTTCGCGCAAAAGTATCCAAAGACGGGTATGTCATTTAGTGATTACAAAAATGGACACGCATATATTCCTGATGAAAAATTAGCACAATTGGAAGATAAATATATGCCAGATATGGTCAAGTTGATCGGTGAAAAAGCAAAAGCAGTTGGTGGACACGGAGGGATGGATTTCATTATGGATTGGCGATTGATCGATTGCTTACGAAATGGGCTACCTCTGGATCAAGATGTGTACGATGCAGCTTCTTGGAGCGCTATCGTTCCGTTGAGCATACAATCTTCGAAACAAAAGAGCCGTCAGCTAAATTTTCCGGACTTCACGCGTGGACATTGGAAAACGAATGCTCCTGTTAATTTGAGCTTGGACGGCGGTGGAAATACAGGTATTCGTGCGATTAACTCACTGCGCGCAGATCAGTTCCATGTGGGCGAGTAAGATAGAAAATACACTAACTATTATATAAGTAAAAAGCGAGGTCGGAATTCCGACCTCGCTTTTCTATTATTGCGATTTGTATTATCTTTTGTTAAAATTCTGCATTCTTCGGTGTGCGAGGGAAAGGAATCACGTCGCGGATATTCGTCATACCGGTGGTGAAAAGTACCAAACGTTCGAAACCGACACCAAAACCGGAGTGAGGTGCTGATCCAAAACGACGCGTATCTAAGAACCAATCCATTTCCTCTTCCGGAATGCCTACTTCGTCCATACGTTTCAACAACTTTTCTAGGTTTTCTTCCCGCTGAGATCCACCCACCATTTCGCCTATTCCCGGGAACAAAATATCCATCGCACGAACGGTGTGACGACCTTGCGCATCCGGTTCATTTTGCTTCATGTAGAAGGATTTGATTTCTCTCGGATAATCCGTCAAGATCACTGGTTTTTTGAAATGTTTTTCCACCAAATAACGCTCGTGTTCAGATTGTAGATCTGCACCCCATTCCTCAATCAGATATTTGAATTGTTTCTTTTGGTTGGGCTTGCTACGCTTCAAAATTTCTACAGCATCCGTATAGCTTACGCGCTCAAAATCATTCGTCAACACAAACTGCAATTTCTCCACCAAGTTCAATTCCGAACGCTCGTTTTGTGGTTTTGATTTCTCCTCCTCCAATAAACGATTTTTCAAGAATTCGATCTCCTCCGGGCAATGTTGCAAAGCGTAACCGATCACGTATTTTAACAAATCCTCCGCCAAATCCATGTTGTCTTCTAACTCGTAGAAAGCCATTTCAGGCTCAATCATCCAAAACTCCGCCAAGTGACGTGTTGTGTTTGAATTCTCTGCGCGGAACGTTGGGCCAAATGTGTAGATGTTTCCAAAAGCCATAGCCGCCAATTCGCCTTCTAGCTGGCCAGAAACAGTTAAGTTAGTGGATTTTCCGAAGAAATCCTCCTTATAATTTACCGTACCATCTTCATTACGTGGCACATTATCGAAATCGATGGTAGTTACGCGAAACATTTCTCCAGCACCTTCGGCATCGGATCCCGTCACGATTGGCGTGTGCATATAAACGAAATCCCGCTCGTTAAAGAATTGGTGTACAGCAAAAGCCAATGCATGACGTACTTTAAATACAGCATTGAATGTGCCAGTGCGGAAACGCAAATGCGCAATTTCTCTTAAAAATTCTAACGAATGCTTTTTTGGTTGCAAAGGATATTTTTCCGGATCGGAATCGCCCAAGATAGTCAGTTCAGTCACTTTTATCTCTACGCGTTGTCCTTTACCCAGCGATTGCACGAGTTCGCCTTTCACACGGATCGCTGCGCCTGTCGTTAAGCGACGTAAAAGTTGCTCATCGGTATTAGCAAAATCAACAACAGCTTGGATATTATTCAATGTCGATCCATCATTGATGGCGATAAATTGATTATTACGAAAAGTTCTAACCCAACCTTTTACGATGACTTCTTTGCCAAAATTTTCTGCGATCAGCAGCTCTTTAATACGTGTGTGTTCCATGTTTATATTCTATACCTCGTGCGATAGCGCACATTGATTATGCAAGAATACAAAAATAGGGAGTATTGAAGAAAAATAAGCGGAATTGTATTATATCTTTTCCTTATTGATGATCTTTTGCAGATCGCGTTCGACCCAGAAGGAGATTATTGGAGGAATACATAAAACAATATACAGCAGAACGCGTTGAATTTTCCAATTGTAGGATTGCCAACAGGCAACGATCAGTACGACAAGAAGAACGAATAGAAAACCGTGGATGGAACCTGCAATACGGACGGTATTCATTCTAATATCTTCCGGGACTTCCATAAAACGAGGTAAAATATACTTGATCGGCATAGCTACGAAAAATAAAATAATCGCCGAGATGGCTTCCCATAATGCAACTTGTCTTGTAATTCTAAGCATGTTAGATAAATAGTAAATTTCGATGGATAGCAAAGAAAGGGATTAATCGATGCGTGCGGAAGTTTATTTCGTGAACTGACGAAAGCTTGACAATTGAACATGCCTTCAAAGTATAATTACTGTAAGCAATACGATTTAGGGATGGATTTTAGCCGATATAAAATCAAAAAAGTGTATTTTTGATAAATTTGTTTACAAGAATCAAAACGTCAACGTTATAATTTTATGAGTTACGATATTATTGTTATTGGTAGTGGGCCAGGCGGATACGTCGCTGCAATCAGAGCGTCTCAACTTGGTTTCAAAACGGCTATTGTAGAACGCGAAGCGCTTGGAGGAATTTGTTTGAACTGGGGATGTATCCCAACCAAAGCGCTTTTGAAAAGTGCGCAGGTTTTTGAATACCTAAACCACGCCGAAGAATATGGTATTAAGGTAAACGGCGGTGAGGCAGATTTCGGTGCTATTGTAAAAAGAAGCCGTGGTGTTGCTGATGGCATGAGCAAAGGCATTCAGTTCTTGATGAAAAAGAATAAAATCGACGTCATCATGGGAACTGCAAAAATCAAAAAAGGTGGTAAAGTAGAAGTAAAAGGTGCGGATGGCGCAACAAAAGAATACAGCGCTAAACATACTATTTTAGCTACAGGCGCTCGCTCTCGCGAATTGCCTAATTTGCCACAGGATGGTAAGAAAATCATTGGCTACCGCCAAGCGATGAATTTACCAAAGCAACCGAAATCAATGGTTGTTGTAGGTTCTGGTGCAATCGGTGTGGAGTTTGCTTATTTCTATAATACGATTGGCACAAAAGTAACGATCGTAGAATTCATGGATCGTATTGTTCCTGTTGAAGATGAAGAAATCTCGAAACAATTGGAGAAATCTTTGAAAAAAGCAGGCATTGATATCTTGACAAAATCTGAAGTTACTGGAGTAGATACGAAAGGTGATGTTTCGAAAGTGAAAATCAAAACGGCGAAAGGCGAGGAGACGATCGACGCGGAAATTGTATTGTCAGCAGTTGGTATCACACCAAACATCGAAAACTTAGGTTTGGAAGAAGTTGGCGTTAAAGTGGATAAAGGTCGTGTTTTGGTGGATGATTTCTACAAAACAAATATCGATGGCGTTTATGCAATTGGTGATATTGTAAAAGGTCAAGCATTAGCGCACGTAGCATCTGCTGAGGCTATTACTTGTGTAGAAAAAATTAAAGGCTTGCACGTAGATGCAATCGATTATACAAATATTCCAGGATGTACATACTGCTCGCCAGAAGTGGCTTCAGTTGGCTACACCGAAAAAGCGGCTAAAGATGCTGGCTACGAAGTCAAAGTAGGTAAGTTTCCATTCTCTGCTTCTGGTAAAGCTTCTGCGGCAGGCGCGAAAGATGGTTTTGTGAAAGTGATTTTCGACGCGAAATACGGCGAATTCCTAGGGGCACATTTGATCGGAGCAAACGTTACCGAAATGATTGCGGAAGTAGTTGTTGCACGTAAATTGGAAACAACTGGACATGAGATTATTAAATCGGTACATCCGCATCCAACGATGAGCGAAGCGATCATGGAAGCTGCCGCTGATGCTTATGGAGAAGTAATTCACTTGTAGGTCTTAAACCTACTATAAAGCGAAAGCCGCTAACAAAAGTTTTATCAACTTCGTTAGCGGCTTTTCTATGAATAAACTATACTAATTTTTCGTTTATCGTTATTACGATAGGTGGGCGCGTAGCATCCAAGCTGTTTTTTCGTGCTCTTCCATTAGTCCGGTTAAGAAGTCCTCCGTTCCTGTATCACCCGCTGATTGTGATAGCTCAATTCCCGAACGAATCACCATAATTACAGTTTCGAAATCTGATGTCAATTCTTTGATTAATCCCTTGCTATCCGTTCCTGTATATTGGATTTCCGACAAGTGGGTAAACTCCAAGTACTTCGCCAAAGAACCGACAGCATAATGTCCCAACATACGAACACGTTCTGCCACATCATCAATATTTACAGCTAATTGATCGTAGATTCCTTCGAAGAAAAGGTGCTGCGAATGAAAATCCGGACCTTCCACGTTCCAATGTGCATGTCTAATTTTTGTGTACAACACGGTATAATCCGCTAAAAGCTTATTCAAGAATTCGGCAACGTTTGCCATATCACGTTCTTGTAACCCGATTTCCGGTTTTATCTGATTTTTAGAAATGGTACTCATAGTATTTGATTTTATAAAACTAGAATTGCAAAAGCTGTGCCTTATCAATCGGATTAGGTAAATAGAATGTCAATTTTACTACGTCCGTATTCTTCATTTCATCCAAAACACAAAACTTACATTGTTCTGATTGCATTTGCTTGACGACGGGCAGGATTCGTGTTATATTTGTACCAATCAAAACTAGAGAAGATATGTATCCAGAATATTTAGTAGCACCTATGCGTCAAGAACTTGTAGACGCAGGTTTCGAAGAGTTAAAATCAGCTGACGCGGTGGAATCTGCCATTCCTTCAGAAGGAACTGTTTTCGTTGTTGTGAATTCTGTTTGTGGTTGTGCGGCAGCGAATGCTCGTCCAGCAGCAAAGGCAGCTGTTAAAAATGGAAAACATCCAGATAAGTTAGTGACTGTTTTCGCAGGAATGGAAAAAGATGCCGTAGATAGAGCACGTCAATATATGTTGCCTTATCCTCCATCTTCTCCAGCAATGGCTTTATTCAAAGATGGTCAGTTGGTACACATGATCGAGCGCCACATGATCGAAGGTCGTCCGGCTCAAATGATCGCCGATAACTTGGTAGCAGCATTCGACGAATATTGCTAATCGAAGATTTTATTTTGTTTTTGAATGTGAAAAGGCTTTTCCAATCGCGGAAAAGCCTTTTTTTATTTTTCCCAAACGCGTGTATTCAAATCCAATGCTTCGATCACATTCAGCATGCTTTTCACCAAAGCAACATCTTCCGAAAATTGGTTGTGGTGTAGCGATTGGTTTAGGGCTGGTTCAAAGAAATTTTGCTGAAACGGAATCGCCATATATACCGACGAATTTCCAAACGAAAGATTGATCCGTTTATTGAAAGAATCTTCCAATTCTATAATGCGCTCCATCAATAATGGCGTAAGCACATAGTGCGCTTCAATATCGTTGTTGCCATAAGTTACGAAACGTTGCATAAACTGCTGGTTTTCTAAATGCACCACATTACCACGGAAAGAATTAAAAAAATCCCCAATAGCATTACCCAACATTCCAGCGCGTTTCGGACGTACAATTGTTTGTCCTTTCAGTTTCTTATTGAAATCGGCTGCTAATACTATTCCTCGAAAAAAGGTTTGATAGCTTACTTTCTTTTTTCCATCTGAATCCGTCGTTTCATCCCGGTATTTTGCACAAACTTCTGCGAAGTGAAACGGCGTATGGTGATACGTTCCTGTCACTAAATCTTCAGATTCATGTCGATCACTGTTGTTCGAAAATAATTCGGCTTTATTGAACTCATCGGCACCTATACCTCGATCTGGGAATAACCTGATTCCGTAGCCGACTTGCCCAAGCGCACTATTAATCAGCGTGTTTTTGACTTCTTTGGCAAAACTCTTTCTTCTATTGACAAAAAGCTGATTGAATACTAAAAGCGTAATTCCGCCAACGATCAAAAAGATAAATCCACCTTCCGGCCATCCGAAAGCAAACAAAGAAATGCACAATACTAACGCAATAAAAAATGCTATTCGGACGCGTCGACCTTCTGTAAACAAGCGTGCTCGGCGTTCCTCCAATGCGGCAATATCCACCTGAAGAGATCCCTGATTAATCTCCACTACGAATTAAATAAGTTGCGGGCATTTAGATTAACGCGTTCTTCGGCGGGCGTTTCTAGCAAAGCTTGGTGTTTGAATGAAAACATGCCAGCGAATAGATTACCGGGGAAAGTCATGATGGCATTGTTGTACACCGTTGCGTTGCTATTAAAGGCGCGTCGGGCTGCAGCAATTTGTTCCTCGCTTTCCGTCCATGTTTTTTGCAGATTGAGATAATTCTGATTAGCCTTCAAATCTGGATAATTTTCCACTTGAATCATCATGCCACGAACAGATGCAGCAATTTCGCGATCAATCTCCGCTCGGTTCTCTGTTTTTCCGCTGGCTAGAGCAATTTGTCGAAGTTCCGTGATTTTCGTCAATGCTGATTCTTCGTAGTTCGTGTATTGTTTGACAACCTCCACCAAGTTGGGGATCAGATCGAAACGTTTTTTGAGCATCACATCAATGGAAGAAAATGCATTTTCCACTTGATTTCGCTTCCGTACCAAATTATTGTAATAAACGATGGCAATAAGGATAACTACAATGATAATAATGGCGATTTCCATAATAGAAAGTAATTTTGTTAGTAACTCAAAAATAGCAAAATACACGAGTTGTCGGCTATAATGACAATCAATTCTTTCGTAAATTTGCGCCAAGCACAAAAGCACATGAAATTCATCCTGTATATCTTCAGCATATTGGCATTATTTACCTCCTGTACCACTAATCATGAAGTAGATTTGATTGTGCACAATGCTCGGATCTATACCGTAGATTCCGCTTTCACGATCGCGGATGCCGTGGCAATTCGTGGAGGTGTTTTTATAGAGATTGGGAATTCTCAACAACTTCTCAAGCGATATCAGGCTAAAGATGTTTGGGATGCGGAAGGGGCCGCCATTTATCCCGGTTTTTACGATTCGCACGCACATTTTCTGTCTTTTGCATCTTCTTTGAACATGGCTAACCTGTATGGAGCAGATTCATTTGCCGATGTATTGCAGCGATTAAATGCACATCGGAAGGCGCATCCAGATCGCAGTTGGATTGTCGGCGCCGGTTGGGATCAAGATCGATGGAAGGATTCTACGTTTCAAGTGAAAGATTCATTAGATAAATACTTTCCGGATATTCCAGTTTATCTATCGCGCGTAGATTATCAGGCTGCTTCCGTGAATAGTCGTGCGTTAAATATCGCAAACATTGATTCTGCATTTTATGTGGAAGGCGGATTAATTTCTACAGATTCCGTTGGGAATTTGAGTGGCGTTTTGATGGATAATGCGATGGAATTGGTACGTATGCACATTCCGGAAGTCAGCGATGAAGAAGAATTACGCACCTTAACCAAAGCGGAAGAGCTGCTTTTTTCTGTTGGCTTAACATCGATTGTAGATGCAGGAGTGAACGAATTGGACTTGGAATTTCTTCGCAACCTTTATACCGATAAGAAACTCAAAATCCGCAATTATGCAATGATTGAAGATAATCAACGTACTATTCGCAAGATTATGCGCAGTGGTTTTTACGATGATGGCAGATTGACGATTCGTAGTGTGAAACTAACGGCAGATGGTTTGTTACGTACGCGCGGTGCTGCGTTATTGAGTGCATATTCCGACGATAGTACGAATAATGGTTTTTTGCTGCAAACGACTGAGAATTTGGAAAAGGCCATCAGAGAAGTGGCTGATAGCAAGTTCCAATTGAGTACACGCGCAATTGGAGATTCTGCTACGCGGTTAATATTGGATTTGTACGGCAAATATATCGGCACTAACAATAACAGACGCTGGCGCATCGAACATGCGAACGTGGTTAATGAATCTGATTTCGAAAAGTTTAAACGTTTCCGTGTTTTTCCTTCGGTGCAACCGATTCATGCAACAACAGATATGTATTGGGCGACGGATCGCATCGGTTCGGATCGTATTCGCAATGCGTATGCGTTGAAGCGTTTGGTGGATAATTATGGAATGGTAGCGATAGGAAGTGATTTTCCCGGGGAAAGCTATAATCCCTTGTTTAGCTTTCATGCCGCGGTAGCGCGTGTGGATGCCAATGGAGAACCGAGCGGAGGTTATGAAATGAAAAACGCGTTGACTAGGCGCGAAGCGCTTATGGCAATGACGATTTGGGCGGCGCATGCTTGTTTTCAAGATTCACAACGCGGCAGCATTCAGCGTGGGAAGGATGCCGATTTCGTTATGCTGTCGAAAGATATGATGACCGTACCGAATGAAGAACTACGCGGCATTCAAGTGGTGCGTACAGTTGTTGGCGGCGAAACGGTTTTTAAACGTTAATCTTCCGATCGAAATGATCCGCGTAACATGTGCGTGAAAATTATCCAGTAACTCGGTACAGCGAAGAATAGAAATCCAATCAGGAAATAAAGGGCATAACGTAAGGAAATCAAATCCTGATCCACACTTTGTCCGCGGTAAACACCTGCATAAGAACTTTGAAAATAAGAATGGTTGCTTGCCAACTTCGCGAGCACCTGTTTTTCTGTTCCGGCCGGATACCTTTCAAAATACAAGAAACCACCGACGTTGATTTTCTTAAAATGATTTAACGATTGGGAAAAGTAGGGGCGCCCGGCATTATCCTTAAATTCTTCTTCAGAAATGCTATGCTCGTATTTAAAGGCAAGCCAAGCTTTTGCAGATTGCCGATAAGCCGTTTCTTTGGAAAAAATCGGAAGTAGAAATAACGAGGTTAGATGTACTTTTTTGTAATTCCACCATTTTCCATAATCGTAGGTATGGATAGGAATGACGCGCAAACGATCTATATGCCATTCTTCCAAAGATAGAAATTGCGGTTGTTGGTGCGGCGGCATTTCGTCGATGCGCTGCAAATGCAAAAGCTTTCCGACATTATATTGTAGACTTGTCGCAATAGGTTGAAATAGCACAACGGCAAAGAACACCTGTATTGTCGTAATTGTATATTTGGAGCGATGTTCTTCCTTCAACCAGCGCCATTTCGGATTAAATGTGCTTCGAGAAATAAAATAAGGCAATATGATGGAGAAGAGGACAAATGCAACTAACGAGGGAATGGCAACGCGCGTGAATAATTCGGGAAATGTATCATCGCTTGTGTGGATATAATACGCGTAGCCGATGGCGAGCACTACCAAAACAAAAAGCAATGCCAATAGCATTGCTCCTGTAAAAATATATTTTCTTTTGCCCTGCATGATCCTCTGTAAGTTACCTAAAAATAGGTGGTTTCACAAAGAATCATCTGCTGTGCGATTATTGCATATCGAAAAGGTGTTTTTCTGCATGATACGAAGAACGAACCAATGGTCCGGATTCTACGTATTTGAAGCCCATTTCCAAACCAATTTCTTGGTAACGTTTGAACTGTGCTGGCGTAATCCATTCCACAACCGGATGATGTCCTTTCGTAGGTTGCAAATACTGCCCGATTGTCAAAATATCAACCCCAACTTCATACAAATCGCGCATCGCTTCGATTACATCTTCCTCGGTTTCGCCAAATCCAAGCATAATGCCCGATTTCGTGCGAAGCCCGGCTTCAGAAATTCTGCGTAAGCATTCCAACGAACGATCGTATTTCGCTTGGATACGCACTTCGCGCGTTAAACGGCGAACGGTTTCCAAGTTGTGCGAAACGACTTCCGGACGAACCGCCAAAACGCGATCTAGGTTATCCCATTGTCCTTTAAAATCCGGAATCAAGGTTTCCAACGTCGTTTGTGGACTTTCGCGACGGATAGCGTTGACTGTTTCTGCCCAAATTGTTGAGCCGCCATCTTTCAAATCATCGCGGTCTACAGAAGTAATAACACAGTGTTTTACTTCCATCAATTTTACGGACTGCGCGACACGATTCGGCTCATCCAAATCCACTGCCAATGGTCTTCCTGTCGCTACCGCACAGAAAGAGCATGAGCGCGTACAGATGTTGCCTAAGATCATAAAAGTCGCAGTGCCGGCTCCCCAGCATTCGCCCATATTCGGACAATTGCCACTTTCGCATATCGTGTGTAGTTTGTGCTCATCAACTAGCCCGCGCACGTGGCGATATTCCTTGCCCACAGGTAGCTTAACACGCAACCAATCGGGTTTTCTTTGAGTTTGTTGTACTGGAATAACGGGTAATTCAATCATAAAACAAAGGTACACATTATTTCATTTTTTCCACACGAGATTTGTCGACCAAGTTTCATAAAAGTTTTACAAACCGACGTTGGCGTTTGCTGGTTTATTTAGGATATTTGACATACTCAAATCACTTATCTATTATGTTATTTACGCGGTTATTAGGGCTCTTTTCCCTGTCCATATTGTTTAGTTTGCGTATATCTGCTCAAACATTAAACGCCGATATTATTCCTCGTCCGGATCGTGTCGTGATTAATGACGGTAGCTTGGATCTCAACCAACCTTTGTTCGTTTACTATCAAGAACCTTTTGGGGAGATCGCTCGATTGGCGTCGGATGTTCCGGGATTAAATATCTACAATTACGAGATCTACAAACGATCGCGCAAGCAGCCGCCAACCAGCATTTGGCTACTGCAACCTAAAGATGGCGAGCAGATCGGTAAGGGCGCATACTCCTTAAAAATTGATGCGCGGGGCATTTTGATCAAAGCTTCGGATCCAGCTGGCGCCTTAGCCGGTATGCAAACACTGCATCAACTTCGCTTATTACAAGATGGAAATGCGCTGCCTTTCGTGGAAATTGAGGACAAGCCGCGATTCGGATATCGTGGTTTGCATTTGGACGTATCGCGCCATTTTATGCCATTCGAATTTCTAAAGAAGTACATCGATGTAATGGCATTATATAAGTTCAATCAATTTCATTGGCATCTGACTGACGGTGCAGGATGGCGATTGGAAATAAAGCAGTATCCAGAATTGACTAAGAAAGCAGCTTGGCGTCCGCACGCCAGCTTTAAAGATTGGGAGCATTATGGAAAACGGTATGTCGAACAAGGTTCATCCAATGCGAACGGCGGCTTTTACACCCAACAGCAAGCTCGCGAATTGGTGGATTATGCGGCGAAGAAGGGCATAAATATTATCCCGGAAATTGAAATGCCGGGTCATTCCGAAGAAGTGCTTGCCGTTTATCCGCAATTATCCTGTACAGGATTAGCGCACGGACAAAACGAACTTTGCGTCGGCAATGAAGAAACATTTACCTTCCTGAAAAATGTTTTGGATGAGGTAATCGCTATTTTTCCATCGGAATATATTCATATTGGTGGCGACGAAGCCGACAAAACACATTGGAAAACCTGTCCGAAATGTCGCGCGTTGAAGGAAAAGCTGGGTGTGGAAACGGAGGAAGAATTGCAAAGTTATGCGATCCAGCAGATGGATGAATATTTGCAATCCAAAGGGCGCAAGATGATTGGTTGGGACGAGATTTTGGAAGGTGGATTGACGGATGGTGCTACCGTGATGAGCTGGCGCGGCGAGGAAGGTGGTATCGAAGCTGCCAACAAAGGACACGACGTGATTATGACTCCACAAAGCCATCTTTACTTTGATTTCTACCAATTTGATCCGCGTACTGAACCGACCGCTTTTGGTGGTTACCTTCCTTTGGAGCGGGTTTACAGTTATAATCCCATTTCGGAAAAGATCGATCCGGAGAAAGCGCATCACATTTTGGGCGCGCAAGCGAATGTGTGGACCGAATTTATGCCTAATCCACAGCACGTGGAATACATGGCTTTCCCGCGCGCTTTGGCGTTAGCGGAAGTAAACTGGACGGATCAAGAACAACGGGATTTTCCTGATTTTAAAAGAAGGTTGCAAAAACATTACGCCATATTGCAGCAACTGGAGGTGAATTATCATCGTCCAAGTTTCCATGTTTCGTACGAAGTGGAATATGACGCGCAAAAGCGATCAAATCACATTACGCTCTTTTCAGAACAATTTGACCCAACCATTCGCTATACCACGGATGGTTCGGATCCCGATAACGATTCTCCTTTGTACATTGCACCGATTGATATGGCGGTTAGCGCAACGCTGAAGGCGGCAACTTTTTTGGGTTCTGCGCGAATGAGTCCGGTGAAGGTCATTGATTTAGATATTCATAAGGCGATTGGCAAAGCGGTGCATTATAATAGTCCGTGGAACGAGCGTTATGCAGCAAAAGGCGAAACGACGTTGGTGGATGGTCGCAAAGGTGGTGTAACTTATCAAGATGGAAATTGGCAAGGATTTACTTCCGATATTGATGTGGTGGTGAATTTGGATCGTCGCGAAGAATTGAAGCGCGTCGCAGCGCGATTTATGCAGATGCCGGGGCCTGGAGTGCATTTTCCGGGAGAAATCAAAGTTTTAGTTTCTGATAATGGGAAAAGTTATCGCGAAGCGGGAACGCTCAAAATCCGTGCGGAAGAACGTCCGCCTGTGATGGATATTAAATCTTTTGAGATTAAGTTTGATAAGCCAATCATGGCGAAGTTTGTGAAGTTTCAGGCGAAGAATACCAAGAAATCATTTTTATTTATCGACGAAGTAGTTATCGATTAAAACCCAATCTGCCAAAATGAAATATACCTTAATGATCTTTACCGCGGTTGTTTGCTTAGTAGCCTGTAGCAAAGCACCTCAACCAAATGATGAACTCCGAAACTTGGTTGAAGAAATGAACTTTCAAAAGGACACCGCAGATGCTTTTAACAGCGTGCTAAATACGTTGGATCAGCAGAACGTCTTATTTGGCGACTTTTACAAATATTATCACTACACCATACAAGATTCCTGCGATAATGTTGCGGATGCGAAATACGATGATGGCGAATATCTGTATCGCGAAAAATCGGATGAAGAGCAGGAGTTTTTATATCAAATTACCGTGAAAGCGATTAATGATTATCATCAACGGTTGGCGATAGATACTGCTTTGTTGCCACTTGTGGAAGAGAAGGTGGTACTTACTCCCGATGTTAAAAGATATATTAATCAGCATTTTGATCTACAAATGTACATTCCTGAGGATAGCAACTAAAAGTCTGTAAATAATTGATGGATTATTGCAAATTATTATATAATTTTGCACTCCGACAAAGCAGTCGGAATTCCGCACTCTACACTGCACATTTCGTTGCGCTGTCCCACAATTAACAATTTGTATTTTAACATTTTGAATTAAAAGAAATGCCAAGAAACACTTCCATTAACTCGGTTTTAATTATCGGTTCGGGTCCTATTGTAATCGGACAAGCATGCGAGTTCGACTATTCTGGATCTCAAGCAGCCTTATCTCTAAAAGAAGAAGGTATTCGCGTATCGATTATTAACTCCAATCCAGCTACGATCATGACGGATAACATCGTGGCGGACAATGTGTACTTATTGCCACTTACTTGCGAGAGTATCGAGCAAATATTGGAAGAACAACAAATCGATGCGGTATTACCAACAATGGGGGGGCAAACAGCATTAAACTTATGTATTGAAGCTTCAAATCGCGGTATTTGGGACAAATACAACGTTAAAGTGATTGGTGTTGATGTTGCTGCAATTGAAAAAACGGAAAACCGCGAAGAATTCCGTCAGTTGATGATCGATATCGGTGTTGGTATCGCAAACTCTAAAATTGCGAACTCATTCTTAGAAGGTAAAGAAGCAGCTCAGCTGATCGGCTTTCCATTGGTTATTCGTCCTTCGTATACCTTGGCTGGAACCGGTGGTGGTTTCGTGCACAAGAAAGAAGATTTTGATGCTGCATTGAACCGCGGTTTACACGCTTCTCCAACGCATGAAGTTTTGGTAGAACAAGCGGTTTTAGGTTGGAAAGAATTTGAATTAGAATTGCTTCGCGATTCAAACGATAACGTGATCATCATCTGTACGATCGAGAACTTCGATCCAATGGGTATTCACACCGGTGACTCCATTACGGTAGCTCCGGGTATGACTTTGTCGGACAAATGTTATCAGGATATGCGTAATCAAGCAATCTTGATGATGCGCTCGATTGGTACATTCGCCGGAGGTTGTAACGTACAATTCTCGGTAAATCCGGAAAATGAAGAGATTATTGCGATTGAAATCAATCCTCGCGTATCTCGTTCATCAGCGTTAGCTTCTAAAGCAACGGGTTATCCAATCGCGAAGATTGCTGCGAAATTGGCAATCGGCTATAACTTAGATGAATTGCAAAACCAGATTACAAAAACGACATCAGCTTATTTCGAGCCAACGTTGGATTATGTAATCGTGAAAATTCCTCGTTTCAACTTCGATAAATTCAAAGGTGCTAACAAAGAATTAGGCTTGCAGATGAAGGCGGTAGGTGAGGTAATGGCCATCGGTCGTACATTCATCGAAGCTTTGCAGAAAGCAGCGCAATCTTTGGAGACTGGTCGAGCAGGTTTAGGTGCTGATGGTCGTCAGTCGCGCGATTTGGAAGAAATTATGTATTCTTTGGAGCATCCAAGTGCAGATCGTCTTTTCCATGTGAAAGATGCATTTGAATTGGGCGTGCCTTTAGAATCCATCCGTAAAGTAACACATATCGACAAATGGTTCTTGGTTCAAATCCAAGAATTGGTACAATTGGAAACGGAATTACGCCGTTATCAATTGAATAATATTCCACGCGATTTCTTCTTAACGTTGAAACAAAAAGGATATTCTGATGTACAGATTTCTTGGTTGTTAGGCAACGTAACGGAAGATCAAGTGTATGATCGCCGTAAAGAATTAGGCATCAATCGCGTCTACAAAATGGTAGATACGTGTGCGGCTGAATTCCCGGCACAAACGCCATATTACTATTCAACATTCGAAGATGAGAACGAATCTGTAGTTTCTGATCGCAAGAAAATTGTAGTTTTAGGTTCCGGACCTAACCGTATCGGCCAAGGTATCGAGTTTGATTATTCTTGTGTGCATGGTTTGTCGGCAGCAAAAGAATGTGGTTACGAGGCGATTATGATCAACTGTAACCCGGAAACCGTATCTACGGATTTCAACATGGCGGATAAATTATATTTCGAGCCTGTTTTCTGGGAGCATGTACGTGAAATCATCGAATTGGAGAAACCGGAAGGCGTTATTGTTCAGTTAGGTGGACAAACAGCGTTGAAAATGGCGAAACAATTGGAAGATTTAGGTGTGAAGATTATCGGAACATCGTTCGCAAACATGGATTTAGCAGAAGATCGCGGAAGCTTCTCGGATTTATTGAAAGAATTGGATATTCCTTATCCGAAATACGGCGTAGCTACGAACGCAGAAGAAGCGATTCGCGTGGCAAATGAAGTAGGTTACCCAGTATTAGTTCGTCCTTCTTATGTATTGGGTGGACAAGGAATGAGTATCGTCATCAACGATGAAGATTTGGAAAAAGCAGTCGTGAAATTATTACGCAGCCTTCCAGGTAATCAAATTTTGATTGACCATTTCTTGGATCGTGCTGAGGAAGCTGAATCTGATTCAATCTGTGATGGAGAAGATGTACATATCATCGGTATGATGGAACACATCGAGCCTGCAGGTATTCACTCTGGAGATTCATCGGCGGTATTACCTCCATTCAGTCTTTCTGAATCGGTACAAGCGCACATGGAAGAATACTCGAAAAAATTGGCTAAAGCGTTAAACGTTCGTGGATTGTTAAACATCCAGTTCGCTATCAAAGATGAAAAAGTTTATGTCATCGAAGCGAATCCACGTGCATCGCGTACAGTACCATTCATCGCAAAAGCGTATGATGTTCCTTACATCAATATCGCAACGAAAGTAATGCTAGGCGCGAAAAAGTTGAGCGATTTCAACATCGTTCGTAAATTAGAAGGTTACGCGATTAAAGAGCCGGTATTCTCTTTCTCTAAATTCCCAGAAGTTGACAAGCAATTAGGTCCTGAGATGAAATCAACAGGTGAAGCAATTCGCTTTATCAAAGATTTGAACGATCCTCACTTCCGCGAATTATACAGTCAAAAATCGATGTTCTTGAATGCACAATAAGCGTTTAGAACGGTTTAGATAACATAGAAAACGGGTTCTCTTCAATTGAAGAGAACCCGTTTTCTGTTTATTGTATAATGTTGTTATAAGCTCTTTATTCTAATTATTTCGTCATTGCGAACCCAGAGGAACGAGTGGTGAAGCAATCTCACATCATATAAACATGTTGCTCGTATTTTCAGACATAATTATAAGATCGCTTTGTCGTGCCTCCGCGCGATGACGTTACAGTTACCGTGTCAACCAACCGTTCGCCAAAACCTCTTTAGCATGGTAAGTAAGAATGGCAGTAGCGCCAGCGCGACGGAAGCTCAATAAAGTTTCCATCGTGGAACGTTCTGCGTCAAGCCAGCCGTTTTGCGCGGCAGCTTTCAACATTGCGTATTCGCCGCTTACATTATATACTGCGATTGGAAGATCGAAATTATCGTGCAACATTTTGACCACGTCCAAGTACGGAAGTCCAGGTTTTACCATTAAAAAGTCTGCACCTTCTTCAGCATCAAGCTGTGCTTCAATCAGCGCTTCGCGCACGTTGGCCGGATTCATTTGGTACGATTTCTTGTCACCGGATTTAGGTGCAGAATTCAACGCATCGCGGAATGGACCGTAAAATGCAGAAGCATATTTAGCGGTGTAGGACATCAACGAAACATTAGTGAACCCATTTTGATCTAAAACCTGACGGATGTATCCAATACGACCGTCCATCATGTCAGAAGGAGCGATAATATCAGCGCCGGATTCCGCATGTGCTAAAGCCATTTTGCCCAGAATTTCCAACGTTTCATCGTTCAGGATTTCCCCATTCTCCACAATACCATCGTGCCCATCTGAACTGTATGGATCCATCGCTACATCGGTTACAACGCAAGCTTCCGGGAAGTTTTTCTTCACGGCTTCGATAGCGCGTAAGTATAAATTATCTTTCTGATAACTTATCGTAGCATATTTATCTTTCAGCGAATCTTCGATATTGGGAAACAAGTCGAATGCTTTCAAACCTAGGTTTAGACAGCTTTCTACTTCGCGAAGTAGATTATCAATGCTGTAGCGATAAATACCGGGCATCGATTTCACTTCCGTTTTTTGATTATTGCCTTCGATAATAAATAACGGAAAAATCAGGTTTGCAGCTTGCAATTGTGTTTCCTGTACCATATCGCGGATCACCGCCGATTTTCTGTTTCTACGTGGTCTAATCATCATAATATTAAATATCTAAGCCAAACACCGCCTCCGACAAACCAATTTCATCAGGAGAAAATGGCATAACGTAAGGAATCCCCATTTCTTCGAACTTTTTCCCGGTGGAAGTTCCAATCGAAATGATCTTTTGTCCGGGATCAAGTAAATGCTCTTTAAAATAAGCTTCTACATTGCTTGGCGACGTAAAAATCAAAACTTGTGCGTTGGTTTTATCGACATCTTCCAACTGAATGGTTTCGTAAACCGGAATACTAATCACTTCGGTTTCTGCGCTCAATGCATCGCGAATCGTTCCTAAGCTTTCTTTCGCACAAGGAATCACGACTTTTGTACCGTCTGCGATTTTGGCGAACTCAATGGCAAATTCTTCCACCGTCAAACCAGCGCGGTCGCCCGAATAGTCCGCGACGCGATTGTATTTGCGTAATGCTTGCTCAGAACCTTGGCCTAGAACGGCAATTTTTGTTTTCTTCATCAAGAAAGGCTCTAGCTGGAAAAAATACTCAATCGCATTTTTGCTGCCGAAGAATAACCAATCTGCATGTTTTAAAATGAAAGAATCCAAATGCTTGATGATCGGAAATATCTTGATCAACGATCTGCCTTCAATTTCAATATTGTGTTTCTGCAAGAAGCGAGCTAAGTAACCTTTTTCGTCTAAATCGCGCGTGATGAATACGGAGCTTGGTAGCTTACGGTCTTTTTGAAACTTATTGAAAATCTGCTCCGATAGTCCTTCCGTGGATGCTGATCGAACAAATAAACGATCCGGAAATTCTTCATTGTCCTCCGCAACGGAAGTCCAAACTTCGTATTTGCCATCGTGCTTCCGGCAGTAGGAGCCAAGCGGAGCATGGCAACCTGCATCGAAAAGGTTCAAAACTTTTCGTTCCACAGCGATGGTTTCCTGTACGGATTGATCATTAATCGGCTGTAGCATTTCGAATAATTCTCGATCATTTTCGCGAATTTGTACAGCTAAAACGCCTTGCGCCGGAGCAGGAATAATTTTGATCGGAGAAATTACTTCTACATGAAATTCCGACAAATCCATTTCTACGCGCCCGATTCCGGCTTTCGCCAACATAATAGCATCGTATTTTTCATCGCGTAGTTTCTGCACACGCGTTTGGATATTTCCTCGTAGGTCATCAAATTCCAAATCCGAACGGAAAGATAGCAACTGTGCTTTTCTGCGGTTGGACGATGTGCCAACTGTTGCGTTCTTTTTTAGGGAGAATTTCTGTGTAATGTCGAAAGCTTCTTTACGGATGATCAGCAATTCAGACGGATCTTCGCGTTCAGATACAGCAGCGATAATTAATCCTGGCGGATTAACGGTAGGTAAATCTTTGTGTGAATGAACCGCTAAATCAATTTGGCTGGATAATAATTCTTCCTCCAGTTCTTTGGTGAAAAATCCTTTTCCTTCCAATTTGTCTAACCGCAGATGTTGAACAATATCGCCCTGCGTTTTGATAATTTTGAGTTCGGATTCTATGCCGATTTCTTGTAATCTGTCCTTAATGTGATTCGCTTGCCATAACGCCAAAGCACTTCCACGCGTGCCGATTGTAAGTTTTCTTTTCACAACGAAATTATAAAGATGTAGGGCAAAGTTACCCAAAACGATGCGTAAACACCATACAAAGCGGCCGGAAAATAACGGGGAAATTCGACTAGTTTTGTTCTACAGCAGAAGATTGTACCAATATTTCCTTAGCCATAACCATAGGAACTTTAATGTACTTTTTCTCCATGTAATTGATGACTTTCTCCAGCACTTCGCGTGCTTGTGGATCAAGACCATTCAATTCTCGAGCGAAAACCTCATTCATCGCCATAGCGCGGATTTCTTTAATCTTATCCGGCACCTGACGCATAGCTACTTCCACACGACGCTGTTTGATCATCGGAAGAAACTCCTCGATGTTTTGGTGTATTATTTTTTCCGCATGATGCAATTCATCATAGCGTTCTTTGATATTCTTTTGTGCGATTGCCTGAAGGCTGCTTACCTCAATGTAGTGGATTGGGTTTTGTGCAATGACTTCGGCGTCGATATCGTTTGGAATAGCCAAATCGACAACGACTTTTTTGTCCGTTTCTCCAGCTAAAAGGGATGTGTACAATTCCGCATTAACAATCGGTTCTGACGAACCAGTGCAAGTAATCATCACATCGAATCCGCCTTTGTAGTTCTCCAATTCAGTAAGTGGATACGCTACCGCTTGCAGTTCTTCCGCTAAAGCATGCGCTTTTTCCACTGTACGATTGAAGATAACGAAGTTTTTGTATTTATGCTTCTTAAGATATTTCGCCAAGTTTTGGTTGGTTTCACCAGCGCCAATCACTAAAATGCGTGGATCATCTACCAATTTTACTTCACGAAGTTTGCGGTAAGCCAAGGAAACCACCGAAATTGGATTTCTGGAAATATTGGTATGCGTATAAACTTCTTTCGCCGTTTTTACCAATCGATCCATCATCAAACGCATGAAATCTCCGGTAAAACCAGCATCGCGACATCTTTCGTATGCGCGACGAACTTGTGCTAAAATTTCTTTCTCGCCAACGACTAAACTTTCAATCGAGCAAGACATACGAAGCAAATGGTTCAAAGCTTCTAAACCGCTGTATTTATTAACTTGTCCGAGATAGCATTGCAAACGCTCACTTGGTACGCAGAAATTCATGCCATGCATAAATGCGGCAACAAACTCATCAGTAAGTTCGTGTGCGCCATAGAAAACAAACTCAACACGGTTACATGTACCGATGTAAAAAATTTCCGGAATATCTAAGCTGTTTTTTAGATTGATCAATCTGTGATTCAACTCATCGTTGCAGATAACCAAGTTTCCCAAGTCTTTTAGTTCGACATGCTTGTGGGTAAACGCTATTACTTTTAAATTTTCCAAAGTCTGCTTCTCGCGCTATGATTCGTCCTGCAAATGTAGATCAAAAGGGCATTGTTTCTGTCAAAAATCTGTCAAACGGATAAATTTAGAACGATTTTAAATAGCGCTTAAAATTTAATAAAATACTGTATGTCAGTGGTTTTTAGCTTTGTTGGTCGTGCCTGATACGATCGTTGCCAGAAAATTCTGCTTGCTATTTGCCAAATTGTTTTAGCCGATCTAGACCGATGTCCTTTTTCTCCGCATCCAAAGGGAAAATCCACGCTTTTTCGGAAAGCAAATCCAAACGCCCTTTGGACTGATTGATTTGCCCAGCTTTGATCTTCACTTCTTCTTCGATGACGCGATGGGCAGTTTGTAAACTGTCTGTATATTTAATAATGCGAACAGAAAAGGTTGGCCATTTGCCTACCGCGGAGAAATTGGCCGTGTAAAACTCTTCCGTGCTTCGAGCCGAAAGTATAGAAGCAAACTGTCCTTTATGTTTCGTTCCCTGCACTTCCGAGATAGCAACAACAAGTCGGAAGGAAGTTTCATTTATCACATGAAAACGCGCCAAACCTTCTCGCTGTTCTCCAGTTACTGCGATGTAAACGCCTTTCTCAATAAACTGTCCCGTTGGCACAGCCGTCTCAACTTCCTCATCGTCCGCTCGCTTCATATCGCCGTGCACCGCAGTTACTTTGCTGACGTGAACTGGAATTTCAAATCCCGATTCATCGGTCACACCCATAATTTCTTCGCTATGGAATGAGGTGATGTGCCCTTCAATCGCCTCGTCTACAAATCGTACGAAATCGCCTATTTTAAATTTCATATCTCTCGATGATGTTCTTTTGTTAATAATGACAAACCATTCTTTCGGTATTCCTGTTGATCCAAAATCCCCAAAAAATCACTTTGCGTAATCATCTCCGCACCTAAACGTTCCAAATGCGCAGAGTGGATTTGACAATCAATAAGTTGGAGGTCGAAATTCTGTGCTAACTGAATTAGCGCGTATTTCGACGCGTTCGATTCTTTGGAAAACATACTTTCTCCAGTAAATAACTGACCAATAAGTACGCCGTATAATCCGCCAACTAATTCTTTATTGTTGTTCCAAACTTCTACGGAATGTGCAAACCCCAAGGTATGCAATTCGCAGTATGCTTGGATCATATCGTTGACAATCCAAGTACCGTCTTGTTCTTTTCGCTCAATCTGCGAACAAGCTTGAATCACTTCTGGAAACACCTGATTTATCGTATAATGGAATTTATCGCTCCGCAAGATGGATTTCATGCTTTTGCTTATCCGAATGTTTTCCGGAAATAATACAAAGCGTTCATGCGGTGCGTACCACAATATCGGACTGTCTTCGCTGTACCACGGAAAAATACCGGCTTGATAAGCGTGTAGCAATCGAATTGGTGATAAATCTCCGCCAACGGCAAGCAATCCATCTTCCTCGGCAAGGGCCGGATCAGGTAGAATACTTGGATCAGTTTCCAGTTGAAAGATCATGCTGTAACAGATAGCATACTAATCTTCGTCGGGTTGGCGCGGTTCTTTGCTGATTTGATCAAACAACTTATCCATATGTTCCACATACTCGTTGGTATCGTCCAAGAAGAATTCCAAATGGGGGACAATGCGTGCATTGTTCTTTATTCTTGTGCCCAACTTGTAGCGGATTTCGCTGGATTTCGATTTGATTTTTTCCAAATCTTCTTTCGCGGTAGCGGTATTGATGAAACTCAAGTAAACGCGAGCAATCGCCAAATCCGGCGTAACGCGTACACGCGTCACCGTGATAAATGCATTTGGCGCCCACTGCTGTGCTTCTCGTTGAAATATTTCCGCTAAATCCTGCTGAATTACTCCAGCAAATCGTTGTTGTCTCTTGCTCTCCGTTGCCATGATGATAGGAATTATAGCTTACTGCTAATACCTAGCAAATATAATCAAATAGTATTATATGGTATTTGGCGGAATTGTGGGTAATCTAAAACATAAGTCTTAAATGCCCTTGAATAACTTCTTGGCGCACTGATTTTTTAAAAAGATAGTAGAAACAATAATAAACACTTCATCCAAGCACCTTTTAAAAACAAAAAAGCTTGTCTAAGGACTAGACAAGCTTTTCATCAAAAACTAGTTTATAATTGGATAGCATGAATTTCGTGTAAGTTTTAAGACTTTTTAGGTCTATCATGTTTAAAGTTTAGCTTTGGCAGTAATTCAAGTAAGGATAAACTTACTCAAACAGCTTTTTTCATCTCCCTTTACATCACAAACATAGGCTTTTGAATTAAGCCTACAAACTATATTTTAAAAAAAAGTAAGTGGTTACTTTTTAATATTATTGTTAGTCTGTGATAATTTGATGACCAAATCTAATAATCTAAAACGCATACATATCCTTCAACATCTTGCTAAAACGATCTTGCTTCCAAATGTTTTTCCATATCTAAATAGTCAATTCCTTTCGCCCACCAGTCTGGCGATTCCGAACCTTTTAAGTAATGATCGAAAAATTCCATCATCCGAACGGCGTAATCTTTTTGATTAACTTCCTTCATCAATCCATGATTTTCTCCATTATAGGTAAGCATGGTTACCGGTTTTTGTAATCTGCGCAGGCCATTAAAGTATTCAATACCTTGCGTGTAATCTACCGCGCCATCTTTATCATTATGCAAAATAACCAGCGGCGTTTCCACATTTTTAATGTGATAGATTGGTGAGTTACGCGTATACGCATCCCAATTATCCCAATATCCGCTTGTTAATCGACCTTGTGACGATTCGAAAATACTTTGGTTCGTGCTGCCTGAATTCCAATAAATCAAACTGTACATACTAATCATGTTTGTCAATGGCGCACCTGCTACCGCAGCTTTAAAGATGTTGGTTTGCGTAATCAAAAACGAGGTTTGGTAACCGCCCCAAGAATGTCCATGGATTCCCACGCGCGCGCTGTCAACAATTCCCGTCGCTGCGGCTGCCTTCACCGCTGGAACAACACAAGCAACTGCCGACATACCCGGATCGTTTAGCTTGTAAGCAATATCAGGCATCAAAACGGCGTAACCATTGCTGGTGTACACGGCGCGATTGAATCCACCGCCCGGAAATGCAGGTTGTGCATAATTATTCGTTCCGTCTGTCAATCGCTCGTAAATGTACGTGATGGTCGGGTAGGATTGGCCTTCTACATAATTGGCTGGAAGGAATATCGTTGCTTGCAACGTGTCGCCAAAGTCATTCACGTACTCTATCAATTTTGATCCGCTCGATAGCGCGTAATCTTTCGCCGTCGGCGTATTTTCCGTTAATTTTCTGCCCGCGCTTAAATCGCCCTTTTCCGCGATGTAAAGTTCGGGCGCTGTCGTATTGTTCTCCTTCGTATAATAGATGGTGTTGCTTCCTTTTGGTTTTTCTACCGATCGATACACGTCGTCAGAATGGATGTTGATCGATACCGTATTGCTTCCAGCTTTCCAAGTAGCGATGCCGGATTGCTTTGTCGCATCATTAAATACAACAAAATATTGATCCTTTTTCAAATCCGTGAAATCGTCGTCTTTGTAGAAGTTACTCAACAAGCGCATTGGCGTCCATTGCTCTTTCTTCCAATCTTTGGTGACAGAAACAGCGGATTTGCCATCGGCGGAAACTTTCCACAAATCGAAGTTATCTTTCAATAGCACAAATTTACCGTCTGCCGTCCAACCGAAACTGGATGTAGCCGGCTTAGTAACGTTATTGTCGACTTTTTCCGCAACGAAACTTGTTGAAATGTTTTTCGTCAGATTGACGGAGTTTAGCGTTTGCGTATTTAGGTTGTAGTAATCGCCATCGCGGTAGTACAAAAGCTGTTTCCCATCTGGTGAAAAGAGGATGTTTCGGATCGCATTTAAATACAGCTTTTCGATGGCTTTCCGTTTATCGCCTGATGCGATATCCACCAAATATAAATCGGCAAATTGTTGTCCATCTAAGTTCGCTTCGCGCTCGTAAGGCGAATAATCGAATGCATAACCCATATCTTGTTTTGGCGACAAGGTGATATTCTTCAATGCACTGTCGGCTAAGGAAACAAAACGTTTGTTCTTAATAAAATACGCAGATTGTACGGTGCGATTTTTATCGCCTTCGGCTTGTTTACGCTGCGCAGATTGTAATCGCTTGTCCTGCCAATTCCAAATAATCATATCGGGTTTTTCGGTATCCTTATTTCCTTTAGCTACTGTTTTTTGCGGTTTGTTATCAGCGATTTGTGTCGAATCTTTCGCCGTTGTATCGGCTTCGGCTTTTTCTGTTTTTTCCAATTTTGCAATCCCGAAAAACAAGGCACTTAAATCTTTCGACCAATAGGGCGTGCTATTTTCACTAATACCAAATCCTGCCGTGATTTCTTTTTCATCCAATCCTGTGTAAGAAGTAAGATCGAACTGGTCGCCTTTGATGTCCTTCACACCAATCAAGGTATAAACCGGATCTTTATACGATTTATCCGTTTTCGATTTCAGCAGGGCTAATGCTGTTCCTTCTTTGTTCCAGTTCAATTTGCTGTAATTCGCTTTGTCGTTGTCTAGCGCGTAGGTCGTTCCCGTTTGCATGTTGCGAAGGAAAACACCATTTCCATTTTTGCCGTTCGCATCAATCGTGTACACCAAATATTGTCCGGATTTGTTAAATTGAAATTCGTTGACATTACCGACGTTGAAGGATTGCTTGTTGTTTAGGTTGTATAAAAGCAGATCACTGCCCTTCGCAGCGTCCGAGCCTTTCTGTGCTGGTCCGGCGGATTCGAAACGTACTGCCAACCAATTGCCACCATCATTAGAAAACTCAAATGAGGTCGCGCGTTCAAAAAGTACGCTGCTCGTATCTTTGATCGTTACTAAACGTAATTTCTTGCTGTTTGGCTTCCGCGATTTTTCGTTCGCCTTAATCTCTTTGTAAGATGGTGATTCGAAGAAAGCAACGTGGCTCGAACCTTCATTGAAGCGAATTGGTCCAGTAGCTCCGCCGATATTATAGTGGTAAGATGTCGTGTCAAAGGCACTTTTCAGTTGCAATTTAAGATCGCCTTGCGTTGGTCCGCCAGCGTATGCGTACCATTTGGAATCGTTTGAGATCGCCAATACATTCAAGCGCAGGTATTCCCACTTCGGAATGTCTTTCCAAGTGATTGCTGGTTTTTGTTCTTGCGCAACTCCTGTCAAGGAGCTCAACAATAAACCACTTAATAAAACGAGAGGTTTGAAATTCATAAGTAAAGATGTTGTTCTAAATTGGACTGCCGAATATATTGAATTTCGGACTGCAATTGGTATTTTTGTTAGTTTTAAAATGAATCTGTGCCCTAAAAATGTGCGGACTTCGCACAAATATAATCAGTAGCTCGTATTTACTGGGATTTGGTGTAGAAAAATGAATCAGATATGAAGATTTGGCAAAAAAATATAGACGTAGATTCTTTTGTGGAGAATTTTACGGTAGGGAATGATCGTGCGATGGATTTGCATCTTGCTGGCGCAGATGTTTTGGGTTCGTTGGCGCATACCAAAATGTTGTACAGCATTGATTTGATGACTTCCGAAGATTTGGAAGCGGTGCAAAAGGAATTGAAAAATATTTACCGTGATGTGTTGGACGGGAAGTTCGAGATTGAAGATGTGGTGGAAGATGTGCATTCGCAAATCGAGATGTTGCTGACGCAACGCGTGGGTGATGCTGGAAAGAAAATTCATTCTGGACGTTCTAGAAATGATCAGGTTTTGGTGGATTTGAAATTGTACTTCCGTTCAGAAATTCAAAATTTGGTCGGACAAACGGAGAAACTATTTAATCAGCTAATTGAGTTGAGTAACACGCATGCGAATGTGCTCATGCCGGGGTACACGCACCTGCAAATTGCTATGCCTTCATCATTTGGGCTTTGGTTTGGCGCGTACGCGGAAAGTTTGGTGGACGATTTGCATTTGTTGAACGCCGCATGGAAAGTATGCAACAAAAATCCATTAGGATCGGCGGCTGGCTATGGTTCTTCTTTTCCATTAAATCGTACGATGACCACCAATTTGCTGGGTTTTGAAGATCTGAATTACAATGTTGTTTATGCGCAAATGGGGCGCGGAAAAACGGAGCGCGTGCTTGCGCAAGCGATGAGCTCCATCGCAGCGACGTTGGCGAAGTTTGCCATGGATGTATGTTTGTTCATCAACCAAAATTTTGGCTTTATTTCGTTCCCAGCGCATTTGACCACTGGGTCGAGTATTATGCCACACAAGAAAAATCCGGATGTTTTTGAATTGATTCGTTCTCGCTGTAACAAAATTCAGGCGCTACCGAACGAAATTGCGTTGATGACGACAAATCTCCCTGTTGGTTATCACCGCGATTTGCAATTGTTGAAAGAAAACTTGTTTCCGGCATTTCAATCACTAAACGATTGTTTGGAGATTGCGACGTTTATGTTGCAACACATCGATATCAAGAATGACATCTTGAATGATCCGAAATATGATTATTTATTCAGCGTCGAAGTCGTGAATAATGAAGTGCTTCAAGGAATTCCATTCCGCGAAGCGTATAAAAACATTGGATTGGCCATTGAGGAAGGAACATTCAATCCGGAAAAATCGGTAAATCATACGCACGAAGGTAGTATTGGAAACTTATGCAACGAGGAGATTGTTCGTTTGTTTGCAGAAAGCAAAGCCGCCTTTGGTTTCGAAAAAGTAGAGCAAGCGTTGGAGGCATTATTAGCGGAGTAATTGCTGGATATTCCACGAAAAAACGCCTAGAAATGATCTTCATTCCTAGGCGTTTTTATTTTGATTAGCTTGCGCTAAGTAGCGGGAATTCAAAAATGCTTATCCGCGTTTTGCTAACTCGATTTTCGTGTCTAATTCTTTAACCAACTTTTCTACGTTAGCCTCAGAGCCAGAATTTTGAAAACGAATAAATCCTTCTTTGTCAATTACTACTTTCGCAGGAATACCTTGGATGCCGTAAGCGGTAACCGCTGCTTTCGAACGATCTTTCATTTCGTCGAACAATACGTGGAAGTTGTAATTGTTTTTTGTTAAGAATTCAGCCACCAACTCTTTGTAGTTTTCTTCACGTTGCCACGTGTCGATAAATAGGAATTCCACTTCGCTATCATCCGCGTACTTATTAACTGCTGCTTGCATACCTGGGAATGAGATGATACAAGGTCCACACCAAGTTGCCCAGAAATCCAAAACAACCACTTTTCCTTTGTAATCACTTAAGGAAACTTCTTTACCATCGCGATTCATCAAAGTAAAGTTTGGCGCTTCTTTCTTCACCATTTCCTTTTCGTACTTCGCCAAATAATTAGCCGTCAATTGCTTGTCTAAATCAGCTAAATAAACGTTGAAATCTGCAGAAGGACCGTGGATATCGCCATAAAGTTTTTGAGCATCAGCTACGATTGTCGAATCTTTACCGCTAGCCACCATAAACTTCTCATACGTTTGCAACGCCTTTTCTTTCTCTCCTTTGTCCGTATACGCTTTACCTAAAACTTTCGTGTTTTTCAACGCATGGTATCCGCCGTAATGTGCTTCTTCCAAAGCCGCATTCGTAACTGAAATCGCTTCGTCATAATTTTTATCAGCAATCAATGCATTCGCATAATGTGGCGTTAAAGCGCCGTGGAAATATGCATCGTTTTCAGACTGTGGAGTAGCTGCATCCGGATTCGGTTTGCTGCTGTCGTATGCCTCTTTTAGCATCGGTCCGAAAACTTTGTAATCTTTTTTGTCTTCAGGAAAATCATCCAATGCATTTGCAACACCAGGAAGGTAGTAGTCGGTTCCTTTTAGTTTGCCCAAAGATTCTTGTAATTTTGCGGGATTACCTTCTTCCGCGTATCGCGTAGAAATTAAATAGTAAGCTGTTTTCTCGTGCTTAGAACCTTTTCCATCTTTGTTTTCCGCCGGAAACCTCTTAGCAAATTCTAGGTATTTTTGCTCTAGGTCATTTCCTGTCAGACTTTTATCTGGCTTACCACCGCCGAAAGTGGCTGAAAATTCTTTATCACGAACATATTCACCATTTGGGAATTTTGTTTCAATTTCTTTGCGGATTTTCTCTGCTTCTTCTTTATTGTCCAACGCGCGCTCGTAAACCATCGCGGACAAAGTCAATAAATCTTCGCTTGATTTTTTGGACAATGCTTCTGCTTCCAATTTCAATAAAGCTTTGTCTTCTTCCGTTCCACTGCTCGCCAATTTGCTGATTTGTTTCATCGCAGATTGGTAGCTTACTGTGTCTGTCGCGGAAACCACTTCCTGCGCTTGTGCCTGCTGGAAGTACAATGCGGCGCTGCATGCTAGCGCTATCCATGTTGCCTTTTTCATATTTTCTTGTTTGGGATAATAATCTAAATTAACGATTTTTTATTTAACGAAAACTTGTACGTAGTCTTTGACTGATATTCTTGCCCTTTGTCAAGTGTCACCGAAGGAAATTTCGAATCATTTGGAGAATTTGGGAAATGTTGCGTTTCAAAACAGAATCCCGAATACGGCTGATATGCTACGCCCGATTTACCTGTATCCTTTCCCAACAAATGACTGCCAATGTAAAAATGAACCGACGGTTCGGTGCTAAAAACATCCAATTGTATGCCCGATTGCTCGGAAAGCGCCGATGCAACTAACTGCTCCGCACTTGGAACAACGACATAGCTATGATCGAATCCTGCGGCAACCTTCAATTGCGGATGATCTAAATCCAAGCGATCAGAAATGCGTGTGCGCTCCCGAAAGTCGAATGGCGTATTTTCTACGGATTCGCCTGCGCTGGACGGAATTTGGTTTTCATCTGTCGTAATGTACTCTTGTGATGGAATGTAAACTAGATGATCTAATATTTCGCCTTGGCCTTCTCCATGTAAATTGAAATAAGCATGATTCGTCAGGTTGAGTACCGTTTTGCGATCGGTTACGGCGCGATAAGCAATCTTCAATTCATTCTGATCCGTTAATTCATAAGAAATGTGAACATTCAGGTTCCCAGGGAAACCACTTTCGCCGTCTTTCGCCGTATAATAGAAATCGACCTTGCGTTGTACACTGGTTTGCCTGTCCCAAACCTGATCATGAAATCCATCCTTACCGCTATGCAGGCAATTGCTGCCGTTATTCTGTTCGAGCTGGTAGGTTTGGCCGTCCAACTCAAAACGTGCATTGGCGATGCGGTTGGCATATCGTCCCACGGTAGTACCTAAGAATTTAGATTCCGCCTTTAGATAATCGGCGATGGAGCCAAATCCCAAAGCAACATCAGTCGCTTCTCCTTGGCTATTAGGGACAAGAATGCTGACAATGCGTGCGCCATAATCCGTTAGCGCGACTTGCATGCCGGCTTGATTTTGAAGCACAATAAGATGTGTGTTTTTATCGCGATGTTTTGTTTTGAAGCGATCAGTATCAGGTATTGCGTATTTGGTCATGAAGGTGCGTTCATATATTTTGGTGACTAAAGGTACTGAATTTTCAGCACCTCGGCAAACACGTTTTCTCTGTGGCGCATCAGCCGACATCTAGCGGATAAAACGTATATTTGGAGGCAAAAACACGGTATTACATGGAATGGAAACAGCTATTATCAGCTAAAAGATGGGGCTACGAAACGCGTAAGTTGAGTGATCAAATTGATGCACGTTCTGAGTTTCAGCGCGATTATGATCGGCTGATCTTCTCGTCGCCATTCCGTCGTTTGCAAAATAAAACGCAGGTTTTTCCTTTGCCAGGTCCCGTATTTGTGCACAATCGTTTAACGCATAGCTTGGAAGTAGCCAGTGTGGGAAGATCGCTGGGGCGCTTGTTTTATACGATGACCAAAAAGCAAAACTCAAACATCGATGTGGAAGTTCCATTTTTGCAGGAAGTGGGCAATATCGTTTCTGCAGCCTGTTTATCGCACGATCTAGGGAATCCCGCTTTTGGACATTCCGGCGAAGCCGCTATCTCATCGTATTTTACGCAAGGTGCCGGATTAGCTTACCGAGAATTGGTTACCAAAGAGCAGTGGGAGGATTTGACGCACTTCGAAGGAAATGCGAATGCATTGCGTATTCTGACGCATCCATTTAATGGGAAAGACGATAAAGGTTTTGCGCTAACATACACCAGCTTGGCAGCGATTGTGAAATATCCTTGCCGCGCTATTGATGGGCATGTGAAAGGTAGTCATCATCGCAAGAAATATGGGTTTTTCGAAGGTGAAAAGCCAGTTTTTGATAAAATTGCCACGGAACTTGGCTTGCAGGTCGATCCAGAAAACGCCGACGGCTACCTACGCCATCCTTTGGTATATTTAGTGGAAGCAGCCGACGATATTTGCTATAATATTATCGACCTCGAAGATGCACATCATCTACGTATTCTATCTTACGAGGAAGTCGAAGATTTATTGTTGCCGCTGTGTATGGATGATCAATTACGTCCACGTTTGGATGGATTAAAAGATGTTGGGAGCAAGGTTTCTTTGCTTCGTGCGAAAGCGATTAATACGTTAATCAACGACTGTTCTCGTGTTTTTACTGAGAAGCAAGCGGAGATTCTTTCCGGAACATTTCAATCTTCGTTGATTGATGCGCTTGATCAACCTTTGGTGGATCAGATGAAAAAAATAGAGAAAGTTTCGATTAAAAGGATCTATAATGCGCCCAATGTGGTGCAAATTGAAATTGCAGGTTTTAAAGTTATGAATGCCTTATTGGGCGAATTTCTGCCCGCTTATCTAAAAGAGGAAAAAACGAAATTTGATGAGAAGGTTGTGGCAATGATTCCCGAACAATTTCATGCAACCTCGGATGATGTTTATAGCAAAATCCGATCGGTTTTGGATTTTGTTTCTGGCATGACGGATGTATATGCCGTTGATTTATATCGACGCATTCAAGGAATCACCATTCCATCATTGGACTAAATCGGTCGAGCATTTCTAAATAATATTATGAAAGTTGTAATTGCGGAAAAGCCATCCGTAGCGAGAGATTTGGCGCGAGTGATGGGAGCGAAGAATATTCGCGATGGCTATATCGAAGGAAATGGTTACGCGTTCACGTATGCATTCGGACATTTGGTGCAATTGTGTACGCCGCAAGCATACGGTTATCACAGTTGGTCGGCCGGCAACTTGCCGATTATTCCTACGGATTTCGCTTTGGAAGTGAAGAAAGTGCGTAAAGATGGAAAGCAGATTGATGATGGCGGTGCCGCGAAGCAATTGAATACCATCAAATCCTTGTTGGAGCAAGCCGAAGAAATAATCGTTGCAACGGATGCTGGACGCGAAGGCGAACTGATTTTTCGCAATATCTATTACCACTTAAAATCCGATAAACCGTTTAAAAGATTGTGGATTTCCTCGCAAACCGATAAAGCTATCAAAGCGGGCTTTGCCAACTTGAAAGAAGGGCAGGAATACGACAGTTTGTATATGTCCGCCAAATCAAGATCGGAATCGGATTGGCTGATTGGGATTAATGCAACGCAAGCAATTACGATTGCTGCAGGAAATCGTGGTTTGCTTTCTTTAGGACGTGTGCAAACGCCCACTTTGGCGATGATCTGCGCGCGTTATTTGGAAAATCTTGATTTCAAACCACAATCGTTTTATAAAATTCAGGCTGGTTTTGAAAAAGATGGAATCGCATTTAACGCTACATCGGCGAAGATCGAAAAGAAAGATGCTGCTGAACTAGAATTCACGAAGCTGTCAGTCGGTGACATGGCAGAAGTGACCGCAGTCGAAGCGAAGGAAACCAAGGAACAACCGCCTTTGCTGTATGATTTGACAAGTTTGCAACAAGATGCAAACAAAAAATACGGCTATTCGGCCGATCAAACATTGAGCATTGCGCAAACTTTATACGAAAAGAAGGTTATTACGTATCCGCGTACCGGATCGCGCTATATTGGAGAAGATGTTTTTGAAACGATCGACGGCTTGTTTCAACATCTGGCGGCAACCGGACCGGAAAATATTGCAGTAATCAGCAAAAATTTAATCGGCGCAAAGCTAAACAAACGCTCCGTCGACGATAAAAAAGTGACGGATCACCACGCGCTATTGGTTACGGACGAAACACCGAGCGCCATGCCGAAAGATCAGCAACATATTTATCAGATGATCGCGAAGCGAATGGTGGAAAGCTTTTCGGAAATCTGTATTAAGGATATTACGACGGTGACGCTGAAAGCGGCGGATACGGAATTGATCGCTAAAGGAACGGTAATTCGCCAATATGGCTGGCGATTATCGGCGGATCAAGTCGAAACAGTGGAAGACGAGAAAGGGAACGATGATCAAGAAAATGAAAATGCGCAATTGCCGAAGCTGATCACGGGCGAACAGCAACCCATCTTGTCGCTTGATTTGTCTGAACGATTCACCAAAGCAAAACCTGTTCATACCGAAGCTTCTTTGCTGAAAGCGATGGAAACTTCAGGTAAAGAAATCGAAGATGAAGAAATGCGCCAAGCGATGAAAGATTGCGGATTGGGAACGCCCGCTACACGCGCGGCGACGATCGAAACGCTTTTTCAACGTGAATACATCCGACGCGAAAAGAAAAAATTGGTTCCTACCGATAAAGGATTAATTATTTACCGATTAGTCAAAGATCGTTCGATTGCGAAGGTTACTTTAACCGGAAAATGGGAGCAAAAGTTGGAAGAAATGCGCGCCAATAAGGTTTCCTATGATGTGTTTATGAAACACATTAAAGATTACACAGCGAAGATCACCAACGAATTGTTGCAGCTTAAAATTGCTATTGCGCATGAAGCGCCCAAGCCTTTGCAAAAGGGGAAAATAAAATGTCCGAAATGTGCATCGGGACAAATTCATTTGTATGAAAAAATCGCGCAATGCGATCGCTATGCGCAAGGATGTGATTTTAAGATTTGGAGAACGTTAAATGGCGTTCTTCTCGACGAAAAGGAAATGAAGAATTTGTTGGAAAAAGGCAAAACTTCGGTGTTGAAAGGCGTGAAAAATAAACAAGGACAGCTGGTTGAAGCTAGTTTGGAGCTGGAAAATTTTCGCGTAAAACCGATTGAATAACCACGTTTATGGTTTTCGATTGAAGGTATAACCGACGGTCCATTCGATAAAATCGGCTTTGCCTTTATGTGCTTTAATCGAAACTCCTGCATTCACGTTGCGGTAAACATAATATCGCGCTCCCGCACGCAGAAAGATTTTGTTGATCTCTCCGTTGAAAACTTGATTATGCACATAATAACCCACATTTCCGTTGAGCACCAAACGATGGTTCAGTATGTGTGCTAAATAAAAGGAAGGACCACCCGAAAGTTTTGATCCTAAAGTACCCGATTTATCGCCCGCAATTTCATTATCATTACCCGAAGACGAATAAAACAAATCTACACCACCACCAATTCGCCATTTATGACTCACGTGCCGACTGGCGTATGCACTCAATGTCGTTTTCAGATAGCGATGATCGTGTTCTTCACGTAGTTGCTTTGCACCGATACCATAGTTTACATGAAATAGCACCCTTCGGCTGTAAGGACGTATTTCTGCTTTATTTTTACTAATCGGCGTTGGGTTGGGTTGGTAATTAACCGAAATGGTCAATGGAACCAAGTTTACGCCTGTGTTTGGCAAAGCTAATGCGCCGTTTGAAAAGTGGTGAAACGCAAAACCAACTCCGGCACGCCATTTCGGATGAAAAGCATATTGCGCACGAATACCAAAGTCAATGAACACGTTATTCTTCGATCCGATCACCAAATTCAGCGGATTATCTTCCGCGTTGTATGGGTTAAAATTTCCGGAAAGTCCCAGACCAATACGATAATCATATGACCAACGGCTATAGGAACGGGGCGCGATCGGTGTTTGCACAAATCCATAAAGCGCATATGGATTGCCGATAATATCGTTGTTAAATGTGCTGGAATAGAATCCTACACCGTAAATCGGCTCATTGTATAACTTGAAATAAGGATCTTTACGATTACGCTGTTGCCAACCGATTTTGAAGTTTAACCCTTCGTAATATGCATCTTCATACGTCATTCGAGCTTTTTTTTGCTGCAGAATTCCGCCATTTTCCACTTCCATTTCAAAGATGACTGATGACTTTTTGCGAGCAACGGAATCATTCGGTAAGGAAAATAAGTGACGCGCATGCTGAGCGAACAGATCCTGTGAAGAAATGATTTGTAAGAAGAAGATATATATCAGTAAGCGAAATTTCAATAGTGCGGATTAAATGTGGCGCAAAAGTACGGCATTTTAGATAGATCGCGTAGCTAGAAAAGAAATCTTTGACAGTTGAACGCCATATTTTCGTCATTCCAACCTCGTGGAACAGATAAAATGATTCGAAAACCTACCTTTGTGACAGATATGGCAACACGTTTATACAATCCTTTCGATACGTTTACTTTTGATAATCAAACTTGCTTTTTGACGGGTGCGAAATTGCAATCTGCCGACGAGCAAATTCAGGTATTTCCGGTTTGGATGATGCGGGCATTTGATTTGGAAGAAAAGCCGTTTAAAATGTTGGATGAGAGCATTTCGACGTACAAAAAGTTGAAATTACCTTGTGCTGCGGAAGTGGCGTTGCAATTGGAAAGCGTAGAGTCGACGGTCGAACGCGCCATGGCTAACGGCTATGAAGCGGTAAAAGCACTCGACACCGTAACATTATTTCAGTGGGTTTCCAAAATCTTGTATGGTGTTGTATTCAATGAAATTCAAGCTGGTATTCGCCAAGCTGCTTTAAGTGGAGAATCCATGAACTTTTCGCAAGCGCTGGTACATAAGTTTCGCAACTTACACGCTATGTTGCAGTCGGCAATTCATCCTATGGAATTCGAAAATCGTTTGCCATTTTCTGTGATCGTTCTACCCGTGGAAAATGCGCCAGAAACCTTTATCTACCGCGATGAAATCAACACATTGATTTTTTCCTTGCGGATGAATGATTTTGCAATCATCGCTACGTTACAGGATAATGGTACCCATGCTATATACCATGAAGATGCGCTGGCAACGGTGAAAGATAAGGTGCTTCATCCGATTCAGTTTGAAGAAATTTGCGCGCGTTATTTCTATTCTGCTTATTTGTTTAACAAGCTGCCAGATTATACCTACATGGATACGCCAAAGATGATTTATGTGGAACCTATGCCATTACAAGATTGGACGATGAAACCTATTTTCGACCATTGGCAAGTGAAAACGTATGGACAGGTCTTGGAAAACTTCTGGAAACCGTGGGGATATACATTGTTCGAAATTATCAAAAATCCGGAATCACCGATGACGTTTATTTTGGATGAATCAGGCGAGTTTCGAGATCAGTTGGATTTGCCGTTGACTTAGAAGCTGGTTTATTGCGTTAATAAGGTTTAGAAAGTTGAGAGGTGTAAAGTTGTAAGATGGCGCCACCGCTCGTATCTTGCGTTTGCAAAGACGTTGCTTGGGTAGATCCTACATAAGATTACGTCACTGCGAGGAGGCATTACGAAGCAGTCTACTTTTAATATTGATAGCTAATTAGTTTGCTTTTGAAGTAAATCTTTGAGATTGCTTCACTGCTCGTACCTTGCGTTCGCAAAGACGTTGCTTGTGGGTAGACCTACAGAAGATTACGTCACTGCGAGAAAGCATGACGAAGCAGTCTATTTTTGAAATTGATAGCATTAATTCGTTTCGAAATAAAACTATTAGATTGCTTCACCCTTCGTCTCTCTTAAGATTTCATTTCCACTTTCAAGAATCTACCCGTTTCACTTTTCTTCACCTTAATCAAATCCTCGGGAACTCCGGCAAACATTAGCTTTCCGCCGCCTGCACCACCTTCTGGTCCCATATCAATTATCCAATCTGCCGTTTTAATCACATCCAAATTATGCTCGATAATCAAAACGCTGTTTCCACGATCGACCAATCGGTTAATCACACCCATCAAGACATTCACATCCTCAAAATGTAATCCAGTCGTTGGTTCATCCAAGATGTAGAAAGTGCTTCCCGTATCTTTTTTTGAAAGTTCAGTTGCCAGCTTTACCCGCTGCGCTTCACCACCCGATAATGTAGTCGACGATTGTCCCAACGTGATATATCCTAAGCCGACATCTTGTAACGTTTTAATTTTTCGGAAGATGGAAGGTATGTTTTCGAAGAAAACTACCGCTTCGTCGATACTCATATCCAATACATCGGAAATGGATTTCCCACGATAGCGTACTTCCAATGTTTCGCGGTTGTAGCGTTTGCCATGACACGTTTCGCAAGGTACTTGCACATCCGGCAGGAAGTTCATTTCTATGATTTTCATTCCGGCACCTTGGCAGGTTTCGCAACGTCCGCCTTTAACGTTAAAGGAGAAACGTCCCGGTTTGTAACCGCGAATTTTCGCTTCGGGAAGTTGCACAAACAAGGTTCGGATATCCGAGAAAACGCCCGTGTAAGTCGACGGATTAGAACGTGGAGTTCTTCCAATAGGACTTTGGTCAATCTCGATGACCTTGTCAATATGCTCTAATCCGGTAATGGATTTGTACGGAAGCGGCGTTGCTTTCGCACGGAAGAAATGGTGATTTAAGATCGGATACAGCGTTCCTGTAATCAGTGATGATTTTCCTGATCCAGAAACACCCGTAACTGCAATCAGTTTACCCAAAGGAAAAGTGACGTCCACCTTTTTTAAGTTGTGTCCAGTTGCACCGGAAAGCACTAATTCTTTGCCATTCCCTTCTCGACGTTTTTCCGGAATAGCTACTTCTTTTTCGCCATTCAAATATGCTGCGGTCAGCGTATCGGCTTTTATGATTTCTTCCGGTGTTCCTTCCGCTACGACTTTACCTCCGTGTAATCCAGCGAATGGCCCCATGTCAATCACGTAATCTGCATGCAAAATCATGTCTTTGTCGTGTTCGACAACGAGTACGGAGTTTCCAATATCGCGTAGGTTTTTCAATGCGCTAATCAAGCGTTCGTTGTCACGTTGGTGCAAACCAATACTTGGCTCATCAAGGATGTACAATACGTTTACCAGTTGAGACCCGATCTGCGTCGCCAAACGGATACGTTGCGCTTCTCCGCCGGACAGCGTTTTGGAACTACGGTTCAAGGTTAAATAGGTTAATCCGACATCGAGCAGAAAGCCCAATCGTGTGCGAATTTCTTTCAGAATTTCGGTCGCGATAGTTCGCTGACGATCATCCAAACGATCTTCCAATCCATCAAACCATAGATGCAAGCTATCGATATCAGCCGAAGCTAATTCGTAAATGTTCTTTCCATCGATCTTGAAGTGCAATGATTCCTTTTTCAAACGTGCACCTTGACAAGATGGACAAGTCACTTTGGTACGAAAATCTTCCATCGTAAGCCCATCCTCCCGTTGTTTTGGAGCATGTTCCTCCAACATCGTAAAGATACCTTGGAAATTGACCTTGTATTCGCGTGCGCCGTAACTACCATACGAAATCGTCAATGGAATCGGTTCATCATCCCCATAAAGCAACAAATCAATATGCTCTTCACTCAATTTGCTGATCGGTGTTGTGACGGAAAATCCAAACTTTTCGGCAACCGCTTTAATGATTGCTGATGTCCAGGATTCGCGTAGCGCTCCAATCGGCACAATGGCTCCTTTTTGAATACTTATTGAGCGATCTGGAATAACCATTTTTTTGTCAATCTCAAAGACATAACCTAAGCCATCACATTTCGGACAAGCGCCATAAGGAGAATTGAATGAAAAAGTATTTGGTTGCGGTTCGTCGTAGGAAATTCCAGATTCCGCGTCCATCAAATAGCGACTGTAGAAATTTTCTTTATCCTCTTTGTTGACGATTTTTATAATTCCTTTCGCCGTTTTCAAAGCCTGAAGAACGGATGTGTACAGGCGTTTGCGGTCGTCTTTGCTGACATACAAACGATCGATTACAATTTCTATATCGTGAATTTTATATCGGTCTGCCTGCATTTTGGCTACAACATCCAATACTTCTCCATCGACACGCACTTTGGTGTAACCCTGTTTACGAATTTGTTCAAAAAGTTCGCGGTAATGCCCTTTCCGACCTTTAATTACCGGAGCGAGAATGTAGATCGGGTCGCCATCATATTCTTGCATAATACGGTCGACGATCTGATCGTCGGACATGCGCTCCATTTTGCGTCCGCTAATGTGGGAAAAAGCTTCACCAGCACGTGCGTACAACAAACGTAAGAAATCGTAAATCTCGGTGATGGTTCCGACGGTGGAACGTGGATTCTTGGAAGTTGTTTTTTGTTCGATGGAAATCACCGGGCTCAATCCGGAAATTTTATCGACATCCGGACGTTCCATTCCGCCTAAAAACTGACGGCTGTAGGCCGAAAATGTTTCCATATAACGGCGTTGTCCTTCGGCGTAGATTGTATCGAAAGCAAGCGAAGATTTTCCGCTCCCGCTTAATCCGGTAATGACGACCAACTCATTACGCGGAAAGGATACATCAATGTTTTTAAGATTGTGTACCCTCGCTCCAAAAACCTCTACTTCACGTTGTTCACCCAGATCTATCGTCTTGCTTTTTGCCATTGGATTCCTGTATTATGCAGGGGGCAAAGTTACGCATTTTAAAGACGACTTTTGTGCTTTGCCCCACGCATCTTATTTATCCGTTGTGCGTAAATAGATTTTTCCGTGTGTGGTACGTAGGCTGATGTTTTCTCCGCCGCCATTGATAGTGCTTTGAATACGATTACCTACACCGTCCACGGCGAACACGCTGATTTCTTTGTTGATTGTGCTGTTAATAAGCTCATTGGTTACCTTGTTGGTTTTTTCTTTTATTTCTTTGGCTTTCGCTATAGCTTTGGCTCTAACTTCAACTCTTAGAGAGTCGCCACGCGATGTTGATGATGAAGACAGTGCATCTTCAACAGATTTTTCGATTTCGTCGGTATCTACATACGTGGCTACTGCTGTGAACGCACTTGTTGCTTTCTTTGGCGTTTGGATATTCATTTTAAGCTCATCGGCAGCTAATATATCTCCATATGTAGTGCGAAGATCAACGTTTGCAGCTATCGATGTTGGTATCGCCAAATCCACAAATCCTTGTACGGTAACCAATGAAACAGGCCCTTTGACGCGATTTTTCATGATCGCTTCGATATTTCCATGTACTGTTTTTACAGCCATAGGTCCATTTACATTATCCAGTTTAATATCGCCAATGATATTAGATATTTCGATTTCGCCCGAAAGATTGGTTAGAAACATATTATTGTCGCTCATCCAACTACTTTGTGTGCCGTTGACGATCAATCCAACATTTTTTGGCAATTGAATATGTAGGCGCTCCAGCTTTTGCGCATTGATAACGCGCAAAATGCTTTTGCCGTCACTTTCCGTAAGATTGAATCCGATTCCGGTGTTGTCCTGCAAGCCGGAACTGTTTACCGATTGCAATCCTGCAGCGCGTGCATCTTCTTTCTCTTGCTCGATATGCGTTTTAATGATCACTTCGTTTCCATCATAACCCTCCACAGTGATGGTGTTGACATTCACTTCCAGTTTTCCACTGTTTTTCTTGAATCTAAATTCTTTTAGATTTTTTTTGGATGAATTCTCTTGATTGCGAGTCACTTTTACAGCTTCAATATTATTCTGTGCCCATAGAAAATTTGTGGTCAGCGCTAGCGCTATAGCGCAAATGATTTGTGTTGTAGTTTTCATATCTTTCTTGTGTTACCAATTTTTCATTAATACGGCATAAGCCTGTTCTTTGACTAGATCGATAGCTAATGGATCCTGTGCGATCGTTTCCAGTCGTCGTGTTGTTTCATCATTTAGTTGCAGGCTGTCCGTTTTTGCCATGGCTTGCATCAATTCCATTTGCATGGCCGGATCATTTTGCTGCAGGAAAATATCTTGCATTTGTTGTTCCTTTTGATGAAGTGAGGCATGTTCCACAAATAAATCATAGGCAGCGATGCGCACATTCTCGTTGGCATCATTGTTCATTAAATGCTGGATTTTTACCATCGCTTCATCCGGAACCTCTTCCAAGCTAGCTAGTTGCATCACGCCGTCCATACGATTCATCGTTGAGCTTTCATCATCCAACAAAGCCAAAGACTTTTTCAGCGGATCGTTTGATGCGTATGTTCCCATTTGATGGTCATCATGCGTTACCGACTGCTGCGAAACCGCATATTCCGCATGATTTGATGTGTACCCGTCTGCTATCCGATGTTCCGCAGATTGATTTCCTTCATTCGATGTTTCTTTTTCCTCGATCTGAACTTGTACATCATTTTTTTGCGGCGAATGCTCATGGTTTGCTAATCGCGTTTCCTCCACTGATTTGTTCTTTGCAATGTCCAATTGCTTCCAAATAATGCCGCTAACGGTTAAAAATGCAATGACGGACGCAGCAGCGTACCAAAAACGTTTCGAGCGTATTTGCTTAACGGGAATTTCCGATTCCGTCTTCGGTAATTCTTGTTTAATACGATCCCATACGAGCGGAGAAGGTTGTTTATTATCAAATGCCCTTCTGTTCTCGCTCACAAATTTCTTTAGTTTATCTTCCATAACACGCTTTCTCCTTTATCATTTGTGCTATTCTACTTTTTGCTCGGTGGTACTGACTGCGTACCGCGGTGTGTGATAACCCGAGTGTTTTTCCGATTTCTTCCTGCGACATATCTTCGAAAAGATATAAGTTCACCACTGTTTTTGTCATTTCCGGAAGTTGCTCAATTGCACGTTCTATATCTTCAATCCGGCTTTCCTGCCAAGCTGCCTCTTCATCAATCTGATCTGCTAATTCATCACCTTTCAACTCATCAATATCACTGAAATACATCTTTCTTTTACGCAAATGCGAAATGCTTTTGTTAATCGCAATGCGCTTCGTCCACGCTTCAAAACTATCCAGTTCGGTCAATCGTTTCACGTCTGAAAATACATTGACAAACACCTCTTGCAACAAATCTTCCGCTTCCGCAACATGGTTAACCAGTCGATAAATCGAATTATAGATTGATGTGGCATACCGCTCATACAATCGGCTGTATCCGCTGTCTTTCCCGGCAATGCACAATGCAATGAGTTCCTTATCGCTCCAACTGGCTTTCACTGGTCTGTTTCGTATGTAAGTGATCTGTTTTTTTTTGTCATACGGAATGTCCTGATCAATTTTTTTGATGTTTGGCAATCATGGACATTTCGTAATGCTGATGTATTCTTTCTTGCTGTTCTCTATCTTATAGTCGATAAAGTTTGAAGAATGTTGCAAGTTAGATGAAAAAAGTTTTTCGCATAAAAAAGCCATCTCGAAAGATGGCGTTTGTTGCTCGTGCGACACAAATTTACGTTTACCGAACTTTAGCTTTTGTAAAACCAGTAACGTGCCCATCGGAAACGTGGAACAGTTGTTTTGCTGCAGTGCCATTTAGTTCATAGAATCCAGATACGCCCGCTTTCGATGGCGCATTAATCCGAAGGATGGTTTTTCCGTCTAATTCAAACGTTGCATATGCACCGCCGGAATTTGTCGACAATTCCACTCCTTCAACTGCCGTATGATTTCCCGAAGCGATATCAACGACATAAAATTTCCAGATTTCGCCTGTGTTAATGTTATTTGGCGTGGTGGACAACGGAACGTCATTGGCCGTTACCACAAGCTGTCCATTTCTAGCGAAAACGCTGGTAAATTTACCTTTATCTTCCGAGTAGATATCTTTGTAATTCAGTTCCCAAGTGCTGTCGATATCTGTTTCTGCTGCTTTTATACGAGCAATTTTAGAGCTACCGCCCAATGGTCCGGGACCGCCTTGGCACAAAATGTACAAATCACCATTCGTATCGAATGAATACATTTCATTGTCATTGATAAAACCGATCGAGCGTGTATTTGGAATGGTAATGGTTTTCTCGTATTTCTGTGTAGTTAAATCGATAACAGCGATGGTTACTTCGCTGAATACATCGTTGAACATACCGCTTTGCAAACCTGTACCGCTACTATACACCACGTCAGCATATAACTTTCCGCCTTTAATAGCTAAGAAATGTTGACCAATACCTTGAAACGTGATGCGACTATCTTGTTTTTGAAGTTTACTTTGAAAATCCTGATCAATTTTTCCGGTCTTCTGCACGACAGATGGATTGAAAGTTTGGATTGCCCAAGGTTCGTTCGCATCCCAGAAATAACCTTTCGTATCGTTTTCAACGACGAAATTCCCGGAACCGTTAATCGAATTACCAGTTACAATGGAAGCGCCATAAGAAATGGCTCCCTGCGCGGAAACATTAACTCGGTAAATTCCACGTTGAAACGATGAGCTAAACATTTTAAAGATTTGTCCATTGTAGTTTCGGAATCCTTCGTTGGCCTGCCCTTGAAGCGCCGTTGGTTGTGAGGAATTGCTGATTGTTCCAGTCGGAAATTCGGTGTACGAACTCATAAATCCGGGCTTCTGTTGTGTCACCTCGCTCATCGTTTGTAAGATGTACACGCTTTCGTTATTGCCGTCGATTTCCGGCGTATCGTTATCAGAACAAGCTGATAAGGCAAAAATAGAAATAGCGATTGCCTGAAATATAAACTTAGTTTTCATATAGTAGTTATTTATTTTTTTTAGCTATATGTAATGTCCAGACCATTACCTTCGGTGATCCCTTTGGGGTTTTTACTTGGCAATCTTGGACATTTCATGTGCGTTAAATAGTTGATAAGTGAATTTTAAATGAAAACTACGTCCGGCACGTTGTACGCGGAAATAGTCGTATAAGCGCGCATCAAGCATGTTTTTTACCTCCATGCTGATGCGGTATTTATCTTGTGCGATACGGTAGCTCACGCCCGCGCTTAGCAAATGTTGATTGGGTATGACCAACTCCGATCGAACGCTTGCGCTGCCCGATAAGCCCAGAAAACCCCCGGGCTCGGCTTGGCGTGGAATGGTCTCCAAATAGAATTCCCGAACGAAATTATAATTCATGTAAACATCCAATCGATTGTAAGGCGTTCCGACGCGATCGAAGTGCGCATTCAAACCCAAGTTCGCGAAGAAATAGGGAGTGTTCTGCAAACGCGTTCCATTTCGCCATTGATCACTCGGTAAATCAAAACCGAACAAACGTAAACTTTGCCAAGTGGCATTTCCTCGCGCATCCAAAAAGGAAGTTATCGGATGCGAAAGATCCAACTCCACGCCATAACCTTCCACATTATTGATGTTTTGATACTGCGCGTATGGCGCGAGTACGGACATCAACAAAATAAGATCACGCGTGCGTCGATAAAATGTATTGACCTCGAAATGCAATTGGCGGTAGCGATTGCGCATTCCCAAGTTGAAATTTAAACTTCTTTCTGGGAGCAACTGGAAATTCGGAACAGTCCAAACGGCATCACCAAAGAGTTCGTCGATCTCCGGAATGCGGTATGCATATTCGGTAGAAAAGCGCACATGGCGATCTCCATCCCAAGCATATTTCAAGGATCCGCCAGCGCCAAAGTAACTTTTTGAAACCTGAACTTCCTCATTTTCGCTAATCGGGCGACTCGCCCAAGCTTCTGTACCCTGCGAATGGTAATTGTACCATTTTCCCATCAGGGAATATGACCATTGATCGTTCACATTTCCTGACCAATCTAATCCTAAAACTTGCTTATTGAATCGCGTGCGCGCAGAAAGTACGTCTACATTGGAATCGGTAAATCGCGGTCCGAAGGGATCTTCTCCTGTCCGTTTGCTTGCCGTAGCGGTATAATTAGCCGAGATGGTGTTTTTATCATTCCATCGCCAAGCGGCTGTCGTTCGTGAAGTAAATTGCTGGATGCGAATGTCCGATAAAGAAGGTCTTCCGCTTTCGCCAATGCTTCCCGGCGTGGAGGTAAAGTTGCCAAACCAATCATAGCGCCCTTGTAATGTATCCACGGTATTGAACTGCAGTGTATTTGCTACTGCAAATTGTTCCACGGTCAATCGATCGTCAAAGAAACTTCCTGCATAACGCAAGGTCGGCACGACCGACGATTGTTTCGCTAAAGCAGCACCGTAAGGCGAACTCATCAAAATAGGATGCTGTTGTTGCCGTTCTGTGTTGAAATAAGCTAACCCAAATCGCAAATCTTTTGCCCAAGGTTTATGCTGCACCCCGACGAAAGCTTCTCCGTAAACGCCGCGATATCCATTGTGAAACAGCTCGACGGATTGCTCGCTTGAATTCCCGGTATTTGGATCAGGAACCATCACGAAGGCATTGTAGTTGTTGTCCGAATAATTATAAAATGCTTCTAATCCGGTGTAAAGTCCGCTCTTTCTTTTAGTCGATGCGTTGACTGAAAATCGATGCGTATTGAAGGATGCGATTTCATAACTGGCATCAACTTGATCGCCGGCAGGCGAGTTTTTGGTAATTAAATTCACAGCGCCACCTAAAGCATCCGCTCCTAAGGAAATCGGCAGCACGCCTTTATATACTTCCACACGTTCTAGGGAATTGACGGGAATGTTGTGAATGCCATATCCTCCAGCCAAATAATTTAAAGGAACGCCATCTTTAAAATAGCGAACCGCTCTTCCTTGAAATCCGTTGAGGGAAACATCTACCGCGTTACCCAATCCACCGCTTTGGCGAATGCGAACGCCCGAAGACCGATTGATCAATTCCGCCAGCGTAACTGGTTGCTCGGCGACAGCTCTTGTGTCAACTACCACCGCACGAATCGCTTGTCGCTTTGCGCGTTCTGTTTCCGATTGTCCGACCACTTCCACCGTAGCTATTTCCTGATCATCGGCCGACATCGTGATGTTTAGATAAAGCGGCTCATTAGCTATTTTTACCACTGTGTCTTGGAAATGCTGATAGCCAATGCCTGAAAGATGAAGTGGATAGTTGCCCGATTTGATGTTCGCAAATTGAAACCTTCCATTCTTATCAGTTTGTAATTTAGCAGAACCCAAAGACACCGTGATTCCTGATAATGCTTTTTGGTTTTTGTCATGTACCTGTCCGAATACATGATCCTTATTTTGCGCGTGCAATGTAACATTCCAGCAAAGAAACGAAAGAAGAAGTAAGATGTGTTTTGCTATCATGCAGCGCGAACTAATTGAATGACCGCTAAATTAGATTAAATCTTAATAATATCAAACTATAGTACCTAAACTTGCTCGAACAAATGAGGCTAAAAGCTTTGTAATTTGTTTAGAATATTTCTAAATTAGCTGCCCTAAGGAGCGGATGCCCTTATTCGACTTATGAGAATAGCGTACAAGGCTTTTGTGATGATGGTTTTAATGATGATAGCTGGAAATACCATCGTGGCACAGCAAAAAGAAAAGAAATATCAGGTAACAATTATTATACAAAACAACGATCGTTCTGCGCACATCGGTGAGCAATTTTATTTGACGGGTTCATTTAATAATTGGAAACCAGCGGATGTTTTGATCGGTCGAATTCCTGCTTTTGGAGAATCAATAGAGATTACGGTTTCTGCGCCAAAAGGATTGTTCGAGTACAAGTTCAATCGAGGTAATTGGGAAACTTTAGCTTCAACATCCAAAGGTACTTTGGAAGGACCAATAAAGGTAAATCTCGTCGGCGATACGACAGTGCACGCAAGTATTGATGGCTGGCGCGATGATTTTCCCGCTTCCACGGCAAGTCCGCAAGTGCACCTAATTAATTTGATATTTCACTTTCCGAAATTGAATGTTCATCGTCGGGTTTGGGTTTACCTGCCGGAAGATTACGAGAAATCGAATGCGAAATACCCCGTGCTGTATATGCACGATGGTCAAGATCTTTTCGACGAAGCAACATCGAAAGGCCGAATAGGACCGTTGGAATGGCAAGTGGATGAAGCAATCGATCGCGCTACGAAGAAAGCAATTGTTGTTGCCGTAGCGCATGCGGAGGATATTCAGCAAAGGCAAAATGAATATTTCGTACAGCCAACCTCGCGCTTTCCTAATCCTGTTGGCGGAGATTATCTGGCGGATATTGTTGAGGTTCTGAAACCGTATATCGATCGCAATTATCGAACAAAATCGGATAGAAAACATACCGCGATGGCGGGAAGTTCTGTCGGAGGTTTATTGACCTTTTACGCCGGATTAAAATATCCCGAAGTTTTCGGTACAGTCGGTGTTCTTTCGCCCTCCATTTGGTTGGATGAAGGCAATATTGCGAAAGCAATCGACGCCCATAAAGTGGAAAAGAAGCGAGCGCAACCCAACTTCTACTTCTATGGCGGTGGGAACGAAAATCGGTTGAAACCGGATGGAACACGCGTGCAAATGCATGACGACATCAACGAAATATTAACCCAATTACGCGCTAGCGGTAGTAAGGAAGTAGAAGTGACGATCAATCCAGAAGGCCGACATGGTGCTTGGTATTGGCAAAAAGCATTTCCCAATTTCTACGATTGGTGGATGCAAAAGCAATAATAAATCAATTATTTTTTAAATCATATCCATTACATATCATGAACATTATCCATAATAAAAAACACATCATTCGCCTTGCGCTAGCTTTCGGGCTGCTAGGTTTCGGTCAATTCGTTGCTGCGCAGGAAGTAGAAAAATCTGCACCAGCCGGAACGGGAATTTACGAAGCAGTTATCAATCAGGCGGATGGACACATCTTCGTTTCAAGTGCGGGTTCCAGAAATAATCCGGGCGGAGCATTATACAAAATTGATCCAACGACGCTGGCGATCGTGGATAGCATCCCGATGAAAGAAAATCCACCGTTCGGTTTAGGTATCAACAACAAAACGCAGGTTGTTTACACCACAAATACGCGCAGCAATTCGGTAAGCGCCGTCGACCTAAAATCGAAAAAGGTGTTAGCTACGTTCAACGCTGGTGGCGAGAAATCGCATACGCGCGAAGTGCTCGTCGACGAGGATAACAATATGGTTTACGTAACCAATGTTGGTGATCCAAGTGATATTTGGGTAATCGATGGTAAAACCAATAAGGTGGTGCGTACCATTGATAACGTTGGCAAAACGACCACCGCTTTAGCATTCAATAAAAAGAAAGATAAGCTTTTCGCGACCGTGATGGGGACGAATGAAATAGCGATCATCGATATCAAAAGCGGACAAGTAGAAAAAAGTTTTGCATCGGGCGGCGAATCGCCGGTGAACTTAGTTGCTGACGGCGAACGCTTATTCGTGGCGAATCAAAAATCAGGAACGGTAACTGTTTTAAATGCTAAAACGGGTGAACTTTTGAAAAGCATTCCTACTGGAGCGGGCGCTATCGGCATCACGTACGATAAGAAATCAAATCGCATCTATTCGGCAAATCGCCAAACAGGAACAACAACAGTTATTGACGCGAAAAGCTATGAAGTGTTGGCGGACTTAGCAACAGGTTCTCATCCGAATCACGTCCGCGTAAATCCAAAAACCGGCGTTGCTTATGTCATCAACAAAACGAAAGGCGCACGCCCGGTAGAAGGGCAGCCAGCGCCAGCACCGGATACGAATGGTGATACAATCAGTAAAATTAAATGAGACACAATTCTTAGAGGTTGTAAAGAGATTTAATCATTCTGTTTGGAAGCTTTAGCTAAAAAGCGTTTGTCGCCGATTTTACTTTATGCAAGCCTGATTCTAGGCTTGCTTATTCTTGTTTGGGTTTCGCTATTTACAGGAGTGAAAAATATCGCTATGCGCGATGTTTTCGCGATGTCGCCAGATCAACTGCTGGTTTTCACCATCGCACGCATTCCGCGGGCTATAGCGCTGGTGTTAACAGGAGCGGGGCTAAGCGTTGCCGGATTTATCATGCAACAATTATCGCAAAATAAATTCGTGTCGCCGACTACGGCGGGTTCGTTGGAAGCTGCCAAAATGGGGATTTTATTCAGCATGCTGCTGATTCCGCAAGCTTCCATTGCCACCAAGTCGGTCGCTGCTTTGCTGTTTACCCTAGCAGCAAACGTATTGTTTGTGATGATGGTTCGCCGCGTTCGCTTCCGTAGTTCGGTATTCATTCCGTTGGTGGGAATTATGTTCGGCAATATCTTGGCGGCCATTTCGACCTTTTTTGCCTTCAAGTACGATATTGTGCAGAATGTGCAAGAATGGATGATTGGCGATTTTTCGTCGGTGTTGCAAGGACAATATGAATCGATCTATCTCATCCTTCCAACGGTAGTTTTGGCTTACATTTATGCGGATCGATTTACGATCGTTGGTATGGGCGAAAGCTTTGCGAAAAACTTGGGAATCTCTTATAGTGCCATTGTTAATCTGGGATTGTTCGCCGTGTCGTTGACGGTGAGCGTTAGCGTGGTGACCGCTGGAGCTATTCCTTTTCTCGGACTTATTGTACCGAATATGGTCAGTATGATGATGGGCGACAATCTGCGTCGTACCTTGCCTATGACGGCTTTGGTGGGATCACTTTTCCTGCTTTTTTGCGATGTAGTGGGCCGATTAATCATTTTTCCTTATGAAGTGCCTATCGGATTGATGGTCGGCGTTATCGGCGGCGTAGTATTTTTGATATTAATCCTAAAACGTAACCGATGAAGCAACAGCGTACATGGATTTTTTTGGTCGTTGCATTGCTAGCGCTTATCGGGCTATTTATGACCTACGACACTGGTCCAAACCTGGATTATGTAATTCCGCGCCGCGCAGTTCGTTTGGCGACCATTCTACTTGTAGGCATTAGCGTAGCGTATTCTTCGGTTATTTTCCAAACCATCACGAACAACAAAATCTTAACGCCCGCCATTATGGGCTATGAATCGGTATTTATCCTCTTCCAAACCGTCATCGTGTTTATTTACGGCGATAAAACGTTTCAGGTAATCACGCATCAAGACAATTTTTTCTATGCGGTTTTGCTGATGATGGCGTTTTCGTTGATGATGTATTTATTGGTTTTTGGCAAAAGTAAACACAGCATCTATCATTTGTTGTTGCTTGGATTGGTGCTCGGAGCGCTTTTTCAAACCTTCGGTCAATTTCTTCAAATCGTAATCGACCCGAATGAGTTCTCGGTGATTCAAGGTTTTATGTTCGTTTCGTTCAATAAGATCAACACCGATTTATTGGCAATCGCTGCAATCACCTTGTTAGCTACGCTGATTGTCGGGCAGCGGTATCTAAAATATTTGGACGTGCTGGCTCTAGGAAAGGAGCACGCGATTAATTTAGGTTTGAACTATCAGAAGTTGGTGCGGATTTATATGCTCATGATTTCTTTATTAGTTTCTGTGTCGACCGCGCTGGTCGGTCCAGTTACTTTTTTAGGTATTTTGGTAACCAACTTAACGTACGAATTATTTCAAACACGAAAGCATCGATATATGGTTTGGCTATGTAGCGGAATTGCATGCGTTGCTTTGCTGTTAGGACAATTTTTGGTCGAACATATCTTTAACTTTTCCACGACGGTTAGCATCGTTGTGAACTTCGTGGGAGGAATTTATTTTATGTATTTAATGCTAAAAACACGTAAAGCCTTATGATTCGTTTTGAACACATCTCCAAATCGTATGGCAAGCATGTGGTGCTCGATGATATTAGCTGCGCGTTGCCGAAAGGAAAGATTACGTCCTTGATCGGGCCGAATGGAGCCGGAAAAAGTACGTTGCTCTCTATTATCAGCCGGTTATTAGACGCCGATAACGGACAGGTTTTCTTGGATGAACGAGGAATGGCCGATTACAAATCCGACGATTTGGCGAAGCGATTGTCTATCCTCCGTCAATCCAACCATTTGGACTTACGGCTGACTGTGAAGGATTTGGTGGCATTCGGTCGGTTTCCCTATTCGAAAGGACGATTAACCGCGGAAGATCAACAACATATTGCACAAGCTATTGCATTTGCGCAGCTGGAAGATATGCAAGATAACTACATCGACGAATTGAGCGGCGGACAGCGTCAGCGTGCATTTATTGCCATGATTATCGCGCAGGATACGGAATATATTTTGCTCGACGAACCACTGAATAATTTGGATATGAAGCATGCGGTATTGGTGATGAAAACATTACGGCGTTTGGTGGATGAGCTTAGGAAAACCGTTGTTATCGTCATCCACGAAATCAATTTTGCTTCGCAATATTCGGATCATATTATAGCGATGAAAGATGGCAAGATTGCGTACAGCGACGTTACGGAATCAGTCGTTCAAGCTGAAAAACTACAAGATGTTTTCGGTATTGATTTCGACATTATAAGGAAAGACGGAAAAAATATTTGCAATTATTTCAACATATAAAAACATGAACAATCTGATTAAAATTTTCGCAGCAGCCTGCGTAATATTCACTGCTACAAGCTGCAATAATTCTACTGAAAAATCTACCGAAGCAACAGATTCTGTGGTGGTGGATCATAAATTAGGGAAAACCGTGGTCTACGGGCAACCGACGAAAATCGTTGTTTTCGATATCGGTTCTATGGAAACCCTTAATGAATTGGGTGTAAAACCGGTCGGTATTCCGAAGAATTTTACGCCGGATCATTTATCGTCGTTGAAAGATGATTCGCAGATTGCGGATGCTGGCGGATTGATGGAGCCCAATTTTGAAAAAATCAACAGCTTAGCGCCGGATTTAATCGTTATTTCTCCGCGTCAAGAACGTTTTTACGACGAGTTCATCAAAATCGCTCCGACGATTTTTATCGATATCGATCCCGAAAATTACATGAGTTCGTTTGAAAAAAACACGTTGTTGTTAGCGCAATTGACTGGGCATGATCAAGAAGCGAAGGAAAAAGTGCAAGCTGCGAAAGCGAAGCTGAAACAGGCGCAGGAGCAATTAAAAGCGCATGAAGAAAACGCATTGATCGCGTTGCATAATAACGGACGCTTAAGCGTTTATGGTGTTGGTTCTCGTTTTGGATTTATCCACGGAGAATTAGGGATCAAACCGGCGGCTCAAAACCTAGAAGAAGCAACGCACGGACAAAAAGTGTCGAACGAATTTATTGTGGAAACAAATCCAGATTATCTGTTCATCGTGGATCGTAACGAAGCAGTGAAAGGAAAAGGAGCAGACAGAAGTGAAATCGAAAACGAGCTGATTCAACAAACGAAAGCCTATAAAAATAAGCATATCATCTACCTAAATCCGCAGGTTTGGTATTTGTCTGGTGGCGGAATTACATCAACCAATTTAATGATTGACGAAGTCGTGAATGCGCTAAACAAAGGATAAGGATGGAAAGACCAGCAATCGCCAAACACGTTTTCCGTGTTTGGCACAAAGAATACGTCACTCCGCATTACATCCGCGTCGTTTTGGAAGGAGAAGGAGCACAGGATTTTGCATCGTGTAGCTTAGGCGCAAATAACAAGATTATGGTTCCGCCTGCTGGACAAAAGGAGGTGAAGTTGGCCGTTTGGGATGAAGCAAATAACGAATGGAAGTTGCCTGAAGAACATGAACGGCCATTAATTCGAACATACACACATCGCGCAATCGACGTAGCCAATAACCGAATTACCATCGAATTTGTAGATCATGGTGATACCGGGCCAGCATCCTCTTGGGCAAGGCAAGCAGAAGTAGGCGATGAGTTGGGTGTTGCGATGAAGATGAGGAAAAGCACGCTTTACGCGCCTGCAGATTGGTATTTGTTGGTAGGCGATGCGACGGCGATTCCGGTTTTGTCGGTAATTTTGGAAAGCTTGCCGGCAACGGCGAAAGGACATTGCATTATTGAGGTTCCTTCGGAAGATGATGTGCAGCGCGATATAGAACATCTCGGTTTCACATTTGACTGGGTTGTAAACGAACATCCTGAACAAGGCAGTTCCTTATCAGAACGCGTGCGTGCGTTGAAAGTGCCGAGCGATATAAATTGCTTTGGTTACGTGGCATGCGAATACCAAAGCGTCAAAAATATTCGTCAGTATTTCAAGGAACAATTGCAATGGGATAACAAGCAATTCTACGCTTTTTCCTATTGGAAAGCGGGTGTTGCGGAGGATAAGTCGGCGCAAGATCGGCGAGAAGAGAAAGAAAGCTAAAGCGATGGCAACGGAAGAAGAATTAAAAGGAATTGCGGCTCAACTGCGTTGTCCGGATGGTCATCACGGCGTGCAGGTTGGCGACAATATGAATGAAACGAATATGCAGATGACGGTGCAGACAATTGCTGCGCTGAAACTGCAGGACGCCGACAGAGTATTGGAGCTCGGTTACGGCAACGCAGGCCATGTTGCGGATTTGTTTGGCAGCGCAAGCAATATGACTTATACGGGAGCAGATATTTCGGAGACGATGCAATCGGAAGCTTGTCGCATGAATAAGGAATTGACAGATCGCCATCCTGAATCGATTTCCTTCGATTGTTATGATGGAGGAAACCTGCCTTATTCGAATGCTGCTTTCAATAAAATCTTTACCGTCAATACGCTCTACTTTTGGTCAAATCCAAGCGCTATGTTGCAGGAATTGGCGCGCGTAGCTGAGCCAAGTGCGTTATTAGCCATCACATTCGCCAGTAAAACCTTCATGCAAACCTTACCATTTACGCAATATGGTTTTACGCTTTACGAACCGGAAGATTTGACGTCTTTCTTGGAAACTTCTTCATGGAAAATATTGGAGATTATCCAAAAACAAGAGCACGTGCGAAGCAAGGTCGGCGATATGGTGGAGCGGATTTATTATGTGTTGGTTTTGCAGCGGAGATAAATAGATTAACACATGATATAGATCATCATCAGCACGGCGACAAATTGCGCAACCAGCGCTAGATCCAAAAGATAAGCAGCGTGATAATGATTTTGCTGCGGTAGGAAGATAAACTTCCGCAGCACACAAACGATGAAAATATTACTGATCCACAATCCAACTTTGATCGCTAAGCCATAAGGAGCGAACGCGATGAGCAACGAATGCATACCAATCATCAGGTAATTTAGACGAATGGAACGTTGCGTGCCGATCATCGTAGGAATCGTTTTGAGGTTGTAGTAAGAATCTTGGCGAAAATCCCGAACGTCGAATGGCAATGTGCAGATCAGTAAGAAAAGTACTTTAATTGCTCCCAAGAAATTGGCGGCATGCCAATCAATCGGTAATCCGTGTTCCCATGCGTCAACAATCGGCAATCCGACCGTGCTCAGCGACCAAACAATGGCAATGTGAAATAATTTCAAACCCGGAATTTGGCGCAATCCGCCTTTGCTCTTCCCCAATCGCAGAAAAGGCAAGTTGTACAGCATGCTAGCAATTCCCACGAAACCCAAATATAACATGGAATAAAATCCAAGATGAAAAACGCTGTACAACAATAACGACAATGCAAGCGCAGTCAGGACGATCATGGCTGTTTGGTAGCGAAAAAACCATCTCGTTCTTGCGAACGGCGCGTTTAGCGGATCGGCAGGTTTAGAATAGAACAAGCTCATATTGTAAAGCGCCATGGTAGAACATCCTTCAATCAACAAAATCAATGGATTGCTAGGGATGTTCAAAATCAGGTAGGTCAACGCGCTTTGTGCAACGCTTGCCAAAGCGATCAAGCAGTTGGAAAAAACCAATATCCGAAAGAGTTGAAGAGTTAATCTTTTCACGTCAGCACCTTAAAAAAATCTTGTTCAAACATTCTCCCCATATTTGGTTTTTAATGATATAAAGCTAAATTAGTTAAAGTTACGTCGGTTTTACTAAGTCAAATAAGCTTTTGGCCGTAAATAATAAATGTAACACGATCTGTAAACCTAATACAATACTTGAGAGAGATGAGTTTCCAAATTAACACCTTTGAAGCCTATCAAGAGGCTTACCAAAAAAGCTTGGAAGATCCGAAAGCTTTTTGGGGAGAAATTGCTGAACATTTCTTCTGGAAAAGAAAATGGTCTAATGTTCTTGAATACAATTTTAAAGATCCGGATATCCGATGGTTTGAAGGTGGTAAGTTGAATATCACAGAAAACTGTTTGGATCGTCATATTTACAATTTGGGAGACAAGCCCGCCATTATTTGGGAACCCAATGATCCACAGGAAGCACATCGCGTGCTTACATACAAGCAACTTTTAGCGAAGGTTGAGCAATTTGCCGTTGTATTAAAAAACAATAACATTCGCAAAGGCGATCGCGTATGTATTTACTTGCCGATGGTGCCTGAGTTAGTAATTGCGACCTTGGCCTGCGCGCGTATCGGCGCTATTCACTCCGTAGTTTTTGGTGGTTTCTCAGCAACATCCATTGCAGATCGTATAAACGACGCAGAATGTAAATTGGTCATTACCTCCGATGGCGGTTTCCGTGGAAATAAAGTGTTGGAGTTGAAAAATATTGTGGATGATGCATTGGTGCAATGTAAATCCGTAGAACGCGTGATCGTCTTGACGCGTTCGCGTACGCCGGTTTCCATGATCAAGGGACGCGATGTGTGGTGGGAAGATGAAATTAAGAACGTAGAAACTCAGGGAAATCCGGCTTGTCCGGCGGAGGAGATGGATTCCGAAGATCCGCTTTTCATTCTGTATACCTCCGGTTCTACAGGAACGCCGAAAGGTGTTGTGCATACAACGGCCGGATATATGGTGTACACAGGATATACGTTCTCAAATGTTTTTCAATATCAACCCAACGAAGTGTATTTCTGTACGGCGGATATTGGTTGGATTACCGGACATTCTTACATCGTTTATGGACCGCTTTCGCAAGGAGCAACGTCGTTGATGTTCGAAGGAATTCCGACTTATCCGGACGCTGGTCGTTTTTGGGATATTGTTGAGAAGCACAAAGTGAATATCTTGTACACAGCGCCAACTGCCATTCGTTCTTTGATGGCCTTTGGGGATGAGTATGTGGACAATAAGGATTTAAGTAGCATTAAAAAGTTGGGATCTGTGGGTGAGCCAATCAATGAGGAAGCTTGGCATTGGTTCAGCGAAAAAATTGGGAAAGGCAATGCGCCGATCGCCGATACATGGTGGCAAACTGAGAACGGCGGAATACTTATTGCGCCAATGGCTGGCGTTTCGCCAACTATTCCGGGTTATGCAATGCTTCCACTTCCGGGTGTGCAACCTTGTTTGATGGATGAGAACGGAAAAGAAATTGAAGGCAACGATGTTACCGGAAATCTTTGTATTAAGTTTCCGTGGCCAGGAATGTTACGCACCACATGGGGCGATCACGAACGCTGCCAAAAAACCTATTTCTCCACGTATGAAAATATGTATTTCACAGGTGACGGCTGTTATCGTAGCAAAGAAGGTTATTACAGAATCACCGGACGTGTTGATGATGTGTTGAACGTTTCGGGACATCGTATTGGTACCGCCGAAGTAGAAAACGCGATTAATATGCACTCCGATGTGGTAGAATCTGCGGTAGTTGGATATCCACATCCGGTAAAAGGACAGGGTATTTACGCTTATGTGATTGCTAATCATCATCGTGATGAAGAAGGAACCAAGCAGGATATTTTAAAAACCGTAACACGTTTAATTGGTGCGATCGCCAAACCGGATATCATCCAGTTCGTTAGCGATCTGCCGAAAACAAGATCGGGAAAGATCATGCGTCGGATTTTACGCAAGATTGCCGAAGGGGATACATCGAGTTTCGGTGATACGTCGACCTTATTGGATCCGTCCGTAGTCGAAAAGATTGTGGAAGGTGCTGAAGCGCAAAAGAAATAAAGTCCTTGCGCGTTGGGGTACGTGTATTTCATTCGATGATTTGACGTCCTCGCAATAAGTGAACTGCTTAAGCAAAAAATCTTCCTGATTTTATATCAGGAAGCTTTTTCGTTTTTTCACAAAGAAATATTACAGGTTTTTTGCTACCAATTCAGGATTGATAACAACTGCTGCATCTTGTCTTTCTTTTCCACGGATGTGGGTAATAGAAATCGGACCTTTAATGTTCACGGTGAAATCACTGATTTGATCGGAAGCCAAATGTTTTGCTTTCGCTTTAAACGAAAGTTCGATGAAACCTTGGTTGTAGATCAAGCCTTTATCGCCCGGTTTATTGCTTTCGTTAAAAGTGGGCAAATCCAAACGTTTGATGTTGATTTTGAAATCGGAGCTCGTTTCTGGGGTTAATGCGTGGCGCGTTTCTCGGGTTCCAAAATTGTAAGCAGCGTTACCTACGTAAGCTTTCTTTAAGTCTAGCGAACCGTCCGCAGCAACAGGAACTTCCACATAAAGCTTAATTCCTTCCTTCACAGATTTTAATTTGTAATCTTCTTCCTGCGAAGTTTGCACCTCGTCGTAACCCGTGTTTTTGGCGGTAATTTGGAAACGGCGTACTTTCACCGCGTTTCCTTTAGGATCCGTGCTGTCGTAAACTAATGGCGTAATATCGTTGCTTTCGCCTTCCTTTTCCGAACCTTCTGCCGCGTACAGTACGCGCACGAATTTAGTGCTATGTGTTTTTCCTTCGGCAGTAAAAGTACCTACATCTTTTGCTTTCTTTTCAGAAGATTTTTCAACTTCAGTCGAAGGTTTATTGTCTGTTGTAATGTCGTTGTTGGCAAAGGCCGTAGCAGAAGTCAGCATGAATCCGCATGCCAGCCAAGCTAGTTGTTTCGTGATTTTCATGTTAGATAATGTATTTATTCCAACAACAAATATATTATTTAAAATGATTCTAAACAATTTGTTTGGTGTTTAATTTAAATGCTTTAAGATTTTGTCAGCCAGAACGTCCGACAATTTGTAATAGCTTTCAAACGTCCATCCTGCAACATGTGGACTAAGCAACACATTATCCCGGCGGATTAAATCCGCATACCAGCTTTCTTCTGCCAAAGCAGGAAACTTCTCCGTCGGCAATACGTCGAATGCTGCGCCGCGAATCCGATCTTCGTCCAAACCTTTTAATACGGCTGGTACGTTTACGATTGCTCCACGTGCGCCCATCAGGAAAAAGATGGGCTTTTTGAAATGACGTAAATATTCTTCATCCACCAAACCCTTTGTTTCCTGGGTTAGCGGAATATGAAAACTCAGCACATCAGCCCGCTTAACCACTTCCTCCATAGAAACCTCGTGCGCATACGTATCCGAGAATCCAGTTTTGTACTTGTCGTAAGCAATGACGTTTACATCGAACCCAGATAATTTTTTCGCCATCGCCTGTCCATTATGCCCGTAACCAATTAGTGCGACGGTAGAACCTTTTAGTTCATATCCCCGATTTTCTTCTCGTAGCCATTGTTGCTCAGTGATTTGCGTATGCGATCGACGCAAGTTATTCATCAAACTTAATAACATACCGATCATGTGTTCGCCGACGGCATCACGATTCCCTTCGTTTGCAGCAATTAGCGTGATGTTTTGCTTCGTGGCAGCGACCTCATCAATATTGTCCATTCCGGCTCCCGACCGACCGATAAATCTAAGTTTTGGAGCAAACGCCAAAAATGCAGCGTCCACGAAGAACTTGGATCGAATGATCAATCCATCAAAATCCTTAATTAATATTTCCGCTTCCGCGCGCGTAGCATCAGGTTGGTAATCCACAAAAACATTTGCCGCTTGAAGTTTTTCCATTAAGATGGGATGTAGGTCATCAACAATAAGGATTCGAGTCATGGTTTCGCATTTATCGTGAGAAAGTGTTGTTTTAAAAGTTTGTTGAGCGGCGATTCGCTCCATGATGCAGGCATAATGCGCATCAAGGTATTTCGAATGGCGATCATCGCCGGATTCGACCATTGCGAAATCTTGCCGATTCGCCAAGAAGTGTTGGTGATATAATGCGTTCTGTCGATTCGCCGACGTTGGAAATGTAGAAAAGCTTGTTCTGGCGGAATGTTCTTTTTCAGCTCGTCCGTCAAAACAGCCACATCTTCTAGCGCCTGACAAGCACCTTGTCCCAAATTCGGCGTGGTTGCGTGCGCAGCATCGCCCAATAGAAGTACCGAACCAAAAGCAAATTGTCGGATGGGTTTGATATCAATAATATCATTCCAAATCAAATCTTCGTTCGCTGTGCGCTGGATAATTTGTGGAATCGATTGGTGGTAATCTTTAAAATGATCGAACAGATCGCTTACTCCGAAATTTTTATATTTTTCGCTGCGCGCAGGTGCGTTTATACAGGCATACCAATATAATCGGTTATCCACCAACGGTGTCAATCCGAAGCGCCCTTTTGCGCCCCAAGTTTCCGTTCCGCGGGTAACATGAATATCCGAATTGTCAATCGTTGCACGCCAACAGGTATATCCGGCATAACGCGGTGAAGACTTCGGAAGCAATTGCTGACGAGCAGGTGATTTCACCCCGTCAGCTACCAATAAATATTTGCAGCGGAATGTAGTTTCATCAGAAAAAAACAAGGAAATGCCATCTGCTTTCTGTTCAAATCGTAGTAAACGTTTTCTAAGTAAAATTCGAGAAGCATCCGATTTGGAAAGTAAGAACTGATGTAAATCTGCGCGATGAACCGTGAAGTTCTTCTGATTGTATTTTGCGCCTAAGCTTTCGGTATCCGGAGCCATGAGCACAGCTCCTTTATCGTCTAAAATATTAAAATCGCGTGTGTAGAACCCGATTTTTTCGACTTCCTGCCGTAATCCTAAATAGTCAAACGCTTGCATGGCATTGGCAGCTAATCCGAATCCGGCACCGATTCCCAATAAAACTTTTGCTTGTTCGAAAATGAGAAAATCTTTGCCGAGCGATTTCAGGCCGATGCCCATGCTCAATCCTGCGACTCCGCCTCCAATTATTGCGTATTCACAGTCGATATTCGTCATAATACGCCGATAATCTCGTTGGTTAAGTTCTCAAAATCAGCAACAGTTAATCGCTCTGCGCGCAATTCGTATAGTGCATTGTCGCTCATACGATCTTTAGGCACAACTGCTGATAACGCATTGCGCAACGTTTTGCGACGCTGATTGAATGCAGCTTTTACTACGCGCCAAAATAGTTTTTCATCGCAATCCAAGGTTTCGCGATTATTTCGCGTCATGCGCATGACGCCCGAAAGCACTTTCGGCGGCGGCGTAAATGCTCCGGCTTTCACGGTAAACAAATACTCCACATCGTAATAAGCCTGCAAAAATACGCTCAGTATACCATATTCTTTGCTGCCGGGTTTTGCTACGCAACGTTCGGCTACTTCTTTTTGAAACATACCCACCATCTGTACTACCTTATCGCGTTCGTCCAAAATTTTGAATAGAATCTGCGAAGAAATATTGTACGGGAAATTGCCGATGATCGCCAACTTTCCGGGAAAATAGCTTTGAAAATCTAGGGCTAAGAAATCACCATGAATCAAACGATCGCCCAAATCCGGATATTGTCTGCCTAAATAATCAATGGATTCATCATCCACATCGATTAACCAGGTTTGGTATTGATCGCTTCGCGGCAATAGAATATCCGACAATACGCCCATGCCCGGACCCACTTCCAAAACTTGCTGAAAACCTAATTCCGGTTGCAAGCCATCGACGATGCGCAACGCGGCAGTTTTGTCGTTTAGAAAATGTTGACCAAGATGTTTTTTCGCGCGTACTGTACTCATATTGCTGTATTAATGCTTCAAAAGTACGCAAAAAAGTCCGAGAAGGGGCTTTTTAATAGTTGCCATTCCCCCATTTACTTTTTACTTTTGAGCAATAAGCAACACAGGATGAGAGATAAGCTAAAAATTGGTATTACCGTTGGAGATATAAATGGTATTGGTTTGGAAGTGATTATTAAATCGCTTTGCGATAGTCGTATTCTGTCGTTCTTTACGCCAATCGTTTACGGACATACCAAAGTGGCTTCTTTCCACCGCAAGGCGATAAATGTCAACGATTTCAACTTTAACGTGATTGCTTCCGCGGATCAAGCCCAAGAAAACAAAGCAAACATCATCAACTGTTGGGAAGAGGATGTTCGGATTACTTTAGGTGAGCAAAACGAAATCGGAGGGAAGTATGCTTTCCTTTCTTTGGAGAAAGCTACGGAAGATTTATTGGCGGGCAGGATCGATGGTTTGGTGACTGCTCCAATCAATAAGCACAACATCCAGCAGGAAGGTTTTTCATTTCCGGGACATACCGAATATTTGCAAGCGAAATCTGATGCCAAGGATGTGTTGATGTTTATGGTCAGCGATGCGTTGAAAGTGGGCGTTGTTACCGGGCATATTCCGGTGAAAGATGTGGCTTCGTCGCTAAGCGAAGATGCTATTTTGCATAAATTGCGCATGATGCACAGCAGTTTGAAAGCCGATTTTTGGATTCAAAAGCCTAAAATTGCTGTCTTGGGATTAAATCCACATGCTGGGGATAATGGCCTTATCGGTGAGGAAGATGGAAAAATCATTATTCCGGCGATAGAAAAAGCGCGCGCGGAAGGTATGCTTTGTTTTGGACCTTATCCAAGTGATGGTTTCTTCGCTAGCGATCAATACACGAAATTTGATGCGGTTTTGGCGATGTATCACGATCAAGGTTTGATTCCGTTTAAACATATTGCATCGCGTTCGGGCGTTAATTTTACGGCCGGATTGCCATTCGTGCGCACCTCGCCGGATCACGGCACGGGATATGATATTGCCGGCAAAAATGTAGCTTCCGCCGATTCTTTTATGGAAGCATTATTCTCGGCTGTGCACATCATTGAGCGACGTCGCGAGCAGAAGGAATTGACCGCAAATCCTTTAACATTCCGTCGATTGTCCAGAGATCGAGATTAACTACGAGATTAGCAAAAGGATACGGATTGATCTTTGCTTGATCAAACGGTACTTGGAGAAAAAATCGTATTTTTGCGCCTTGCAACTATGGATGATAATTTACAACACCCTATTTTTCAATTAATTGGTGGGTTGGCTGATCGTGAGAAGATCGCATGTTATGTGATTGGTGGGTACGTGCGCGATCGTATTATGGGACGACCTTTCAAAAATGATGTCGATATTTTGGTGTTGGGAAGCGGCATAGATTTCGCAACTGCAGTAGGTAAACAACTGGGAGTAAAAGTTTCCGTTTTCAAATCATTTGGCACAGCCATGCTGATGTTCGATGATTTGCAGGTGGAATTTGTTGGTGCACGTAAGGAATCGTATCGCGGAGATTCCCGAAAACCTATCGTCGAAGATGGTACGTTGGTCGACGATCAAAATCGAAGAGATTTTACGATTAATGCGATGGCTTTTTCGTTGAATGCGGATAGCTTCGGCGAATTGCTTGATCCATTCGATGGAATGGGTGATATTGAAAAACAAGTTGTTCGTACGCCGCTGGATCCGGATATTACTTTTTCAGACGATCCTTTGCGCATGATGCGAGCGATTCGTTTCGCTACACAATTGGGTTTCCATATTGATCCAGCTTCTTTCGAAGCCATTACACGTAATGTGGAACGTATCCGAATCATTTCCAAAGAGCGGATTATCGACGAATTGAACAAAATCGTGTTGGCGAAAAAGCCGTCGATTGGTTTCAACTATCTGTTTGATTCCGGTTTATTGAAAGAAATTTTTCCGGTGATGTGTCAGCTTTACGGTGTAGATTATATCGACGGAAAAGGACATAAAGACAACTTCTACCATACGTTGGAAGTGTTGGATAATGTGGCGGAGTTGTCGGAAGATCTTTGGTTGCGTTGGGCAGCGATTATGCACGACATTGCCAAGCCAGCTACGAAGCGTTTTGACCCGAAAATTGGTTGGACATTTCATGGACATGAAGATCGCGGCGCGCGGATGGTGCCAAAGCTGTTTGCAGAGCTGAAACTTCCGCAAAACGAAAAAATGAAATTCGTTCAAAAGCTTGTTCAATTGCATTTGAGGCCGATTGTTTTAGTGAAAGACATCGTTACAGATTCTGCGGTACGAAGATTGCTCTTTGAAGCGGGTGATGATATCGATGCGCTGATGCTTTTGTGCCACGCCGATGTCACCACAAAAAATGCATATAAGAAAAAGCGCTACCGCGAAAATTTCGAATTGGTAAAACAGAAGCTGAAAGATGTGGAAGAACGCGACCACATTCGCAACTGGCAACCCCCGGTAACGGGCGAAGATATTATGCAGATGTTTGGCGTGGAGCCGGGCAGAATGGTTGGAAAGATTAAGAATGCGATACGCGAAGCGATTTTGGAAGGCGATATTGCTAATTCACGAGAAGCGGCAATTGATTTTATGAAATCACAAGGCGAAGCGTTGGGTTTACCCATTCAACCATTAAAAAGAGAAGATTAAAATAATTTTATAAAGATAAAAAGCATATTGCACCATGGCAATCTATAGATTTAAAGTCACTTTTGAAGATTATGAAGATGTATACCGCGAAATTGATATGCAATCCAAAAGTACTTTCCTCGATTTACATGAGGTTATTCACAGCACCACGGCTTACGAAATAGATCGTTCTTCATCGTTCTATGTTAGTAACGATCAATGGAAGAAAGGCACAGAGATCGCGCACCAACCTTCTGATCGCAAGAAAGCGAGTCAGGTTTTGGAAATGGCGGATGTGCGTTTGAGTAAATTTATCGATGATCCACATCAAAAGTTCTATTACGTGTACAACTTCGATCGTCCGTACGATTTCCATGTGGAGTTGGTGAAGATTTTGAAGGAAGAGGATGGCAAAGAATATCCATCGGTATTCAAAAATATTGGTCAAGCACCTAAAAATATTGCTGCGGCGAACTTTCCGGTTGCTGACGATTTGGACGATGATGAAGAAGATTTTGTGCCAGAAAACGCAGAAGAATATGGCGTTGACGAGGAAGAGGATTTCGACAACTTCGATGACGATGAGGATGAAAAAGGCGAAGAATCCGAAGGCGGAAGTAAATCTTTTGGCGACGATTATTAGTCCGCTGGTTTTGGGCTTATAGAAAGCATGAGAAAAAAACTCATCGCCGTGGTAGGTCCAACCGCCGTTGGCAAAACAGCTTTAGCTATACAGCTGGCGCAACATTATAAAACCGTCGTTCTTTCGGCGGATTCCCGACAATTTTATCGGGAAATGAATATCGGAACAGCAAAACCTGATTCTTCAGAATTAAATGCTGTTCCGCATTATTTTATTGATTCTCATAGCGTAGAAAGCGTATATTCCGCTGGGGATTTCGAACGCGACGCACTTCAATTATTGCAAGAACTTTTTCAAACACACGATCAAGTGATTTTGGTCGGCGGATCTGGTCTGTTTGTTCGTGCGCTGACTGAGGGTTTGGATGATTTACCCCAAGTGCCAAAAGAAATCCGCGACCGCTTAAATCAGCAATTGGCAGAAGACGGTTTAGCAAAGCTTCAAGATCGCTTAAAAGCAATCGACCCAGAACATTATGCGGTGATGGATTTTCAAAATCCGCAGCGGGTGGTTCGTGCGCTGGAAGTTTTCGAAACCACTGGAAATTCCATTGCTTTTTATCAAAAAGGAAAGCAATCCGCGCGTAATTTCGATGTCGTTACCATTGGATTGAATACAGATCGCGCATTCTTGTACGAACGAATTAATAAGCGCGTAGATAAGATGATGCACGATGGTTTGTTGGACGAAGCAAAAGAATTGCAATTATTTCGATATCATCCGGCTTTGCAAACAGTCGGATATGCGGAGTTGTTCGATCATTTCGAAGGCAAAATTTCTTTGGAAGAGGCAGTCGATAAGATTAAACAAAATAGTCGGAGGTATGCCAAGCGACAAATCACGTGGTTCAAAAAATATGGTTCCACGCATTGGTTTGAGCCCAGCGAATTGCAAGAAATCCTACAATTCCTAAACCAATCCGAAGCATCGTAAAAAGGCGATTTGTAAACTTAATTCCTTTCCAACTGTTACCAAGATATGTTAGTTCGAATATATAATGAAAATCCGAATCCGAAAGCGATTGAGCAAGCCGTCGAGGTATTGCGAAGTGGTGGTGTAATTATTTATCCGACGGATACGGTGTATGGAATAGGATGTGATATTACAAATCAAAAGGCAATTGAGCGCGTTTGTCAAATCCGAGGTTTGAATCCCCAAAAAGCGAATTTATCGTTTATCTGCTATGATTTGACCGATATTTCTCAATACACAAAACCATTTGACACGTCCGTGTTTCGTGTATTGAAGAAGGCGCTTCCTGGACCGTTTACTTTTCTTTTCAATGCCAGTAATCAGGTGCCGAAATTGTTGAGTTCCAAGAAAAAAACCGTCGGTATCCGTGTTCCAGATAATAATATTGTTCGAGAAATCGTTCGCGAATTAGGGAATCCAATTGTGACAACTTCGATTCACGATGATGATGAGATTGTAGAATATTCAACCGATCCGGAATTGATTTACGAAAAATACGGAGAGAAAGTAGATTTAGTAATTGATGGCGGATATGGCGACAACGTCGCATCTACGGTCGTTGATTTAACTAACAAAGAATTTGAGATTATCCGCGAAGGAAAAGGCGATCTAAGCGCTTTTTTGTAATTAAAGCGATGTGTTCTTTCCGATTAATGCGGAATAATTGGCTGTTCGGGCACACTATCTACAGCTTTCTGCTTTTTGAAATACAATAAGTTGAACCAAATAACCGAAACGATAATCATTCCGTAAGCAGTTATCTGAATTAGGGTAATCGGTTCGCTAAAATACGTGATCGCCAACGTGAAACTCAATAGCGGATTGACGTATAATAGTATTCCGACGAGCGATGAGCTCAAACCTTTCAGCGCGTAAGCATTCAAGAATAGTGGTACAATTGTGAAAACGACTGCAATCACCCAAACGAGCTCATAGAAAATTGCTGATTTATTTGCCCCTAAGCCGACTATTCCAAACAATGGTAGCAAAATAATCGTACTTAGCGTGATGTGAATAGATAAAGAAAACAGTTTGTCTGTCGCAGTATTTGCTTTTTGAAGTACTAAATATATCGCGTATGTAAGTGCTATCATTAAGCTGTAAAACAGATCGACGAAATGTCCAATGGATAACATGAAGCAACTCAACACACTGACGAAAACCGCTGCCCATTGTCCCATACGCAAACGTTCACCAAGAAAAATGGTGGCTAAGGCAGTCGTAAGAATTGGACATAGCAGATAGGCGAGTGACGTCGCGTTCACGCTAATGGTATTCATCACAAAAATGAACAAAAACCAATTCAGCGAAAGCATTAGCGCACTTACTACATAATTCCCGACAACTTTTCTTTTGTCAGAAGAATTCATGTTGGAAATCTGCTGGAAAGACCTTTGGGTTTCTTTGCGGCGGAATAGAAAGTTGGCTAACCAAATGCTGGCGGTGGCAAACAATACACGATAGAGTAAAATTTCTAACGCGGCATATTCTTGCAACGGTCTCAAAACTAAACTGAAAAGCCCCCAAATAACGAAGCTGGAAAGAGCCGATGCGTAGTATTTTATGTTCACCTCAAAAAGTAGAAACGTTATATTAAAGAATGATGAATTCTTCGACCATAGCATAGCCGATATGTTCGTTGACGCGACCAAGAATCTGTCTTCGCATCATCGCCAGTTCGTTTTTTATGACAGCAGATTCCACGTAAACATACAATTTCTTGTCGCGAATGTATATGCGTTCTGTGCGGTTAGCGATAGCATTACCGATAATGTTGGGCCAAGCGCTTACAATAGAAGTTTCATCGAACTTTTGGCGCAATCGGTAAACCTCCAACATTTTCTCCACCGCTTGTTTGATGGAAATGTCGTCACTTCGCCGAAAATCTTCACCTCTATATTTCTTCATTTGCTACGCCTTCGTTCACATCAAAGATACGAATCGGCTTGCCGATTTCCTGAAAAATATCGCGAATTCGACGGGAATCTGTGTGCGTGATAAAAATTTGTCCGAAAGCATCATCCGACACCATCTGCATAATCTTCTTAGTGCGGTTTTCATCCAATTTATCGAAGATATCATCCAACAGAAGTAATGGTGCAAATCCTTTTTTCGCTTGCAAGAAAGAATACTGCGCAAGCTTCAGTGCAATTAAAAATGATTTTTGCTGCCCTTGCGAACCGAATTTTTTCAGCGACATTCCATCATGAATGTGAAAAAGCAAATCATCTTTATGAATGCCTTGCGTGGTTCGTTCCAAAATGCGATCTTTTTCCAGATTGGCATCGAGAAGACTGGCGAACGTGCTGTGTAGCAAAGGCGATTCGTAGTGTAGTTCTACTTGTTCCGCATGATCGGAAATGTAGGCGTAATGCGTATCGAAGTACGGGCGAAATGCATCCATAAACGCTTTTCGTTTTACGAATATTTGTTCTCCCACTTCTGTCAACTGCATGTTTAGCACTTCTAGCAAGCCCAAATCGAGTTGACGTGTGCTGGCCGCTGTTTTCAACATCTGGTTGCGCTGTTGCATAATGCGATTGTACTGAATCAGCGTATCTAAATAGCGATTATCAGTTTGCGAAATGGCATTATCCATAAATTTTCGACGCTCTTCGCTACCTTCTAAAATAATGCCCACATCATTTGGTGTAATCATTACTAAAGGAAACTGACCAATGTGGTCGGCCAAACGTGGATAGTCCTTTTTATTTTTTCGAAATTGTTTCTTCTGATTCTTTTTAAGCGAACAAGATATGGTGTCGCTGATCTCCTGATCACGTTCGAAAACACCTTGCACCATAAACCAATCTTCGCCCTTTTTGATATGTTGCGAATCGATTGGATTAAAGTAGGACTTGCATAACGAAAGATAATGAACGGCGTCTAACAAGTTGGTTTTTCCTGCACCATTAAATCCAGTAAACGCATTAGTTTCTGGCGAAAATACCAAATTGGATTCCGTGTAATTTTTAAAATGTAGTAATGAAAGCTGTTTTAGCCACATAGAGAGGTAGCGCCAATCGGCTTATTTAACTTCCTCAAAATCCACAAACTCTCCAGCAGTAGAAGCTCCATTCTTGTGATCTTCTTTCGGCGGTACGTATGCTACTTTTACTTTTCCGTCAGTTTTTGGTTGCTGACGTTCTTGTTGACCAAAGTTTTGATATTGAAATGATCTGTCTCCAGTACTGAAACCACCTTGTTGTGCATTTCGCATCATCTTTTGCGCCAATTTCTTCATTAAGAATGGAAACATAAGGCGTAGCCCAAATTTTAACGCGTAATAACTTGCTATAATGATGACGAGAACTTTCAAAAACTCCATAATAAATCACTTTGTTCAAATTTAACAAATTTTGAGCGAAATGGTTGATGTGGAAGTGTCAGGGCAACATCACTTAACAAAATTTATGCTTTTGCAGCTTCGATTGCCTTCGCTAATTCATTCGGCCTTTGGGTACCAATCACATAAATTAATCCATCTGGATCTGTTAACCAAACAGCGTATTTGCCACCCGAGTAAAAACGAATCTTACCATTTTTGTGCAAATTATAGACTGGATTGTTGAAAATGAATGTACTATAGGGCTTCACCTCAACATAGGCGATCGATTGTAAGTCGATTTTTACCAAACTAGTTGTCCACAAACCGCTGATAATTAATTTGCTGTCTTTGACAACGATTCGATAATTGATCATATATAGCATGATGATCGAAACGAACAAAATTCCCACACCCGCAATGAAAAATAGCTGCCTTGAAACTAGGTGATGCAAATTAAGGTAATAGGCTATAAAACAGAATAATGCCAAGATCAGACGGACGCTTACCCAAGTCATGTCCCGGCCTAAATATTGCTTTTCTTCAAATGCAAATTGCTCTTCCATACTCCATTTAGCTATACACGAATGTAGCTACTTTCTTCGTATTTTCTGTTATCTTGTATCGATTATCTAACCGATATCCCACAATCCAAATAATTTCCCCGTTTCCATTAACGAGCAAGGGAATGTGTTTTTTTTCTGTCAACGGAATTTTCTGCTGAATAAAAAAATCGCTGATTTTCTTTGAACCATTCATACCTAAAGGAATAAAGCGATCGCCTACTTCCCAACTTCGTATACGCAGCGGAAAGATTAGTTTTTCCTGATCGATGGCTGCGGAATTCGGTGCGTTACCCAATAGCATATTTTCACGAACCGTATGTAGCGTCAACTTAAAAGTTTTACCATGAATATCGATTTGTTTGTCGGTTTCACTCATGCATTGCTCCGCTAAAGCAGCATTATTTTTCTCGCGCAGAATAAGAACTTGGCGATCGATAGTGAGCTGATACCTTTCGGATTCGAAGCGTGAGCCGATATTTAATAACTGCGATCGTACTAAATCCTCTAAAACATTTTTTTCAAAACCAAATGGCTTAAACAATTCATAGAGCAGGGGAAGGTCGGTCAGGTAATCCGATAAATCCTCCTTTAAAATTTCTATTTGATTGCCGTTTTCTTTGAAGGTTGATCTCCGAATTTGATCGGTTAAGCGCGTCAACAAAGATTGAGTTTCTTCAAATCGTTCAATATTTTCCAGCATAACGTTGTCGAAGTCCGACCTAATTTCACGGAATTGCGGTAGAATATTAAGCCGAATCTTGTTGCGGATGTATTTAGTAGAAAAGTTACTTTGGTCATCACGATAAGGAACTTGGAGAAGTTGTACTGCATTCGTGATTTCTTCGATCGTTATCCATAATAGCGGTCGAACGATGTAATCGCGCTTCGCGGAGATTCCTTTCAGTCCGCTCAATCCCGTTCCGCGTACCAGATTGACGAAAACCGTTTCAATATGATCTTGCTGATGTTGGGCTATAGCGATGTAATCCAATTCAAGCTCTTTACGCAAGGTTTCGAACCAATCGTAGCGCAACGCGCGCGCACTCATCTGAATGGACACACCATGTTTTTTGGCGTACGCTTCCGTTTCCATCTTTTGATGATAGCACGGGATTTTTCGTTTAGCAGCAAAGTCGACCACCAATTGCTGGTCAAGATCAGATTCTGCACCGCGTAATTGAAAATTGCAATGTGCGATGCTTATATCATAGCCGAGCTGCCAAAGCAATTCCGCCATCAACATCGAATCTTTTCCGCCACTGACAGCCAAAAGTAGATGATCTTCGCGATTGAAAAGCTTCTCTGTCGCGATGTATTCCGCTAAACGTTGCAGGATATCCATGTCCAAAGGTAATCAGCAATGGGCTAATTTTCGCTCATTTATTCTACGGAAAATCCTTCGCCAAGTTTTTAACACTTTTTTGCTGTTTAAATGTCTATTTTTGCGCTTGTGAAACCATTATTCATCGTTATTTTCTACCTGCTCTCTATAGCTACATTGCAGGCGCAACAATCGGCGCCGGCGGATGCTATGCGTTTGGTGTCGTCAACGCGCGGTGTGATTATTGAGCAGCGTGTGATGCGCCACTACAATCCGGTGTACGAACACAAGAGCAATACGCTGATGGCGGATAGTGGTGATTTCTGGCGTGACGATATTGGACGCGAGTTTTTCGAGGCTTATGGAAACGTGGTGATTACGCAACCATCCGGAACGGTGATTTACGGCGATCGATTGCATTATGAAGCGGCTACGCAACATGCGATCATCACGCGGAATGTCCGTGTGGTCGATAAGCAATCGGTTTTGACGACGAATTATTTGACATATAGTTTTCGCGATCAGCGCGGAACTTACACCGGAGGCGGGCGTATTGTCAGCGGACTGGATACGATCACATCGAGAAATGCCTATTATTTCGAACGAACGAAGGATTCCTATTTTCGGGAGAAGGTGGTGGTACGCTCGCCCGACGTGATTATCTATACGGATACCATGCGTTACAACTCGATCACGCGCAACAATTTTTTCTACGGTCCGACGAATATTGAAGGAAGAGCCGGCGAAAATTTGTACACGGAGCGCGGTGTTTACAACACAGGGACGGGCATTGCGAAATTCAACCTAAATAATTTATACACCGAAGGATCTAAGTTTCTGAAAGGCGATAGTTTGTATTACGATCGTTCAATTGGGGATGGTGAGGCATTTAGGAACGTGGTTTTCATCGATACGTTGGAGAAATTCTATGCAAATGGTGGATACGGGAAATATCGAGGGAAAGAAGAATCCATTACCATGGCGGAGAAGCCGCTGGTGAAAATGGTGGTGGATAACGATACAACTTCCAACGCGCCAACCGATAGTTTAGCGACGGATTCATTAGAGAGCGAAGAAAAATTATCCCGACGGGAACGTCGACAACGAAAGCGCGAAGCGGAAGAACAAGAAGAATTGTCGTTAGCAACGGATTCGGTACCGAATACCACGGTTGATTTGGATACGGTGCAAGTGGTTGAGCGTACTAAAAATCCGGTGGATACGGTCTATCTGACTGCAGATACGATTTTTTCGCGTACCATTCCAAGATCAGAATACATCGCTTTGGATTTGCAATTGAGTCGGGATGGAGGACAACTTCTCTTGGATGAGGATGTCGATTATGGAGATGATGAGGACGATTTGGGCGAGGACGGAGAATCAACCCCTGAAATTTCCAGCGGTTCGGATAGCACGAAAGTTGATTCCGCGATGGTTAAATTGCCATTGGCCGATTCGGCGACAAATATTATCCAACAATTGCCCAAACAACGCCCGCCCGATTTAAAAGGCAAAGGCGATTCGTTGATTATTGCGAAAACGCTGAAAGCGGATAGTGTGCTGCGCGATCAGGTGGAGATTCCAAAACTTAACGAGGCGGGTACGCGGATTGATGCTGCAATGGAAAGCGTTATGCGCACAGATACGTTGTCCAGCAAAGATTCTACTGCAAATTTATCGGATACGGTGCGCACGCGTATTGTGAAAGCATATCGAAACGTGCGGATGTTTAAGTCCGATTTGCAGGCGGTGGCCGATTCGGTGTATTATGGGATGCAGGATTCCATGTTCCGGTTTATGGGTAAACCGATGATTTGGTCGGATGGATCGCAGATTTCTTCGGATACCATTTATATGCAAATGGTTAATAGAAAGTTGGATAACGCTCTGCTAAAAGATAATGCTTTTATGGTGAATGCGGTGCTCGATTCTGTCAAATTTAATCAGCTCAAAGGACGAAAAATTACCGCATTCTTCGATAAGAATTACGTAGAACGATTATTTGTCGACGGGAATGCAGAAAATTTGGTGTTCAACGTGGATGAACCGACCGGAATTATCAAGGATATGTTTCATGATCGAGGGGCTCGAATTTCGATTATGTTTAAGGATAAAAAGGTTTTTCGATATAACACAGCTAAACCCAATCAGCAGTTATATCCGCTAAAACTGGTTACGCAAGAAAACGAAATTCTTCCTGGATTTATATGGCGTCCGCAAGATCGACCGATATCTATGGAAGATATGATGAATCGAAAGCGCGAATCAGCGCCAATCCCCGATAAGGATGAAAGCGAAAAGGAAGATGCCCAAGGGCGTGAAAGGAATCAAGAAACGGCGGTTTCTGAGGAATAATCGAAGTCTTGATTTTCTAATGTAAACTATTTGTTTGCATTGTTGTTGTAAAAGCATCATAATTACACCAACACAATGAATAAACTTTCAAACAACATTTCCTTTGCAGCGATAGCACTCGCGATAAGTTTCGCTTCCTGTAATAATTCTAACAACACCGATAAAAAGGATTCCGAATCTAGCAAGCAAGATTCGTCGTCTATGGAATACGGTTCGGATATTTCTGTGCAAGAACCTCTTGCTACAGAGCCCATAGATAAGTATGCTAAAATCGTCGGTTGGGATGAGGGAGAAATGCCTCAGGCTCCTGCAGGTTACAAGGTGGTAAAGTTTGCTGAAGGATTAAACAGTCCAAGAAATATTTACGTTGCTGCCAATGGTGATATATTCGTCGCTCAGGCGCGTACGCCGTCGGAAGGTAAATCGGCAGAGAAAGTGGCTGCAAGAAATCTGAATAAAGATGCAAATCCGAATGAAGTTTTGTTGTTTAAGGATAACGACGGCGACGGAAAGGCCGACGAGCAAACGACATTTCTAAAAGACCTCAATCTGCCTTACGGGATGTTGATCTTGGGCGATTATTTTTACGTAGCAAATACGGATGCCTTAGTGCGTTATCCTTATAATGCAAAGCAGGGCAAACTAACATCGACAAACGGTAAATCCATCGTGAAGCTGCCTGCCGGTGGCTACAACAACCATTGGACACGAAATATTATCACTAACAAAGCACAGGATAAGATTTTGATTTCTGTAGGATCAGGGAGCAATGTTGGTGAAAACGGAATGGAGCACGAGGTGCGTCGAGCAAATATTTTGGAGGTAAATCCTGATGGATCCGGCGAACGAGTTTATGCTTCGGGAATCCGCAATCCTGTTGGAATGGATTGGGAATCTAACTCAGGAAAGCTGTGGACTGCGGTTAATGAGCGCGATCAGCTAGGCGATGAACTTGTTCCAGATTATATCACTTCTGTGCAATCCGAGAAATTTTATGGTTGGCCTTATTATTATTGGGGAATGCATATTGATCCGCGGTGGAAGGATAAAATGCCGAAGGATTTAGCAAAATCTATTACTCCTGATTACGCCGTTGGTGCGCATACCGCTTCGCTTGGATTAGCTTTCAATAAAGCACCGAACTTTGAAACTGGCGTATTTATCGGTCAACATGGTTCTTGGAACCGATCGGAATTTGTTGGTTACAAGGTAGCATTTGTTCCGTTTGAAGACGGGAAACCAAGCGGAAAAATGCAGGATTTCTTGACAGGATTTATTGCTAATAAAGAGAAGGGCGAAGTGCACGGCCGTCCGGTAGGCATTGCGTTTACGAAGAACTATATGCTGGTTGCGGATGATGCTGCGAATGTAATTTGGGCAGTTGTTCCGGATCGAAGTAACTAGTTATTTGCACGCAATTATAAATAGCAAGCGCACTGAATCATGGAAGATTCAGCGCGCTTAGCTGTTTTAGTTTAATGCTATTTGTCACTGCAAGTATTGACTTCAATAATCTTTGAATAAATGATGTGGAAACTTCCGTATTTCTCCTTGATAGTGAGCTTTTTAAAATCTATTACCATCCCGACTTAATCAGCAAACAACCTGTTTGGGGAATCTTGAGCGGTCGATAATTTCGAAATCCTATTTCTCAAAAAATCATTGAGTTGATCTTTGTTGATATCTAATGCGGATGTTATTCGATCATACAGAAGCTCATCGCTTTGGGAATCTTGAAGCAACGAAATCAACCCTTGCTTACTGGTTTTTTCAAGAATTAAATCGCAAAGAATTGCTCCAATAACGTATTGTGGATTTGTTTGAGAATCTAGATTTTTAAAATCTGTGAAATTAGAAAGATCGAACTCTGGATTTTCCTTAAGGTAATTTTGGGTTCTTTTTATATGATAAATTAGCGGTTTACCCAAATGCGCTTTTTCCTTTCCTAGATAAGCGGAAAGACCAGCCAAAAGCAATGGATGTGCTTTAGGAAACTTCTTGTTTACAACATGGGTAAGTTCGTGATAATGATTTTCACCCCCTTTAATCGTAGAAAAAATAAAGTTATTCTCCGCTACATAATATCCGCATTCATCGCTCATGCCCTCCAAAAAGATATAATCGTAGCCCAACGATTTGTAAATATCGTCGCAATCTTTTGTTATAAAGTAAGATAATCGCTCCGGCTCTAAATTGAAGGACGCACAGAGTTTTTCGTAAAAATCTTCGGCCTTCTGGATGTTTTGTGGATTAAAAGAAAAGTCGGGTGTTGCATAATAATCGATAAGTTTCGATTTGGCTTTTGTCCAATCTTTCGTGGAATGATATAGGAAATTCGATAACTTAAATTGATCATTTTGTTTTTTCGCCAATACATACGTGCTGGCGAACACATTACCGTCAGCTAATTGGAAAGTAGAGCGAATTAGATAATCATCGTCCAGTTTGCTGATCGAGGTAAGATGATTGTTTAAGCCGTATTTTATCAGTGAAGGGTTGATGATGCCCGGAACGTCCAAAATATTCACTTGATTCAACCGCTCACGTTCAGAATCGACCCAATGTTCATCAGAATGATCGGTTAAGTAAGTTTGCCACAACTTCACAATCGATTTCATCTCTTCGTTCTTCAAATCAATATTAAAATTCGTCGTAAACTTTTGTCCGAAAGACCAGCTATTCACCAAAAGAAAACCAAAAATTAAGAAATGAGCTTTCATAGGAAGAAGATAGAATCCATAAGAAGGTTTTGAGGCAAATGTGCTGAAGCCACCTTATATCGTTGTAATACCAATCGCTCGGTATCAAGAGTGGCGATTTTAGGAAATTGTGATATGAAGGAATTGCACATTCCTTTATTAATATCCTGCGGACTAATTAATCTGCAAACTGTACGTAATTTCAACGCCGCCGGCTGCTAGCATATCATGTACAGAGCAATATTTTTTTACGGCTAATTCAGCAGCTTTAGCCGCTTTTTCTGCATCGATTTTACCTTTCAGAAAGAACTCGATATGTATGTGAGTGAATATTGTTGGAATTTCTTCGCGGCGTTTTCCTTCTACTTGCACTTGAATATCATCAACCTCCTGACGCTGCTTTTTTAATATGGTCGACAGGTCGAAAACGCTACAAGAACCTAGTGCGAAAAGCACCAATTCCATCGGTCGAGCGCCCTTGCCTTCGCCGCCAATTTCCGGAGAACCGTCAATATTGATTTTTACATCAGAAGTGCCGCTGGTGCCCGAAAAATGCACCGCATTGTTTTCGCGTTGTAATGTTACTTTCATCGTATCACAAATATAACGAATCGACGGAAAGAAAAAAGGAGCCGATTGGTTTGATCCATCAGCTCCTAGTCATTTTCAGCGATAATAAAAATGAAATTCAGTCTTTAATTTGGCATACGAACGCCGGAATATTGCGTGACATCAACTCGAGGAATTGAGGCATTAAATTTCTGATTAATCGCTTCAATAAATTGGTTGGCAACAATCGCGTTTCCAATTGGCGTAAGATGGACACCATCCAAAGAAAATGCATTTCCACGAATGAATTGCGAATTGATTGGAACGCCGTTGTATACAATTCCTGCTTTCACTTTATTCAAGAAATCGTGCATATCCACCAACGCTAAACCTTTCGATTCGGCCGCTTGTTTGATTACCGCATTAAACTGATTTACGCGAGCGCGAACTTCTTCGACCTCATCTTTGTCCAATACCATGTTATCTGGAATCGGATTATTTGGTGAAATACCAAATAAAGGAACTCCATTATAAGTGTCCCTTCCGAGATGTTCTCTAGGTAAAGTCAGAAAGAAATAATCCTCTGGTGTCGCTGGTCGAACTGTTGTTTTAGTTCTAATCAACACATTCGTAGCTTGTCCTTGCGTAGCTTGTCGCACACCTTCTGCTAGTTGAGCCTGCGTAATCGTCGTAAAATATGGAATGCTCGTCACATCCGGAATAGTGGCCACCACCCCTTTTTGCTGTTGTGCGGTTAGGGCGGTTATGTAATTGTTGTACAATGCGGTAAACATTCCGGCTTCGGTTAATGTCGTCGTCGAGCCTGTACGCACGGCTCCGTTCATAGCATAACCCAGTACATCATTATTCCCCAACCAAAAAGAGAAAAAGGTATGTTGTTTAGTTGTGCTGTAACCAAAATAAGTAGTTTCTGTATCGTTTCCGACTAGCAATCTTTCAAAATAAGGATTACCGGCTGCCGAACCGACGCGTGGAGCGAAAGCCATATCCAAACGCATACCCGGTACGCCAAGGTTGTTGATTTCGGTGCCTTCGTATTTTGTGTATAACGGTGTGTTCCCTGGGCTCATTCCTCGAATGGCTAAGTTGGTCGTCACATTTTCCGTCGTAGGAACCCCGTTGGTCAGCGCAGCTAATCGCAAATAGCCGGAGCCATTTGCTTGACTTTCACTAAAAAACGGTGAGGTGAAACTACCTCCGCCAATCTGCTGCATTTGCGCAGCAATTAGGTTTGGAAATGCCACTTTCTGTCCTTCCAAATACAATCCGCCGTCGGCGAAACCTGCTGAAAGGGAGTTTCCGATCGCCACATATTTTCCGAAATCTGCGGTGCTATTGAGTACTTCGTAATCCTGCTCTTTTGGTGCACACGATGCGACCAAGAATAAAGCTGCTAAAGCAGAGGTATAGGTGTTAAAAATCTTTTTCATAATCGTTTGGTTTACCATTTATAACTAAGTGAAACACCTGGTGCATGAATATACGTTTCGTAGCGACCTCTCAAACCGGTGGAAATGTTGGTGCCTGTACGAGGTAAAATGTGCTGAAATGCGTATGCCGCATTCAACTGCCATTTATCCGTCATCTCATACGTGAAACCTAGAGAAGCTACGTAGCGGTTGTTGTCCGGCGTTTCCGGATAAACATATTGTCCACGAACGGGCGTGCGGATGAATCCAGCACCTGTGCGCAAAGCTAAGCGATCATTTACTTGGTAATTGATACCCACTTTTGCTGAATAGGCATTCTCATATTGTTTCTCCGATACCGAATTTGGAATCAAATCCGTTTCATATTCGAAAGCCAATTGCTTATAGATGCTGTAATTCAATACCGATCCGTCGATGGCCATATCGACTTTCTCGCTCAGTGGAAAAGCTAAACCAACGTTCAAAGACGATGGCAAAGGTAGTTCAGAAGAAAACTTCGTGTTCGGGAAGTTTGCTGATAAGGTTTGCGGAACATCAAACATGGCATCTCCATCTTCCAAACGCGTAATTACTTTTGAACGGTAGCTTACGGATAAAGCAAATTGATCTTCTAAATTATAATGAATACCGACATTATATCCTGTTCCGCTTCCGTTCCCTTTCAAATTTGCGGTCGCTGGTCTGCCGTCAGGATGAAAAGCAGGCAAGGAGCGACCTAAATCCACCGATCCAATATTGTAAATAAATCCACCACCAACGGAGAACTGATCCGTTAGTTTAAAACTTAGTGTAGGTTGAATGAAGATGGCACGAAGTGACAGATGACTCAATTCATAACGACCCGGCCAATCGTGTCCCCAATCGACGCTTCCGCCGAAAGGTGTGTAAACGGCTAATCCTGCTTTCCAAAAGCTGTTTTTCGGACCGAATGTAGCATAAGCGGCAAATGGTGGCGTAACTTGAAAGCGTGAATCATGCTGCATCATCGATCCAGCTTCCTGAAATGCCGAACGAAACATCACCGCACTAGCGCCAATTTGTACCGCGTTGTGATCCATTTTGGCTAATGCGCCCGGACTGTACACCATCGACGCTTCATCAATAAACAATGCGCTACCTGCACCACCCATACCGATGATTTTTTGACTTTGGGTATTGACTTGAGAACCTTGCGCGAACGCAAAAACGGGCGAAGCCAGCAATAACCCGAGTAGTAATCTTTTCATACGCGTTTATTTTTATAAGAGGTTAGAATCTAGTGTTTAGATTTAATATGCTAACATAGTATTTTTTATTTGTAATATCAGCCAAAACTTTCCACTATTTTTTTAATGAATAACCGATGTAAAGCATGATTGTTTCGTCGGAAAATCATTAATTGCTATCTTGTATAAAAATCAAAAACAGATATCATTTTATGGCAACAGTAACATTTAAAGGAAGCGACGTGCATACCGACGGAGCTTTGCCGAAAGTAGGCGAGCAGGCGCCTGATTTCTCATTGACCGGAGCGGATTTGTCACAAAAATCATTGGCGGACTTTTCAGGAAAGCAAGTGGTATTGAATATTTTCCCAAGCGTAGATACGGGAACTTGTGCAGCGTCGGTTCGTCGTTTCAACGAGGAATTGTCGAAGTTGGATAACACCGTCGTATTGTGCATTTCTCGCGATTTGCCTTTCGCACAAGGTCGTTTTTGCGCGGCAGAAGGATTGGAGCAAGTGATCTCTCTTTCAGAATACAAGGACAACGCTTTCTCTGATGCGTATGGCGTGAAATTCAGCGACGGTCCTTTACAAGGTTTGTTGAGCCGTGCTGTAGTAGTTGTTGGTGCGGATGGTAAAGTAAAATATGCGGAGCAGGTGGCTGAGGTTACCGAAGAGCCGAACTATCAATCAGCCATCGCTGCATTGTAGTTTCCAATAAAGAAAGTAAAAAGAAACGGTGATTTTTCGACAGACAAATCACCGTTTTATGTTTTATTGACGATGTGATAGATTCTCGGAACTAATCTTGGCGCTGCGCTACTTTATCGTCGGCAGTTCCTTTTTTAAGCCAAAGCTCCAAATCATCACAGGTTTGAAAATCTTCATTGATGTGAATGTAGGTCGATGCGGTACGTTTTTCGAACCATTCGCTTAAGAAACGGTTAACCTTATCTTGTTGCGCCGCCTCCTGAATCTTCGCGAAATCTTGCTCCATGTTGGCTCCATGTGGTGCAACGCGTGTTTTCAAGAAATTGAATTTGTACGCCTGAATACCATCGCGGTGCGACTCGTTGATGTGCTTGAATTGGTAAGGTTTAGAATAGTTACCCGGTTGCAATGTGTCGATAGCTGCAAATAAATCGCGCTCTAACCCATCCACAGAAATCATTGTCGAACGTGTGTATGAGTTTTGATCGAATACCATACCACCGTTAAACTTCGTTTCTTTTGCGTCAGAATATTTGGCAGCAGCTGCGTGGAAACTCATTTTCCCGGTTTCTACCAAATTGTAGATGCTGTCGATTTTAGATTTGGCACGATCCAAGCTTGCTTGCGTTGGCTTCGTAGTAATCAGTAAGTGGCGAACGTGGACTTCTTCACCGCGGCGTTCCAAAACTTGTAAGAAGTGAAAGCCAAATGGTGTTTCGAAAACTGGAGAAACTTCTCCGGGCTTCAATTTAAATGCCACTGCCGAAAATTCTTTTACATATCCATCGCGTGTTGAGAATCCCAAATCGCCACCGTTCGGCGCGGATGGACATTCTGAATAGAAACGAGCAATTGTTCCAAAATCGGAACCGCCCATTACTTGCTGACGGTAACCTTCTGCCTTATTACGGAATTGCTCTTTTTCCGATTTAGTTAAAGTCGGTTCGATAACGATTTCACCAACTTCAATTTCGGTATTGAAATAAGGTAAACTGTCTTTATCTAATCCTTCGAAATAGCGGTTTACTTCCTGCGGAGTAACGCTGATTTTCTGTACAATATTTCCTTGAAGACGTTCCGCGCGCATTTGCTCCGACAGGGTTGGACGAATTTCTTCTTTATATTGCAATAACGACCGTTTTAGGAAACCTTCCAAACGCTCTTGATTCCCAGCTTGGCGAACCATGTGGCGCATACGACGATTAATCTCATCATCAACTTCCGCTTCAGATACTTCGACAGAGTCAATCACGGCTTGTTGCGATAATAATTTGGTCATGACCAATTGCTGCAATGCCTGACATTTGAAGTTTGGATCAGGTGCCCCACCATTTGCTAGATATTGTGTATACTGCATGTCCACGTCGGATTGCAGGATAATATTCGACCCCACCGTAGCCACTACGCGATCCACCAATTTGTCTTGCGCTTGTACGTTTTGCACTAAATAGAGCGCAAATACAATAAACAAAGCCCCGAACTTCCTCATGTTACTTCTTAATTTATTCAACGACATTACACTGCACTTGGGATACAAAGGTAGGTAATTAATTCCATGATATATTCGTTTAACCCTTTTTAACGTAATAGGATTATACCCTGAGCTATTCCGTTTGTTCTTCCGTATCAGCGATTTGTCCGTTTGCCGTATCTACTTCAGACTCATTAGCTTCTTCTGCTTCTTCCGGATCGCTATGCAGTTCGTGCGTTTCCTGATTATACATGCCATGCAACTCATCAATTACGGTTTCTTTCCATAATGGGGTACCTGTCACATAAGCCGTACGCGCAATCATGTGTGCACCAACCGGAGCTGTAATGATTAGAAAAAATAAGATAGCAATTGCTTTCGTGGTTACGGATATATCATCTGGAAACATAATGGCCGCACAAATGAGAAATAACCCAACACCTAATGTCGAAGCCTTTACGGTAACCGATAAACGAAGGTAGAAATCAGGCATTCTAATCAACCCGATGGAAGCGAATAAGATAGAAAGCGCGCCAATTGTACTCAAAAAAGCCAATATTATATCAATCATCTTTTTGTTTTTCTATGTAATATGAGAATGCAATGGTGCCCAGAAAGGCTATTAGCGCCAAGATAATCGCTACATCCATCAATACTTCTTGGTTCTGTCGGATGGCATAAATGGTAATGATACCGATTCCTATTGTAATCATCACATCCAATGCTACCACACGATCCACTACAGATGGTCCTTTCCAAATACGGATAAAAACCAGCAAGACCGACAATGTTAGGATCGGCAGAATTACGTAATCGAAATAAGTGCCTAATGTCATCGTAAAACCTCCATCAATCTGCGTTCAACTCCCATTTTCAATCCATTAACGAATGTTTCCGGATCATTCAAATACATCACATGTATATACAACGCTTTTTTGTCTTCGCTAACGTCTAGGATCAGTGTGCCCGGCGTTAGGGAAATAAAGGTGGACAATACGTTGATTTCTAAATCTGTTTCTGCGCTAAGCGGGAATCGTACCACGCCCGGGCGAAAGAAATACTTCGGTGTCATTACATCGTAGGCAACTTGCACATTAGCTTTAATCATCTCCCAGATGAAATACAACAAGAAGCTGATGATCTTTGGGACGCGATGAAAATAGCGTTGATCCTGCTCGTTACGGCTCATTACCCACAAAACGAAAAAACCTAACAACGCCCCGAAGATGAAGCTGGAATAAGAAAGTGAACCTGTTAACGCTACCCAAATAAAAGATAGTAGCAGGTTCATCAAAAAGTACTTAATCATACGACGTTATCTTTTAGGTCCTAATACCGCTTCGATATAGGACGTTGTATTAATTAATTCATTCGATATTCTGTCGGCGACTTGGACAACACCTTCGGCGTACAGTCCGATGTAAAGCGTGGCACATGCTAAAATGCCAACCGGCAAAACCAATAAAATCTTCTTGAACAAAGGCATAGGTTCAAATTTATTTTCGATGACAGACATGTCTGGAACATCTTTCCAAAACACCTCCGTCCACATGTATGCGATCACATACAAAGTTGCTAAACTTCCAACTACAAGCGCTCCCGCGAAAACGTAATTATGTTGTCCGAAAGCTTCTTGAAACAAATAAATCTTTGGCCAAAATCCAGACAAAGGTGGAATACCAACCAGCGAGAAAAGAACCAAAGCAATCAGCAAGGAAATTTTTGGATATTCACCATAAATACCACCTAATCGTCCTAAATCCATGGATCCTCGCAGTTGGCGAATGACACCGGCAATCAAAAACATATTGGTTTTTACCATAATGTCGTGGATGAGATAGAAGATCGTTCCCATCAGTGCGAGCTTTGTGAACATCGCCAAACCGCCCATCATAAACCCGATATGACAAACAATCAGGTATGAAAATAAGCGACGAACATTTGTTTTCACCAAAGCACCGAGCGATCCAGTTAGAATGGTAAGCACGGCCATGACGAGCAAAAGCTGTTTGGTAAATTCGTCGGGAATGAAGATCAAACTAAATACGCGCAGCATGGCGTAGATTCCTACTTTTGTAAGCAATCCGCCAAATGTTGCGGCAACGGCCGATGGAGGCGTATGGTAGGAGGAGGGTAGCCAATAATACAATGGGAAAACGGCGGATTTAATACCGAATCCCAAAATAAAGAATATGGAGGTGATACCGACCAAGTTCTGATTTTTTACCGCTTGAATTTTAATCGCCAAATCAGCCATATTCAGCGATCCTGTAATTCCGTAAAGAATACCAATTCCCGTCAGGAAAAACATGGATGCCAGAATGTTTAAGGCCATGTATTTGATCGCGCCTTCGAGCTGTGCTTTTCTACCTCCTAACGTCATCAATACGAAGGATGAAATGATAATCACCTCAAACCAAACGTATAAATTGAAGATATCGCCCGTTAAAAATGCACCGATCAATCCCATTAATAGGAAATGGAAAATTGGAAAATAGCCATACATCATCCGCTGCCGACTAAGCCCGGTTGTGGAGAAAATAGATACAGCAAATCCGGCAATTGACGTCAGCAAGACTAAGGTAACAGCGAGCATATCCGCAACGAAAACAATCCCAAATGGTGCTTCCCAGTTGGATGCATTCAATGTTAACGTACCTTCGCTAAATACCTTTTCGAATAATCGGATAGCAACAACAAGTCCTAAGAAAGTTCCTCCAACCGAAAGAAAGCGTTGCGTTACCGTTTTGCGCCATGCGATTAATTGTGCAATGGCAGTAATCAGGTGTACAAAAATAGCCGCTAAAATGTGGTTATCAATCATATATCTTCTTCTTCGGGAGTATTAAGGTCATCCAAATCATCTTTTTGCAACAAGGCGTATGCGCGTTTCAATAAAACGATAGCAAATGCGGAAAGCGCGAAGCTGATGACGATAGCAGTTAATATTAAGGCTTGTGGAATTGGATCGGCGTAAATATCCTGAAAGATATTGTGGTGCGCATCAATTACCGGGGGTTGCCCTTTTGTGATCGATCCGATTAAAAAAATCAGGATGTTGGTTCCATTTCCCATCATCATAATTCCCAACAGCAACTTAATCATACTGCGGCGCAGAATCAGGTAAACGCCTGCAGCGTACATCAATCCTAAAACCAAAACTAGTATTAATTCCATAGCTGCTAATCTTGATTAAGGGAAATGGTGAACAGAATAGTTAATACAACGCCGACAACGACCAAGTAAACGCCAATATCAAAAAAGAGCGCTGTTCCGACAGAACCGATAACCGGGAATTTCTCTTCCAACCATAGTCCAGTCATAGGTGGATAACCGAAAAAAGTAGGTATGATTATCGAAAACATGGACAACCCCAACCCGATTGGGATCAGAGAAAGTGGTTTGCGTCGCATAATTTTCATTGAAGCTTCTGCGCCATTGGCGAAACTGTGTAAAACGAATGCGATGGAAGCAACCAGTCCACCGACAAATCCACCTCCCGGATAATAGTGCCCTCTTAATAATAAGAACACCGAAAATAGGAGCAATATAGGGAGCAAGTACCGCGTAGCGGTTTGTAAAATTGTACTTCTCATGCTGTGTTTTATTCTTTTTCAGATGATTTTAAACGTAACTTCAATAAGCTGTAAACCCCGATTGCGGCAATACTTAGAACCACGGTTTCGAACATGGTGTCGATTCCGCGGAAATCTACCAAAATGACATTGACTACGTTTTTACCTTTTGCCAATAAATAAGCATTTTCCCCGTAAAACTGACTAATCGTTTTTTCGATGGGTTCATTAATTACTTTTAGCGTGATCATCGATAAGATGACGCCAAAACCGAGGGCTACCGCGATGTCGCGATAACGACGTGTTGAACTTTCCAATCTTAAAAACGGAGGAAGTTTGTAAAGTACCAATACGAACAGGACGGTCGTCAATGTGTCGATCGTAAATTGTGTCATTGCCAAATCCGGTGCACTGTAGAATACGAAAATCAAACAAATACAATACCCAACGATCGTCATGGATACAACTGCAGTCAATAAAAACGGCGTAAATAAAACCATACACATCGCGCCGATCAAAATGATCATTACCGCCACTTCGTAAATAGATAAAGGCGTCAAATTTGCCCAATCAATTGTTATCGGGCCGCTCAACCACAATTTATAGGCTAACAATCCTTCTGCAAAAAGGATGACTTTAAGGTGGTAAGATCTTAAATATCCATTATGTACCACGCTGGTGTATCCTTGCGACATTTTCAATAAACCGCGACCCAATGCGTCAAAAAATTGTTGAGGAGCAAATACATTCAATCTTTCGACGGTAGCCAATTTTTTGATGCTTGGTTTGTTGACAAAATAAATGATTGTTCCGGCAGCAAGTGTGGATAAACTTAAAATCAATACCGTATTCACGCCATGCCAAATGGCTAAGTGCATTTCGGTATCGCTACCATAAATGCTGTTAGCAGTCTGCAACGAGAAATAATCGCCGAAGATTCCGGGAACAATTCCTGCAGTCAGTCCAAGCAGTGCTAACACCAAAGGAGGAACCCAAAGCGAAGCGTAAGGCTTATGTGCATCTTTAAAATCATCCGGAAGTTTTCCGCTGAATGGTTTTATTCCGGCCATAAATCCGGCAGCAACAAGTGCAACATTCGTACAGACGGCTAAAGCTGTCAAGAGCATACTCTTGTCGCTGTGCAACGTCGCTTCATAAATTAAATCCTTGCCAATAAATCCGAAGGTGATCGGCAATCCGGCGCTGGAAAGTGCTGCCAAAAGTCCGGCAATAGCAACGCCCGGCATGATCTTTCGCAATCCGGCTAGCTTAGTGATATCGCGCGTTCCAGTTTCGTGATCGATGATTCCGGTTACCATGAATAACGTCGCTTTGTAAAGCGCGTGCACTAAAATGAAAACGGATGCCGCAATGATGGCTTCTTTGGTTCCCAATCCGATGAGAAACGTCAAAATTCCCAATGCAGAAATGGTCGAATAAGCCAAAATACCTTTTAAATCAACTCTAAATAAAGAATGGATAGCGGCGTAAATCATGGTAAATCCACCGACAATCATTAACGTGTAACTCCATAATGGCGTATCTCCAAGGACTGGATTGAAACGTGCCAGTAAATAAATGCCGGCTTTTACCATCGTAGCCGAATGCAGATATGCGGAAACTGGTGTAGGCGCCTTCATCGCTCCCGGCAACCAAAAATGGAAAGGAAATTGAGCTGATTTGGTGAACGCGCCTAAAAGGATAAGTGCTAAGATTACTGGATAAAGAGCATGGTTGATGATCGTATCGCGCGCATCGATCAAAGCGGCTATTTGATAAGTTCCAGCGATATTTCCGAGTAAGGTCAACCCGGCTAACAGGAAGAAACCACCCATTCCGGTGATCGTTAATGCACGCAATGCACTTTTTCGCGAATCTTCATTGTTATTGTTAAACCCGATTAGGAAAAAGGAACTTATACTTGTGAGCTCCCAAAAGATAAATAGCGAAAATATATTGTCGGACAGTACCACGCCCAACATCGCAGCCATGAACAAACATAAATAACCGAAAAACCGATCAAAATATGCGTGTCCTTTTAAATAGCTACGGCCGTAGATAAAAATGGCTGTACCGATACCGGAAATGAGCAACGTGAAAAGTAGTGATAATCCGTCTAAGCGAAACGCGAAGTTGATATCCATAGACGGCACCCAAGGCAATACTTGTGTATAGGTAAATCCTTGAAATATCGCAGGTACGTATTGTAAATAGTATAAAAAAATACAGGCTGGCACGAAGATAAGTAGCAAACTCCACTTCGTTTTTATTTTGTTGCCAAACGGCAACATCAGCAAAGCACTGATTAATCCTAAAATAACCGTTAAAAGCATGTATCGACCTAATAAATGTTGGTTGCCGATAAAAATACTAAAAAATGCCCGTTTTTTCGTGTTCTGAGCGGTAAGGTTTGAAGTTTAAGTAGCAGCAATGATTAACTAACTGCGCGTCGAGTCAAGAGAAAATTTCATTTTTCGTCGATGGACTAAAACGTTTCCCAATGGATCTTTTCGAATCTAGTGTTTGAAGGAAGGTTCGGATTTTTAACCTACTCAAAATCCGGCGGTGTTTCCGTTTGAAGTTCCACGTAATTTTTGAAATTGTTCAAAATCGCTTGCCAGCCGGCGCGTTGGAATTCGGGATCATTGATGTTCTCTGGTTCGAAAATTGTCGTAACCAAAATGCCCTCTTCTGTTTCTGAAAAATGCGTGTTAACCTGTCGACCGTCTGCAATCGTGTATGCCACGTGATTCGGTGCAGAGACATCGGTGTACACTGCTTCAAAATCAAATCCCATTTCGCCATCTTTCGCTTCCATTCTCGCCTTATGTTCGCCACCCGGTTGCAGATCCACCGACGCACTTGGGCAATGCCAATCTTCTGAAGGAAAATTCCAATAAATAATGTGATCTGCAGAGTTATAACATTCCCACGTTTTTTCTAACGTGCTATTGACCGTTGCTGAAATCGTAATCGCTGTCGTGTTCATAGGTAAGTGATCTATTTTTTTATGCTAATATGGGATATCCGGATAGCCTTCATTCGTGTTTTTGTTCGGCAATCGGGGGTATTTCATTTTTTCTTTGCTTTGATATCTTGTTCGTTCTTTCTAAAAAGTACGATGCGCTCAATCAAATCCAATGGTAACACATCTTTCAACGGAAATTGTACCGAACCTTTCCCTTGTTTGTACTTCGACAATTCCTTGGCAAATGCTTCGTGACCGGTTGGCGTTGCGTAAAAACCAATATGATTTTTAAATGCGGCAAAATAGACCAAAGGTTTACCGTGTAATTTGTATGCCGGCATATCATAAGCAATTTGCTCCGTTGCTTCGGGAACTAAACTGGTAATCAAATCACGGATTGATCGAAGTTTAGCTTGCACTTCTTTCGGAAATGAGTCGATGTATTCCGTCACATTCGACCATGATTTCTTGTCCATATTGATGTTGTGCTTCTTGAAAAAATGTAGACGAATATCGTGCCTAAAATTCGAAGATTTCTACGCTTCGCAAAGTTGCTTCAAAATGTCCAGTGCTTTTGGCCACATGCTTTCCATGTAATCAGCATGATCTTCTGCCGAATCGACTTCTACACGTACGGTTGTCTTGCCGTTGTTCTCTTGATAATAATAGTTTTCAAAGCAGTTTGCCCAGCTATCTACCGCAGGACCTTCGGTAATCTCTTTTCCTTTTTCCAGTACGCCATAATGGTGTATAGAAATGAATTCGTTGGGAATGTGTTCAGCGATTTTGGCGACCATCCCATGCTTATTGCCTTCTTTGTCCAACGAGGTAAATAGGATTTTATCGCCTTTGTTCCATCCGCCCTCAAAGTCGGATGTGCTGCTGAATGGTTTTGTCCATTTAGGATAGGTCTCTTTTCCAATCATTTGCTCGACAACGATTTTTGCTGGAGCATTTATTTTGATTTCAAAATGTAGCTTTTCCATGTTTTAGCGTTTTAATACAATTAGGAATTGGGGAAATTAATCATCCATTGTACACCAAATTTATCGGTGAAAGAACCAAAATAATCGCCCCAAAAAGCATCTTCCATTGGCATCTCAACCGTGCCACCTTCGGACAATCCATTGTAAAGTCGATCGGCATCTTCGCGACTATCCGGTGTTAATGAAATGGAGACGTTATTTCCCGGCTTCCAAACATGTCCCTGACTGGTTAAGCAGTCCGATGCCATCAATTGTTGCTGATCGTTGATCGGTAGGGACGCGTGCATAACATAGTTTTTTTCCTCGTCTGAAACGGGGAGATTTGGCACTTCATGCATAAATTGCAGACTAAGTTCGGTGCCGAAAATGGATTGATAAAAACGAAAAGCTTCTTCCGTTTTTCCGTCGAAATTTAGATAAGGATTCGCGATCATATTTGTTGGTTTTTAAGATGTATAATGTTGATTTTCATTGTTTACTTCTCAAAAGTACAGATTTCATACGCGCGCATACTTGCCATTTGACAAGAAATGAGATCAATCAATATCTTTTCGGATTCGACTTAACGATGTATCAGTAATCCCCAGGTAGCTAGCCAATTGTTTTAAAGGAACGTGCTGCATAATCTGTGGTTTGGTGGTTAGAATATTTAGGTAACGATCTTTCGCTGACAGGGTGATCATATCGATCGAACGTTGCTTAAATTGGAAAAGTTTGTTGGTCATCCAAAGGCGACCCCATTCACTGAATCCGTCGATAGCATGAAAAAGCTCTTGAAAGATATCGTAATCAATTACCCAACCCGAACCATCGCTTAAAGCCTGTATCTCCTCCTGCAACGGCACACGCTGAAACAAAGAAAGCACTTCGATGACAACCTCATGTTGTCCGAAAAAATCGATTGTAATCTCGTCGCCGTTAAAGTCATGCGTAAACGATCGAACCAATCCTTCTTCTAAAATTAGATATTCGTTCAATATTTGTCCGCGCGAATACAAGCTGTCACCTTTTCGGAAAGTAATCGATTTGTGCGCAGCAATAATACGCGCTAAGTCTTCTTTGGAAATAAGCGGATGCTGATAAACTTGCGACAATATGGCTTCTTTCATAGGTAGTTATATTGATTAGTAATGCTACCTACGAATATAAAAAAGCCCATCCATTTTTTGGATAGGCTTATGAAAAGTTTATAAAATTATGTTTTCGAATAATCTACGCGTAGCTGTAAATGGCATCTTTCGATTCTAATTCAGAATATCCCATAAGGTATTCGTCTACTTTGCGCGCACATTCACGACCTTCCGAAATCGCCCAAACGACCAACGACTGTCCGCGGCGCATATCGCCGGCAGAGAAATATTTCGTTTTTGAAGTTTGGTATTCGCCTTCTTTCGCATTGACGTTACCACGTTGGTCATATTCGATGCCCAGTTGATCTAATAAACCTTCGTGTTGCGGATGCAAGAAACCCATCGCCAACGTTACCAATTCGCAAGGAATTTCACGTTCAGAACCTTCTACTTCTTTAAATTTAGTTGGGCGACCAAGCGCATCGGTTTCCCATTCTAAATCAACCACTAAAGCTGCACGAAGATTGCCGTTATCATCGCCCAAGAATGATTTTGTGCTCACGCTCCAATGACGTTCGCAACCTTCTTCATGCGATGTAGTCGTTTTCAACAACATCGGGTAATTCGGCCAAGGCATCGCTGCGGTGCGCGATTTTGGCGGTTGCGGCATCAATTCGAATTGGGTTACGCTTTTAGCTCCATGACGGTTTGATGTACCCACGCAGTCAGAACCCGTATCACCACCACCGATTACCAAAACATTTTTGCCTGTCGCGGTAATTTCTTCCACCTCAATAGGCGAATTGCCAACGCGTTTGTTTTGCTGTTTTAAAAACTCCATAGCATAATGTACGCCTTTTAATTCCCTACCGGGAATCGGTAAATTACGCGGAACAGTCGATCCGCCGGATAATACCACCGCATCATATTCTTCCAATTCCGAAGCAGGAACATTTTTTCCAACTTCCGCGTTGGTTCTAAATTCAATGCCCGATTGGCGCATCACTTCTACGCGGCGGTCAATCACGGATTTGTCCAGTTTAAAATCCGGAATCCCATAACGTAATAAGCCACCCACTTTGTCATCACGTTCATAAACCACCACGTCGTGACCAGCTTTGTTCAATTGAGCTGCTGCGGCTAATCCAGCTGGACCACCTCCAACTACAGCAACGCGTTTGCCCGTTTTCAAGAAACTTTGTCTTGGCTTCACATAGCCTTTTTTATAGGCAATCTCAATGATATGTTTTTCGATCTCCTCAATGGAAACTGGTGGTTTATTGATCCCTAAAACACAAGCGGCTTCGCAAGGTGCCGGACAAATTCGCCCTGTAAATTCGGGGAAGTTATTCGTGGAAACCAATATTTGGTATGCTTCTTCCCATTTTCCATCGTACACGGCATCATTAAATTCCGGAATCACGTTTCCAAGCGGACAGCCCGAATGGCAAAACGGAATACCACAGTTCATGCAGCGAGCTGCCTGATCGTTCAGTTGCGTGTCCGAATATAGGTGTACAAATTCCTCGTAATTTTTTACGCGTGTTTCTGCGCTATCTTTTTGAGGAGCTATTCTATCAAATTCTAAAAATCCTGTCGGTTTTCCCATAATAATTCTTCGGCTAAGCGACTACTAATTTTTTCTTACTTAATACATTTTTATACTCACGTGGGAACACTTTAATGAATTTGTATTTTTCATTTGCCCAATGTTGGAGTATATGTGAAGCACGCTCACTTTTCGTTAAGTGGATGTGTTTCTTCAACAATACGATAATCTCGTTTTCATCTTCGGTATCTAATGGATCTAAATCCACCATTTCCTGATTGCAGTTGTCGCGGAACGATTCGTTGATGTCGTAAATCCAAGCAATACCACCACTCATTCCGGCAGCAAAGTTTCGTCCTGTTTCGCCTAAGATCAACGCGCGTCCGCCCGTCATGTATTCACAACCGTGATCACCAATTCCTTCTACAACCGCCGTAGCGCCTGAGTTACGAACCGCGAAACGCTCGCCTGCCATTCCATTGATGTAAAGATGACCGGAGGTTGCTCCGTACAACGCCACGTTACCGATGATGATGTTGTCTTGCGGAACCAACGTACTTTCCTTAGCAGGATAAATCGCTAATTGCGCACCTGACAAACCTTTTCCAACGTAATCATTCGCTTCGCCTTCCAACTCAAAGGATAAACCTTTGGTAGCGAACGCTCCGAAAGATTGTCCAGCCGAACCTTCAAACTTGAAGTTGATGGTATCGTCCGGAAGTCCTTTAGATCCGTAAACTTTGGAAATCTCATTCGAAAGCATCGTTCCGATCGTACGATCCGTATTTTTCACTTTGAAGTTGCCAAAAACCGGGTCTCTGGATTCTAACGCACGAGTTGCTTGTTTCAATAGCGCCCAATCCAAAATCATGCTCATGCCGTGATCTTGCTCTTCAGTATTGTATAAAGAATCTTCCGGGAATTGTCTTGCCACGTGCAAAATGCCCGAGAAGTCAACCTTTTGTGCTTTCCAGTGTGGAATATCCTCGCGTTTTTTCAGGAACTGCGCTCTACCCACCATTTCATTGATCGTACGGAAACCTAATTCAGCCATTGTTTCACGCATTTCTTCCGCCAAGAATTGGAATAAATGCACTACGTCATCCGGTTTACCGGAGAATAATTTGCGCAACTCTGGATCTTGCGTTGCAACACCCACTGGACAAGTGTTTAGATGACATTTACGCATCATAATACATCCGCCAGCAATTAATGCTGCCGTCGCAACACCCCATTCTTCGGCACCCAACAACGTCGCAATCACTAAATCGCGACCTGTTTTCATTTGACCATCTGCTTGCAACACAATACGACTGCGAAGACGGTTTTGAACCAATGTTTGATGTGCTTCGGCCAAACCAAGCTCCCAAGGCAAACCTGCGTGCTTGATCGAACTTAATGGAGATGCGCCCGTACCACCATCGTAACCTGCGATAAGAATTACATCCGCGTGTGCTTTCGCTACACCGGCAGCAATCGTTCCAACGCCGGCTTTGGAAACCAATTTCACGTTAATACGTGCGGCGCGGTTCGCGTTTTTCAAATCGAAGATAAGCTGCGCCAAATCTTCAATGGAATAGATGTCATGGTGCGGAGGAGGGGAAATCAAACCAACTCCTGGCGTTGAGTGACGTACTTTCGCAATCCACTCATCAACTTTGTGACCAGGTAGTTGTCCGCCTTCTCCAGGTTTCGCACCTTGCGCCATTTTAATCTGAATTTCGTCGGCTTGCGTTAAGTAATTGGACGTTACGCCAAAACGCGCCGATGCAACCTGTTTGATGGCTGAACGCATGGAATCGCCATTCTCCAAAGTTTGGTAGCGGATTTCATCCTCGCCACCTTCTCCGGTATTCGATTTCCCGCCGATGCGGTTCATAGCGATAGCCAATGTGCTGTGCGCTTCATGCGAAATCGATCCGAATGACATTGCGCCCGTTGCAAATCGTTTCATGATTTCGCCGGCCGATTCCACTTCCTCCAATGGAACTGGTGTACGGTGTTTGGCGAAATCCAATAATCCGCGCAGCGTAAACATACGTTCTCGCTGATTGTTGATTAATGAAGCATATTTTTTGTACGATTCGTAATCGTTGTTGCGACAAGCTTGTTGCAGTAAATGTACCGTTTGTGGGTTCCACAAGTGACCTTCTCCGCGGCGTTTCCATTGGTAAATACCACCTTCTGGAAGAATTTCTTTTGGCACACGACCTTGATCGAAACTTTTTGCATGCTTTGCTAAAGCTTCGCGTGCAATGTCATCCAAAGTCAAACCTCCAATTCTAGAAACGGAACCGCAGAAATACTGGTCAACTACCGACTTGTCGATACCTAAAACTTCGAAAATCTGCGCACCGTGATACGATTGTAGCGTGGAAATACCCATCTTAGAAAAGATTTTTAGTAATCCTGCACAGACCGCTTTCACGTAGTTTTTGCGAAGCGCATCCCAAGACAAATCTGTTTCTAACTGCTTCTCTTCCTTCATGGTGCGGATACTCGCCAAGGCCATGTAAGGATTGATTGCAGTAGCACCAAATGCTAGCAAACATGCGAAGTGATGTACTTCCCAAGCATCGCCTGCCTCAACCACTAAACCTACCGCTCCGCGATTTCCGGTTTTGATTAGGTAATGGTGAACAGCGGATACGGCTAAGATGGATGGAATCGCAGCGTGTTGCGAATCGATCGCGCGATCCGATAGAATTAACACCTCGAAACCGTCTTTTACGGCGTCATCCGCGTAGCGACATAAGCGTTCGATTCCGGCTTCTAATGATCCCGGTTGACCGTCTGCTTTGAAATAGGTTTGTAGCGTTTTCGCTTGGAAAACGCCCGTATCGATCGAACGTAATTTTTCTAATTCGTCGGATGTGAGAATTGGATGATCCAACTTCACACAGTGACAGAATTTTTTGTCTTCAATCAAAATGTTTCCGGCATTTCCGATAAATGTCGCCAAACTCATTACTAAGCGCTCGCGAATGGGATCAATCGGAGGATTGGTAACCTGCGCGAAAAACTGCTTGAAATAGCTGGAAAGATGTTGCGGTTGATCGGAAAGTACCGCCAATGGCACATCTGTTCCCATTGATCCGATCGGTTCATAGCCCGTCAATGCCATTGGAGCAATGATGGTTTCCAAATCCTCTCGCGTATAACCGAATGATTGTTGGTATTTGAAAACGGATTCTTTGGATAGGTACGTGAAAGTGATGCGTGGTTCCGCCAGCTCTTTCATCTTAATTTTATAGTTATCCAACCATTCGCCGTAAGGTTGTTGACGAATCAATTCGCCTTTCACCTCCTCATCGGTACGCAAACGGCCTGCTTCCATATCCACCACGAATATTTTTCCGGGTTGTTGACGGCCTTTTTGAATGATTAATTCTTCCGGAATTGGTAAAGCGCCTGCTTCGGAAGAAGCGACAACTCGATCATCGGAAGTAATGGCATAGCGCAACGGACGCAATCCATTACGATCTAGCGTAGCTCCAATGATCTTTCCATCCGTAAAACATAAAGCCGCCGGACCATCCCATGGCTCCATCAATGTGGCATGGTATTCATAAAACGCGCGTTTCAGCGGCTCCATTTGCTCGTTGCCATCCCAAGCTTCCGGAACGAGCATCAACATGACGTGCGGTAAGCTACGACCGGAGTGAAGCAGAAGTTCGACCACATTATCCAAACAAGCTGAATCCGACTGGCCTTTATCAACTACTGGAAGCAAGATGTCCATTTCCTCTTTCGTGAAATACGGCGAAGAAAGCGAACGCATACCTGCGTAGAACCAGTTTAAGTTTCCGGTCAGGGTGTTGATCTCCCCATTGTGCGCCATCATGCGGAATGGTTGCGCCAATGCCCAAGAAGGAAATGTATTGGTGGAGAATCGCGAGTGAACCAAGCCAAAAGCTGAGACCACGCGCGAATCGCGTAAATCGTTATAATAGGTGCCTACTTGGTAAGTAGTAAGCTGCCCTTTGTAAATAATAGTTTTGCAAGATAATGATGCAAAATATAAAGGAAGCGGATATTCCTGATGTTCTTTTACTTTCTGAACAATTAGGCGGCGCAAAACATATAGCTTACGCTCAAAATCTTCCGTGTTTTTAATGCCTTCTGGACGCGATACAAAGAATTGCACGATTTCCGGTTCTGCGCTTAGCGCCGTTGCACCAATTCCTTCACGATTTACCGGTACGTTACGGAAGCCCAAAAACTCCATTCCACGCTCTGTCGTGGCTTCTTGAATTAATCGACGGCAAAGTGCATTGAGCTCTGCATCTTTCGGTAAGAAAACCATCCCCGCGCCGTAATAGCCGGGTTCTTGCAATTGAATGCCAAGATTAATACATTCTTCCCAAAGAAATTCGTGTGGCAACTGAATCATTATGCCGGCACCATCGCCACTCTCCGGATCACAACCGCACGCGCCACGATGCTCCATGTTTTCTAACATGGTTAAGGCATCAGCAACTTGATTATGCGATTTTAATCCTTTTATATGTGCAACAAACCCTACACCGCAGGCATCATGCTCGAACTCCGGATTATACAACCCGGATGCCTGCAAACTATCGTACATCATACTTCCTCTATTATTTAAGTTCTGCTAATATAGCAATTATTCTATTATATCATTAATTAATTTACATTTTTGATAGCTATATATTGAAACAAATCTAAATAAGCAGGCTTCGATTCACTTAATTTATATTATATAGCCATATTTTTGATAAAATGGAAATCTGGATTGTAGACGGTGATTTCGTGTAAACATCATCCTAAATGCAACTTATAAACGCAAAGTCATTCCGTCTTCGCTATAGAATTTATCCCTTCGTTTAGTGTTTACCTAAAAAAGGCTACCTTTGTTTTAAAAGATTTGACATCTAAATTTTATAACAGATCATGACAAAAAACAGAGGTCCTATTTCTCAATTTATTGAGAAGAACTACCTTCACTTTAACGCGGCGGCGTTGGTAGATGCTGCGAAGGGTTACGAAACCCATTTGGACGAAGGTGGGAAGATGTTGGTTTCCTTGGCTGGTGCGATGAGTACCGCTGAATTGGGTATTTCGTTGGCAGAGATGATTCGCCAAGATAAAGTAGCGATTATTTCATGTACCGGAGCCAATTTGGAAGAGGATGTAATGAATCTGGTAGCGCACTCGCACTACAAACGCGTACCTAATTACCGCGATTTAACTCCGCAGGATGAGTGGGATTTGTTAGAAAACCATTACAACCGTGTTACGGATACTTGTATTCCGGAGGAAGAAGCTTTCCGTCGTTTGCAATCGCATTTGGAGGCAGCTTGGAAAAAGGCGGAAGCGAACGGTGAGCGCTATTTTCCACATGAATTCCTTTATCAAGTTGTGAAATCTGGTGAGTTGGAGCAATACTATGAGATTGATCCGAAGAACTCTTGGATCTTGGCGGCAGCTGAAAAAAATATTCCAATCGTTGTTCCGGGATGGGAAGATTCTACTACAGGTAATATCTTCGCTTCTTACGTGATTAAAGGCGAATTGCAAGCTTCGACCGTAAAATCCGGTATTGAATATATGGTGTTCTTAACAGAATGGTACCGCGAAAATTCCGGTGGTAAAGGCGTAGGATTTTTCCAAATCGGTGGTGGTATTGCTGGAGATTTTCCAATCTGTGTGGTTCCGATGATGTATCAGGATTTGGAATGGCATGATGTGCCTTTTTGGTCGTATTTCTGCCAAATTTCTGATTCAACAACTTCATACGGATCGTATTCAGGCGCTGTTCCGAATGAGAAAATCACTTGGGGAAAACTGGATATTAATACACCGAAATTTATCGTCGAGTCGGATGCGACGATTGTTGCTCCATTGATCTTCGCTTGGATACTAGGTCAGTAAATCAAATATGTCGAATCTGCTTACCGATAATCCGATTGCGCTCCAAGCGCTGATGAACGAAACGTTATTTTCCATCGATTTTGCTGTGGAAGATTCGGTGACTTCTTCTGGATTTGAGCAGGCGACTACCAATTCTTTAAAAGCTCCTTCGGAACAGGTGCCAAGTGCACAGGCTCCGGAGGAGTTTATTTATCAAGGATCGCCCGAAAAGGGGATTCTATTTATTCTTCGCTATCCTGATTTCGATTATTTTTCGCCGGGCGCGGAGGATGCTTTTGAAAAATCGCTCTCGGCTATTCAGTTGACGACAGCCGATGTGGCGGTAGTCAATTTGGCGAATAGCCATAATCCAAACGATTTTAAGCGCATTATGCAATTCTTCAAGCCGACACGCATCACGTTGTTAGGCGTAGAACCTGCTTCGTTAGTGCTTCCGCATATTGCTCATAATTCCTACATGAAGGGCAAGGTTGCAACGGTTTTCAATACCTACAGTTTTGAGGAGATGTTTGTGGATTTGGAAAAGAAGAAAGCGTTTTGGCTGGAATTCAAAAAATTTATGACCAATGAGTAAACTGGTATTTGCAACGAATAATGCGCATAAGTTGGAAGAAGTGAGTGCCATGCTAGATGGGCAACTTACTTTGTTGTCTTTAGCGGACATTGGTTGCACGGATGATATTCCCGAAACGGGCGTCACGTTCGAAGAAAATGCGAAGCAGAAAAGCGATTTTATTGTTTCCAATTACCAATTGGATAGTTTTGCTGATGATTCGGGTTTAGAAATTGATGCGTTGAATGGTGAGCCTGGCGTATATTCCGCACGATACAGCGGATCGCGTAATATGGATGCCAATATCGCGTTGGTTTTAGAAAAAATGGCTGGAACGTCCGACAGAAAAGCTCGGTTTCGTACGGTGATTTCCTTGGCAATCCATAACGAGCAACATTTTTTCGAAGGGTCGGTGGAAGGAAATATTATTACGGAAGAGCGCGGCGTAGCCGGATTTGGTTATGATCCCATCTTTATCCCTGATGGCTACGAACAAACATTTGCAGAAATGACGGCCGACCAAAAGAACCAAATTAGTCACCGCGCGGTGGCCGTGAAGAAATTAGTCGAATTCTTAAAAAGCCGATAACGAACAAGCGTTTTACTTCAGGGACAATTTAGAAGTCAAAACGATGGTATTATAGGGAAGTGGGTCTTTGCTTTCCATTACCTGAAAGAGAATATCTGCGGCTTTCAATGCTTGTTCACCCGGATATTGTTCAATGCTTCCCATCGGCGGATTGTCCATATATTGCCAAAGCGGATAATTCGCGAAGCTGATGAAAAACATATCTTGATTCAGCACGATGCCTTTCGTTTTCACATAACGAATCACATCCAACATAACGAAATCATTAAAAGAAACAATCGCCGACGGTCGATCGGGTAAATTACACAACGTTTCCATTGCATGTTCATTGCCTTCCAAAGTTAAATCTGTGTGCACGGTATAACTTGGATCGAAGGTCAAACCTTGTTTTTTTAATGCCAGTTCGAAACTATTTAAACGTTGTTTAGAAGCAATCAAGGTATTCGGACCATTGATCAACGCGATGTTTTTATGTCCTCTGCTTACAAATGCTTGGATCGCTTCGTTCATTCCTGTCGACAAATCGCTGTAAACACGATGTGTGTCCGTACGCTCGGGTACGCGATCAAAAAATACCACCGGAATATTGGATTGTCGCAGTATATCGACGAATTCGAAACTCCCCGTATTCTTCGCTAAGGAGATTAGGAGTCCATCTACACGGTGTTTCTTGAACGTTTGAATAATGTTTAGTTCGCGCTGCTCGTCGTCCAACGACTGTCCCAATAATACGGTATAATTACGTTCGTTGGCAAACTGTTCGATGGAGCTGATCGCTTCCGTGAAGAAGGGCTCTGCCAATTTGGGTAAAATAACACCGATGGTAAAGGTTTTCCGCTGCTTAAAAAATATGGCGGTTTGGTTTGGTTCGTAATTCAGTTCTTCTGCCATTTTTTTGACGCGCGTAGTCGTCGCCCAACCAATACTTGGATGATCATTAAGTGCTCTGGATACAGTCGAAGTCGATATTTTTAGTTTCCGAGCGATTTCTTTTATGGTAGCAGGCTTTTTTTTATTAGGCATAAGATAAATGTATGCATTTATTTGCGCTTCATCAACTCGCGCGGTTGCCGGGTGTTCAAATCCTTTATAATTTGGATGTTTTCGTTGTTGGAGGATCTTGCCGCACGTGCTTGTGTTGACACATTTGCTGGGGTGTTGTTTAGCCGCAACGCTGCCGCAATCATCGATTCGCGCGTGTCACCGAAATTGTATAATACATTATCTTGGATCGGCGTAGTAAAGGTTGCCGGAATGCCATCCCAATAGTCGGTGTAGTTACGGGCGTTGACAATCTTAAATGAGGCTGCCCAAAGTTCTAGCTTGCCACCAATATCTTGCGGAAAGAATCCCATCGGTTTGCCATAGGTACTTGGTGTACTTGTTCCATTTTTAACTGCGGATGGATTTCCTATGATATGCAAACGGCGATTTGCATCTGCATTCCCATTCGGATTATAATGTGCCATCAAAGCGCTAATCACTAATTCACTTGCGGAAGCTGTATTTCGACCGATTAGAAAATAGATTTTTTCGGGATTGATTTCACTATTTTTTTCATAAAAGACATCATCAAATTCGCCGGTATATCTTCCTTGACGAAGATTTGGATTAGTATCTGATTTATACATCAGCTTACCATTTCCATCACCGTTGATGAGTTTGTTAGCTAGATATTCGGCGCTGCTTACATAACCACCAACGTTATATCGAAAGTCAACAATTACATCTTGAACCTGCGCGAGGGCGAAACGGGCAAACATTGCATCCAATCTGCTACCTAATGTACCACCATTTCCTCTTAATTGCTCGAAAGAAGATAAAGCAAAATATCCGACGCGTCGTCCTTGAATGGTGTACACCGTATCGAGAATCAACGGATCAATTTCATAGTTTGCAAACTGCATACTTCGCTCAATAACAGTTCCTTCACGATTAACTTCTATTGTGAAAGAATTGCTTTCAAGGGCATCCGAAACTAACTTTGCTGCTGGTTGATCTGAAATTGGACCGCTACTAGGTAGCGGAATTGTCAAATTTCGATTTCCATTAATGGCATCGATTCTATCGCCACGTCTTAAGCCCGCATTTGCTGCCGGCGATCCGCCTTCGACGAATGCAATATAGATATACCCAGTTGTCGAATTGTCAATGCTGACGACTGCTTCAGTAATTCCGTAACCATCTTCTTTATCGGCACGTGACACCGTGCTACTGCCGGATGATTCGGCAATGAATGAAAAACGATCTAGTGGTCCATTATATGCAGCATGGAAGGGCGTTTGTGATTTTAAAGCGGATAAGATAGTATTCGCATTTGTAATCAAGCTCGCACTGGATTGGTAATGTTGATCCGTAAATCTGCTAATTGGATCTGCTGCTTGCACATTTCCAGTCCAGTAAGATTGCTCTTTGTAATATTTATAAATGTCATCTAGCAGTTTCTGATCCGCATTTCTTTCTACTGGAGGTTCTGGTGCTACAGGTTCAATCTCTTTTTTGCAAGCAGACAACAATCCGATAATGGTTAATACAAGTAAAAATAGGTTGGATGATGCTTTACAACTGCAGATATTAACTTTCTTCTTATACATGAGATATAGCGGCATAATTAGAAATGAAATGACTTTCGATTACCATTCTTTGCGGAATTATTAATTTAATTTATACAAACCTTGGACTTGTTTATCAACGAATAGATCCACAGCGATAGGTGTATTTAAGGAACTTGTGCTTTTGTTTAGTTTAGCTTGTGCATTAGAAGATGTCGTTGCGCGGTACGAGCCGTTAGCAATATGATAAAGTGCATCACTTAACATTTGTTCCTTTTCGCTACCCAAAGCTTCGGTGTAGGTATCCCTCGAATTGTTTTTTGTACCTATCAAGCCATTGAAATAATCGCCTTCTCCTGCTGCATTTGCCATTTTAAAGGACGTGATGTAAAGGCGTGCACTATTACTCATCACAGCTCTACCAAATGAGCCAACCGGTTTTCCATAAGTTCCCCGATTACCAATGCTGATTATTTGAACGTCCATATAAGGTTTCAGTGCGTTGATAACCAATTCGCTCGCAGACGCGGAAGATGATGTTACTAGGAAATAAACACGTTTCAAGTTTAAGCTATTCGATTTGTTGACGTAAACCGGCTTAAATGGCGCATCACTACGATTTGCATCCGTGAAACCGCTTTTGGTCAATAATTCGTTCATCATGTAGGAATACATGATTTTTCCGTTATTTCCTGTAGGAATAATTAAATTCGTAAGCAATTGGGCGGCGTTAGTTTCTCCGCCACCATTGTAACGCAAGTCTACCACGAGCTCATCGATACCAGCCCCACTAAACGTGTTAAATGCCGCAGTGAGATCTTGATGAAATCTGTTGGGTTGTTGGTTACTGATTACGCTCACAAAAGAAGTGTACGCTAAATAGCCCACTTTTTTATTACCTGCATCTAACGTGATGACCTTGTTTTCCAAAATTGGGTTTAAGGTATATGTGCTGTTTCCTTGTATAGTTATATCCGACTCTGAGCCGGTAGCTAGGTCGCGAACCCCTACTTTCGACACATTCCCGCTGTACAATTTATTAGCAACGTCGACATTGCCTTCAATTCTGTTATCAGCAGAAACCGTAAGCTTTAGCAACTCACCATCTACGCTAATCACACGCATACCACGCTTTAGTCCACTATTTGCTGCTGGTGAGTTCTTTTGTGTCAAGCGAATAACGACACCGACTTCTCTTGATGCTTCATTGAAAATTAAGGCTTGTAAACTTAATCCAAGGTCTCGATGAATGCCCTGACCGATTTGCTCGCCTACACGATTGGTACGGTCAATAAAGCTAAATCGATCTACCGGCTGTGTGTTTGGGCCAATTTTTGGCGTTAATGCCATAAGCGATGCCAAAACTTCCTCTGCGCTTTTAAAGTTTTTCGTGTACGCACGTAAATCACTGGCTTTTGTCGGTTCCGGCATATTGGGTTTATTCCAAAGCGAAAATTGATACGTGAGCAGATAGGTGGAATCCATCAATAATTTTTCCTGTTCATCGCTTAGTACAGGCGAATCTTCCTCGTTTTGGTTATTGAGTGTTTCTTTTTTGCAAGATTGGAAAGTCAATCCAACCATTGTTAATGCCACGATTATGTGTAGTAATCTTTTCATGACAGTATCCGTTTAAATGTAAGCGTTGATTTGTTGGTAGGATCAACGCTTTCGGATATATTCTATAGCATCAGCATCCACACCAAACTCATCGGCAATATAGGAAAAAGGCGCTAACTTTCTAAAAACCAATTCATCGGTAAAATAAATTTTTAACTGCTTGTCCCAACCTTCCCAATCCATGTGTTTAAGTTTATTGAGCTGCAAAACCGGGTTTCCTTCAGTCAGGATGGCAATTTGCTTTCCAGCATCAGTAAGCGCTTGAAAACTTGCTTTGATTTCATCGAAAAGCAAAAGTTTCAACGGCAGATGGCCGTTTGCTTGCAGGCGTTCGAAGTTTTCGGAGTAATCTTGCGAAAGCTCGAATTCTTTTTTAGTTGCCCCTAATAAATCGTCGGTTTGATTTGCTTCGTAACGCGATTTCATAAACTCAGTGACCATCGATCCGATGGGTCTAGATTCCGTGAATTCCACAAATTGCCCGAATAGGTAGTAGATTTGAAGGATGAAATCGCGATGTGGATAAAGCACATCATCCACTTCAAATAAATACAAGGACTTTTCCGGTTGCGGTTGAATGATCTTCATATTGTCTTTAGATAATAACTGGTATCCAAGTCGATTCCGTCAGGACGTAAATGCCGTTTTTATCGGTTTCATTTTTATCCTGCTGACCGATCAGGGATTGTCCATCCTTCAGAATATCAATGGGTGTATTGCTTGGAATCTGATTTGTGAAAGCTTGGTTCTCCTTCAAGGATGGGATTAATATTTGAATGCCGTATTCCTCAAAAAGAAGTGTAGAAGCTTTTAGCGTTTCTATTTCAGATAAACCTAAAGGGAGCAGGTAATCAACTCCTTGATCCAAACAAAGCTTTAGCATTTCATGCGCAAATACGGGATTTGCTGCATTCGGAATAGATTTAAACTTTTTTACTAAAACAGAAGGTATTTCCTCGTACGTAGCCAAAACAACCTCATGTTTATCAGTAAGTAAATTAGCAATCCGTTGTGTTATCGGCCTTGTGCCGTAAGTCAATAATAATTTTGCCATGAAATGTGTTATTCGTAGATCAATCCGTCGCGCATGTGGATCGTTCGATCGGAGATATTTGCTAGTTCTTCGTTGTGCGTAACGATGATGAAAGTTTGTTCCATTGTGTCGCGGAGATCGAAAAATAAGCGATGTAAGGAAGCTGCATTTTCAGAATCTAAATTTCCTGACGGCTCATCCGCCAAAATAATGGACGGATTATTTATCAAGGCACGTGCAACAGAAATTCGTTGTTGCTCACCGCCGGAAAGCGCGGTAGGTTTGTGTGTAGCACGATCCGCCACGCCAAGACGTTCTAAAAGCTCCATCGCGCGTCGGTCAACTTCCTTTTGTGTTTTTCCGGCGATATAGCCTGGAATGGCTACATTTTCCAGCGCTGTAAATTCTGGGAGCAAATGATGAAATTGAAATACAAAGCCAATATTTCGGTTTCGGAAATCGCTTAGTTTTTTTTCGCTGAGTGTATCTAGCACCTGCCCGTTGATCGACAACGAACCTTTGTCTGGACGGTCTAATGTGCCAATAATATGCAATAAAGTGCTTTTTCCTGCGCCGGAAGCTCCAACAATGGATACTACCTCACCTTTGTTTATCTCCAAGCTTACGCCTTTCAAGATTTGTAATTCGCCGTAAGTTTTAAAAATATCTTTAGCTTGTAGTATCATATTGCGAAGTTACGGATTATCGTCGTTTACATAACAATAACTTGCCCCTTACAAATAAAAAAGCTACTTTTACTGCAAATATAGAATCGATGAATATTCACGAATATCAAGGAAAAGAAATACTTAAAAGTTTCGGAGTACGCGTACAAGAAGGTATTGTGGCCGAAACCCCTGAGCAAGCCTTAGATGCTGCAAAGCGATTGAAAGAAGAGTATAATTCGGACTGGGTTGTAGTTAAAGCCCAAATTCATGCCGGTGGCCGCGGAAAAGGCGGTGGTGTGAAGTTGGCTAAAAACCATGACGAAGTAGTGCAACGCGCTACGGATATCATCGGGATGCAGTTGGTTACTCCGCAAACAGGCCCAGAAGGTAAAAAAGTAAACAAAGTGTTAGTCGCACAAGATGTTTACTATCCTGGAGAAAGTGAAACCAAAGAATTCTATATGTCTGTTCTTTTGGATCGCGCTTCTGGTCGTAACATCATTATGTATTCTACAGAAGGTGGTATGGATATCGAAGAAGTGGCTGAAGCTACTCCTCATTTGATTTTCAAAGAAGAAGTTGACCCTAAAGTTGGTTTGCAAGGATTTCAAGCGCGTAAAATTGCTTTCAACTTAGGTTTGTCAGGCAACGCGTTGAAAGAAATGGTGAAATTTGTTGCTGCTTTGTACAAAGCATACGATGCAACAGATTCTTCTATGTTCGAAATCAATCCTGTATTGAAAACTTCGGACGATAAAATTTTGGCAGTTGATGCTAAAGTAAACTTGGACGAAAACGCATTATACCGTCATGCTGATTACGCGGCACTTCGCGATCTTTCAGAAGAAGATCCTACGGAAGTTGAAGCTGGTAAATCAAACTTGAACTACGTGAAATTAGATGGTAACGTAGGATGTATGGTGAACGGTGCTGGTTTGGCGATGGCAACTATGGATATCATTAAGTTGGCTGGTGGTGAGCCTGCAAACTTCTTAGATGTTGGTGGTACTGCGAATGCAGAAACAGTGAAAGCTGGTTTCAACATCATTCTTCAAGATCCTAATGTAAAAGCAATTTTGATTAACATCTTCGGTGGTATCGTTCGTTGTGATCGTGTAGCTCAAGGTGTTATCGATGCTTACCAAGAAATTGGTAATATTCCAGTGCCAATTATCGTTCGTTTGCAAGGTACAAATGCAGAAGAAGCGAAAAAATTAATTGACGGTTCTGGCTTGAAAGTGTACTCGGCAATTGCTTTGAAAGAAGCTGCTGATTTAGTAACTGAAGTATTGAAAGGCTAATCTAAAGTCTTTTTATCATAGCAAAAACGCCCTTTCGGTTTTCGAAAGGGCGTTTTGTTTTAAACATCTACGGTTTGCCAAATTGTAGTACCAATCTTTTTAGATAGTTGATTTAACCTGATCCGGTAAATGCAAAAGATCATTTGTAAAATAACTGAGCAAAAAATCAATCTTGATATACCGGTAGTTTGAAGTCATCTTCATCAGATTTATCCGAATTGAAAAATTTAGTAAAACTTTGAAACGTTTTGCTGGCAATCATACCTTCTATTTTGTTGAAGATGAACACACCAAACGCGCTCGATGGATAAGCCAATTTGATGAAAGATTCGGGGAAATTTTGCACAGATTCCACGTATCCACGAAACTTGTTTTCATATTGTTGAAAGGCGATCTGGTGATCTTTCGCCGCATGTAGTTCATGCGCCAATATGTACGCTCCTATCATAGCTAGTGCGGTTCCTTTTCCCGTAAGAGTGGTAGGGCAGTAGCCTGCATCTCCTAGCAACACAACTCTTCCTTCAGACCAACTATCCATCTTAATCTGCGTGACGGAATCCAAATAAATGTTGTCCACCTTATCCAAAGCGTCAAGAATCCGATTGGATTCCCACCCTGCATCCTGAAATATCTCTTTAATTAATCGCTGTTTCTCTTGATGACTGAGGTCTTGATATTGATCCCTTTCGGATAGAAAGTTTAATGCTACGCGAGTCGTGCCCTGATTATCCGGCCGCATGATGATGCTTCGCGACTTGGTAGAAACGTACCACTTCGCCCAACTTGTATCGTTGCTCGTCTTTGGAATAGTGGCATATGCGGTGTACAAGCCTAGGTACTTGGTATCTACTTGATTAGCAAAGACAAGATCACGTGTTTTCGAACGCTGTCCTTCCGCGATAATAAGCAAATCGTATCGTGCCACTTTCCCGCTATGAAAGGTCACTTCCACATCCTTTTCATGATTTTTTACATTTGTGATGTGGTCTGCAAATCGATAGTGGACTTTGGATTTGGTTAAGTGAAAGAGAATCTCCACCAGATTGCCGCGTAGGATTTCTAATTCGCTGGTTAATCCGCCAAATTCGCCCATGTCAAAGGTTGCGGTAATATTGTCGTCCTTATCCACATAGTGCGTACCGACTTCCCCAGTGCCTGCTTGTTTAATCTGATCGTAAATACCCATTTTCTCGGCCACTTCTTTCGCAGCACCTTTGATGTCTATATTTTGTCCGCCTAGACGAATGGATTCCTCTCGCTCTACTAGGGTAACGTTATAGTTAAGTTTGCTTAGCCAATACGCAATGGTGGGGCCAGCAATACTTGCTCCGGATATAAGTACTTTTTTCATACAATACAGATGTCATTCTAACTAAATACGATTGATAGGGACACATTGTTTCGCTGGATGCTTGTTTTGGAAGTATCATTAATCAAACTATTTTATGGGGAAAGCGTTATTTAAGGCGACAGGCAGTTCTTCCGTCAATAATACTTAACGTTGAATTTGAGAATAATATAATGGAAAATCAAAATTATGAGGCGGTGATGATTCATGCCGCGCGTGTAGACAATGTAGACGTAATTTCAGAACTTATTAAGTTGGGGGTATCGGTGAATTGTAAAGATGATAAGGGATATACACCACTAATTATAGCGTGTTATAACAATAGGTTAAATGCTGTGCATGCGCTGCTCGACCATGGCGCAGCAATTGATGAAGCTGATGCGAACGGAAATACCGCTTTAATGGGTTCGTGTTTTAAAGGCCATGATGCCATCGTAAAAGCATTGATTGATCGTGGTGCATCAGTTAATTTACAACATGGCAATGGTGGTACTGCACTTATGTTTGCCAGTATGTTTGGCAGAAATGAAGCTATGCAAGTCCTCTTGGATGCGGGAGCCGATACAGGCATTTTAGATTCTAGGGGACTTTCGGCTGCTGATCATGCGAGAAATCAGAATAACGTGGACGGTTATAACTTGCTTTCTCACAATTAGTAGCGTACTCATATTATTATGACATAAAAACGCCCTTAAGAATCTATCGTATTCATTAAGGGCGTTTTTCGTTTTGTCTGGCGGAAAGCCAATTTTATGCCGGCACTAATCTTTTATCTTCCAAATGCCAAACGCGATGCGCTGCAATCGCCTTTATGAATCTGTTTATTGATTCCTTATCGATCTTAGATATAAAAAATGCATCATCATTCTTGCTATCCAAATGCGTGGTTTGGATGAATTTTTGGCTACCGTCTTTATCCAATAGAATAGCTTTGCAATGTTTGTAAGTATCATTTACAAACTGGACGGCATCTGGTATAGATGCGAGTGTTGCGAAGCTATCCTCCCCGCCAAGCACACAAACCGCATCAAATAGAACCGCATCCGCTGTTAGGAAGGCTTGATCAGGTTGAACAGTACTGCCGTTGTTTGATTTTACAGCACGCAAGCTTGGTGCTATAATTTGTATCAACCCATTTTCCTGCTCGATTTTTTGTTGAATGGAAGTTAAACTTTCTGCAATGAAGCCATCAGCGAGCAAGACGGCGATCTGTCGAGATTTTATACTTTCTTTTTTTGTTTTTTCCATGCTCAACGCTTCGGATCTTTCGATCGATGAAGTCGGTTGTTTCGACTGATGTAATTTGATATCTCCATCCGCAGGCACTACTAAATTCAGATCTGTGTTTGATGATGGTATTTCCAATCCAAGGTTGTCGGCAACTTGCCTTTGAAGGTCTTCGTTAATATTTCCTAATAACATCAGTATGCGTTCTCGTATCGCAATTTGCTTCACTTTGCTCAATTCAAAAGTGAGCGCGTTCACAATATGATTTTTCTCGGGCGTCGATTGGCTATTATAAAAAAGTTGAGCTTGGCTATAGTGATCCAAGAAGCTTTCGCTGCGCCCTCGTACTTTTTTAGCGTCGATACGTTCATTATACGATGTAAATCCGCCATCGCTTTCCTTCACCTGTGCTGGTGCATTGTCAGCGATAAGATTTGGGCTGTAAGCCGTTTTCCCTACATTAATCGCCTGTCGCATAAAGCCGTCGCGTTGGTTGTTGTGAACTGGGATAATGGGACGGTTAATTGGAATTTCTTGGAAATTTGGCCCGCCTAAGCGAATAAGCTGGGTATCCGTATAAGAGAACAAACGCCCTTGCATAAGCGGATCGTTCGTGAAATCAATGCCGGGAACAATGTGTCCGACGTGGAAAGCAACTTGTTCCGTTTCACTAAAATAATTCTGCGGATTTCTATTCAATGTGAGTTTCCCTACAATTTCTACAGGAACTAATTCTTCCGGAACCAATTTTGTAGGGTCGAGTAGGTCGAAATCGAATTTATGCTCATCTTCTTCCGGAATAATCTGCAGACCTAATTCCCATTCTGGATAGGCACCACTTTCTATACTGTCCCATAAATCCCTACGATGGAAGTCGGGGTCTCTACCAGAGATTTTTTGTGCCTCGTCCCAGCTAACTGCATGCACGCCTAGCAAAGGTTTCCAATGGAATTTAACAAAGTGTGATTTTCCCTCGTTGTTAACTAGGCGAAATGTGTGCACGCCGAATCCTTCCATCATGCTATAGCTTCTTGGTAATGCGCGATCGCTCATTGCCCACATGATCATGTGCGCAGACTCTGGGGCTGTTGAAATGAAGTCCCAAAATGTATCGTGTGCGGATTGGGCTTGCGGAATTTCGTTGTCTGGTTCTGGCTTCACAGCATGGATAAGGTCTGGGAATTTCATCGCGTCCTGAATGAAAAAAACAGGGACGTTGTTCCCTACCAAATCGAAATTGCCTTCCTTGGTGTAGAATTTGACGGCAAATCCACGTACATCGCGCGCTAAATCTGTAGAACCCCTTGATCCAGCAACTGTGGAAAACCGAACAAAAACGGGCGTCTCTTCTTCCGTATTATTTAGAAATGCTGCTCGTGTATATTTCGAAAGAGATTTATATAATTTGAACGTACCATGCGCACCTGCACCACGTGCATGTACGACGCGTTCCGGAATCCGTTCATGATCGAAATGTGTGATCTTTTCTCTTAATATAAAATCTTCCAAAAGCGTCGCGCCTCGGTCACCCGCTTTTAGGGAGTTGTGGTCATCGTTGATTTTTATCCCGTGATTAGTCGTCATTTCCTTTCCGCTATCCGATACTTCGAATGCAGCTAATTGCTCGACTTTTTCGTTAGAAGGATTTTCAACAGCATGTTTATCTACTACGGGTTCTGTACCTCGCTTAGCAGTTGTTTTGTCTTTTTTTGCCATGATATGGTTATCATTATCTGATCTCTCAAATAACACTACATACAGGCTTCCTATTTTGTTTCAAAAAGTCGAGTTAAATATGCGAAGATGTCCACTTATAATTTAATCTCGTTTGTCTGGTTCTATTCCTAAGTAATTGTAATGGATTTCCGTTTTTCCATGCGGAGTCGGCGTGCCTTCATCATTAAGGTTAACGAATACTAGCTTATCGATCGATAGAATGGTTTTACGGGTGATCTTGTTACGTACCTCGCAGCGCATAGTCAACGAGGTGCGACCAAAGTCGATCGCTTCAATGCCCATTTCAATAATATCGCCGGTGCGTGCAGAGCTCACAAAATTTATTTCCGAAATGTACTTCGTAACAATGTTTGGGTTACCAAGTTGCACGATCGCGTAGATTACAGCTTCTTCATCGATCCATCGGAGTAGTGTGCCTCCGAATAATGTACCGTTTGGGTTTAAATCTTCGGGCTTGATCCATTTGCGGGTGTAAAAATTCATTAGATAGTAGGGTAGTTTTTATGTGTTTTTGTTAAGGGAATAAATAGAAATAAGAAAGGGAAACATTGCGTTTCCCTTTCTTATTTCTGACGACCTAAGCGTGAATTGCTCGGTTATCTGTAGCTGCTAAGGCAGCTTCTTTGAATGCTTCAGTATAGGTTGGGTGAGCATGACAAATTCTACCTACATCTTCAGCAGATGCGCGGTATTCTAATGCTATCACCGCTTCGGCGATCATGTCTGCAGCGCGTGGGCCGATCATGTGAACACCAAGAATCTCATCGGTTTCGGCATCCGCTAAAACTTTGACGAATCCATCAGTGTCACCGGATGCTTTCGCACGACCCGAAGCTTTAAACGAAAAGCTTCCGGTTTTATATTTTTTACCGGCTTCTTTCAACTGCTCTTCTGTTTGACCAACCGCAGCAACTTCCGGCCATGTGTAAACCACACCAGGAATTGCATTATAATCAATATGCGGTTTTTGTCCGGCAATACGTTCAGCAACGTAAATACCTTCGTCCTCGGCTTTGTGTGCCAACATCGCGCCTTTGATCACATCACCAATGGCATAAACACCTTCAACGGATGTTTCTAGATGCTCGTTGACAGGGATTTTGTTTCCGCGTTCTTCGGTTTTGATACCGATGGTTTCTAAACCTAAACCTTCGGTATACGCTGTACGACCTACAGCTACAATGCAGTAATCGCCTTGGAAAGAAACTTCTTTACCTTTCGAATCCTCAGCGGTAACTGTTACTTCACTTCCTTCCGCGGTTGCGCCCGTAACTTTATGGCCTAAGAAAAACTCGAAACCAAGTTGTTTTTTCAACACACGTTGCAATTCTTTTCCTAATGATGCATCCATCGTTGGAATGATGGATTTAGCATATTCGATAACCGAAACTTTAGCACCTAAACGCGCGTAAACTGAACCCAGTTCCAAACCAATTACACCGCCACCGATAACGATAAGGTGTTTAGGAATTTCTTGTAACTGTAACGCTTCCGTAGAAGTGATGATTCGTTTTTTGTCGATTGGCAAAAATGGCAAAGCAGTCGGTTTGGAACCTGTTGCGATGATGATGTTTTTACCTTTTATTTCTTGTGCATCTTTACCTTCTTTTTCGATTTTGATGGTGTTTTTGTCCACGAACGAACCAACGCCCTCAAAACTGTCGATTTTGTTCTTTTTGAACAAGAAAGTAATACCTGCTGTGTTTTGTGCGATAACATCATTTTTGCGATCGATCATTTTCTTAACATCGATCTTTAGGCTATCTAGGCTGATTCCGTGATCAGCAAAATTATGAGCAGCATTGTGGTAGTGCTCCGAAGTGTCTAATAAGGCTTTGGAAGGGATACATCCTACGTTAAGGCAAGTTCCACCAAATGTGCTGTATTTTTCTACTACAGCTGTTTTTAGTCCTAACTGAGTGCAACGGATGGCGGCTACATATCCGCCTGGCCCACTTCCGACTACGATTACGTCATACTGCATATGGTTGTGTTTTATCTATTCCCAAAAATACGATTTAATTAACAATCGTCGAACATATCACCGTAAAATCAGTACGATAAATAAAAAAACCGACAAGCTGGATAGCAAGTCGGTTTTCTATAAAGTTTATCGGAGCTTATTCCGCTACGATTTTTCCTTGCATAATACCAAAGTGGCCAGGGAAACTACAGATGTATGGATATACGCCCGGCTCCAATGTGAAAGAAATCTTATCTTCTTCACCTGGACCTAATAATTTTGTGTGCGCAACGATGGAGCTCAACGAAGATTTAGGAATGTATCCGTTATCTGCAGCAGCAGAAGCTTCGCTTCCGAATGTTGGGATATCTACACTTGGATTTAATACGACTAAGTTGTGTCCCATAGATTCGATAGGTAGTTCACCCACATTTTTCAATGTCAACTCCACTGGTTCACCAGCTTTAACGCGGATCAAGTTAACGTCGTATTTCATTTGATCGTTACCTTCTACTTTCCATGTGTTTGAAATTTCGACATTTTCAATACCTGGTACGGTAGCCGATTCCGATACTGGAGTCGCTTCTTCAGAAGGTGTATTATCTTTTTTTTCTGAGTCCGTGTTGCCTCCGCAAGATGCTAAACCGATGGCTAAAGCTGCTAGAGGGGCAATAAAGATTTTTTTCATAGTCTATATTGTTTGTATTTATTAGAACGAATTTACATAATATTCATCACATTGATGGCATATTCCTAACACGGAAAGTCAAATCTATGTTTGCTTTTCTTTCAGTAAGTCGGAAATCTTTTCATAAAGATCGAGCGGATCGAAAGGTTTTCCTACAACATAGCGTGCGCCAACTTCGTACGCTGCCGCTTGTTCGTGCGCAAGTACTGAAGCTGATATGGTGATGATAGGAATCGACTGTTTTGCCGGATCAGTATGTGCTTTTATCGCTTTTATAGCATCGAAACCACTCATTACAGGCATATGTGTATCCATTAGTATGACATGATATGGTTTTAGTTCGACCAAATCGAGTGCTTGCTGACCATTCTTCGCCAAATCGACCTCGCAACCCCAGGTTTTCAGCATATGATCTAGCATAAAGCCATTCAATTCATTGTCTTCCGCTACCAAGATCTTCGCACCAACAAGTTTTGGAAAATTGGTGTACGGTTGATGAATTTTTTCATCTTTTTCGGTTTCACTCTTTTCGAATGAAGCCTCAAAAAAGAAACTTGACCCTTCACCGGGGACACTTTCTGCGCCGACCTCGCCGTTTAATAAAAAAGCTAATTTCTTAACAATAGCTAGCCCCAAGCCGGTGCCACCATATCGCTTTGTAATTGCTCCATCAGCTTGCTCAAAGGCTTGAAAAACTTTCGGTAAATGTTCCTGCTGAATACCTATCCCGGTGTCGCGAACAGTAAATCGAATTTTGAAACTGGATTTCAAACATTCAATCAATTTAATATGGAAAGTAATACTTCCCTTTTCTGTAAACTTTAAACTATTAGCGATGAAATTGCTGATGATTTGTTGCAAACGTAAGGCATCGGAAATGACATAATCCGGTAATACTCCTTCCTTCTCAATGATGAAATCTAACCCCTTGTGATCTGCTTTTATGCGGAACATACGATCCATGTCTGCAATGAATTTGTTAAGGGAAAAATCCTCTACCTCAATTTTAAACTTGCCGGCATCAATACGCGATAAATCCAAAATATCGTTGATAATCATGAGTAAAGATTGAGAAGCATTATCTAACATGCCGATCCATTCCAGTTGGTCTGTATTCAAAGGTGAATTTTTCAGCGCATGGATGATGCTCATGATACCGTTGATGGGCGTGCGAATCTCGTGGCTCATATTTGCCAAGAAAATTTCCTTTGATTGTCTTGCGTGATCCGCTTCTTCTTTCGCAATTAAAAGTTCTTTTGCTGCACGCTGCATCTCTAAATTTTTCTCCTTAACCTCGTCTTGCAAACGAATTTGCTGAACAAAAGATTTTACTTTAGCTCGCGTAATATCTGGGTTAAGAGGTTTGTACAAATAATCCACCGCGCCACTTTGCAGCCCTTCCAACAAATACCGATCTTCTTTAGAAATCGCCGTTACCATTATAGCCATAATATGGCTTGTCTTCGGGTTAGATTTTAGCAGAGAAACAAATTCAAACCCATTTATTTCCGGCATCTGCACATCTACCATGGCTATGGAGATGTCATCGTGCCAACACACTTTGAGCGCTTCGTTGGGGTCGGTAAGTGATATGATATTGATACCATCAAGTTCTTGCAGAAGCGCAGTTAGGCTGATGATATTTTCTTCCCGATCATCAAGAATGAGTAGGTTTATTTTTTTCATGGTATTGGGCATTAGCCAAAACAGATGCTTATTTCGTCGTAGGTAATATAGGAATTAATTTAAAGTAAACGGACGGATAGAGGTTCCAGTTGTTATGCAATTTTTTGGTAGATATTGTATTTTCTACTGACGACTCTGAATTTATTTTTAATCTCATGGTTTACTAAACTTTCTTTACTTCCTAAGCAAAGGAAGCCGAATGGGCACAAAGAATCATAAAACAGTTGAATGACACGGCGTTGCAATTCTAAACTAAAATATATGAGTACATTCCGACAGCTTATTAACTGGAATTCATTAAAAACATTATCCGTTGCTAAATTATGCGTAGAAAAAAGCAAGTTTTTCCTCAGTTCGTTGATCACGATTGCCATCCCATATTTTACCGTGTAATATTTTGAAAGCGAAATGTTGCTGGTGTACTGCTGGAAATTCTCCGAATAGGTTTTGATTTTTTGTAGTGGATAGATGCCTTTTTTGGCAATATCTATTACCGAGGTATTAATATCTGTGCCGTATATGAATGATCGTTCGTACAGGTTGTTTTCCGCTAAAAGGATAGCTAACGAATACACTTCTTCTCCGCTAGAGCAACCGGCGCTCCAGGCTTTAATACGTGGAAATGTACGTAAATAGGCCACGACAGATTGCTCCAATTCTTGATAAAAAAGCGGATCTCGAAACATTTCGGTCACATTAACCGTGATCTCGTGCATCAAATAGGTGGGGAAGTTTGATTTGTTAGTCAGCGCATTTTTTAAGCAGGTATAATCCATTCCGTTTAGTCCCATCACGCGTTCTACGCGGCGTTTTAATGAGGAACGGGTATATCCGGAAAGATCAAAACCCGATATATTCATCAAGAGCGTCACAAAATCCTCTAACTGCTCGAAAGTAATATGTTGTGGTAAATCTTCTTCTAACTTAACCATACCTGCATCAAAGCTATAAGCTGGCGCATATCTATCGGTTTACTCACATAATCGTTAGCGCCTAATTGAATAAGTTTTTCGTGATCGCCTTTCATCGCCTTTGCTGTTACCGCAATAATAGGGAGCTTGGCATTTTTTGGTTCGCTACGAATATGTTCTATAGCTTCATAACCATCCATCTCGGGCATCATTATATCCATCAACACGATATCAAAGTTCTCCTTCGCAGCCTCCATCGCCTCCAACGCTTCCCGCCCATTATTGGCAATTTCGATGATCAACTCATGCTCCTGCAATGCCGTCGTCAATGCAAATACGTTTCTCATATCGTCATCTACCAATAGTACCCGTTTGCCTTTAAGCGTATCCGCATCGGTAATTTTTGCTTTCTCAAAGCTTCTACTATGGTGGATAGGTTGATACTCAGAATCATTTAGCTTATTGAGAAACAGCCCAACCTCGTCTATGAGTCGACTATTTGAGGTACCATCTTTACGGATTAAGGCTTTTGTGTATTTACGAATACGATATGCTTGCTCTTCCGAAAGATCCTCCGCCGTATTGATGCAGACCGGAATATGTTTGAGGTTTTCGTCTGTTTTAATTTCTTCCAATAAATCCAAGCCATTGCCGTCGGGCAGACTTACATCCAAAATAACACAATCAATGTTTTCCTCTGTTCGTAATTTTTCGAGCGCCGTTTTTTTAGTAAATGCCTGTAGCAAATTGATGTTTTTTTCGGCGAAAGTATTCTTGATGAGATCGCTCATCACTTCTTGATCTTCGACTAAAAGTACTTTCTGCACGCCTTGATCAATATTGAGAATAATGTTGGAAAAGACTTTCTTGATATGTTCTTCCGACAAAGGTTTAGGCAAGAATCCGATAGCTCCGCGCTCTAAGATGTCTTTCTGGTTGTAGGTGGCCGACGACATCATGTGCACGGGAATAAATTTTGTGACCGGATCAGCCTTTAAGGTTTGTAACACCTCCCATCCATCGAATATAGGAAGCATAACATCCAAAATAATGGCATCTGGAAGGTGTTTTTTGGCCATCTCAATACCTTGTTCGCCATCGTATGCAATTTGCGTATCAAACATAAATTGTTCCGCGAAATCTTTAAGGATGTTGGCAAAGTTGAAGTCATCTTCTATGATTAAAATTGTCCTTGACTTTCCGGCATCCTTAGAAAGTTCTACGCTTAAGCTTTCCAAAGCTTTGGGGTTAGATGCTAAGACCTGACTTTCCAACACTTCCTGCGTACTGATTGTGCGAGGAGCGAGGTTTGTATAAGGGATCGAAAGTGTAAATCGGCTACCTTCATTGATCTGACTTTCCACATCTATTCGTCCTCCTAACAAGGTCGCGATTTCGCGGCTAATAGAAAGCCCTAATCCGGTACCGCCGTATTTGCGGTTCGTAGAACCATCTACTTGACGGAACGCTTCGAAAATAAGTTCAATTTTTTCCGCTGGAATACCTTTTCCATTATCTACAACCGAAAAATGAAGCTCTTTTTCATCATGCGACAACGCTAAAAGTACTTTCCCTCCAGCATTGGTAAATTTAAAAGCATTGGATAAAAAGTTTTTCAAAACCTGTTCCAGTCGATATTCGTCGGACACGAAATAATCTGGGAATGTTTCTTTAGAACTGCTAAAAGTAATATTCTTCGCTTGCGCCGTTTGTTTAAACAGATTCTCCAGCCTAAGTACTAAGCCGCTCGAATGTATATTGTCAGATAGCACCTCTACTTTGCCAGATTCTATTTTTGCTAGATCCAGCAGCTGGTTAATAAGCTCCAACAAGTCCGAGCCTGCGCCGTAAATGACCGAAGCATACTTACATTGCTCATCAGTAAGGTTTGCGGTTTTATTATCCTGTAGTATTTTGGCTAGTATTAGAATACTATTCAATGGCGTACGAAGTTCGTGGCTCATATTAGCCATAAATTCCGATTTGTATTCACTGGCCTGCTTTACTTCTTTGATTTTTAGCTCTACGTCTTTTTGAGCCTGCTTGAGTTCCAAGTTGCGATTTTCAAGTTCCGCGGCTTTGACATTTAGCTCGCGGTTAGACTGCGAAAGTTCTTCCTGCTGCACGCGAAGTTCCTCCTCAGAAGATTCAAGCATATTCGTTTTATGGACTAATTCCTCGTTGGTAATACGAAGTTCTTCCTGTTGAGCTTGTAACTCTTCCGTTTGCTTTTGGGTCATCTCCAAAAGCTTTTGCACTACCGCATGGTTTTTTCCAGATTTAATAGCTGCCGCTACGGTACGTGTTGCTCGAGATAAATATTCGGTGATTCGTTCTTTATTATCGTCATCAATCTTGCCGGCAAACTCAAGCAATCCGACGATCTCATGCTCATGTACGATGGGAACAAGCGCGATTTGCGGATTGATCCGATCAATAAAGGTGCTGTTTAAATGGATATATGCGTTTTCTTCTGGCTCATAGATTTTTTGCTTTTTGTCTTGGGCTGCCAAGCCAAGAATGCCTTGCCCTATTTTAAATTCATTGATGGTTTCCGTTGTGTCGAATCCTAAAATAGCTATTCTTTTAAACACGTCCGATTTCTCCGACTTTACATATATGGCTCCCGCATAGAAAGATTCCGTGAGAGATTGGGCAATACTATCTAAGGCTATATTCCCCACTTTTTCGATTTCATCAATCCCTATCAGATCATCGTAAATATTATTCGTTCTTTGCAAAATCCAATTAATCGTTTCGAAGCGCTCATTAGCCACGCTTAGCTCCGCTCTGGATTTTTTCTCCCGAACAGAATAAACACGCATTCCTTCACTTACATTAAATGTGGCATATAATACATACAAAATCGCCAACAAAGCGATAATGCCTAAGGGGAGAACAATCCTAAATGCATTATTCAGGGCATGCTTCTCTTGTTCAATTCGTTGTTTTTTCAGTTGAAAAACTGTTGCGATCACCTCATCGCATGTGTTGTGGATGTGTTGCTCTTCTGAAGCCATCGCAATAGCCCTTTCCTCTATACTTTTATCGGTATTCGCTGTTTGCAGGGAATCGATATTTGTGACATCAGCCAGAAGTTTACGTAAACGGGAAATTTCAGGAAGGTTTTTGTCGAAGAATGGATTTATTTCTTCAAAATTGGATAGGTAGTCGTGCGCACTTTGTGCGTGCGCATTGATTTGAGAGAGCTGTCTAGATGATCCGTATATTAAAAAATCAGATTTAATCTTATAAATTTTAAGTAATTGATTTTCAAAACTACTTAACTCTTCTGATTTGCTTCGGAATGATTCGGAGAATTCAAAAGTGTTGTTTGCGTAATCATTTTGTTTGGAAAGATAATAGAAAAAAGCACCTATTAGAATGCTGTAAGCTATAATTACACCAGCCAAAAACTGGGTCTTGAGTAAGTGGTGTTTTTTCATAAGATGCTTTGGTAGTCGTCAGTCAACGCAAAATCAAAGATGGATAAAATGATTTAGATGTTGAAATATTTTAACGAATCATTCAGCATATTTTTATATCTTTAGGAGAATAACAATTAATCTAAATATGGGATCTGAAATACAAATCGTTTTAATTATTGTCGGCGCTGTTGTTGCCTTGTTTTTATTGCTTTATCTTCTACCTGTAAATCTGTGGTTTACAGCTCAGTTGTCTAACGTGAAGATCAGTTTGCTAAACTTGGTACTGATGCGTTTGCGTAAAGTTTCACCAGCATTGGTTACCAATGCCATGATTACTTCTACGAAAGCTGGTCTACGCATTTCTACGAACGAAATTGAAACGCATTATTTGGCGGGCGGAAATGTAAATAAGGTGATCAAAGCTTTAATTTCTGCTGATAAAGCCAATATTCCGCTGGATTTCAAATTAGCTACAGCAATCGATTTGGCTGGACGTGATGTGTTTGATGCAGTTCAACTTTCTGTAAATCCAAATGTTATAAATACGCCACCAGTAGCAGCCGTTGCCAAGGATGGAATTCAGTTGATCGCAAAAGCACGTGTCACCGTTCGTGCAAATATCAACCAGTTAGTAGGTGGTGCTGGTGAGGAAACGATATTGGCTCGCGTAGGCGAAGGTATTGTAACTACAATTGGTTCATCTATTGATCATAAACATGTTTTGGAAAATCCAGATCGTATTTCGAAAACTGTTCTTTCAAAAGGATTGGATTCAGGTACGGCGTTTGAAATCTTATCCATTGATATTGCGGACATTGATATCGGTGAGAACGTAGGTGCGAAGCTTCAAACGGATCAAGCTGAAGCCGACTTGAAAGTGGCAAATGCGCGTGCGGAGGAACGTCGTGCAATGGCAGTTGCGAACGAACAAGAGATGCGCGCGAAAGCACAAGAGGCGAAAGCTAAAGTAATCGAAGCGGAAGCGCAAGTACCCATGGCACTAGCAGAAGCATTCCGTAATGGAAACTTAGGGATTATGGATTATTATAAAATGCAAAACATTCAAGCCGATACGGATATGCGTACGTCGATCGCAAAGCCAAACGATCAGGGCAAAAAATAATTTATTACACGAAGTGCATCTTATGAAAAAGACTTTCCGATTGGAAGGTCTTTTTTTTTGCGACAAATGTTCCATTGGAATAATCATCCAAAAGTTTATCTCTATTTTTGGCAGCATATGATTTTGAGGGAATTTCAACGGATCAAAGTAGTGGTGCTGGATGTAGACGGTGTGCTGACGGACGGACGAGTTTTGGTAACCGAAAGCGGTGAGCAACTTCGGATGTTCCACGTGCGCGATGGCTACGCGATGCAGGAAGCCATTAAGACAGGGATACAAATTTGGGTGATCAGCGGAGGTCAATCTATCGGTGTAGAGAAGCGATTGCGTGGTTTAGGGATTGAATGCATTTTTCTTGGTGTTGCCGATAAGAAGAGCCTGTTGCAAGAATTAATACGGAATTTCGATGTGGATGCAGGTGAAGTATTGTATGTCGGGGACGATATGCCTGATTTGGATGCCATGCAGTTGGTGGGATTGCCTGCTTGCCCAAGCGATGCTGCGGAAGAAATCAAAGCAATTAGTCGGTATATGTCGCCGGCGAAAGGCGGAGCCGGAGCGGTACGCGATATTTTAGAGAAAGTACTGAAAATTCAAGGCAAATGGCCAAGCACAATTAATTCGAAAAGTATTTAATAATCGATATGACAATTATAGATAAGCTAAAAGATATTCCTATCATATTGGGGTCTCAATCCCCACGTCGACAAGAATTATTGCAACGTTTGGATCTGGACTTTACTATAGAAGTTCCGGAAACGGATGAGCATATTGATACGTCCCTCAGTCCGGAAGAAATCGTTAAAGCCATTGCTGCGGTAAAATTGGGCGTGTTTTCTTCAGATACATACGCAGATAAATTGGTTATTGTCGCAGACACTTTGGTGGCGGATGAACACGGTAAAATGTTGGGTAAACCTGCCGATCGCGAAGAAGCGAAAAGTGTGCTCCAAAGACTTTCCGGTAAAGAGCATGCCGTGTACACCGGCGTTACTTTGGCTTACCAAGGACGCGTTCGTCAGTTTGTAGAACGCACTGCCGTGTGGTTTGTCGATCTGGAACAATCGGAAATTGATTACTACGTGGAGAATTATAATCCACTAGATAAAGCGGGCTCTTATGGTATTCAAGAATGGATCGGACGGATCGCTGTAGCGCGAATTGATGGATCTTATGAGAATGTGATGGGATTGCCCACAGCTCGATTGTATCAGGAATTGAAGCAATTCTTAGTAGATTAAATCTTAGAAATTTTAAGCAGTGCGCATTTGCAATAGCTCACTCCAACTGTTTAAAAAAGCGAAGCGATGGTTTTTTGATATTTAAAACCATCGCTTCGTCGTTATCTATATTTCGAAACTATTTGATGTGATAGCGAATTCCGGTATAAAACATTCTACCGGTCAACGGTCCCCACAACATGTTGGTGTCGAAGTTTTCTCCGAAAGGTTGATCGAAAGCTAAGATGGGATCTTTTTGGAAGAAGTTCGTTAGGTTTTCACCACCAACATATACATCGAAATTTTTGTTTTTGCCAAAAGTCTTCGAAATCTGTGCGTTCATCGTTACATAAGCCTCGGAACGATTAGCTAACTGATATTGTTGAGGATTGCCAGTGGTTGGTGGAATACGTTTCGGGCCGACTACGTTCAGTGTATAGTCAAACGACCAGCCAGCGTGCGTATTGTAAGCCAAGTTCATAAATCCACGATGCTTGGCGATAAGTGGTTTCGTCATACGCCCGGTTTGATAATCAGTCTGAACGTCCAAATAACGATATGCTAAACGCGCTTCCACATGTTGCGCAGGCATGAATCTGAATTCGGTTTGCAGACTATTCGAAAAGGATTTGCCATCCAAGTTGTAAAAGCCAACTTCGCGCGGATTTTCCCAATCGATCACAACTTGATTTTGGAAGCTATTATGAAATATTTCCGCAGAAACACCTGCTTCACGACCGAATAATTGAAAATCCTGATCAATGCTGAATCCGGTATTCCAAGAGACTTCTGGACGCAATCCATAAGCTCCTGCGCCATTAGCAATCCCTTCTAAATTCGTAATGCTTCGGCTTGAGGCGAAAATCCCCAGATTTTCGGCAAAGATGTTCGCTGTGCGTTGCCCACGACCAGAACTTAAACGCAACGTTGTATTCGTCGCTGGCTGATAACGAACAACGCCACGCGGCGTAGTGAACCAACCATAAAGATTATTATGGTCTTGGCGCAATCCTAAAACAACATCTAAATTTTCTGCTGGGCTGTATGTGTATTCTCCAAAAACGCCCGCAACTCGTTCCTGCCTGCCCATGTTGTAGTTGATGTCGGTAGCGGTGTAGCGAAGATCTTCACGGTATTTATCGTATTGCAAAGAAGCGCCAACTTTATATTTGTGGGCTTCGCTGCCAATTACATCCTGAAAGATCAAGTTCGCGTAACCCGACGAATGCTCGTTGTTGTACCCTGTTAAACCGAAGAAACTTTCTTGATCGTAATTGCTTCCTGATAATTGTAATCCAATGCTTCGGTGTAGGTTGGTGGGAAATACATAACCTACCTTAGCAAAACCTTCGATACGTTTATTTGTAAAACCTAAACCATATATATTTGTGGTAAACTGATCCGTGCTTTTCTCAAAATCCGTTTGACCGCCAACGCGACTATCATTAAGGTATTTCACACCGAATTGAACAATGACGCCGTTATCGTTTTGATAATGCCAGCGGTTTACCCCAGTGAATAAATTTCCAACCGGAATATCACGAAACCCATTATTGCTGAAGTTCATGTGGCGGTTGTACATAAAGTTGTCGTGCAATAGAAAACCTACAGACCATTTGTCGTTGATCTGTTGAGATACATTGAGGTTCACATCTGTACGTCCCATGTTATTTGCATACGCATTAAAATACAATCGATCGGTATTATTTGGCTTTTTCAATTCTACGTTGATTTGTCCAGCCATGTTCTCGAAACCATTAACCACCGAACCAATTCCTTTGCTGATATTGATGGACTCAATCCAGCTTCCTGAAATGCTATTTAAACCTAAAGGAATCGCAAATCCGCGAGGTCCCGGTAAACCTTCTACCGTCAGTTGTGTGTAAATTCCTGCTAAGCCTAACATCTGAATTTGTTTACTTCCAGTTACGGCATCGCTGCTCACTACGTCTACGGATGCATTCGTCTCAAAACTTTCACTCAAGTCGCAGCACGCCGCCTTAAACAGCTCACGCGCTGTCAACGTTTCAACGCGCGTTGCCTTCATGCGAGAAATATAGTTCGATTTTTGTCTGCGAGAAACCACTACTTCTCTAAGTACATTGTTTTTCGCTTGTACAACCAGTACTTCGTGTAGGTTTTTAACTTCAATGGTATCGGCTTGCATCGCGGTGTGCTCCACGATAATGTTTTTGTAGCCTTTCACATGTGTGATTTTGAAAATGCCGTCCTTATCAGATTGCACTTTATTATGGGGAGCTTCTGCCCAATAAACGGTAGCGCCCTCTATCGGTTTTAGGCTGCCATTCTCATTTTCATTCACGACGACACCGCGTAACTCATGGTCGTGGTCATGGTCGTGTCCGCTATCGTTTTTGTGATCTGCATGACCTTTATGATCATTTCCTACATGTGCATGATCGTCATGATCTTCTTCTCCCATGCGGTCGTATAAGCAACAAGTATGTAAAGCTTCATAGACTTCGTCGGGTGCGCGAAACTCATCCGTATCATGGCCAGCTGCTGCGATAGCTTGTTTTATTTTCGTAAGTGAAGTCTTTTTCGAGTCGAAGGTTACTTCTGCGGTACCCGTATTCGGATCCCAAACGATTTCTTTTGCTCCGGCATCTTTCCCAGCCTTTTCAATGCGTTTTTTGCACATTCCGCAATTTCCTGCTACTTCAAATTTGGTAGTCGATTGATCTTGCGCGTAAGCAATTTGTAATGCCGATAATAGTACGGCGATATAGATATAAAGAATTTTTTTCATGTGATTTCTAGTGTATAGTAAAACAATGCTGCCTATGTGAAGGCAGATTTATGTTGATCTATACAGAAATCAAATACGGAAGTTGCAATGCAATAAGTATGGATCGGGGTAGGTGCTTAATGATCCAATATCTAAAATGGCAGAAAAGCTCTGTGTAGGTTCCTCGAACCAATTTTGGTAAAATAAAATAATCCAAGGGATTACAATTTCAGCTGGCGATAATACGTTGAAAGCTTTTAAAAATCCAGAAACGACTTGCTCGTCGCTATTTTTTAATTGCACTTGAACGTCGGTGCAACAATTGCTTTTATGATCGCAGGATTCTTGGTTGGACGAGCAATCTTTACTGTGTTGATGATGACGTTCTTCTTTGGCACAAAATGCACAAGAACGATGCGATGTTTCATTTTCAGATAAGGAAACGCGCGCATTCTGTCCACAAGTATGGTAATATACCGTTGCTCCCGTACTCGTCAGGGTGTATATCATCAATAGAAATATGGACAAAATTCTGATCATCAACTACAAATGTCAATATTAAATAGGAAAATCGCAAATTGTACTCTTTGCGATTTTCCGGAAAGGTTGGATGAACTACCTTGTTTTCAACAAAGCTTCGGTTACATCTTGAATAATATCGGCTTGATCCTCCAAGCCCACAGATAATCGGATTGACCCCGGTTTGATACCCAGATTCAATCGCTCTTCTTCTGATAATTTAGAGTGTGTTGTCGAGGCTGGATGCGTTACGATAGAACGATTATCGCCTAAATTTGATGTGCAAAGAATCATTTCCAACTGATCAATAAAATTTTTAACGCGTTCAAACCCACCTTTTACGACAAAAGTCACAATGCCGCCACCAGCTTTCATTTGTTTCTTAGCTAATTCATATTGCGGATGTGACGGAAGAAATGGATATTTTACCTCTTCAATTTCTGGGTTTTGTTCCAAAGCTTCTGCCAAAGCTAATGCGTTCGAGCAATGGCGATCCATGCGCAAACCTAATGTATCCAAACTTTTGGAAATTACCCAAGCATTGAACGGTGACATCGAAGGTCCGGTGTGACGAATGAAAAACATCATCGTATTAATCAATTCTTGCTTTCCAACAGCTACGCCGCCAAGCACACGCCCTTGCCCATCCATGTATTTCGTGGCAGAATGGATCGATAAATCGAAACCATATTGCAAGGGCTTTTGTAGATATGGTGTTGCAAAGCAATTGTCAATCATAAATAGAATATGCGGATATTTCTTTTTCAATGATCCTAACCATTCTAAATCGACCAATTCTAGACCCGGATTAGATGGCGACTCCAAGAAAATGATCTTCGTATTTTCTTGAATCGCTTCTTCCCATTGCTCGGGATGTACAGCATCAACATAAGTGGTAGTCACGCCCCAACGTGGAAACAATTGCGTAAATAGCTGGTGTGTTGATCCGAATATGGCACGGCAGGAAACGATATGATCGCCGCTATGGATGAAGGCTGCAAAGGATGCAAATACTGCTGCCATACCCGATGAAAATGATAGTCCAGCTTCAGCATCTTCCATAATGCACACTTTGCTGATAAATTCATCAGTATTTGGGTTGGAATACCGCGAATAAACCATTCCTTCCTCTTCTTCGGCGAAAATGGCGCGGCCTTGCTCGGCACTATCGAAAATGAAGCTAGAAGTTAAATATAATGGTACAGAATGTTCTCGTTTATCCGAACGAGGAACCTGTTTTCTGATGATTTTCGATTCGTCTTTTTGCATACACGGCAAATGTACATAAATGTACTATTCATTTCCAACCGATAAACAACTTTTGTAATCAATAGTGATTTCTGCCAGAATGTGTTAAGAAATGCGAGACGCGATATTTCGTTGCGGTTTATTTTTTACCTTTGTGTGGTTGAATTATAATTTACGCACATGAAGATTTGGAGTCGATTGGTTCTTTTAGCTTTGGCCACTACCTCTATGGTGGGCTGTTTACGAGATGATGATGAACCTACGTTACCCAGTCGACCGATAAGTAGGTTGTACATCTCCACATCGGAATATCAACCAACAAATAACACACAAGGTTTAGAGAATGTGTATTTGGTTGAACCTGCAGATGCGGAATTGTTCGATACAATATCAAGACGTTTTCGTACTAATGCATTAGGTGGTTCAGCGGTAGTTTACAGTCCTGAAGCACAACTTTTATTTCAATCCGGTCAAAATGTTCGGGCCGTAGATAATTCCATTCAGGTTTACAGCGTTGACACGTTGCGAGGTTCACTAGCACAGCGAGGCGTGATAACCTCCGAATTGCTGACGGCAGTTCGTTCGCTGGTTTATCATCCAAATCGTGATTTATTGTTTGCGCCGAACTCTGCAGCAGCGCCTACCGGCACAATACCCACAATTAGCCCAACTTCGGTTATGGCACAAGTGGGTGCTACGCAATCCGACTTGTATGTGTATCGTCGTCCGAGTTCCAAAAATGGAATCAGCTTGCCTACATACCGAATCCCTTTTACTAATAGGACGGTCTATGCACTATTTGTTCACGACCTCAGTATTCGGCCGGAAGAAACTAGAAATCGCACGTATGTTTCTACGTACAATTCTTCTTCGACAGATATCTTGGTTTACAACGAATTAACTGAAAAGTTGGTCAATAGTCCAGATTCCGTCCGAAGAGATATCAACCCAGACTTTACTTTATCTGTTCCAACTGCTAGAAATTTAACGAGCATGGCCTATTCTCCGACGTTGGATCTGATGGTAGCGACGGAAGCTCCTGTTGGTTCACCTGGGCGTATTCTTTTCTTCAATGAGTTTTCGAAACACACTGGTGACAGTCAAATAGCTCCGGATCGCGTAATTTCAGGCGGACAAAGTCAATTGGGATCTCCGTCGAGTGTTTCCATCGATAAGCGAGAAGGGGCGCAATACATTTATGTTGCTAATGCGTCAGTAGATATCTCTGGAGCTGTCTCGGGTGTGCTACGTTTCAACATTAACGATGAAGGAGGTGTTGCTCCCAACGCTGTGTTGCAAATCGCTGGACGTACACCGGTTGGTGTTTCATTGGATGCACGTGGAACAATTCCCGAAGATGGAGGCGGTTCCGATACCACGCGAGCTACAGTACGTCGTCGATAGTAACTCTTGCAGCAATAGTTGAGCGAGCTGCCCTCAAAAAAACGTTTATTGTATTAAGTTCATCAATAGCTCAATATCGTTTCTTTTCACATGATTATCCACGTGTTCATATGCGGAAATTAGATTTCGCAACACGCGTTTAATCACGGATGTGTTGTCGCAAGGCATCGTGTATTCTTCCGAAAGCGGTAGGTTTAACTGCCGCAAAAAGCCGTAAATATCTTCTTCGCTCATAATCTGTCCTCTGTTGAACACATTGATATAGAACAAAACTTTTTGTGGCGATTGTTCATCCATGTAAGCCAATACAAAATGCTTCGGTAAATTCACTCCGTAAATAGGTAAATCCAGTTTTTGTGCAACTAAAGCGTAAATGCATGCTAAGGAAATCGGATTTCCCTTTTTGGTTTCCAGTACCTGATTGATGAATGAATTCTGGGGATCGTGGTAATTGGCTGTGTTGCCGGAAAGGCCAAACTCGCGGAAAATGATGTTGTTAAGTAATTTGACTTTTTCAATGGCGCTCATATCGTACATCAGACCCCTCCAAACCGTACTTCGAAGTTCAGCCAGTTGATAGTAAACCTGATCTTCATTCATGTTCGGATATTGATAGCGATTGATTATCATCAAACCATCCAACAGATCCGATGAATTATGTAACTGCCAAAGCTGGAGATCGTTTTTTACCTGATCAAACTGTATTTTGTGGATGATATTTTCAATGCGCGATTGCGCTAAGGGATTGAAAGATTCCTCCCAAGATTCTTCTAAAAAAGGAATTACATCTGGCCCGCAGGTAATCAGCGTATGTTCGATTTGCTGGAAGATATCCTGATCCGGATCGTCCAACAAGGATACAAGTGCTTGATATTCGTTGTTGGTCATACGTGGAATGTTTTATTTTATGCTATTTCGGAGAAACCAATTTAAAGCCAACCCCATATACATTTTCAATTTTAACGCTGCTCGATTTTGATAATACCTTTCGAAGTCGAGATATGAACACATCTAAACTGCGTCCTAAAAAATAATCGTTGTCACCCCAAATGTGGAGCAGAATTTCTTCGCGTTTCACAATCTGATTTCTTTGTTGATACAGGTATGTGAAAAGTTCCATTTCGCGAAGCGTAAGACTGGTGCTGAAATGGTCACCTATAGATATAGAGAGCAATTTTAAGTCCACTTTTACGTCATCCATCTGTATTTCATCTGAAGAGGAAGCAACTGGAGTATCCGAATAGCGTAGCTGCCGATTAACAAAATTACGCACGCGAAGCACTAACTCATCCACGTCGAACGGTTTGGTAATGTAGTCGAACGCCCCTAATTCCAATCCGCGAATGCGATCCTCCTTTAAATTTCTTGCCGTCAAAAATAGGAAATGAGCATGTTCGTTGATGTGATTGATTTCCTTCGCTAGCGCAAATCCATCCATATCGGGCAACTGGATATCAATAATGACAATATCGTAGGCCTCCTGATTGTATGCTTTCAGCGCAGACGATCCATCCAAACACCAATTCATCTCAAACCCAACCAACTCCAGATACTGTTTGGTAACATTTCCTAAGTCGGATTCATCCTCCACATATAGAATGCGCGTTTTCATACAGCTATATTACGAATTTTTAGGGATATCGATGATAAATGTACTACCCAAACCAATAACGCTTTCCACATCGATAGACCAGCCATGCGCCTGAACGCACTGACGAACGTAATAAAGTCCTAACCCCAATCCGCTTCCGCTTTTCTCCATTGAACGGTAAAATTTTTGAAATATCAGTTTTATTTCTTTGTCGTGTATGCCCTCCCCATTGTCCGAAATCCGAATTCGCCACGTATAATGTTGTTCCATTAATTCAACCTTAACCTTTTTGTCAGATTTCTTATTGTATTTGATGGCATTTTCTAATAGATTGGATACCATCGTAGTGAAGAAAAATGGATTCATTGTGGCAACAGCATCTTGCTGCAGAGTGGATTGGAAAGAAATGTCAATCGCGGAGTCGTTACTTTTTATTTGATAGTCGGCTACAATATCGTGTAAGATCTGAGATAAACTTGTGTTTTCCTTTTTTAAGGCATAACCGCTCATCGATGTGATATCCAAAACTTGCGCAAAAAGCCGCTGCAACCGTGCAGATTGGCGTTGGATTACATCTGTTAATGCTTCCATGCCTTTGTTTTCTTTTACCAGTTGTTGCGATTTTAAGGTTTTGTTGGCTACCTGTATCGTCGCGATTGGTGTGTTAAACTCATGCGTAATACTGTTTACAAAGTCCGATTTCATGTCGGCCAAACGTTTTTGACGAATCCAATTTCTATAGGTAGCGAGGTAAATAATGATAATGGTAACCATCGCGAAAATACCCAATAGAAACACAGGGGCGACGAGTTGGAGCAGGGCTAAAGTTCGATTTTTTCGATCGGCAAATAAGGCAAAAGATACTTGATAACTGTAATCTTCTGCGCTGCTCACATTAATCTCGGAGATGGCGTTGTGCGGTCGAAGTTTTTTCAATGTTCCGCCAATGCGGAAGCCATTCATACCGAACGTGGTACTCTGATCGCCTTTCGTGATCGGCGCTGGCGTATAAATATCAACTTTCCGATCATCCGTCAGGAAAACCCGAATGCGATTTACATTCAGTGCATATTCCCAATCATCACCAAGTTGGAAGTTGCGGATAATTTGATGAAATACACTGTCCATGGTGTTGTGCTTTCGAAGATCACGCTGAATATCGTGCAGAATTTTTTCCGCAGTTTGCTGTAATGCTTCCTCATCATTTAGTTGCAAACTATCTAATAAGTTTAGCTTAGTGTTAATGTTTTCGTCGAAAATCCGCTGTCCGCCAGGATAAAGCTTGTCGTTACGGATAGCATTGTAATACGATTCTTTAATGAGAAGTTTTTCGGTGGTTTGGTACTGTTGGTCGTTAAGGACAAATGTATTATACGTCAGATACACCAATAAGCTAATGAGTATGATAAAGCTCAATACAGCGGCAATTTTGTATATGAAATTGATAGAAGTAAGTTTCATGTGTACAGCGATCTATTCTTAATGCACTCAACGATATATGTCCTCAAGATACGGAAAAGCACTAGTCAAGCGTTGTAGATTTACTTTTTGTTAACAATTTGTTGGGGTTTCGTTAACAGCGATATTATTGAATTCCAAGTACTTTTATTTGTTAAGATGGCTTTTAGCCAGCATTTTTTATACATTTATAACGACTCCAATGTTAAACTTTTCAATCCTTAAAGCTGCTTTTAAGGCTTTCGCTGTGGCTTTGCTTTTAGCAGCATCTTCGCCGTTTTCGGCTTCGGCTCAAGAACCGCAAACCATTACAAAAAAAGGTTATACGCTGCATTTTCATGCGCAGAATCCCACTTTCGATGCAAAACAACAGCAGCGATTGCAAGATGTATTCTTCACGAACTATCCCAAATTGGTTAAAGATTTCAATAAAGAATCTTTGAAAGAAGTGACTATCACAATCGATACCGCTTATGATGGTGTCGCTTACGCACACAATGGTCAAATCGTGATTAGTCAAGCTTGGATGGAGAAAATGCCAGAAGATATCGACGTGGTCACACACGAAGTGATGCATATTGTGCAAGCTTATCCTTCCAACAGCGGACCGGGATGGTTAGTGGAAGGTATTGCGGATTATGTGCGCTACAAATATGGCGTAAACAATAAAGCGGGAAATTGGAACTTGCCAGAGCTGAAGCCAGATCATCACTACAAGAACAGCTACCGCATTTCCGCGCGTTTCTTGGATTGGATTGAAACGAACAAGAAAAAAGGAACGGTGAAAGCTCTTGATGTTGCGATGCGCAATAAAACATATACACCGGAAATCTGGACATCACTGACCGGATCGGATTTGGATACGCTGTGGGCTGCCTACGTTGCCGCTAATAATAAAGCATAGAACAATTTTTTAGTTATATTCGAAATATGAACCTTCGTTATTTAATTTGTTCCCTATCGTTACTTTGTTCGATCGGAACACTTTCTGCCCAAAAAATTGACCAAGTAGAAAGACCTGAAGAATGGGTAAACACCTTAATGGGAACCGATTCAAAAGTATCCATGTCCAATGGAAATACCTATCCTGCGATCGCTGTGCCTTGGGGCATGAACTTCTGGAGTCCACAAACCGGAAAAATGGGCGATGGCTGGATGTACACCTATTCATCCGACAAATTGCGTGGTTTTAAACAAACGCATCAACCTTCTCCGTGGATGAACGACTACGGTCAATTTTCTATCATGCCGGGTAGCGGAACACCGGAAATAGATCAAGATAAACGCGCTAGTTGGTTTTCGCACAAATCGGAAACCGCAAAGCCCTATTACTACAGCGTTTATTTAGCGGATGCAGATGTTACCACGGAGATTACGCCGACGGAGCGCGCTGCGGTATTCCGTTTTACCTTTCCGGAAGGCGATAGCTCTTTCGTAGCAATCGACGCATTCGATCGCGGATCGGAAGTGAAATTTATTCCGGAAGAAAACAAGATTGTTGGTTATTCCAGTCGTTATAGCCGTGGCAAATACGAGAATTTCAAAAACTACTTTGTTATTTACTTCGATAAGGATGTAACGTTCACGAAAATTTGGAAAGATAGCGTTTACCAAGCTGCGACTGAAAATGCTGCTGCCGGAAATCATACGGGTGCAATCGTCGGTTTCAAAACTAAACGAGGCGAACAAGTCAACATGCGCGTAGCATCTTCTTTCATAAGCTACGAACAGGCTGAACTAAACCTAAGTCGTGAAGTCGGTGCTAAATCGTTTGCTAACGTGCACGATGAAGCAAAAGATGCTTGGAATAAAACTTTAAGCCGCGTTAAAGTGGGCGGTGGAACTTTTGAGCAGTTAAAAACATTTTATTCTTGTCTTTACCGTACGGTGTTGTTCCCGAACAAATTGTACGAATTGGATAAAAACAATGAGCCCGTGCACTGGAGTCCATACAACGGTAAAATCTTACCTGGGCGCATGTTTGCCGGTACTGGATTTTGGGATACATTCCGTGCATTATATCCATTCTTGAACTTGGTATATCCAGAAATCAATGTGGAAATGCAAGAAGGTTTGGCCAACGCGTATAAAGAAGGCGGTTGGTTGCCAGAATGGAGCAGTCCAGGTTATGCAAACATCATGGTTGGAAACAACTCTGCTTCTGTGGTATCAGATGCACACATAAAAGGTTTGCGCGGATACGATATTGAAACATTGTACGAAGCGTTGCTTAATGGTGCGAACAACGAAGGTCCGATGACTGCTGTTGGTCGTGCTGGTGCACCATATTACTTGGAGTTGGGTTATGTGCCTTACGATGTTGGAATCAATGAAAATGCGGCAAGAACGTTGGAATATGCATACGACGATTTTGCGATTTATCAATTGGCAAAAGCATTGAAAAAGCCGAAAAAAGAAATCGAATTATACAAAAAACGCAGTTTGAACTACCGCCATTTATTTGATCCTTCCACAGGATTGATGCGCGGCAAGAACAAAGATGGTTCTTTCCAAAAACCATTTAGCCCATTCACTTGGGGTGATGCGTTTACCGAAGGAAACAGCTGGCACTATAGCTGGTCCGTTTTCCACGATATTGAAGGTTTAGCGCGCTTAATGGGCGGTCATCAAGCATTTACCACGAAATTGGATTCTGTATTTTCATTACCTCCGGTATTCGACGAAAGTTACTACGGTGGCGTGATTCACGAAATTCGTGAAATGCAGGTAGCGAATATGGGACAATATGCACACGGAAATCAGCCAATTCAGCACATGGTGTATTTATACAACTACGCTGGCGAACCTTGGAAAACACAATATTGGGCACGCGAAACGATGGATCGCATGTACACGCCATATCCAGACGGATACTGCGGTGACGAGGATAATGGACAAACGTCTGCTTGGTATGTATTCTCTGCGTTAGGATTCTATCCAGTATGTCCAGCCGTAAACGAGTATGTTTTCGGTGCGCCATTATTCGAAAAAGCTGAAATTACTTTAGCGAACGGTAAAACAGTTTCCATTCAAGCGGATGCGAACAGCGCAGAAAACAAATATGTGCAGCAGCTTAGTGTAGATGGAAAAGCGCATGGGAAAAACTTCATCACACACGAACAGCTTCAAAAAGGTTCGAAAATCGACTTTACGATGGGAGCACAACCGAATAAGCAACGTGGTACGCAAGCTGCCGACTTCCCTTATTCGTTGTCTTTAGAAATGGAAGGAAAATATAAATAATGATAAACAGAATGAGCAGCTTAGGAAAAGCAGCGATATGTTTGCTTGGGATGATGCACGTTTGTGGAGCATCCCAAGCTCAAGATAAGCGATTGGTCGACTATGTCGATCCAATGATTGGTACGGCGAAGATGGGGCATACCTATCCTGGCCCTACTGTTCCTTTTGGCTCCGTGCAATTGAGTCCAGATACCGATACGATTCCGTATGCCGTAAACGGTCGTTATAATGGCGACGTGTATAAATATTGTGCAGGTTACCAATACAGCGATGCAACGATCGTTGGATTTAGCCACACGCATTTTAGTGGAACGGGACATTCGGATTTAGGAGATTTTCTATTGATGCCGACCAGCGGAGATTTAAAATTGAATCCTGGAACAGCCGATAAACCGGGAAGTGGTTATCGATCAGCCTTCAATCATGACAATGAGGAAGCCGAAGCGAATTACTACAAGGTGAAATTAGATGCGAATGATATCACGGCGGAACTTACAACGAGTTCGCGCGTTGGGCATCATAAATACACGTTTTCGAAAGCTGGAGAAAGCCATATTATCTTCGATTTGATGCACGGCATCTATAACTACGATGATAAAAATGTATGGACTGTTGTGCGCGTTTTGGATGATCATACCGTGGTTGGTTACCGCCAAACTCACGGGTGGGCACGCACGCGTGTTGTTCATTTCGCGATGAAATTCTCAAAACCTTTTAAAAACTACGGGACGAAGAATTTCGAAAAAGAACAGGTTTACAAAGGCTTTTGGCGTAAGTTCGACCAAACGGATAACTTCCCGGATATTGCCGGAAAGAAAATTCGCATGCACTTCGATTTTGATGTCGCAGCTAATGAAGATGTCCAAGTGAAATTGGCTATTTCTCCGGTAAGTATGGATAATGCTTTGGCGAATATGGAAGCAGAAGTTCCGCATTGGGATTTCGAACGTACCAAACGCGAAGGACAAGATTTGTGGGAGAAAGAATTGGGTCGCATTCAGGCAACTTTACCTACTAAATCGGATTACGTAAACTTCTACACCGCGATGTATCACGCGGCATTGATGCCGACGGAATACATGGACGTAAATGGACAATATCGGGGCTTAGATCATCAGGTGCATCAAGCAGATGGTTTCACGAACTATTCTTCGTTCTCCCTTTGGGATACATTCCGCGCATTTCATCCTTACCTGAATTTGGTCAATCCAAAGCGGAATTCGGATATGGTGGAATCCATGTTAGCACATTACGATCAAAGCACATTGAAAATGTTGCCGATCTGGTCACATTACGGAAACGATAATTGGTGTATGAGCGGTTACCACGCAGTTTCTGTTATCACGGATGCGATATTGAAAGGTGTTTATAAAGGCGATGCAAATAAAGCGTTAGATGCATGTATCGCGACAGCAAACTACCGTCGCTACGAAGGAATTGGTGAATATATCGATCTAGGTTTTGTTCCTGATGAAGCGAATGGAACTTCGGTTTCTAACACGTTGGAATATGCGTACGATGATTGGTGCATCGCGCAATTGGCAAAACACTTGAATAGGGAAGAAGATTACCAAGTATTCTCGAAACGCGCAGAAAACTGGCGCAATATGTTTGATCCATCAATCGGATTTATGCGTCCGAAAAGTGCGGAAGGTAAATTCCGTGAGAAATTCGATGTGTTGGAAACACATGGTCAAGGTTTTATCGAAGGAAATACGTGGAATTACAGCTTGTATGTACCGCATAATCCGGAAGGTTTGATGGAACAATTGGGTGGTAAAAAGAAATTGGCTACCTATTTGGATTCGCTATTCACTATGTATTTGCCGGATGAGTTTTTTGCGCAAACCGAAGATATTACGCGTGAAGGAATTATCGGAAACTATGTGCATGGAAATGAACCATCGCATCATGTTGCTTACCTGTATCAGATGGTAGGCGAAGGTTGGAAGTCACAAGAATGGATTCGCAAGATTTTGAAAGACCAATATCATAATGGTTCAGACGGATTAGGCGGAAATGATGATTGTGGACAAATGAGCGCTTGGTATCTGTTTTCAAGCATGGGATTCTATCCGATAGCGCCGGGATCGGACGATTATTGGTTAGGTAGTCCGCTTGTACAATCAGCATCTATAAAATTGGAAAATGGTAAAACATTCGAAGTGGAAGCCACAAACCAAAGCGATAAAAACGTTTACGTGCAAGAAGTTCGTTTGAATGGAAAGCCGTTGAAAGGTTACATTTTAAAACATGCCGACATCATTAATGGTGGAAAGCTTCAGTTTAAAATGGGATCAAAACCGAATAAGAAAGCATAAGCTTTCGGTTGAAAAAAAGCAAAAAGCCAGCGATCTGTTTATCTGATCGCTGGCTTTTTGCTTTTTAGTTCTACGGAAATTCGTTTATTATTTCCCGTTAGCCGATACGCGAAGCGGAAAAATATCACACAAACAGATATTTACAGATTTTCATAAATGCTCGACTTAACAACTTAAAAACTTAACATCTTCACGCCTCAACAATATATCAACCTTATCCACAACCTCAACTTTATCAACTCAAAACCAAAAAACCTCTTATCCAGCTTTTACCTGCCCATCCAATAAGTTGATAATTCGGTTTCCATATTCTGCGTTTTTCTCGGAATGCGTAACTTGAATGATCGTAACGCCTTCTTCATTAAGTTGTTTAAATAATTTCATCACCTCTTCTCCTTGTTGAGAATTCAGGTTTCCGGTAGGTTCGTCGGCCAGAATTAGCGACGGCGATCCAGCCAACGCGCGTGCAATACCTACGATTTGTTGCTGTCCACCGGACAATTGATTCGGAAACAAATCCTTTTTACCGACTATCCCAAACCGGTCTAACATATCGGCGACAATAGCTTTACGCTCCGAACCGGAAATATTTTTATAGATCAACGGCGTTTCGATGTTTTCATAAACTGTCAATTCATCGATTAAATGATAGGATTGGAATACAAATCCGACACGAGATTGAAATAATTCTGCGCGCTTTTTATTTTTAAGGGAGTACACATCTTCCTCCAAGAAATGATAACTTCCTTCGTCGGGCATATCCAAATTACCGAGAATATGCAGTAGGGTGGATTTTCCTGAACCGGATGGTCCCATAATGGAAATAAATTCGCCCTCCTCAATACGTAAATTGATATCTTTCAATACGAATGTTCTGGCTCCGCCGACATTGTACCACTTGAATATATTTTTAAGTTCGATCATGTATGCAATAATATGTTAGATGTATTCGGCAGTTTCAAGGATATTGCCAAGCTGGTAAGTATTTGGTTATTAATGTTTAATTCTTTTATTAAACAAAAAGCTGTTCGAAACTGAACAGTGGATTGTCCAATTTCGAACAGCATGTAAACTATTAAAAAATCATAGATTATTTTAATGGATGACTGACGCCTTCGAAAGTCATTTTGACCGGCTTAATAAGTCCATGTTCATCAAAATGCAATTCTTCCACACAGGTAACGCGGTCGTGTGCACTCGTTTTACCTAATGGACGACGATGGTATACGATGAAGTATTTGTCTTCATTGGGCGTTTTAATTACCGAGTGGTGTCCTGCGCCAGTAGCGATAGCCGGATCCTGTTCCAGAATGGTGTTCACACGTTTGAAAGGACCAAATGGAGAATCTGCAATAGCATACGCCACTTTGTAATCTGGACCAGTCCAACCTCCTTCCGACCACATAAAGTAATATTTACCATCTTTGATAAACATAAACGGTCCTTCCACATAATTTTCTGGCGTTACTTCTTTATAATAGCTACCGTCGTCGAAAGGTAATAAGCCCGTGAAATCTGGTTTTAATTTCACCATATTACAATGTTTCCAGCCACCGTAATACATATAATAAGTGCCGTCTTTATCCTTGAAAACAAACTGGTCAATAGGCTGCGCACCATTAACATTCTCTTGGATTAGTGGTTTGCCTAGCAAGTCTTTGTACGGACCTTCTGGTTTGTCGGCGACAGCCACGCCGATGCCTCCCGTTTCGCCCGGGTGCACATCATTTGCACCGAAGAATATGTAGTATTTTCCATCTTTTTCCAATACAGCCGGTGCCCACATCGCTTTGTTTGCCCATTTTACCTCGTTGTTGTCCAAGATTCGAGGGTGCTTCTCCCAGTTTACCAAGTCCTTGGATGAGAATGCATCGAAGAAGATCTGCTCTTCGTATGGCGCAGAGTACGTAGGAAAGATCCAGTACGTGTTATTGTATACAATCCCTTCAGGATCGGCGTAATTGCCGGGGAAAACAGGGTTTTGTTGCGCTACTGCATAGGAACTGGATCCCAGCAAACCTGCAGCCAACAACGTGATTATTTTGTTCATGCTTTTTCGATTTAGCGTTTATATTTTCATGGTATCGAGTTTCTAATATAGTATTTTTTGTTCGATTGGAAGTTGTTGTTGGGGAAGTATTTTTGATGGATAGCGTTGTGGAAGCGTACAATTCTCGTGTTGATTTATTATCATATGGCAAGGTTTGTAAATAGCTGAGTTGGTATCTTTACGTATCAAGTTATTAAACTATGGATATCACTTTCTTATTAATCGCCATACTGGCTTTATTCCTCTTTTCTTATGAAATAAAAGATGCGAAATCCATTATGCTACTGGCTATTTGGAGTTCTATTGTCGCTTTTCTTGGTCTAAAAGGCGTATTTGTAGAAAAGCCTCATTTCTTGGCGATCGTCCTTGTAGGTACAACTTTGATTTGTTTAACCATTATTCAGTTGCTGAAGAATAGACGTTTTAATATAAAGACATTGTTATTGATACACATACTTAGGATACCTGTTGAGTTTATACTTTACAAGTTGTTTATTTCCAATCAACTGCCAATCATTATGACCTTCCGAGGTTATAATTTTGATATTTTAATTGGCTTGTGTGCACTACTAATTTTAATTGGATTGAAATTTTTTGATCAATCGAAGCTCAAAAGCATAATTAGAATTTGGTCTGTTTTCGGAATGATATCGTTGTCCTCAGTGTTACTGATGGGGATTTTGTCGTCGCCAATTCCTATACAACAATTCGCTTTTGATCAACCTAATGTTGCGGTTCTCTATTTTCCTTTTGTATTATTACCGACTCTGCTTGTCCCAATCGTTTTTATGTCACACATTTTTATTTAGCGAATGATGTCGTCATCACGAAGCAATCTCGCTAGATGACAGCTAGCTAAAATGTGCCGTTGCAGATCGCTTTACCACTCGTGCCTCGGCGTCGCGATGACGATCTTTTCGTCCTTGCAAGGAAATTACGAAACAATCTCACGATAAATAACTCGCTAAAATATGAAATGCTAGATCGCATCACTGATCATACTTCTAATCTTCCCTTAATCATCTCGCAAACTCTTTACCGGACTCGCTACGGCGGCTTTGACGGATTCGAAAGCAATAGTCAGCAAAGCGATAAATACTGCGATTGAGGTCGCAAAAAGTGCGATTTGCCAATTCATATTAATTCGATATGCGAAACCATTCAGCCAGTGAATCGAGCTGTACCAAGACAATGGAATAGCAACTAAAATGGCAATTGCCATTAAGCTGATAAAGGTTTTGATGAGCAGAAAAATGATTTGTGGGATAGATGATCCCAACACTTTTCGAATACCAATTTCTTTGAAACGCTGTTCTGCCATAAATGCAGATAATCCGTATAATCCCAAGCAAGAAATAAAGATCCCCAAGCCTGCAAACACAGAAAATAAGTTGCTTAATCGTTGTTCCGATGCATATAATTTCTCCAAATCCTCGTCGAAGAAACCATAATTCACCGGGTAGTTCGGATTGAGTTGATCGTTGATCTTCGTAATCGCATTGATCGTGGCTTGCAATTCTTTAGGTTTGGTGCGGATAACTGCCATTCCACCCCATTGGTTATATTGCAACATAAGCGGACCTACCGATTGGCTAATTGGTTTGAAATTGAAATCTTTGACTACACCAACAATTTGGCCTTTTTTGCTCCAAACGGCAAAGGGCTTTCCAATAGCTTCTTCCGGTGTCATTCCCATAACGGCTACCATCCGCTCATTTACAATATAGCTCGTAGAATCTGTGTAGCTTTTAGAGAAAGTTCGTCCGGCAATCATTTCCATTCCAAAAACATCGACAAAACTTTCATCAATATCCATCATTGGAACCACCATTTCTGAGTTTGGATCTTTTCCTTCATATTGGAAATCGACCGTTCCGCTTACTAGGTTCGATGGAAGTGCGTCGGTTATGGTATAATTGCTGGTTAGCGGATTTTCGGATAAGGCATTTTTCCACGCCGATTGCTTACTCCAGATTTCCCCACTCATGGATACATAAAGCAAATTCGATTTATCAAATCCATTATCGCGATTTCGGATGAATTCCAATTGTTTATAAATTACGATGGTACCGACTAAAAGAAAGATAGATACCACGAATTGTAAAATCACCAAGCTGTTTCTGAATATTCGATGCCCGCTTCTTTGGGAGGTCAAAATACCTTTCAGTACGAGCAAAGGTTTGAAACTAGACAGATAAATGGCTGGGTAGCTTCCTGCGAATAAGGCGGTGAATAGTACGATGGCCAATACGTAGCCAAGCATACTACGATCGAACAACGTGATGGATAAACGTTTTCCGATCAACAAACCGAAAGAAGGAAGTAAAAGGAAAACGAGCGCCAAAGATAGGATTATCGAAAGCGCGGTAATTAAAAATGATTCACCAAGGAATTGAAAAATCAATTGGCGACGTTGGGCACCAACCACTTTGCGCAAACCCACTTCGCGAGCTCTCCGTGCAGAGCGTGCGGTGGATAAGTTCATGTAATTGATGCAGGCGACGATCAAGATGAATAATCCGACAAAAGATAATGTGATTACATACTGATGATGCCCGTGTACGGCCAAATCGACTTGATAATTTTGCGAATGCAAATGGATGTCCGTTAATGGCTGTAAATTGAAAATTGTTTTAAGCATTGAAGCATCTACATGCTTTTGGTACTGCCGAATGATGTCTTTTGATAAAGCATGTATCGCGTTTGGCGACGATTCAAAATTATCATCCAGCTGTAGGTAGGTGTAATAAATGTAGTTTCGCCAATCTTGACTCGGATAATTCCAAGCACCTTCTTGTATTGCCGACAAAGGCATCAGAAAATCAAATTGCAAATGAGAATTGGTCGGTAGGTCGGCCAAAACCGCGGAAACTTTCACAGCTTGTTTATGATCCTTTTGAAGCGTTTTTCCAACTACATCGGATGTTCCAAAGTATTTAATCGCCATTTTTTCTGTAAGGATAATGGCATCCGGCGTGTTCATCGCGGTAGCGATATTGCCATGAAGTATTGGAAAGGAGAAAAACTGGAAGAAATTGGAATCTGCGTAGAAGCCTTCTTTCTCCTCAAAGCGCTTTCCGTCGTTTTCGAAAAGATGATTCACACGGTGCGTCAATCTGACAAAATCTTTGATTGCCGGAATATTGTTTCGAAGATCTTCAGCTAGGGGAGGTGGAGTTGTCGCAGCGACGAATTCCTGAGAAAGCCCGCTGGTCAAACGATAAATTTTTGCCGATTTATCATGAAATTGATCGTAACTGCGCTCATGTTTTACCCAAAGCAAAATAAGTAGGCTGGAAGCCAAACCAACAGAAAGTCCGACTATGTTTAATAGCGAAAATGCTTTATACCGTAATAAGTTGCGGTAGGTTACGTTCAAATAGTTTTTCCACATAACATCAGTTCTTAATCATCTCGCAAACTCTTCACCGGATTGCGTCTTCCTGCGCGGATAGCTTGTCCGCTAATGGTGAGCAGCGCGATGGTAATGGATATAGCTCCCGCCAATAAAAATATCCACCAGGAAATCGAGACCCGATATGCAAAATCGCTGAGCCAACGCTGCATAATCCACCAAGCGATTGGTGAGGCAATCAATAAAGCCAGAACAACGAGTTTGATAAAATCTTTAGATAATAATAATACGATGCTCGAAATGCTGGAACCCAATACTTTCCGGATACCGATTTCTTTAATGCGAAGATTAATCGTAAGCAACGCCATCGCGAATAAGCCCATGCAGGAAATAAGGATAGCGACGATCGCTCCACCAACAATAATGTGCGCGAACCGACGATCGCGTTGATACATATTTTCTGTGTTTTCATCCAAATAGGAAGCTTCGCTGATAGCTTTCGGATTAATATCTTTCCAAACCTTTTCGACGTCGGCCAACGCTTTTGCAAGATTGTCGGTTTTTACGCGCACAAATATATACCTCACCGCAAAATTCGTAGTTGGATTGATGGACATGGTTAGCGCGGCAACATCCTGCCTTAGATCTTTAAAATTGAAATCTTTGACAATGCCAATAATGGTCGGTTCACCATCGATGTCAATTTTCTTTCCTAACGCTTTGTCAATCCCGCCTAAAGCTGCGGCCATTTGTTCATTGATAATTACCGCACTAGTATCCGTTCCAAAGCTTCTTGAAAAATCACGACCCGCCAACAACTCAATGTCCATGGCATCCAAATAATCGTAGTCAATGCGTAGATAATGTGTGGACACGCCGCGACCTTCGTAATCAAACCCTAACTTCGAATTGGAAATGCTGCCATCCCGACCGCGTCCCATGTTAATGTCGGTTCCGGTTACGTGCGTGACAAACGGTGCGGACGATAGTGCTATGCGCATCCGTTCGAGCGCTTGCTGTCCGTCAATGCCTTCGCCGATTGGAATACTGATAACTTCTGCTTTGTTGTAGCCCAGCGGTCTGTTCGCTAAATAGTGCAATTGATTGCTGATAACGATAGTGCCGATGATTAGCAACGTTGCAATAGCAAATTGAACCACCGTTAAGCTATTTCGAACCGTATTTTTATTACGACCCGATTTTACGCCTTTTAATGCTTCAATCACGTTAGAACGCGCATTATTCCAAGCAGGATATCCTCCGGCAACACCCGTGATCAATAGGAAAGTGATCAAAAATAAAAATAAATTAATCGGCGTTAGGAGTTCATACAATTTGATGCTGTATCCCATATTGGCATTATACATCGGCAATATCAACGCTGCCAAGACTAAACCAAAGATCAACGCAAAGGAGGTAATCAATAGAGATTCTGACCAAAACTGTAAGATCAATTGCGCGTTGGTGCTTCCCAGCGTTTTGCGCGTTCCGATTTCCCGTTTTCTGTTTAAGCCTAATGCCAGCGATAGATTGATGAAATTGGAGCAAGCGATAAAGATTAGCAATCCGGCGATGGATAACAGAATCCAGGGAAAGGTAGGCGACCCACCATCGCCCAGGCCATCGCTATTAAGGTGATAGTCGGTCATGGAAAGTGCATGTAACGATAGATAATCGCCCTTCGCATCTGCACTTGCACCATCGCGCTTTAACTCCTCAATATGCGTTTTGAAATGGTTTTCTAGAAATGGTTTTGTTTTCTCGCGAAAGACCGATGGTTGTAGATTTTCGGAGGATAATTTAGCAAATACCGTATGATCGTTGTGATTCCAATGGTCTAAATATTCTTTGTAAATCGGCTTGTGTTCAAAACGAATAAGCGACGTGAATTGCAAACTGGAGTTTTTCGGAATATCATCCATAACGGCGGAAATCATCTTGGTCGTCCAAATGCCGTTCAGGTAAACTTCCACCGATTTCCCAACCACATCGCTATTTCCAAACAATGATGTCGCCAAGCGATCAGTTAACGCAATATCATCTAAACCTTTTAGTGCACTCGCTTTGCTACCTTTTTCGATGGTGAAATTGAACACGTCGAAAAACGCTGGATCAACGAATTTCGTATCGGATTGAAATTGTTTGTCGCCATTCCGAAATAGTGCACCGCCTTGATAATAACGTGTGATTTGTTCAAACCCTTCGATCTCTGCTTTCAGCGTTGGAGCAAATGGCGTTGGCATAGTTTCTCCAAATCGATCACCCGCGACGGGATTCAATTTAAAATAAAGCATACTGATTTTGTCCCGGTCGGAATGGAAATTATCGAAGGACAATTCGAACATGGCCGTTAGGAACAACAAGGTTGCAACAGCAATAGCGACACCCATGCCCGAGACATGGATGGCGCTAAAAGCACTTTTTCTGCGGATATTCCGCCAAGCGGTTTTTAGATGATTTTGCATAGTGAATTATAGCCAAGACAGGTTTACCGAACCAGCCGACGTGGTTGCTTTAACAGCATATCCACCTCCGTTCAAGCTTCCCTTGATGTTTCCTTTTTGTGTGCTGCCGGAAAAGTTCTGCAAATGATCTACGTTGACGCGGCTGCCGCTCAAATCCAAATCATACGATCCTTTTGGTAAAGTGAGATTGATGCTGCCAGCGCTAGTGGTGAAATGCAATGGACTAGTTACTGCCGTTACCGACGCAGTTACGCTTCCTCCTGAAGTTGCAGCTTTTATATCCCCAGATGCTTCTTCTAGACGAATGGATCCGCCGGAAGTGGATGCGTCCAATTTGCCGTCGACAGATTTACCGGTGATGGATCCACCTGCCGTTTTAGCGATAATTGTTCCTTTCAAATTTTCCATACGGATAGAACCGCCAGAAGTGGAGATTTGGATATCGCCATCGCAGTCCGTTGCCGTGATGCTTCCACCGGAAGTTTTCCCATCAATCGTTCCGCTCAGGTTACTTGCCGTTAAACTTCCGCCAGCAGTAGAAAATACTTGGTTGCCTTTTAAATTGTTCATTTTGATGCTTCCGCCTGCTGTTTTTACTTGGGAATGAATAGTTGTCGGAACGGTGATGATGTAGGAAATAGAAAGCGGACTATTGCCATTTTTTCCATTTTTACGTTTCACTTTCGCTACCAATTTGCCGGAGCTTACGCCCAATTCTAAATCAAATTCGCGCTCGAATGTAGTTTTCAGATCGCCGTCTTTGGAACGCCAAGAATTACCATTCGGATTTAAGATTACTTCGACAGAAGCTTCTTTTTGACTGCCGCCATCCACGCGAACCCAACCGCCGACGGTAGTTGCATCTAATGATTTGATAGAGGAAGACGAAAACTTTTTAAGGGTGTATGACACATCTTTTTGTTGCGCTTCCGCAAAAAGAATGCTGGCGATAAAACTGATGATGAAGATAATGTAACGCATAATTAGGTCTGTTTTAAATGAATATGTTGTGTAAATAATGATTAATAATTGTTTATTCGTTGCGTAAGCTTTCTACGGGATTTGCTAAAGCAGCGCGCAAAGCTTGTCCGCTTACGGTTAATAACGCGATGATAATCGCTATGCATCCCGAAACGGCAAAAACCCACCACATTAACGCGACGCGATATGTAAAATCGGCCAACCAACTGTTCATCGCCCACCATGCAATCGGTGTGGCGATGACAATTGATAAACACACCAACTTAACAAAATCTTTAGAGAGCAGCATCACAACGCCGCTAACGCTGGAACCTAAAACTTTTCGGATTCCAATTTCTTTAATGCGCTGTTCTGCCGTGGATGTCGCTAATCCGAATAATCCCAAGCAGGAAATTAATATGGCCAAAGCAGAAAACAATCCCGTAATGTTGGCAGTACGCGTTTCTTCTTTATACATTTTGGCAACATGGTCGTCCGTGAATTCGTATACGAACGCACCTTCCGGCACATTTTTCTTGAAAACTTCTTCCACGCTAGCCACGTAATTACCAATGTCGGCGGTTTGAAAACGTGTGAACAAATGCATTTGTGATTCGTTCGGACGATTCATGCGATAGTACACATAACCGCCAACCGACTGCTTTAATGAAGTATAATGAAAATCTCGAAGCACCCCTGATATGACCGAATTGTTTCTTCGCATTTCTGTAATAATTGGTTTTCCGACGGCATCTTCCGGATTTTTATAACCTAAATACTTCGCCACCGTTTCGTTAATCAGTACGTAACAGGTTGTATCTGTTTCTGATAGGTTCGCCGGAAGATCGTTTCCTGCTAAAAGATTGAGCTCAAATGTGTTGACAATCGGACCGTTGACGCTGTTTGTTGAAATATCCAATCCTTTTTCGTCCGTTACATTTTTGTACACATTTTTCCCGCTTTCGCGGTCACCCATCAAACTTTGCGCAGCCACCATATCCTGCGTTCCTGCCAACTTGCTGATCTCATCAGTTAGTGCCTGAAGCTGTGTTCTTGACGACAAGGAATTGATCGATATTGCAAGTACTCCGGACGGCTCATAGCCCAAATCTTTATTGCTGATATAGTTCATTTGCTGCGCGATCACGATGATGGAACTCAACAAAATAATGGAGGCCGAAAACTGAGCTACGACAAGCACGCGGCGCATTCCGTTGGCAAATGTGTTTTTCAGCGCACTTTGATTCATCAAGATAAGTGGACGAATGCGTGTCATGTAGAATGCCGGGTAACTTCCCGCCAATAAGGTGATCGCAATCCAGAGCATACACGTTATTCCGATTAATGTTGGGTTGATGAGTTCTTGATAGCCCCATTGCGATTGCGTAATGTGTTCGAAATAGGGCGATGCGAGAATCGCGAGCACATAACCAATCACAATAGCAATCAGCGTGACTAAGGCTGCTTCCGTGTAAAAACGCTTCGCTACCTGCGCCGAGCTTGCACCAAGCACTTTTGCGACACCAACATCGCGTGCATTTTTGGACGAACGCGCTGTTGCCAAATTCATGTAATTAATGCAGGCAATCACTAAGGTAATTATTGCCAGAATCGTTGCTAGTTTGATGCTGGAATAACTACCGGATCGGGATGAATAACTTTCGTTCAGCTCGCTAGAATGCAAATGAATATCTTTCAAAGGTTGTAAGAATAGTTGCGTCAAGAAGCGATTTTGAGTCATGTATTTATCCAGCAGCGCATCCGTTTTCGCTTCTACTTCCATCGGATTAGCTTTTGGATCCAATAGGCAATAGGTTTCGTAACTCGAATTTGACCAATACACATCTTTCCCCATCCAGCTGTCCATAATGTTGTAGACAACATTGCAATCTAGAAAGCTATTCTCAGGCATATCCTCGAAAACACCACTGATACGCATGGTATCACGATTATTTACGGTAATCAATCGGTCAACGGCCGATTCGCCATGAAAGAATTTATCGCGCGTGGATGTGGAGATTACGACGCTGTTTGGATGTTCGAATATTTGCGCGGCATTGCCCTCAACGAAATGAAAATCGAAGATGCTGAATAGGCTGGAATCTGAAAGGTAAATGCTGTTTTCGCTAAAGCTTTCTTCGCCAACTCGGATGGACGCGATCGCACCAAAATCGCGTTTTACCAAACGAGCAGCATTTTTTACACCGGGAACTTCCGCCATCATCGCCGGCGCAACGGCGTTTGGCAATCGAGACCACTTCGAACTATTGTATTCGGCGTCGAACTGCGTATTCACGCGGTAAATATGTTCCCAATTTGTGTGAAACTTATCGAAGCTGGTTTCTTTTTGCACAAAAGATAGAAGCAAGATGGTTACCGCAAAAGAAATCGCCAAGCCGACAATGTTCAGAGTGCTGAATAATTTGTGGTTGCGTATATTTCGCCAAGCATTTTTGATATTCGTTGTCATGTTGGTTGAGTTAATCTGTCATTTTTCGCAAAAACTTTCTGCAATGACGTCAATGCTGCTGTACCAAATTTGAAACCTAATAATTAACTCATTGATTTTTAGTTTTTTAATATTTTTGAAGGCATTGTTAACTGTTCGATAATGGACAATATTTCGTTCGAAAGTGAACAGGTATTGATCGAAAGCGGAAATTTTCGTATATTTTTACAAATACCTAAGATATCATGTGAAATGTCTATGATTGCGCAATACAAATACCAATTAAAGTGATCAGGACATTCCATATGGCCATCAAAATAAAAAATTACATATGAAAATACTTCCTGTTTTGTTGATTGTGGTAGTAGCTATCGGAATCATTCTCGGATTAATGTTTGGATTGCCACGCTATTCGGTTTGGCAGCAAGAAATGGCCGGACGTGCGCGTTTGGCGGAAGCCACACAATCTCGACAAATTTTGATTGAGCAAGCTCGAGCGGAAAAAGAAGCAGCAACACTGCAAGCTGAAGCTATTAAGATTATGGGCGAAGCAGCGCAGCGCTACCCAGAATATCGTAAGCAAGAATTTATTGGAGCATTTGGTGAAGCTTTGAAAGCTGGAACGATTAGCCAAATTATTTACGTACCGACGGAAGGAAATATTCCAATTTTGGAAGCCGGAAAACGGAGTATGTCCGATTTGGATTAAGGGATGTTTATGACAATAAGATAAAAGGAAAATGGGCAGCCGTTTTGATCGGTCTGCCCATTTTTCATATATATAGTTGTTGCGTTATAGTCCTACGCGTGTTGTCCTTTGTGTTTGCCTTCCGCATACTCTTCCACTATTTTTTTATTGAAAGCAGGCAAATCTTCTGGTGTTCTACTGGTCACTAAACCCTGATCAGTAACTACTTCGCTATCTTCCCAATGAGCACCAGCATTGATCAAATCTCTCTTTATCGCGCCTACAGATGTAATTTTTCTACCTTCCACAACTTCTGCGTCGATCAGTACTTGAGGGCCATGACAAATTGCTGATACTGGCTTCCCAGCATCAAAGAATGATTTTACGAACGAAAGCACCGCTTCATTTACCCTTAACTTATCGGGGTTGATAACACCTCCCGGAATTAATAAGCCGTCATAGTCCGATTCAGATGCATTGGATAACGTTACATCAACTGGATAATCGCCTTTCCAATCATCGCCTTCTTTCGCTCTCACCTTATCTTTTTTCGGAGAAATAATATGCACCGTCGCACCAGCTTCTTCCAATGCCGACTTTGGGCTTGTTAATTCTATTTCCTCAAATCCATCTTCTGTTAAAATCGCAATTTTCTTCTCTGTTAGCTTGCCCATAATATGTTGTTTATGTTAATATGTATTTTGAAATAAAACTTCCTACTAAAGCTTAGATAGTGGCAGGTGTATCCATCATCGGATCTAAAGACTCGTCTGACATCGTATCCCGACTTGCTGAATCGCTCTTCAGCATGGGATTCATTTCTCTTGTGCTTGTTTCTTGCAACGGGGTTTCCTTCTCCGCGCTTCGGTTATAACAGGAGGTGTAACCTATTACGCCTCCTAGTAATATGATAAGTGTATATCGATTCATGGCGTGTCGTATTGTTTACCATTATCAACATCAACTTTTACGTAATGTTACGAACTAATCGATTTTTAGGGGTATGTACTCAGGAGGTTAGCGTATTGGGTGCATCTTCCTGCGTTTCTTACCTTTTGCGTATTTAAAACTACTGCACAACGAAAGGAATTGCTAATTTCAGCTTCTCCCAAGCGATACTTACGGTTCCGTGGTTTTCGCCGGAATCAATCACTTCGTATGTTAAACGTTGCGTCATGTCGTGTTGCTCAGGTTTGACATTTATACGCAATACGTCCTCTTTCTCATCATAGTCATCAGCAAGGTGTTGACGGTAATTCTTGTTCAGAATAAAAATCCACTCATCTTCACCTGGAATCGTAAAGATCGCATAGGTTCCTGCTTCAACGTGTTGATTAGCGATTTTAACGGAATGACTGAAAGAAATGCTGGTAGCGCTATGCGCGCCCGTAACCCAAACTTGATTGTAAGGAACGAGTCCACCCCAGATCACACGATCTTTTACGCCTGGAGAACGATAGCTGATGTGAATATGTGCATCTCCAACGTTTGTCATGGCTATGCGTTGCGGACTTCCTTTCAACGAATCTACTTTAACCAATCCCTTATTTAGGCTGTCAATATATGCATCGGCATTTTTACTTGGTTTGTGATGATGCTCATGGCTTTCATCCGCTTCTTTTTTGTCAGATTTTGGGATACCGTTGCAAGCGAATAGGAAAAGTTGAGCTGTTAAGGCTGCGAATAGGAAGTGATAATTTCTGATTTTCATTTGTTTGGATTTAAGTAAGTTCTTGTTTACGGTATTTCTCTGGCGTAATACCGGCATTCTTTTTAAAAAATGTGTTGAAGTATGATGGACTCTCGAATCCAAGTGTGTAAGCAATCTCAGATACCGTGTCTTTAGTATGATTGAGCAGTCGTTTTGCTTCCATCAAGATGCGGTTTCTAATGATTTCACTGCTCGTATTAAGTTGTTCTAGCTTACATAATTTGTTGAGATAGCCCGGCGAAATATGCAATCGATCGGCATAATACGATGGATTTTTGTGATGTCGAAATTGCTCGTCTACCAACTGCATAAAGTGAGTGATTTTTTCGTTGACATGTTTTTGATGGGATTCGTCGCTTAAATATTTTTCAGTTTCCTGAAGCAAAATATTTAGGTAAGACCGGAGCGTAGCTTGCGATGTTGGATATGTTACATCTTCTTGAAGCATAAAGTCCATCAAGCTTATCCATTTTTTCTGATCATCAATCGAAATGGGAAATGTGCTTTTATCCTGATTATAAAAAGCAAATTTCTGAAGTATGTGATCATGGTATCTTAAGGAGAAAAACGTTTCTGTGAAGCAAATAACATACGCCTTTGCGTCCGCCGAAAACTGAAAGCTGCGTAAAGAAGATGGATTGATAATAATTACTTGCTGATTATACAATTGAACTTCGTCATTCTGGACGTAAACCGTTGCTTTTCCGCTTTGCAGAAAAAGTAAACAGTAAAATTCAGCTTTATGCTGTTGAGCAATCTGACTTGCAAATACAGCATTTTTCGAAATCTGTAGCACACAAAAGTTTGTTGCTTGCGCGCAAGCGTCGTCGATTCGGAGATTGTAAATATGTTCTTTTAAAGACCGCGAAGATTCCATAGCATGATTTATCGCTGGGATATACAATAATGGCTGCTCATAAAAATAACGAGAAGCGAAAACTAAAAAATAGGGTAGGATTAGTTAAGCTTTCGCTAGCGGCGGTCTAAAAATCGCGTCGTAGAATTGAAACGCATACGCTTCGGAAGTCCATTGGCTGGGATTATTTTCCGGATTGATAACTTGACGTTGTTTCGGTTCGAACCTTTCAAATTGAGGAACAACATACGCAGAAATAGAAGGCAATTGTCGTAAGAAATCTTCCTGCTGTTGCTCCTGTGCAGCCTTCAGCTTCTTCATCAACACACATTGTCCGCCACAAATCGAATTCTCCATATTCCGATTTACACACAGGTTTTTGGCAATATAATCTCGATTTGCATAGAAGCCTGCATAAACAGCCAGCACAGAAACGCTCTGTGCTAAAACCAATAAGCTCAATATGACGACGATGCAACGTTTCACGATCTACAAAGATATTGTTTCACATCGATAATTTCCAAATCGACAAAGCTTATTGAAGATCGAATGTCGTTCTGAATGGAGCTTTTATCTTCAAGATGAAAAATATTTTACACCGTATTAATACTTTCGGTAAAATTCGCTGTCCTACTTTCAAAACCCCTGTTTTATGAGAAAGACGTCACTATTTTTACCGCTACTTACCGCATTGTTATTCTTTTCTGGGTGCGGATTAATGAAACAGCAAATCGCTTTGAACATGGCCGATGTGCGCATTGGTATGCAAAAAGAAGAGGTCATGGAGATGCTTGGTCGGCCGCAGATGGTCGTGTCGGCATATACCACGGAGGCGGGAGATGTGATTGAGGTGCTGGAATATGTGCGTTATGAGCACAATTCATTGACCGATCAAAATGAAGTTCGACCGATCTGGACATATTTCATTAACAATGAATTATTCGAATGGGGACCAGGCGAAAGTTGGGAATTGGATTCGGCGTTCCGACGTTCGCTTATGAACCGATCCCGAGATTATCAAACGAAGCGTTCGCGATTATAATTGATTTTGTGTAACTTGCAGTCTACCAATTAATCATCGCCTTATGAAGTGGTCAAAATATTTCCTCGGGCTAGTCGCTATTACTTTGTTCGTATCCTGCCAGAAAGAGGATATTTCTCCTGCGGATACGGAGCGAGAATTTGAAGCGATTGTCATGCAGAATAAAATTTATCGCGACGAAATATCATTTATTGGATACTACTATGCCATTCAAGAACATGGTGGAAATTTTGTACACACGAGATATCCCAGCATCATTGGCTTTGATAGCCTGTACGTTGAAGGTTTTCAGTATCAGCTGAAACTTCGAGAAGTGTGCTCAAACGATAAAAATCCTCCTATGGATGCTCGTGGCTGCGAATTGTATTTGCTTTCTGTCCTTTCGCAAGAAGAGCAGGAGGAAGATTTCGTTATGATATTTGAGTAGTTAGATATTCTGACTTCCAATTTCTCACTTTCGGCTTCTAACTTCTCATTTTTTAATTTTACTTCCCACTACTCATCCCGTAAACTGTTTACCGGATTGGCGATGGCGGCGCGGAGCGACTGCACGGTGATCGTAATCCCCATGATAATAATTAAGCTCACAGCGGATATTGCGAATGGCCAGATGCTTACGTCAACCTGATAAGCAAAATTTTGCAACCAACGTTTAAGTAAGAAAAATCCTACGGGTATGGCAATAAGATTTGATACAACGAATACTTTTAAAAAAGGTCGATTCAGCAGAAAGAATAATTGCACAACGCTTGCGCCAAGTACTTTTCGAATACTTACTTCCTTTCTTTTAGAAACTACATGAAAAGCTGCAAGGTTAAATAAACCTAATGCGGCAATAGCAATTGCTAAAGATGCAAAAGCACTGGACACATTTTTTAGTTGTTCTTGTTTTTCGTGCAATTGTGCATAGTTGCTATCCATAAATGTATAGCTTAATGGAAGTCGGTCGGAATTGGGGTTGTTCTTCCATTCTGCATCCATCGTAGAGATTGCATCTTTTGTCTTTCCTTTTTCTGTGCGAATCAAAACGTCCAGTTTATAAGAACCGACTCCGCATTCATCTTTGAAAATATAGGCTGATGGTGCTACTTTGCTTTCGAAGCCGTATGCTTTATAATCTTGCACCACGCCTACGACAGTGAAATCCGTATCGCATCCGCTAATCTTTTGGCCAACTGGATTGTCAACTTCCATAGCGGCAGCCATACTTTCGTTGATTACTACAAAGTGATTGACCGTGTCAGTTTCGAATTCTTGATTAGTCAATTTGCTTCTTCCTGCAATGGTAGGAATGGACAATAAATCAAAGAAATCTAAATCTATACCTACTAAATCTACTTCCATTTTGTTGCGACCACCCGAGAATTGCTTTTTCGCCGGTGGTTGTCCTTCCGCCGGGCTATTCGATGTGGTGGCAACGTGCGTAATCGTTCCCGAATTGATTAAACGATTCCGGAAATCATTTTTCCAACCATTGCCAACTTCATATACTAAAGACATCCCTTTGAAACTGATTACTTGTTCTGTTTCAAATCCGCGTGCTTTCGACCGCATAAAGTCAAGCTGGTTGTTGATAATTATGATTCCGGATATAAATATGCTAGCGATGATGAACTGAAAGGTGAGTAGCACTGTGCGAAATCCGATGCGCGCGTGCGACGTTTGCATGCTTCCACGCAAAACAGAGATTGGTTTGAAACCGGATAAAGATAATGCAGGATATGTGCCCGCGATGATCGTTACGATGAAAACTGCGGATAACAATTGGACCATCGTATCAGTGTGATATAAATATTCCGTCAGGTCGTCATTGAACCATTTGGTCAACGCATTGCTGGAAATGATCAAAACAAACCAAGCGAGGCAAGCAGCAACCACACATTGTAAGAAAACCTCCAATATAAACTGAAAGATCAATGCTCCTCTAGAGATTCCGAATAGCTTTTTTATGCCGACTTCCTTTCCTCGGATTTCAGACTGCGCAATTATTAAATTGGTGAAGTTGATAGCCGATAATATCAAAATAATAACTGATAATCCCCCCAATACCCAAATGGTAAGGTACGGCATATTCGAACCATGTTTTGGTTGTAGGTGAAGATTCTTCAGTGGATCTAAATACACTTTTCCATCAGCAAAAGCAGAAGATTTTACGATGTGATTTTTAGAAGTATGATTTTCGTAGTAGCTGCTTATTTTATTTTCTAAGGCGGCGATATCCGTTTCGGGTTTAACCAATATATAAGTTTCGAAGGTGAAAGGATTGCCATTATCCACCTCGTCGTAAATACGCTTTACTAGCAGCATATCATAATCGATTACCGACAACTTCCGTTTTTCGGCAATACCATAGAACGTTTCGTAGAAGTCGACCTGTGTGGAAAGTGAACGCAGTTCGATAGGATTCTCAGTGCTTGGAAGCGAATCTTTTGAGAAAAGCTGTGCTGAGATTTCTTGATTAGCAATAGTACCTTCCGATCTTTCGAACGCGCTAAACGGTTTTCCATCTATTGTTTTCATTTGAAAGATGGTTGCGGCTGCAGAATCGACCATCACAGTATTTTCCACACGCACTGTTTCTTTTCCGAAAATAGGGTAGGTGCCGTAAATATAGGACATTTTACGGCCGGCGAGTATGATTTCAGGGAACTCTTCCATAATTGCCGGTGCTAAAGATGGAGGTGTTTGATCCGTGTATTCGCCATTGAGAGTAAGCCCAACGAGATAAATGTTTTCTAAATTCGGGTTCCATTGATCAAAACTGGTTTCCCGGTTGATGTATTGATAGGATAAAATAAAACCCGCAAAACCTACGGCCAAACCCAGAATATTCAATCCAGAAAAAAGAATATTTTTCTTGAAATTTCGCCAAGCAATTTTTATATAGTTTTTTATCATAACATTACGTATTGAGATGTGCGTATTGAGATAGTAGAGTCTAGTATTTAGTACTTAGATATTCTGACTTCCAATTTCTCACTTTTTAATTTTTCCTTTTTAATTTTTACTTCCCACTACTCATCCCGCAAACTATTCACCGGATTGGTAATGGCGGCGCGGATTGCTTGATAGCTGATTGTCAACAATGCAACAGCAATTGCCAGCACGCCCGCTAAAGCGAACATCCACCATTGAATGTCGATGCGGTAAGCAAAATCTTCCAACCATTTATTCATCGCCCACCAGGCGATTGGCGAAGCGATGATAATCGCGATCAAGACTAGTTTTACGAAATCCTTGGAAAGTAATCCTACAATGCCGCTTACCGAAGCGCCCAGCACTTTTCGAACGCCAATTTCTTTGGTGCGCTGAAATGCTGTTAAAGTGGCTAATCCAAACAATCCCAAACAACTGATAAAAATGGTTACCGCAGTTGCCAAATCAACGAGTTTTGCTGTACGATGCTCTGTTTCGTAAAGGTTTTTTATTTTCTCATCCACAAATTCATAGCTGAATGGAGCGTCTGGATATAATTTTTTCCATTCACTTTCCATCGTTGCAAATGTCTTCTTCCATTGTTGACGATCTTTCGGTAGTTTGATATGGAAAACTTGTAAATGTCCCGATTTGGTAGATGACTCGAATAATAACGGTTCCATTTTGTTACGTAATGATTTTTGGTGAAAATCTTTAAATACGCCTAAAATGGTGTGCGATCTTTCCGCATCGTAAGTTAGTTTTTTACCGATAGCATCTTCGGGATTATTCATGCCCAACATCTTAAGTGCAGTTTCATTGATTAAAACATTTCGCATGGTATCACCATGTGGAAGGTTTTCTCCTGCTAATAAGTTGATTTCGTAGAGATCTATAAAATCTTCATCTACATATTTATATGCAGAAGAAAGTTGAATTTGTCCCGTATCCGATGCGAGATAATAAATGCTTCCCCAATGATTGGAGTTTTGGGGTTCGTGTCCCATAGCAATTTTTGATATTTCTGGGCGCTTAGCAAGTGCATGTTTATATAGAAGCGGATCGACATCTGCATTTTGATAGGATTTGTAAGGCATTCGTACCGTTACTACTGCATCGTGCTCAAATCCCAAATTTTTGTTTAACGTGAAATTTAATTGGTATGCCATGATCATAGCACCGACAATAAAGAATTGAGCGATGATAAACTGAAAAATAATCAGACCTTTTCGTAAGGTAAGCCTTGTTCCTTGAATCCGTGTTTCCATTTTACCTTTTAACGTTTCGATGGAGCGTAACTTATTGATCAGATAAGACGGGTAAAGACTTGTAAAAACCGCGATAAGAATAGTTAGCCCGAATACAAAAGCAGTAATCAGCCAGGGATTGGAGAAATTAACTAATCCATCTGGGATGAACTCTGGATACACTTTTCTGAAGATGGAAACAATCGGCCAAGACAAAATTAAGGCGAACAAGCAAATACTGAATGTTTCAGCGAAGAAGTTCCATGTTAATGTGGACGGGCGCGCGCCTAATGTTTTGCGAATGCCGATTTCTTTTGCGCGCTGTGGCACCTGTGCGGTGCTCAGGTTGATGTAGTTAATACAAGCTAATATTAGCAGAAATCCGCCAATAGCAATCAAACCATAAACTACTTTCTTTTCAACGACTAAACCATCTGTGTCATACTGTGGCTCAAAATGTTTTTCTGGCAGAGGGAAGGAAGTAAAACTTACTTTCAGGCCCATTTTTGCATGACCTTCTGCGGCAGTTTCTTTGTATCTTTTATTGGCTAGGGTTAATAGATGATCTAAAGAAGCTTTGTTTTTGGTTTTGATAAATAAGAGGTGAGCCGAATTCATCGCGGACCAATTATGATTGTTCCATTTATCTTGTGGAAGAGCGGTAAATACTTCAGCGGGAAAGCTTGACGGAAAGGAAAGATTTTTTACCACACCAGATATTGCATATTCTATGGTGTCCAATAACATGACTTCTCCGATCAAATCTGCAGGATCCGTGTTTGGAAAATATCTTTTTGCTCGATTTTCTGTAAGCACGATTTGCTTCGGTGCTGCGAATGCCGATTTTGGATTTCCAATAATCCATTCATATGGCAACAGCTCAAAATAGGTAGGAAGTGTTCCTATAATTCCTTCTTGTTCGTCAAAGGTAAGCTGCGTATTCTTATAACCTTCGTTCGTAAACAGCCGTTCAAAATATTGGGAATACATTGGTACAACGAGGGCGTCGTCCAGCGATTCTTCTACTAGGAGCGGAGGAAGCCCGAGTGGGACGCCAGCAAAGCCATCGACCTCGCCTTCGTATTCATTATCAGATGTGATTTGATAAATATGTTCGGCATCAGGAATACCTTTGTCGAAAGAAAACTCATATTGCACAATGCTGAACACCAACCAACATGCGCTTATTCCGATCGACAGCCCGACAATGTTTAGTGCTGTGAATAACTTGTTTTTCCACAGATAGCGTAGCGTCGACTTTATGTTATATGTTTTCATAATTTGTCTTTGTTAAATAGGTTGTTTTATTCGTCCCGCAAACTGTTCACTGGATTTGCTATTGCAGCTTTGATCGATTGAAAGCTAACGGTAGCCAGTGTGATTACAACAGCCAATAAGGCCGTGAGCGCGAAAATCCACCACTCGATAGCTATTTTGTAGGAATAGTCATCTAACCATCTACTCATTGCCCACCAGGCGATCGGGGAGGCAACAACGAAAGCTATAAGTACCAAAACCAAAAATTCTCTAGAAAGTAATTGTGTAATACCAAATACGGATGCACCCAAAACTTTTCGTACTCCTATCTCTTTTGTCCTGCTTTGGGCGGTATAGGCCGCTAGACCAAACAATCCTAGGCAAGAAATAAAAATGGTCAATCCAGCGAAAACAACGACGAGGCGATAGATGCGTTCGGAACGCGCAAATTTGAGCGCAAAAGCTTCGTCCACAAACGTGTAGTTGAAAGGGTACTCTGGGTTGTGCTTTTTGAATGTTTGCTCTATATCGTTCAACGCAGTTTTAGTGGTTTTATGAGCAGGAAGCTTAATATGTATGGTGCTTTCCCACATGTATTTTGGCCCTTCGATGAACATAGGATTGATACGTTCGCGGTAGGGGGATTCTGTTACAAAATTTTCCACTACTCCAACTATGGTTCTGAAGGTTTCGGGGCTTCCCTTGTACCACACTCTTTTTCCAATTGGTTGATCGAGTCGCATCGCCGTAGCTGCAGCTTGGTTGATAAGCATAGCATTGCTGTCGGTTGGAAAGGTGTAGATATCGATGTCTCGACCTTCGACTAATTTTACGCCCAAGGTTTTTACAAAGTCGGCGTCTGTAGCCAATCTAAGGAATGACGTCTTTTCATCGCCCGACAAACTTCCGTCCCACTCAAAACCCCATGAATCTGACCATCTTTCAGAAATTGGAGCCCCATTTTTCGTTATTGCGGACGCTGACTGGTTTTGAAACAGTTCTTGACGAATGGTTGGGTATTTCTTCAAGATATCTCCCTCCATTGGAATGTATATGAGCTGTTCCCTATCATATCCAACCTCTCTATCCAAGCCAAATTTAATTTGCGACGCGATTACAATCGTCGAAATGATAAGACAAATGGCAAATGTAAACTGGGTTACGACAAGTACTTTTCGAAGACTCAACGCAATAAGAGTCGATTTGAAAGTTCCCTTAAGTACCTCTACCGGCCGGAACGAGGATAAGTAGAATGCAGGATAACTTCCCGCGACAAAGCCCGTGAAGACGACGAAAAGGAGAAGACCGAACCAGAATAGCAAACTCTGAGATATCAGGGATAATTCTTTTTGTACTAAGTGATTGAAGGCAGGCAACAGCAACAGAACAATCAGCAATGCGAGGACAAAGGAAAGAAAGCTTAATAGAAGGCTTTCTGTTAAAAACTGCGCAATCAGGCCGGATTTTCTGACACCAACGACTTTCCTGACACCAACTTCTTTCGCTCTTTTTTCACTTTTTGCGGTACTCAGGTTCATGAAATTAATGCAAGCGATCAGCAAAATAAGTACGCCAATTCCGATAAAGAGCCGAACGGTAACAAGTTCGCCAGCAACGAGTTTTCCGTTTTCTGATTTTCCATAAAGGTATGATCTATTAATAGGTTGGGTAAATACCGTGGTGGTACTCGGAGTAGCGCTTGTCTGCGTATGGTCGATGGTAATATTTTTTATCTTTTGATCAAACGCATCTTGTGAAGCGCCGTCTTTTAATAAAACATAGTTCACAGAAGAGTTGTTCCCCCAACCTTTTTCGTCGATGAAATCGATTATTCTTAAATAGCTAATGGGTACAAGATATTCAAATTCGAACAGTGTGTTGTTGGGCAAGTTCTTAAGAACTCCAGTCACGGTAAACTGATGCAAAGAGTCAATCTTGACCACTTCTCCAATTGGGTTCTTATCGCCGAACAAGGTATTTGCGAAACTTTCAGTTAGAACGATATTGTATGGATCATTTAATGATTGTGTAGCCTGTCCTTCAACTAGCGGAAAGCTGAACATCGTCAAGAAAAGACTATCTACGCCAGCACCTTTGGCTTTCAGTTTTTTATCTCCAATCGTGAAAAGAAAATCTAAACCATCACTATATCGTGAAAACGCTTCAACCTCACCGTAGTCTTGAGCGAGCGTCGGTCCTAGAATGGCAGGCGTAGTGCCCCATGCCCAGGTTTCTCCTTCGTGGGTATCCCTGTTGTACATTTTGTACAATCTATCCCCTTTTTCATGGAAGCGTTCCAAACTCAACTCATTCTGCGCCCAAAGTGAAATGAAAATAGCAGCTGCCATCCCGATAGATAGACCCAAGATGTTAAGCAAAGAAAAAGATTTGTTTTTTCTTAAACTTCTGACGGCAATCTTGATATAGTTTTTTATCATGGTATGTTTAGATTCTGGTATTTAGATAGTAGTATTGAGTATTTAGATATGAGTAATTAGATTTTAGTATTGAGGTGTTTTTATTTCTAACTTCTCATTTCCGACTTCTAACTTTCCACTTCTTACTTCTTTTACACCGTTGCGGTTTCCATAATGACCTGACCGTCCAGCATGCGAATAACACGATCCGAGAATTTTGCGTCGTGCTCACTGTGCGTAACCATTACGATCGTAGTGCCAGCTTCGTTTAACTCAGTTAGTAAGTTCATTACTTCGTTACCATTCGATGAATCCAAGTTACCGGTCGGCTCATCGGCCAGAATCAATTTCGGATTGTTAACGACCGCACGCGCTACGGCAACACGCTGCTGCTGACCACCTGAAAGCTGTTGTGGGAAGTGATTGCGACGGTGCATAATCTGCACCTTTTCCAAAACTTCTTCCACACGTTTCTTGCGTTCTGTGGCAGGTACGTTGGTGTAGATTAGTGGAAGTTCTACGTTTTCGAAAACGGTTAATTCATCGATAAGATTGAAACTTTGGAATACAAAGCCAATGTTGTGCTTGCGTAAATCAGAACGTTTGCGCTCATTGAATTTGGCTACCTCGACGTTGTTAAATACGTAGCTGCCTTCGTCCAAATCATCCAACAAACCGATGATGTTTAGCAATGTGGATTTTCCACAACCGGAAGGTCCCATCACGGCGACGAATTCGCCTTCTTGTACGTGGATGTTCAAATCATTCAAGGCGACCGTTTCGACTTCTTCGGTACGGTAAAATTTTTGAAGGTTAGTTATCTTGATCATTTTTTTTGTTCTTAGTATTTGGATTTTAGTATTGAGTATTTAGAGGTAAGTATTGAGATATGCTAACTTCCCGCTTCTGCCTTTTTAACTTTTAATTTTTCTTTTTTAATTTCTATTGTTCTTTTAATGTTTTTGTAGGATTTGCCGTTGCTGCGCGTAATGCTTGCGAACTTACGGTGAACACGGCAATTAATATGGCTGAAGCTGGCGCTAACACGAAAACTGCCCATCCAATATCGATTCGGTATTTGTACGTACTTAACCAATCGTGCATAAACCACCAAGCTAACGGAAAGGCAATCAGACAGGAAATACCAACCAGCATGACAAATTCTCTATTGAGCATATTGACTAAATGTGTTATTGAAGCACCTAATACTTTCCGAATTCCAATTTCTTTCGCTCTTTGTTCCGCGGTGTAAGACGCTAAACCGAATAAACCCAAACACGAAATAATAATAGATAACACTGCGAAAACGGAAGCTAAATGTTGCACCATCGTAACGGAAGCAAACTTGCTATTAAAAGTATCGTCCAAAAAGCGGTATTCGGATGGATAGGCCGGGTTGTTCGCTTTGACGATTTCCTCAATCTGCGATAGCGTTTTTTGTAAATCAACTCCCGCTTTTGTCTTAATGTTCAATACGCCATAAGCGTAATCGGTAGGGGCAATGATCGTCGGCTCTGGATTGATTGTAAACAAATTGTTAAACATGAAATCGTTTACCACACCGACAATGGTGTAGGGTTCATTATGCCAGCGCAAAATTTTCCCAGCAACTAAACCATCCGCCTGAATCATTTTTGCTAATGTGGCATTGATAATCAATGAAGAGCTGTCGCCCTTTAAATGAGGATTGAAGTTTCTACCATCTAGTAACGTCATACCTACAGCAGGAATTAATCCTTCATCTGCTTTCATAATACCGATCAATATGTCACTATTTGGATCTTGACCTTCCCAGTCGAAATCGCTGCTGTTCGAAGATATATCGATAATATTGTTGTCACTAACTCCTACAGCTTCAATGTTTCCAGTTGCCGTGAGCTGATCTTTAATCACATCCAAGTGCTTAGACATGTCTCCTTGAAGGTACGTGTTTATGACTTGGCTGCGCTCAAAACCTAAATCTCTATTTTTGGTATGTTGAATTTGTTGGTATATAATCGCTGTGCAGATTACTAATAAAACCGAAGCAGTGTATTGCAAAACCACCAATCCGCGACGGATAAATCCTGCCGTTCCCGCTTTTTGTTTTGCACCTTTGAGCGTTTTCAATGGATTGAAAGAGGATAAGTAAAATGCCGGATAGCTACCTGCCAAAAGTCCACAAATCAATACGGTACCAATTAGGAAATAAATGTGTGTGGCTTTGAAAAGCGAAATGGAGATGTCGGCGTGGATGATTTCGTTAAACGGTTTGATAGTTAAATAGATCAAGCCCACCGCTAAAATTGCCGAAAGCAAAGCGCTAATTAGGGATTCACTTAAAAACTGCAAAATCAATGCGCCACGTTTTGCGCCCACTACTTTGCGCATGCCCACTTCCTTGGCACGTTTTTCGGATCGTGCTGTCGCCAAGTTCATAAAATTGATGCAGGCAATCAATAATACAACCCAAGCAATGATGCTGAACAAACGAACATTTTTGATATTTCCTTCTTGCTCGTTTCCGTCGCTGTCAAACACATTGTACATATTCCAGCGGCTCATCGGATAAAGCATATTTTTGTAGTAGGTCACTTCGCCTTTCGTTTTACGCTTGGCAAAATCGGACAGCGTGTTATTTATGTTGGCAAGATTGGCGTTTGGCTGAAGTTGTACGACCGTCATCAAGCCATTCGCATTCCAGTTTTCTAGCCACGGATTTTGCAATTCGAATTTTCGAAAGTTTATCAACCAATCAAACGTAAAGCTGCTGTTCACGGGAAAATCCTTCACAACACCGCTTACCGTGTAGCTTTCGCTGTTATTAACTCGAACTGTTTTGTTCATTGCAGATTCATTTCCGAACAATCTTTTAGCAGCGCTTTCTGCCAAAACGATATTGTTTAGTTCGTTCAGCGCAGATTTGCGATCGCCTTCTAAAAATTCTACCGACAAAATATCCAATATCGGCGGGTCAGCATGGAAACCGCGTTGAAATAAGCTGTTGTCACCAACATTAAAAAGAAAGGAATTTCCCCAATCCAATCGTGCAGCATGTTTCACTCCGGTAATTTCTTCAGCAACAGCCTTCGCAAATGGGCCTGGGGTAGATTCGAATACGAAAGTTTGCCCATCATATTTTTGCTTGGACTTTACGACATAAATATCTTCTTTGTTCGCGAAGTGATCGTTTTTGGTGACTTCATCTTCCACCCAAAGAAAGATTAATGCCGCCGCGGTAATACCTACAGCCAAGCCGAAAATATTCAGAAAGCTGTATCCTTTGGTTTTCCAAAGATTGCGGAACGCGGATTTAATGTAATTGCGAATCATTTTTTTAGTTCTTAGTATTGAAATTTTAGTATTGAGTATTTAGATGTGTGTATTGAGATATTCTCACTTCCCACATTTCAAACCTCATTTCTCACTTCCCACTTCTAATCTCTCACTTCTTAATATTTAATTCTTGCACTTTATCGTATGTTTCATAGCTCGAGACTACCACTTTGTCGCCCGGTTTCAATCCGCCGATCACTTCATAGTATTCCGGGTTTTGGCGACCTAACTGAATGTCCATGCGGTAAGCCGTTGTGCCATCTTTATCCAATTTGAAAATCCAGTTACCGCCGGTTTGTTGGTAGAATCCACCTTTGGCTAATAAAATGCCTTTGGTTTCGTCGCTCAATGCTAGACGTGTTTGCAGGGTCTGTCCACGGCGAATGCCTTTAGGCACATCGTCGATAAATTCCATATCCACTTGAAAGCGGCCGTCCTTTACTTGCGTATAGACCTTTTTGATTTCCAATCGATATGGTTTTCCGCCGATCGTAAATTGCCCTTCCAATCCCGGAAAAATTCTGCTGATGTAGTGCTCGTCGATATCAGCGCGCACCTTAAATCCTGTTAGCACATCGATCTGTCCCAATCGTTCGCCGGGATTTTTGCTTTGTCCAATTTCCGCATCAAAAGAAGTTAATTGTCCATCCACCGGAGATCGTACAATCAAATCGCCCACCTTTTGGCGCATCAATTCCAATGCGCTTTGCGTACGTTCGTATGTTTTGCGATCCTGTCCCGCTTTTTGGTTGTTAGAAACCTCATCTTGCGCCAAAATTTGGCGTGTTAGTTCGATGCGCTGCTTTTGGTAGTTGTAATTGTTGACTGCTTCCTGATATTCTTGCGATCCGATCGCTTTCTCATCGTACAACTTTTTGTTCAATTTATACAAACGTTCCGCTTCAGTTAGCGCTAATTCCACATCTGCCATCTGGTTGCGGTTGGAAATGGTTACTTGCTGTGCATTGGTTTGCGCAATTTGCGCTTGCGTCAATAAGTTAAGTACCTGCGTTTCCTGATTTACCAAGCTCAATTCCAGATCGGTGTTCGACAAACGCATGATTGCTTCGCCTTTTTTCAAATGCGCACCATCTTCCACATATTTCTCTTCCACACGGCCGCCAACGGATGCATCCAAATAAATGCTGCTGATGGGCAATACCGTTCCGTTGATCGGAATGAATTCTTGAAAAGTACCTTCTTTCACTTCGAAAATACTGATCCGCTCGCTATCCACGTTCAATCTGCTATTTCCGCTTGTATAATAATAGCTTGCGCAAATTAATCCGACCAATGCCAACACACCGACGATAGTTAGTATGCGTTTAGTTCCCCACTTTTTTTTCTCTATGGCTCTGTCCATGGATACTCCGAATATTAAATTGTTTGATAAACGTATTTTATTGAATCACCAATCCTATATACAATGATGTGCCAAAAGGTTAACGCGTTGAAAATGTTTTATTTACGCGTTTGTTGTGCGGTTGTTATGTCCGATATCGTACACTTATTGTGCGAAGATGGACAATTGTGCGGTTGTTCAGTTGTGGACAGAAATTGTTCGTTTTCGAACAGTTCTTTTTGCTGGTAAATAGAAATACTATTGATTATCAGTGTTTTTTGGTTTTGGCATTAGCTGTGGATTGATGGAGCAAACTGGAAGCTATGCGTATTAAACTCATCATATTATTAATTTCCTTCGTTGCGTACATCGCCGAATCATTCAGTCAAGTTGATAGCGTGCGTAACTTATCCGATTGTATAACATTGGCCATCGAGAATAATCCAACGTTGCGACAATCGGCTTTGAATCTTCGCGAAAACAATATTCAATACAAGCAAGCGCGACAAAGCTTGTTGCCAAACTTAAACGGAGGACTTAGCCACGGTATTAGTACAGGGCGAAATGTGGATCCGACAACCAATCAGTTCGTCGAGGAAACCGTAAATTCCGGTAGGATGAATTTGAATACCAACCTGACTTTGCTGAATGGTTTCAAGATTTTCCACGATATCCGTGCACGATCTTCGGCACGCGAAGCGGGGAAACTGGAATTTGATGGCGAAGCCAACATGCTGAAATTGGATGTCATTACTGCATACATTCAGGTGCTGACCGCGGAAGATTTGGTGACACAAACTCAGCAACAATTTGAAGTGACCAAAGAGCGCTTGCGTAATGCCGAAGTGAAGCAACGTGAAGGAGCGATTTCTCCAGGCGATTATTATGATATTAAAGGAGAATACAGCATGAACCTGAATACGATTGAGCAGAATCGCAAAGCGCTGAATGATAGTAAAACCGAATTAGCCAGCTTATTAAACGTTCGGGTCAATCAAATTGGTCAACTTAGGAGAATTGACATTCCAGCGCAGATGCAAGTTGCCAATGATCAGGAATTGTATGAATTGGCACAGCAGAATCTTCCGCAATTTAAGGCTTGGGATTGGCGCAAGAAACAGGCAGAAAGTATTATAAAAAGCGAAAAATCGGGCTTCATGCCGTCGCTACAATTCGATGCCGGATTGAATACCAATTATTCAAGTTTGAACAGCGCTTCCTATTTTACGCAAGCGCGCAATTTTTTGGGAAGATTCGCATCCGTGGGTTTGAGCATTCCGATTTTCAATCGCTTTGCGGTGCGCAACCAGATTGATTTGGCGAAAGTAGAGTTAGAACGCGTGCAATGGGAAGAGCAGATTGCATTAAATCAGCTTCGCGAACAAACTTCCAAAGCGGTATTTGATTTGGTGATCGCGAAGCGAAATATTGATAATCTGTTGGAGCAGGAGCAAAGTTATGCGGAAGCATTCCGCGTAGCGCAAATTCAATTTGATTTGGGAGCGACCAACTCCGTGACGTATTTAACGGCAAAAAATAAATTAGAAAACGCGCAAAACCAATTGCTAATCAAGCGATACGAATGGTTGCTGCAAAAATATATCAACGATTTCTACGCCGGTTCGCTGGATTTATAGTTATATTTAGCCATACAATTATGAAGAAGGCTTCCATACTGGTCGTAGATGATGATCAGGATTTATTAACCGCAGTTCGAATTTTATTGCGTCCAAAAGTTCATCAGGTTTTCATTGAACCGAATCCTGAAAACTTGCTCCATATTCTTGCCAAGGAAACGGTGGATTTGGTATTGTTGGATATGAATTTTAAAAGTACGATCCATACCGGCAACGAAGGATTGTATTGGCTTTCAGCCATCAAAGATAAATATCCGCACATTCGTGTGGTGATGATTACCGCCTATGGCGCTGTGGATTTGGCAGTAAAAGCACTCAAATTGGGTGCGTCGGATTTTATTGTCAAACCTTGGCATAATGAACAGCTTTTAGAAACTTTGGAAAGTGCGATTTCGGAAGTGAAAGCGCAAACGAAGCGATCGAAAGTCAGCGAAAAGAAAACACAAGAAGATAATCCGCTCATCGGCAATTCCGCCGTGATGGAGGATTTGCAATATAAGATTAGCAAGGTTGCGCCGACGGATGCGAACATTCTAATTATGGGCGAAAACGGTACCGGGAAGGATGTAATCGCACAAATTATTCATAAGCAATCGTTGCGCCGCGATCGATCTTACGTCAAGGTGGACGTGGGTTCGTTGACGGAAACTTTATTTGAAAGCGAACTTTTTGGATATAAAAAAGGTGCATTTACGGATGCGCGTGAAGATCGAAAAGGTCGTTTTGAGCACGCCCATGCAGGAACTTTATTTTTAGATGAAATTGGAAATATTAGTTTGCATCAGCAAGCAAAATTATTGAGCGTTTTACAAAATCGTCAAGTGGTTCCACTAGGATCGGCCGATCCGGTTCCGGTGGATATTCGTTTGCTTTCGGCGACAAATGTTCCGTTGCGCGAGCTGGCCGATGAGCGACGATTTCGGAAAGATTTAATTTATCGAATCAACACCGTGGAAATTCAAGTTCCGCCTTTGCGCGAACGCGGAGAAGATGTTGTTCTGTTGGGCGAACATTTCCTGACGCATTATACTGCAAAATATAACAAAAGCATTGGCGGTTTCGAAGCGGATGCACTCCAAAAACTGCGTAAATATCATTTTCCCGGCAACGTGCGTGAATTGCAATACAGCATTGAACGCGCTGTGATCATGTCGGAAGGACAAGCTTTGCGCGCTTCAGATTTGCTGTTTTCACCCATCGAATCGCCACAAGCGGCGGAAGCTAATTTGGCTGATCAACCAAGGAATTTGGAAGAAATGGAACGAAAGGCTATTCAGCAGGCGATCGATCGATATAGCGGAAATATCAGTAAAGCGGCGAAAGAATTGGGCTTAACGCGCGCTGCGTTGTACCGCCGGATGGAGAAATATGATATTTAATTCTTCGATTTAGCGATATGGGAAAGCTCCGATGGAAAGAATTTTTACGTGCCGCATTGCTCATGGCGTTGTGCTTTGGATCGGGATATTTGTATTTCGCCCAACAAACGACGTATGCTGTTGCTGCCGCTTTGCTTGCTCTGATTTTGCTGTTTCAATGGTTCAATCGTCATGTTTGGTTGCAAAAGCAGATCGATGAGTTCTCCGAAGCAGTGAAATACCGCGATTTTACGCGCCGTTATGCTGTGAAAAAAGTAAATACGGTAGAAAATCGCTTGTACGATTCCTTCAATCGTATCAACGAAGCCTTCAAAGAGGTTAGCGCGAAGCGCGAAATTCAACATCAATATCTCACTAAAGTGATCAACATGCTTGATTCGGCATTGATTTTCTATCAGGCAGACACGGGCAAGGTCGAATGGGTAAATGACGCATTTAAAGAAATGTTTGAAACGCCGCATTTGGGGAATATTGCTGGATTGAAGAAGCGCCGCGCGGAGCTGTATGAAAAAACGATGGCGCTTAACATTGGTCAGCAACATATTGAAACGGCGCATTCCAGCAAAGGACGAATCAAATTGCTGATCCAAGTTTCTGAATTTGAAACCGAAGATGGGCGTTATCGTATCGTGATGTATCAAAACGTCAATGATGCGATGGATGAAACGGAAAATCGGGCTTGGCATAAGTTATTGCGCGTATTGACGCACGAAATTATGAATTCCATTGCGCCAATATCGTCGATTGCTGAAACATTGCACGGCAGGTTGGAACAAACGGCTTACAGCGACGAACTAGAGGATGTGAAAGTGGGCGTACATACAATCAAGAAACGAAGTGAAGGTTTGTTGAAGTTCGCTAAAAGCTATCGGTTAATTAATAAAGTCGATAAACCACAATTTGGCGAAATTTCTGTCGCCCAACTTTTTGAGAATATTTATAACCTATTAGAACCTTCCTTTTTGCAGAAAGGCTTGGATGTAGATATTATCCTCAAAAATCGCCGAATTGCCATTCAGGCGGATATTCATCTTATCGAGCAAGTGCTGATTAACTTGATGTTAAATGCGATGGAAGCCGTCAAAGAATCGGAACACCCGTATATCAGTATGTCGGCTTCCGAAGAAAATGGCCGTACGTTTATCAAGATTTCGGATAATGGGGAAGGGATGGAGCCTGATATTCAAGAGCAAATTTTCACGCCATTTTTCACCACAAAAAAGACAGGAAGCGGAATTGGTTTGACGTTGAGTAAGCAGATTATGTTGGTGCATAACGGTAATATTTTTGTAAGCAGCGAAACCGGTAAGGGCAGTACCTTCACACTGCAGTTTTAAATTTGTCGACGATCGCAACGCGAAACCGTATCTTTGTGCATGTATTTTCTGTTGCAACGTATTCGACATTTTCTGATTTCCAATAGTCGGCACGGAACGCACTCGCCGTTTGTGTATGCGTTAGCAGATCAAGCGATTTATAATAAGCAGAAAGCCGTGACCGATAACGTTACTGGAAGCGAAATCATACCAGAACCTTATCGTTCGTTGATATCACGGATATTGCATCATTTGGAGAAGAAGCAAATCGTCGGGATTTCGAACTTCTTCGGAGAAGCCGATGTGCTTTTTGTAGACGCAGAACAACTTACGACGCCTTTAATAGATCAATATCTCACGGATCAACGAATTATTATTATCAATAAAATCCATCGCAGTAAAAAGAACAAATCTGTTTGGGAAAATGCTACACGAGCATCCAAAGTAACGGTCAGCATTGATTTGCTTCATTTCGGGATTTTAGTGCATCGCTCCATACAAGTGAAAGAAGATTTTGTCTTGCGTTATCCGTATTGGATAAAATGACTAAAACGCTTCCGATAAACTCAAATAAAAGCCTTTTTGACGTTGTTCTCCCGGACGTTTTTCGCCGATCGCATAATCGAAACGAACGGTAGTTTTATGTTCTAAGTTGAAAAAGTAGCGTAATCCTGCCCCGTAGCTTGGTACCATGCGAATGTTTTGCTCGTTAGAAAAAGTACTTCCCGTTCCGAGAAATGCAGTAATCCCGAATCGCGGATGAAAGCGATAACGCGCTTCTGCCTGAGCGGCCAAGAAATTCTTATCGCGATAGCGCCCTAGATAATATCCTCGGAGCATATTATCACCACCCAATTCATTGTACACGTAAAATGGCGCGTTCGAACCATACGTTCCACGGTAATCAATTTGTGCAGCCAATGCCAGTTTGTTATTGATCGGATAATAATGTCTGACGTCTGTTTCCAATTGATGGCCATTAAAGTTTTCTCCACCAAAAAAGTTCGGTGCATAGCCGTATTTTATTCTTCCGTACCATCCCGCTGTAGTATATGTCGTGAAGTTTCGGGTGTCATATAATAACGACGTTCCTAAGATTAGGTGTTTCCCACCGGGTTTTCCACGAAACGATTCCCTTTGAAATACGCCATCGGTTTCAAAACTTTCAAATTCGAAGTTCTCGAAGTTAGCATTCAATCCAGCGTAAATGTCCGGAAAGATCTTCCTTTCCACATCAATGCGCGCACGAAATAGGCGCTGTCCAATCCATTCTTCGTTGGCGTGTTGCGTGGTGTTGCCAATGCCGTAAAAATTAAACGGCCAATCGCGATAGCGAATTTCCGATAAAATGTGGTATTGATTATCGCGCGTCCAAACATCCGTATTCAATTTGATGTTTTTTTGTTTTTCGGTCGTAACCGTTCCTATTAACGTGATGGTCGATGTCCTGCTATTGGGATCGCTCCGGTCGGTATAGAAGTTATAGGAGCTTCCGATACCAAATTCCAATCCGGTTTCTTGTGCATAACCTAGCGCTGGAAGTACGAAAAAACTTGAGCCACGTGTGGTGTCCGTCTCTTGTGTAGAGAAAAACTTATTATACGTTCGTTTTATTAAGCCGACATCTTTGACTTGTGCGGAGCCAAAATGGGGGAATAGTGTGATTACTGCGGGCAGAATAAGCTGCCAGAATTTACATTTCATATGTATTTAAAAGTGATCAAATATAGGGAAAGATTCAACGAAATAGGAAGTGTGGGATTTGCTGTAAAATTTATTTGGTTGCGAATCAGCGAAATGCATAAAATGAGCTAAAAAAAGATGAAATAGTTTTTGATATATCTGATCAGTCGCTATCTTTGCACCATTGAAAACGCAAACGACGCGACGTTCAAATGTTCTTTAAAAGAAAAGTAAAATAAAATTTGCAGAAGTCAATTAAAATTAAGATTTTTGCACACGCTATCTGAAAAGATAGCTGTTGAAAAATAAGCCTCCTTAGCTCAGCTGGTAGAGCAACTGACTTGTAATCAGTAGGTCATTGGTTCGATCCCGATAGGAGGCTCAATTGCGACAGTGCGTTGCAGGTCTGGAGGGGTTCCAGAGCGGTCAAATGGGACGGACTGTAAATCCGTTGCTTCGGCTTCGAAGGTTCGAATCCTTCTCCCTCCACCACCATTGAGTCTGTATAAAGAGTTTATCTGTTTTATACAGGCTTTCAAGCGGAAGTAGCTCAGTTGGTAGAGCGATAGCCTTCCAAGCTATAGGTCGCGAGTTCGAACCTCGTCTTCCGCTCCATTTATAGAACAAGTAATGTCTCTGTCTTTGTTTAGTGTAATGATCTAAAAGGGGTAGGGGCATTGATCTGTAAATACGGTTTTTAAAACTTTGAAAGCCGAAGTAGCTCAGGGGTAGAGCACTTCCTTGGTAAGGAAGAGGTCGTGGGTTCAAATCCCATCTTTGGCTCATTTAAATAAGTTTGTTACTTTTGTAAATACAATTTAATTAAGAAATAATTTATAATTACTAATTCGCATAAATCATGGCAAAAGAGAAATTTGACCGGAGTAAACCACACTTAAACATTGGTACAATCGGTCACGTTGACCACGGTAAAACAACAACTACTGCAGCGATTACTAAAGTTTTGGCTGACAAAGGTTTTTCGGAAGCTCGTTCATTTGATTCAATTGACTCTGCTCCTGAAGAGAAAGAGCGTGGTATCACAATCAACACAGCTCACGTAGAATACCAAACACAAACTCGTCACTATGCGCACGTTGACTGTCCAGGTCACGCTGACTATGTAAAAAACATGGTTACTGGTGCTGCACAAATGGACGGAGCTATCATCGTAGTTGCTGCGACTGATGGTCCTATGCCTCAAACTCGCGAGCACATCCTTTTGGCTCGTCAGGTAGGTGTTCCTGCGTTAGTAGTATTCTTGAACAAAGTTGACTTAGTTGACGATGCTGAGTTGTTAGACTTAGTTGATATGGAAGTTCGTGAATTGTTATCTTTCTACGAATTCCCAGGTGATGATATCCCTGTAATCAAAGGTTCTGCATTAGGTGCATTGAACGGTGAAGAGCAGTGGGTTGATTCTATCATGGAGCTTATGGATGCTGTAGATAACTACATTCCAATTCCTCCACGTTTGACAGATCTTCCTTTCTTGATGCCTGTAGAGGACGTATTCTCGATCACTGGTCGTGGTACTGTAGCTACTGGTCGTATCGAAAGAGGTGTAATCAACTCTGGTGATCCAGTTGAGATCTTAGGTATGGGTGCTGAAGATTTGAAATCAACAGTTACTGGTGTTGAGATGTTCCGTAAAATCTTAGATTACGGTGAAGCTGGTGATAACGTAGGTTTATTGTTACGTGGTATTGAGAAAACTGATATCCGTCGTGGTATGGTTATCGTTAAACCAGGTTCAGTAACTCCTCACTCTGATTTCAAAGCAGAGGTTTACGTATTGTCTAAAGCAGAAGGTGGACGTCACACTCCATTCTTTAACAAATACCGTCCTCAATTCTACTTCCGTACGACTGACGTAACTGGTGAGATCGCTTTGGAAGAAGGAACTGAAATGGTAATGCCAGGTGATAACGTTACTATCAATGTTAAATTGATCAACCCTATCGCTATGGAAAAAGGTCTACGTTTCGCTATCCGTGAAGGTGGTAGAACTGTAGGTGCTGGTCAGGTAACGGAAATCATTGCTTAATCTATTAGATTAAAGCATAGCATATAAAATAAGCTAACCAGATTTCTGGTTAGCTTATTTTTTCTCTGAAATCATTAGTCGACAGTTTGTTGTCGAAAAGTGCCTTAAAGAGCAAAATAAAGTAAATAATATTTGTTGTAATGCAGGTTAAAGCCTATATTTGCAACGTTCAAAAACAAATTCTACGGGCATAGTTCAATGGTAGAATAGCGGTCTCCAAAACCGTTGATCAGGGTTCGAATCCTTGTGCCCGTGCAAAAGAAAATCTAAATACAAGTAAAGGAACAAATGGCAAAGGTACTTGATTTTTTTAAAGACTCTTACGTCGAAGTTACCGAGAAGGTAACTTGGCCTACATGGTCGCAGTTGCAAAACCATGCGGTCATCGTACTTGTTGCTTCAATCATTATTGCATTGGTGGTATTCGCCATGGATAAAGTTTCAAGTAACGTATTAGAGCTTTTATACGGAATTAACTCTTAATAAATTTACAGGAATATAGTATGGCAGATCAAAGTCTGAAGTGGTACGTAGTTCGTGCTGTAAGTGGTAAAGAGAAAAAAGTAAAGCAATACGTAGAGGCGGAAATCAACCGTCTAGGTATTCAGCATTTAGTAACTCAGGTATTGATCCCTATGGAGAAATACTACCAAATGCGCGACGGCAAAAAAGTAGCCAAAGAACGTAACTACTACCCTGGATATGTATTGATCGAAGCAGCTTTAGATGGAGAGATCGAACACGCGATCAAGAACGTGAATAGCGTTATTGGTTTCTTGGGAGATAAGGCAGGTAATGCGATTCCTCTTCGCCAATCGGAAGTTAACCGTATTTTAGGTAAGGTAGACGAGATGGCAGAGCAAGGCGAAACGATCAATGTTCCTTACTACGTAGGCGAAACGGTGAAAGTGAACGACGGTCCTTTCAATGGCTTTACTGGGGAGATCGAAGAAGTGCATGAAGACAAGAAGAAATTAATCGTAATGGTTAAGGTATTCGGTCGTAAAACTCCTTTGGAGTTGAACTACATGCAGGTAGAAAAAGAATAAATTGTTCCAGCATTATATGAAGGCCCTTTTGCATCGCGAAAGGGCTTTTTTTGTGCTCATCGGTATAAAAGTTTTGATTTGGGATATGGCTTTTGTTGATCTATGATTTTGTTTACAACTTACCCTAGAAAAAAACCTTTGTAAAGCAGAAAAAGACGAGCTCTAAGCTCGTCTTTTTCTGCTTTATTAGTACTATAAAGTATTTAACTTACACCAATTGCTTCAACAAACTTGTCCAACTTACGTTGTCTTGAATCAATCGCTGTAAATCAGCAATTGCTACGCGCTCTTGCTCCATACTGTCGCGGTGGCGAATGGTAACGGTATCGTCTTCCAACGTTTGGTAATCGACCGTAATACAGTATGGCGTACCAATAGCATCTTGACGGCGGTAACGTTTTCCAATTGCATCTTTCTCATCGTATTGCGTATTGAAATCCATTTTAAGCGTCGCAAGGATTTCTCGCGCTTTATCCGGTAAACCATCTTTCTTCGTCAACGGAAGTACCGCTGCTTTCACTGGAGCAATCGCCGGATGGAATTTTAATACCACACGTGAATCTTGCTTCGCTTCCGTAGAAAGATCTTCGTTTACCAACGAGTTTGCGAAAATAGTTAAGAACAGACGGTCTAAACCGATTGAAGTTTCAATCACATAAGGAACATAATTTTGGTTTACTTCCGGATCGAAATATTGCATTTTCTTCCCGGAAAATTTCTGATGTTGACTTAAGTCGAAATCCGTTCTCGAGTGGATACCTTCCACTTCTTTGAAGCCAAATGGGAAATCATATTCAATATCTACCGCCGCATTTGCGTAGTGCGCCAGTTTAGCGTGATCGTGGTAGCGGTATTTTTCGCTATCCGCGCCCAATGCCAAATGCCACTTTAAGCGTGTTTCTTTCCATTTTTGATACCATTCCATCTCCGTGCCGGGGCGAACGAAAAATTGCATCTCCATTTGCTCGAATTCGCGCATGCGGATGATAAACTGGCGAGCGATTACTTCATTACGGAACGCCTTACCAATTTGTGCGATTCCGAAAGGAATTTTCATACGTCCCGTTTTCTGTACGTTCAAGAAGTTGACGAAAATACCTTGAGCTGTTTCAGGGCGCAAGTAAACTTGTTCTGCACCATCTGCCATCGCGCCCATCTGTGTTGCAAACATCAAGTTAAACTGACGTACATCGGTCCAATTCTTAGTGCCGGAAACTGGACAAACAATGTTGTGTTCTTCGATTAAGGCTTTCAATTGCGCCAAATCGTCCGCATTTAGAGCAGCATCTAACGCTTCCTGCAATTCTGCAGCTTTATCGCTTTTACCGTCTTTTTCGTAGCGATCAATTTTTTCTTCGATCAATTGATCCGCGCGGTAACGTTTTTTAGAATCTTTGTTATCGATCATCGGATCGCTAAATCCATCGACGTGACCGGATGCTTTCCATGTATTTGGGTGCATGAAAATAGCGGCATCGATACCGACAATATTTTCGTTGAGTTGCACCATGGATTTCCACCAGTAGGTTTTCAAATTATTCTTTAACTCGGCACCTAATTGACCGTAATCGTAAACAGCGCTCAAGCCGTCGTAGATTTCGCTGGATGGAAACACAAAACCGTATTCCTTCGCATGCGAAACAATATTTTTGAAAAAATCGTCTATTTTTTTGCTCATAACAGGCAAATATAATTAATTAAGATGGGCAAATGCTTATGCTAAATTATTTGTATAAATCTCGGATTTGCCCGGATGCATTTTTGTTGTCTACTTTCTTGATAATGTGCGCGATGTTTCCTTTCTCATCGATAACAAAAGTGGTGCGTGCCGTACCCATATATTTCTTTCCATACATATTTTTCTCCACCCAAACGCCATAATCGTTGACGATTTTTTGGTCTTCATCGGCTAATAAATTAAAAGGTAATTCATGTTTGGCGATGAATTTTTGGTGCGATTGCTCGCTGTCAATACTTACACCTAAAACTTCAAAACCATCTTGTAGCAAGCTTTGGTAATTATCTCTAAAATTGCAGGCTTCTGTGGTACAACCGGGCGTATTATCTTTCGGATAAAAATATAAAATGACGCGTTTTCCTTCGAAATCCGAAAGTTGTATGGTGTCACCTTTTTGGTTTTTCGCTTTAATTGCTGGCGCTTTATCGCCTATTTCTAATGTGCTCATAATCGATATTTATCGGTTGAAATCTGCTTCGTAAACTTTCTCATTGTCTTTCCAATCCTTAACCACCAATTTGAATCGATGTTTGCCTTTGCTTAAAGATGAGGTGAAGGTGTGCCAAAGATGTTTGTTTTTCGGATCGTATTCCATCAAAACCCATTCGCCGTCGATATAGCCATCAAAAGATTGAATGCCGGAGAAATTGTCGGAAATGGTGAAATCAATTTTAGATTGCTGCGCAACATTTTTGCCCGGCGTTAGATTGCGTGGAACTATTCGCGGCGCGATGGTATCCACTGCTACATAAAAAGAACCTAGGTTGCGCGTATTTACCACGACATATCCATCCTGAAACTTTCCGCCTTCTGAGCCAGATTGCACGGATGCAATCAGCGCCTTATCTTGCAAATGTGTAGGCAAGTTGGTTGGCTTGATACGTAATTCATACGTCGTGAACAATGGCGTTAGCGGATTATGCACATGGTGAATTTCAGAATATCCGCCAGCCGGTTTCGCGCTGCTGCTGTAGATAAAATCAAGATCACTATACAAAACGCCCTTTGGAATCCGCAATTCAATATTTTCTTTGGAAAATGTATTCTCCTTATTATGTGGCATCAGTTCCCCTTTCGAAAGATTGCTTTTCGCAGCTTAGCTGGAGGAATTTTGCACTTGAAAATTGAGCTCGGAGCAATTGCCTTGTACGTCTTTAACTACATATTTTACATCGTGCACTTCGTTGTCTTTGAGTTCGATAATTCCGCCGTTGTCCAATTGGTGGAAAATCTCAATCGGATTGCCCGGATCTTTGAAGCTCTTTTGGTATTTGGCTTGCGTGCGTTTCCAATGTGGGTAATCGATGTATGAATGAATGCCACGTGACGTATTGAAGTCCAATTCTTCAAATAGCACGATTGATTTTGGTTTGCCATCTACATACAATTCGATAGAATATACACCATTGCGGAATCCTCCGGCTCGATGGCGATCGATCGCATTTAGTCCAAAGCCGAATTTTCCATTCACTTTTACGACCGCGTTGCTACTAAGTCGGTAGTTTGTTCCGCTAGCAGCGCTTGTCGCCAAGGGACGACGAAATGTGTGTTCGTTAAATAAATCATCATTTAAATCGTAGACCATCAAACCTTGAATGGTCGGAGCAAAGCGATCTGCGAATTTTAATCCAAACAATTGTGTGTTGAGCGGATGTTGCGATTTGGTGTCGCGAATTTCGAAATGCAAATGTGGTCCGCCAGACGCTCCTGTGTTACCCGAGTTGGCAATTACTTCGCCCTTTTTAAACGACAATACGCCTTTTTCTACCATCACGTCAACATCAAAGCGTTTTTGCTTGTATTGCTCGGCGCGAATGATATTCGTAAGCGCATCGCTAAATGTTTCCAGATGCAGATAAACCGATGTATAGCCATTCGGATGATCAATGTAAACCGAGTTTCCACCGCCACCAATCTGTACGCGAACGCGCGAAACCTCGCCATCAGCTACCGCATAAACCGGAAGTCCGGTGCGTTGCTGCGTGCGATAATCGTCGCCTGCATGAAAGTGCGTGGATCGCAATTCGCCGAACGTGCCCGATGCATCGGGCGTGATATTTAGCGGTGAACGAAAATAGCCGACGGGATAATCGCGTGCGGTGATGATATCTTTTTGTTGTGCAGTTAACGCCGTGCTGCTGAGAAGCAAGGTTGTTAGTAAGCAAGCTGATAGTTTTTGCATAATTTACTTGATGTTGCAGCTAAACATTTTTCGATCTGCGATAAAACCGGTAAGATGATCGCCAATTTGAATTGGACCGACGCCTTCGGGTGTTCCGGTGTAGATTAAATCGCCTTTGCGCAATGTAATTCGCGCAGAAACGTAAGCAATCAGCTGATCGAAATTAAAGATGACATCTTTCGTGTTGCCATTCTGCACCGTTTCTCCATTTTTTTGAAGCGAAAAGGAAATGTTTTGAACGTCGCCCAATTCTTCCTTCGGAATAAACGGACTGATGACGGCAGAATGGTCAAAAGCTTTTGCTAATTCCCAAGGTAAACCTTTCTCTTTTTGCTTTTGTTGAATATCACGCGCCGTGAAATCGATTCCCAAACCAATCGCATCATAATATTTATGTGCGAACTTTTCGCTGACATGCTTCCCTTCGTTACAAATCCGCAAAACCACTTCCACCTCGTAATGGATGTCTTTAGAAAATTCCGGATAGTAAAAATCTTTATCATCTCGAAGTACAGCGGTGTCGGGCTTCATGAAAATCACTGGTTCTTCCGGTACGGGATTATTTAATTCTTTTGCGTGATTGATATAATTGCGGCCGATAGCGACGATCTTCATAATGTTGAATGCTTGTTTAATGGATGTCTTTCCTACAATCTCATTGATGTAGGTAAACAAATATAACGAAATAGGTTTGCGTAAACCAATGATGGAAGTGGTATAAATGGGATATTAAAAAGATTAATTTGACGTAAATCGAAAAGTGTCGTCAAGCCAAAATAATCGGTTTAGCGCAGTTCACTTTCAATATTATTTGTAAATTGGACAAATCAATTATACAAACGCAGTATGAAGAGAAGAGAGGTCATCAAACAAATGTTTGTGATGGCGGGTGGAATATTGATTGCCAGTTCCTGCGATTTTACAGGAAAGAAGGCGTCTATAGACCTGCAAAATGTCGATTTTTCGGCAGACGACGAAGCCTTGTTAGCTCGTTTGGTCGATTTAATTATTCCTGAAAGTGATTCGCCGGGAGGCAAGTCCTTAAATCTGCATCTATTTGTCATGAAAATGGTGGATGATTGTGCTTCTCCTGAACAACAGGAAGCGTTTTTGTCGGGCTTAAAAAAATGCCATAAGCAAGCCGAGCAGGATGACGCTCAGCTTTTAGCATATCTCCAGAAGGCTTCGGAAGAGGAAGAGTTTCCGGAAATCTTGAAAGCGCGCACATTGCAGGGATACCTCAATTCCGAATATGTGATGACAAATAAATTGATCTATGAATTGGTACCCGGGCGATACGACGGTGCTGTTAAGATAAATGCGTAAATAATTTATGGCTAATTTAAATATTGACTCCGTCAAAGATAGAACGTACGATGCAATTGTAATCGGTTCAGGTATCAGCGGCGGTTGGTCGGCGAAAGAGTTGTGTGAAAAGGGATTGAAAACTTTGGTATTGGAGCGCGGCCGCGATGTAAAACACATCAAAGACTATCCGACGACCAATATGAATCCTTGGGAGTTCGAGCATCGCAACGAGATGCCCTATGCTAATCAGCAGGAAAATCCGATCGTGAGCCGTTGTTATGCGTATCACGAAGATGCAGCGCACTTTTTTGTGAAGGACAAAGAACATCCATACGTGCAAGATAAGCCATTTGATTGGATTCGCGGTTATCAAGTTGGTGGAAAATCGTTGCTTTGGGCGCGCCAAACGCAACGCTGGTCGGACTTTGATTTTGAAGGGCCAAAGCGTGATGACTTTGCAGTCGATTGGCCGATTCGGTATGCCGATTTGAAGCCTTGGTACGATTATGTGGAACGTTTTGCTGGAATCTCTGGCGATAAAGATGGTTTGCCGGAATTGCCGGATGGAGAATTTCTTCCGGGTTATCCGCTAAATGTCGTGGAGAAATACTTTAAGCAAATGGTAGCGAAAAAGTATCCGGAACGTAAAGTAATTGCAGCGCGCTGTGCACATATCTCAAAACCGGAACCCATACATATCCAGCAAGGTAGAACACAATGTCAGAATCGAACATTATGCCAGCGTGGATGTCCATTTGGCGGTTATTTCAGTTCGAATGCATCCACCTTGCCTTGGGCGGCAAAGACGGGAAACATGACGTTGCGCCCGGATGCCGTCGTACATTCTGTGCTCTATGATAAAGACAAAGGAAGAGCTGTCGGCGTACGCGTCATTGATCGAAATACCAAGGAGGAGATTGATTTCTTTGCAAAGGTAATTTTTGTCAACGCAGCGGCCATCAATACAAACCTTATTTTACTGAATTCAAAATCGGATCGCTTTCCAAATGGATTAGGAAATGATAGCGGAACGCTAGGTAAATACGTCGCTTTCCACAATTATAGCGCACGGATTTATGCTGAATACGAAGGTTTATTGGATTATAAAACCGAAGGAAGGAATCCAGCGGGTGGCGGTTACATTCCAAGATTCCGGAATCTGCATAAACAAGAAACGGATTATTTACGCGGGTATGCAGCTGGTTTCGGTGCGTGGCGATCACAACATTCCGATAGAACAGGTTGGGGCGAAGATCTGAAGAACTCCTTATTAAATCCGGAATGGGGAAATTGGGGTGTCGGGTCGCACATGATGGGTGAAACGATTCCAAAGGAGGAAAGCTACGTTTCGTTAGATAGTAAACAATCGGACGAATGGGGAATTCCGTTGTTACACATATCCGTGGATTACGATGATAACGATGCGAAGATGAAGAAGGATTACCTGGATACGATGGAGGAGATGTTTACCGAGGCGGGTTTCATCAATATTCGTCGAGCTGATGCTTCGCAAGCTCCAGGATTGGATATTCACGAAATGGGCGGTGCCCGAATGGGACACGATCCTAAAACTTCCGTCCTGAATAAGTGGAATCAAATGCACGATGTGCCAAATGTCTTCGTGACAGACGGTGCCGCAATGACTTCTACATCCACACAAAACCCTTCGCTAACCTACATGGCGTTCTCCGCCCGATCCGTTGATTATGCAATCAATGAGATGAAAAAGGGAAANTGCGTTTTTAGTCTTGCTAAAACGAAACGGCGAAATCTTTTTTTGACAAAAAAGATTTCGCCGTTTCGTTAAAGTTTTGTTAATTGCCGCTGAGAAATCAAACAATTATAAACACTACCAATCCACCTGTTATAGCCAACTATCCAGCAGATTTGTAGTAACGCAATTCAGTACAATTTTAAACTTTATGATTTATGAAGAACATCTACAAATCTGATGGCCGTCTTTGGACTGCGCTGTTAGCTGTTGCTGCGCTGAGTTTTAACACTTTGCAAGCGGTTCCATTGACGTCGACTAACCCGACTGCAGGAATCACAAAACAGCAAGAGAATGTGATGGGTCGTGTCAACGATGCCAGCACCAATGAACCTATCTCCGGTGTAACTATTACCGTGAAAGGAACGAATGTCAGTACACAAACTGATGAAAATGGACAATTTACGATTTCAGCTCGTAGCGGTCAGACTTTGGTAGCTTCCTTTTTAGGATATAGAACTACCGAGATGCGCGTAAGTGCATCTACCGTTAATTTTTCGTTGGATACCGAAGGAGAAGATATGGAAGAAGTTGTAGTTGTCGGTTATGGTACTATGCGCAAATCCGACGTAACGGGTTCTATTTCCATCGCAAAGGGTGAAAACATGATTAAGGCACAAAATTTCAGTGCCTTAGATAACTTACGCGGACAGGCAGCGGGTGTGAATGTCTATTCCAATTCGAGTCAACCTGGTGCGTATGCGAATCGTGTTGTAATTCGTGGTACAGCTTCTATCAACTCTGCTTCAAGTCCGCTGTATGTTGTCGATGGGGTAGTCATGGAAAACTTCCATTTAGTTAACCCGAATGATATCGAGCGTATGGAGGTATTAAAAGATGCTTCTTCTGCAGCTATTTACGGAGCTAGAGGTGCAAACGGTGTTATCTTGGTTACTACTAAAAGAGGTACAAAAGATGGTCGCAAAACAATCAGTTATCAAGGATCAGCAAGCGCGAGTTCTCCACAGCGTTACATGGATGTAATGAATGCGGAAGAATGGGTACAGGCATTTATGACTGGTTTAGCGAATGAAAATCAATATCAGCCAGCTAGATTCAATTGGTCGCTAGATCGTAAAGACTGGTTTAATGATCCAAACTATTTTGATGCAAATGGAAATCCGTTGTATGATACGGATTGGCAAAGAGAAGCGACTCGCACTGCGCTTTCTCAAAATCATCAATTAAACATTCAACAGGGAGATCAAAACTCATCTATGGGTGCATTTATCAACTACACGGATCAGCAAGGGGTAGTCAATAACACCTACAACAAACGTTTGAATGGAAAATTAGCGTATGATGCGAAAGTAAAGGAATGGCTGTCTACCAGTATCAATTTAACGGCCAACCATACTTTCGGGCGTTTTACACCCGAAGATGGTGGTGGTCAAGAGGCTCGCCGTACAATGATTGAGATGTTACCTTGGTTGCCGGTATACCAGCCTGACGGGCAGTATACTTTTTCTGGTTCTTCTACGATTAATGGCCGCTTAGGTTTCGAGGGAATGTCTAATCCCGTATCTATTTTAGATCTACAGGAGAGACGTCGTGCGAATACGCAGATTTTTGGTAACGCCGCTTTGACTTTCCACTTGGCAGATGGGTTGGATTTGAAAACGCAATATGGTGTAGATAAACAAAGAAGGTTGTACAATGGATATTCTTCCGTATTACTTCACAATATTTCCCGTCCAAATGGCTGGGCTCAAATCGACAACGAAGATATCTTCTATTGGCAACAAGAAACGTATTTAAGCTACAATAAGCAATTTGGAAATCACCGTATCAACGCTGTAGCTGGACTATCTTGGCAAGAGCGTACACGTAATTTTAGTTCTAATCGCACCGAAGGGTTTAGAGACGACTTTTTCAAGTGGAACAATATGGCCGCTGGAACGTTGCCGCAAGCACCGCAATCAGCTTATGACCGTTGGGGAATGAACTCTTATTTTATGCGTGCGGCCTACACGTTGAATGACAAGTATTCGGCAACAGTAACCGGACGTTACGATGGTTCTTCACGTTTTGGTTCCAACAACAAGTTCGGGTTCTTTCCATCTATGGGTTTAGCTTGGATCGCTTCGAATGAAGATTTCTTAAAAGAAGTATCTTGGTTGAATAATTTGAAGTTGCGTAGTAGTTTCGGTATCACGGGTAACTCAGAAATTACCTCTTTTCAATCTATTGCAAGAGCATTGAACAATACCCATTCTATCAATGGCACCCGCGTTCCAATCTCTTATTTGAACAATTTACGTAACGACGATCTGCGTTGGGAAAGAACCGCTACAATCGATGGAGGTTTTGAGTTAGGCTTATTCCAAAATCGCTTAAACTTTGATATTTCTTACTATAATCGTAGAACAACAGACTTATTACTAGAAGCACCATTGCCCTATGCTTCTGGATTCGGTTTCGTTACACGTAACATTGGCGCAGTAAATAACCGTGGTTTAGATATTATGATCAGTGGTTCGCCTGTACGGAACGACGACTTCCAATGGACATCGACCATCAATATGAACTACAACAAGAATGAAGTTGTTCGGTTAAGTAATAATAACGCAGATATTCAGTTAAACAACTTTGTTGGAGGGCCGAACAGCATCATTCGCGTGGGAGAAAACTTAAATAGTTTCTACGGATACCGTCGGAATGGCATCTTCACGGAAGAAGATTTTAACAATGGTCTAATCACTAGAGCACAAATTGGCCGACCAAATCGCTCAGCAAGTCAAGAAATTCTAGGTAAAGGTATTCCAGATTGGTCAGGAAGTTTTATCAACACGTTTAATTACAAGAATTTTGATATGACCGTGGATATGCAAATCGTTTATGGAGTAGAAACTTTGCAACAATTCTATCACTCTACGTACGATCGTTTTGGTATTACTAACGGTTTGAAGGAAATTTTAACCGATGCCTACAGTCCATCAAATCCAAACACGAACCAACAAGCGATCTTCCTAACAAATGGTGGTCATGCTGGACAAGATACACGGATCGATTCTTCTTGGATCGTAGACGGATCTTTCTTGCGTTTCAATTTGGTTCAAGTGGGTTATACATTCGACTCGTCTTGGGCACAACGCTTGGGTATCTCTGCGTTACGTGTATATGCTAGTGCAAATAATCCATGGGTGATTACTTCGAAAGATTTCAAAGGATATGATCCGGAGAGTACTTCAACAGGAGATGGAAACAAATTCGGTCAAAACGTAACGTTTTTCTCTTACCCGAGAGCGAAAACTTTCACTTTCGGCTTGAACTTGACGCTGTAATCAATTACTTAATAACTTAGAAAAGATGAAACTTAAATATATATTTTTCGGCCTTTGCGGATCGGTGCTATTAAACATGACCGCTTGTAAAGATTTTTTGGACGAAGTTCCGAGAACCGAAATAGACGAGTTAAATTATTACAAAACTCAAGCCCAAGCTCAAGAGAATGTAAATAGCTTGTATCGTATTGGAGCACCAATGTACTATGGGAACGCCAACGGTGCATATCAGGGACCTTACGCATCAGTTCCAGTGATGCTGACTGGTTACTTCGAAAATAGCTATGAAGGGCAGGAACAGATTAATCAGTACTCACGTTTGCTTACTAGACAACAAAACACACGTATAGTTTCTAACCGTATTAATGATATTTGGAACCCAGCATACGTAGCTATTAATCGTGCTAATGGAGCAATCAAAAATATTCCTAATATCTCCATGCCAGATGATGTGAAAGCTAGGTTAGTAGGGGAAGCGAAATTCTTTCGAGCATTTAACTATTTCTACCTTGTTAAAATGTTTGGTGCATTGCCGTTGTCAACAGAACCTTACGTTAGCTTGGATCAAGATTTTTTCCTGGCTCGTAGTCCTGTCGAAGAAGTTTATCAGTTGATCGAATCGGATTTGGTGGCTGCTGTAGAAGCATTACCTACTGGAGTATTTAACACGAGCGGACGTCGTGTAAATAAAAATGTTGCCGCGATGGCGTTGGCGAATGTTTATCTCCAGCAAGGTAAGTTTGCTCAAGCAGCAAGTGCTGTTAATACGGTCACTCAATCGGCACATAGCTTAACAACTCACACCGGTTTAGGCGCAAATAGTGCTTACAATAAGCTGCGTACTTTGGATAACTTAGATGAGACGATTTACTCCATGGAGTACGATGCGGTTATTAATCCAGGAGGCTCTTGGCCGACCTATGGATTTACCGCATCTGCTAACTCCATATTTGACAAATACACCATTTTTGAACGAGTTTATGGTCCAACTAATCGCTTTCTAAATATTTACGAAGCGGATGATTTGCGTATTCAACCAAATCAATTCTATCATTGGAGCTACACAAACCCCTTGAATGGTAGAACGTGGAGTGGCGGCGATGTTGCAGGTGTTTGGGCATTCGTGGAGGAAGATGCATTGCTAAATACAGGTAGATCCATTAAAGATCGTAATATCTATCGCTATGCCGAGGCTTTACTTATCGCTGCAGAGGCTGGTGCTAGGGCAGAAAATGCTGTGACATCAACAGTGGCTGGATATTTAGCTGAAGTAAGAGCTCGTGCGAGTACAACTGGTCAGACAGTAGCAACGATTACAGCACAATTACAAGGACTTTCTGTGGAGCAGTTTGTACAAGAAGTGTGGAAAGAGCGTTTACGTGAATTGCCATTGGAGTTCAAAATGTGGGACGATTGTTTACGTACTGGGATGTTCCCAAATATTTCAGGAACTAATCGTGGTCAAGTAACTTTCGTACCATTGGTAGGAGCAAGAAACGGTTCGGATGCCGTATTCAAAGAAACGGATTTAGTTTACCCAATTTCTATGGATGAGTTGCAACGTAATACTAATCTGACGCAAAATGCAGGTTATCAAGAAAGATAATCCCTGATTATCTTTCAGAAGGATCGAGCTACAGCGAAAGTTGTGGCTCGATTTGTTTTATGATAAAGAGAAGATGAAATCCTGTAAATTTTGAATACAAAAAAACCGAACTTGTTCTATACAAGTTCGGCTTTTTAATTATTTCCAGAAGGTAGCTGTTAAATATCTACGGTAGCGTCCATTTCGAAATCTTCGTGCATTAAATGCACAATTTCGGTTGCTTTCTCGTAGTTCGTTGATTTCTTCGAGAAGAAATCGTGTTGCGTTGTTTCTGTGCTCAAACCATTTAAAACGATAGGATTTACTTGTTTTACTTCGAAGATCGGTTCGAATGCCAAGTTCATCAACGCTTTATTGCCGTTATAGCGAACGTATTCTTTTACTTCAGCGGTCAATCCCACTACCGTGTATAATTCTTCTGTGTATTTCAACTCGTTCTCGTAAAGCTCATTCAAAAGTTTCAAGAAACGCGCTTTCACTTCTTCTTTATTTGGTAAGCGATTGAAAACTTCTTGAGCGATTAATCCTACGAAAACACCATGAATAGATTCATCTGCAATAATCTTTTTGATAATATCCGCAGAAGCTACCATTTGACCTTGACCGCAAAGCCAAAGTGGCAAAAAGAAACCGGAATAGAATAAGAAAGATTCCAACAATACAGAAGCTCCAAGCGCCATAAAAAGCTCTTCATCCGTTACGTTTTCTTTATCGATCGCGCGGTAGTACTGATCAATGGTCGAAGCTTTATACTGTAAGTATTTGTTTTCGGATACCCAACCAAATACGTCATTAATTTCGTTGGTTGTAGAAACGGTGGTGAAGATCGTGGAATACGATTTAGCATGAATCGCTTCCATCATACACATATACGAAAGCACAGCTTTATTCTGCAACGAGTTGATATGATCAATGATTTTTGGCATACCGGTATGGCTTTGTAGCGTATCCAACAAAGTCAATCCGCCCAACGCTTTCTTATAGCATTCTTTCATATCCCAGCTTAATCCTTTCCAGCTGTCGATATCTTTTGAGGGAATGTATTCGGTGTCGATCCAAAATTGCTTGATATTTTGTTCCCAAAACATCAACGCGTAATCATTATCAGGAGTATTCCAGTTTACTGCCGTATATTGTTTGCTCATGGTTTGCTTGTTAACTTAAAGAAACTGAACCGATAAACAAGCTTTTGCTCGCTCCGATTCAGTTCCCTTGGAATTGAATTGAACTATAATAAAAAGGTTATGCCGAACACGAGATACATTCCTCGATGGTCGATTTCCGCGTACGTGTATAATACAAGGATTTCAATCCTAGTTTGTGCGCGTAGATATAATATTTTGCCAAATCGCGCGTGCTATCTTTTGAATTGGTATGCAAGATCGTAGAAACACCTTGGTCGATATGACGTTGAATCACCGAAATCATTTTCAATACTTTCATCTGATCCATATCGTATGCCGATTTGAAATAGAAGTAGTTATCGTTCGTCAAATATGGCATTGGGTAATACGTTGTGCTATCTCCGTATTCACGTACTTCGATAATGTCAACAATCGGCATCACGGATGCAGTCGCATTCATAATGTATGATGTTGATTGATTTGGTGCAATGGCCAAACGATACGCGTGATAGATTCCGTGCTCTTTCACCTGCGCTTTTAAGTTCTCCCAATCTTCGATCGTCGGTACATGAACACCTTCGAACAATTCTTTTACTTTATCCGTTTTCGGTAAATAATCGCGGTTCAAATATTTGTCGAAGTAAGTGCCATCTGCATAAGCCGATTTTTCGAAACCAACGAAAGTACGGCTACGTTCTTTTGCGATTTCCATAGAAGCTTCCAGCGAGTAGTAGTTCATCATCATGAAGAACGTGTTCGCGAAATCCAATGCTTCAGTGGATTCGTACATGATGAAGCTTTTTGCTAAGAATCCGTGCAAGTTCATCGCGCCCAAACCTACGGAATGCAATTCGCGGTTAGCTTTGGCGATCGTTGGAACCATTTCGATATCCGTAACATCGGTTACCACAGTCAACGCACGCGTCGCAGTTTTCACGGCTTCTTTAATGCGTTTGTTGTCCATAACCGTAGCCACGTTCAATGAGCCTAAGTTACAAGAGATTCCGTAACGGATTTTATCTTCTTTGCCGTAAATATTGATGTCTGAAACTTCAGAAACCTGCATAATCTCCGTACAAAGGTTGGAGAATTTTACGTTACCAACGCCTTTCAAAGCATGCTCATTATTCGCGTTTTCTTTGAAAAAGATATAAGGATAACCGGATTCTTTCTGCGTTTGCGCAATTTTAACCAGTAGGTGACGCGCGTTGATTTTCTTCTTCTTGATGTTTGGATTAGTAATCAACTCGTCGTACATCTCATCCATATCCATCTCGTCCAAATACTTGCCGTATTCTTGCATGACGGTATGCGGATAGATCAAATAGCACGCTTCGTCTTTTTCCGCCAATTCCATAAATTTATCGGGAACGATAATACCGATTGATAAGGATTTGATACGAACTTTTTCATCCGCATTAATCTTTTTACAATCCAAGAATTCTTCGATATCGGAATGGAAGATGTTTAAGTAGACTGCTCCAGCTCCCGGGCGCTGACCCAGTTGGTTGGCGTAAGAGAACGTATCTTCCATAATTTTCATGATCGGCAACACACCTCCAGCACGTCCGTCAACACCTTTAATGGCTTCGCCACGTGCGCGGATTTTAGAAATGTTGAAGGAAACACCACCACCGATGGAAGATAACTTCATGGCAGAGTCGATAGCGTATCCGATACCATTTAGGTTGTCGCCAACCTCGTCCAAGAAACAGGAAACCAATTCTCCGGAACGCTTTTTACCAGCGTTCAAGAACGTAGGTGTCGCGGGCTGATATTCTTGGCTGATCATGATTTCAGCGTATTCGATGGCTTTCTGTACGCCTTCTTCGCGGGCTAAAAACAAGGATACGGCGAGAACGCGGTCTTCGTAGCGTTCCAAGAACTTCTCGCCCGAATCGTCGCGCAACGCATAGCTTTGGAAAAATTTGAAAGCAGCCATAAACGACTGAAAGCGAAATTTTTTCGCGTATACATAATCGTAAACTTCTTGAATTTCTTCAAAAGAAAACCATTGATAGAAGTCAATGTAATAGTTGTTCTCAATCAGATAATCAATTTTTTCTTTCAAGTTGTAAAAGAAGACCGTGTTTTTGTTTACATACTCCAAAAAGTATGCTCTTACCGCTTCTTTATCTTTATGTAAGCTAAACTCGTCATCATGTTTAATCATGATTTCGTTGTTAAGCAATATCCAGTTTTTCGCTACGTCGTTTGCTATCATAATATTGATTTTTTATAATGTCAATAAACTCATTAATATCTACCAAGGTCCCCGAAAGTTCGAACTTTAAACCTACGGGTAGATCGAAGTTTTCAGCGAGTTTATCAGCCGCAACGGCAAAATTTCTGCCCCAGTTGCGGTTACCACTTGAACTGACCGAATGGATCAGGTGGTTGTATTTTTCTGTGAAAGCAAGTGTCTTTTCGGGCACTTTGCCAAAATTGATGGTGTACGTGACGAGATGACCAACTTCAGTTGGCACAGTATCTTCCTGTATACGAGTGGCTTTCCAGCCTGTGATTTGGATGACTTTGTTGATAAAGCGATCAACATTGCCTGTTTTTGAATCGTAGTAGATATGCATCTTCTGTCCGTGGTTTGATGTGATCGATCCGGTTTATAACGCTATTTGATCCAATTCTTCCGGTTTAAAACCAATCACACGGTGTTTAATTTCTTCTTCCTCCAATACTAGCACGGTTGGTACAGTGCGCACTTTAAATTTTACGGCCAATTCCGGCTCATCGAAAGGATTGATTGTTTCGTAAGAAACGCCTTTGCTATCTAAGTAGGAAGACACCTGTGCGCATGGAGCACAGTCATTTTTTTCGAATTTAATGATTCTAGCCATGTTTATATAAATCTTTTGGAGGTTAACTTGAAGTCGACTCGGAAAGTCAACCCACGTTTGCCATAAATAAATATTTCAATTGATTCGAGGCAGTGATCGCCTCTATTATCTTTAACAAAGATCATATAATTTAGCGCCTGTAGTTAGTTGGATTTTTCCACATCGTTTCGCGCAATACTCGCTGATGCTCGTTCTTGAAACCTGTTATTTGGTAATTTACTGTTATACAGTGGTTAAAGTATGTGGATAACTTTAAATAGGTTATATATTTTCGCTATTTATTTACCAAAATTATCATTTTTCCTGACAAAAAAATGGCATTATTTCTAAAACAAAAACCACATTTTAATTAATCGTCAAAATAGATGGGTAGATAACGTGCATTTAACGATAAAGCGCCTGTCGATTGATCGAACAGGCGCTTCCATTACCTATGTTTCATCTGTTTTTTTAATAACCCGGATTCTGAATGAGATTCGTATTGCCAAGTTGGTTAAGAGGAATAGGGAACAATAGTGCACGCGGATCAGAGGCGGGTTTTTCCTGCCAAGCATTCAAGTATTTTCCAAAGCGGATTAGATCGGTACGGCGGTGAGATTCCCAAAAGAATTCGCGAGCAAGTTCATCCAATAGTACATCTTCCGTTAGTGTCGTAAGCGCCGAAGCTTTACGAGCAGTTCGCACCTCATTGACCAACGGTAAAGCGGTTGTAGCTTGTCCCATGCGCAAAAGTGCCTCTGCTTTCATTAACAATACGTCAGAATAACGATAAAATACCCAATCGTTTTCAGCATGTCCTGCGCCCAAATTTGCATAATCTGGAACATATTTTATTACACGAATTCCCGTGATTTCTAAATTGCTTCCGCGCTCAATAATGCTAACCTCACGCGTAAAACTCAGTGGGTTCCCCCGACGATCTTGAAGGGCTGCACCATCCTTGTTTACTTGTTGTCCAGCCAAAAAGCCCATTCGCAAACCTGAAACTTCCGTAACACCGCGGTAAGTAGAGTTTCTACGTTGGTCGCCTTCTTCGAATTTATCATACAAATCAGATAGCGTAGCAAAGCCGTTCCAACCGCTCGGGTTCATATTATAGTGCGTGGTTGTTCTGAGAAGCGAATATATATCCCCGGAATTGCTACCCCCTGTATTTGCCCCGACGAATATAGCTTCTGGCGAGGTGTGGTTGTTTAAAGCAAAGTTGTCAAAATAGTTGTTGGCCAAGGAATGATTCCCAATAATTTGATCGGCCAGCTCAACTACTTTCTGCATATCAGCATTGTCGAACGCTGGCGTTGCGCGATTTAAGAAAGCACCTTTATTAAGGTAAACTTTCATGAGAAGCATACGTGCAGCATCTTGATTAGCTACTTGCGGATTTCCAGTAGGTAGCGTCGGCATAATTTCATTCAATTCACTAATCAGGTATTCGATCTGCTCTTCTGCTTGACGAACGCGCGGCATTTGCAAGATGTCTTCTCCTGGATCGCGATAAGGCACTTGTCCCCAACCGTCCAAAATGGAAAACTGAGAAAACGCACGAATAAAACGGGCTTCCGAAGATTGCGTAGCGTTCGGGTTATAGCGAAGGAGGTCGGTGGCAGCATAACTCACGGCATTTAGATTGCGGAATACATCGTGGATACGCACGTGGTCGGCTTGCCATTGATGCAAATACAGCGCGCGCCAAGCTCCATTATCGTCCCAGTCACCACCACGCGTTGGTGGAATGGTTTCGTCGCTGGTTGTTTGTTGCAACGCCCACCAACCGCCGTTACCTTGGTATGGGCTTCGCATGGAGATGTATGCTCCTTGAAGAAGTGCCGTTGCATTGACTGCTCCAGGTTCGTTATCTGAAATTTGCCCGTTAAGCGATTCGTCCAGCTTCGTACAGCCGGTAAACGCGACGCATCCAGCTAATAATATCGTATATAATTGTTTTTTCATTGTTGTTTCCGTTAAAGTGAGAAGTTGACGCCTAAGTTGAATGTTCTTAGTGGCGGATAACCGATGTAATCGATGCCTGCAGAACCTGTGTTTCCAACCCCTTTTGCAGTATTCACTTCCGGATCAAACCCGCTATATTTCGTGAATAATAATAGATTAGTTCCATTGAAGAAAATGTTCAGGTTTTTTAGAGAAGCACCGATGTCTCCAACGCGATAACCGATTGTCGCATTGGCTAATTTCAAATAGCTGCCATTTTCAATGAAGCGCGACGAAGGCGACGCAGAATTTGTCAATGATTCTTGAATAGGAGAGTCTAGCAACCCTGCAGCAATATTTCTGAAACCGCCCAAGTTTGTGATTGGCAAAACCGTATTCGCGGTGTTGTTGTAAATATCTTGTCCCAACATACCATTGAAATTCGCCGAGAATGTGAATCTCTTATAAGCTACATCCGTGCTTAAACCAACGATTGCGCTTGGGTTTGGATTACCCATGTACAACATCGAAAATCCGTCATCGGTGTAAGTAGAAAATCCCTCCGCATTGAGTCCTAGGTATTCTCTAGTCATCATAGCGAACATAGGATATCCGGCTTGGATTACCTGCACGGTAGCTCCCGAAACACCTTGTCCACTTAACGCTCCAGTAAGAACCACGTTGTTCATGTTGCTCACTTCATTCTTCAATAAAGTCAAGTTACCGCCGATGTTCCAAGTCAAATTCTCTTTTTGGATGATATTACCTAGTAGTGCTAACTCGACCCCGCGGTTGCGAACGCGCCCATCCAAATTGCTCCAAATGATCGGCGCATCCGGTGCATTCGGATAGAGCGGAATGGTTGGGTAAAGTAGGTCTGTTGTTTTCTTGTCGAATACATCGATGGTACCACTTAGTCTGCCTCCAAAGAAACCAAAGTCCAAACCAATGTTTAGCTGCTCATCGCTCTGCCAGCGTAAATCCAAGTTTCTATTGTTAATCGGTCTGATCGCATTGTCATCGATAAATCCGTAACGATTTACTGCTGCTCCAGCAGGAAATTCTTGATTCCCTGTGCGTCCCCAACCAGCACGTAAGCGCAATTCGCTCAGCCAGTTTACATCCTGCATGAAGGTTTCATTTCGAATGTTCCAAGCGGCAGAGAACGACGGGAAATTTCCGTACTTGTTGTTTGCGCCAAATTTGGTGGAACCATCTCGACGAATTGTTGCTGTTAACAGATAGCGGCTGTCGTAATTGAAAATAGCACGGAAGAAATAGGATTGTAGTTCGGTGTTAGGATCTGCAAATGAGTTTACTCTACGATTACCACTTGACCCCGCTTGTAAGGCATCTGTGTAATCAATGTCGATATCGCCGTAATTAATACCTCTAAAGTCCATTCCACGGTACATGAAATTCATGTATTCGTAACCGACAACGGCATTTAAGTTTAATTTATCTGCGATCTCGCGATTGAATGTCAACGTGTGTGTTAATTGTGTTGTTAGCAATTCGTTATTCGCATAAGATGCTTCTCCACCCAATGCACCACCGTCTTGGTCGGCAACAATTCCAGGAATGTTGATCCAACTTTTAGTAGAAGCACGGCGGATACCCGAGCTGTAATTTACCGATCCCAATACGCGGTATTCTAACCAGTCGTTGAATTTGTAGTAAGGAGATAAGCTACCAATAACGGTGTTTACCCGAGCATGATCATTATTTGCACCGCTCATTCCCAGTGGGTTAATAACCGATGTGCCGTATTTAATATTTAATGATCCATCTTCGTTATACAACGGTTCGGTAGGATTCCAATTTAATGCTTGACCAACCAAACTGCCTTCAAATCCGGCGTCCGTTGTAATTGCGGCCAGTTGTTCATTGGTTTGCGTACCAATCAAACCCAAATCCAATCCTAATTTCTTGCTTTCCAACATGCGGAAGTTTCCGTTGACAGAAGCAGCAATTTTTTTGAAACCACTTTTGTCTAGGATACCTTGCTGATCCTGATAACCGACCGATGCACGGAATTTCGCGTCTTCCGTACCTCCAGACATCGAAACAGCATAATCTTGCAAGATGCCGTTACGCGTGATTGCTCCCAAAGCATCCACATTGTCACCGTAATCGCCGCCCGTAATTCCGTAGCTGTTCAACGCGCTGCGAAATTGATTGGCATCCAAAATATCTATCCGACGCATTAGCGATGCAACGCCAGTAGAAGCATTTACATTAACCTGCAATGGTCCTGCTTTTCCGCGTTTTGTATTAATTAAAACGACGCCATAAGCTGCACGTGCTCCATAAATCGCCGTTGCGGAAGCATCTTTCAGAATTTCCATGCTTTCGATATCCGAAGGATTTAAAAAAACCAATGGGTTTCCGCCGGGCGTGGAGCCAACTGCAGCACTCCGCGATGGACGTGGAGAACGACCGTCTAATGCAATTCCGTCCACGACATATAATGGCTGGCCAGCTCCTGTGACGGCTGAATTACCACGAATACGAACCGTAGTTTCTCCACCGGGCTGACCGCTGTTGTTAATCATTTGTACACCGGGAGCTTTACCTTGAATCAGTTGATCTGGCGCTGTAAAGGGTCCTTGGTTAAAATCCTTTTCGCTCACCTTCGTTACTGCTCCAGTTAAATCTTTGCGTTGAACGGAAGCGTAACCTACTACGGTAATTTCTCCGATATCTTCGCCATCGGAAGGTTGAAGATTAATATTTAATGGCGACATTCCTTCTCCAACGGTAATCTTCTCGCGATATGTTTCAAACCCTAAAAAAGCAACTGTTAATGTGTACGTTCCAGGTTTTACTGCGCTGAAACTGAATGTTCCTCCAGCATCTGTTCCTGCCGTTTGTTCCAGCTCAACAATAGTTAATGTAGCACCAGAAATTGGTTGGCCATCGCCTCGTACCCGGCCGTTTAGCATAGTAGTTTGTGCATAAACTATATTTCCGAATAGAAGGAAAAGTGCCATGACAGAAAACAACGCACGCATACCTTTAGCAGGTAATTTTTGTCTCATGTTTAGTTTATTTTAAGTTTATAATAAAGCCTTTAGTTAGCCCCTTCTCTTAAACAGCTACGTAAAGATGTTGTGTGCAAACTATGTAGTTTTGTGATTTTTTTATAAATGGTCGTCAAAAGTAATGAAAATAGATGGTATTTCTATTTTTTGGGCGCTAATTTTGTAATTATTGTAAGAAATTTGTTTAGCAAAATTTGCTAAAAGGTTTTTGTGGTACAGCAGAATGCCGAATGTAAATCGAAAGATAAGTGATCATGGATATCAATATATCATCTTAGCTAAAAGAAATAAATTAACGTAATGCGAGATGCTAAACTTACGCTTACCTTGCTTTTCTGATTATTTTGGAACGGATGCTGCTGAAAAACTTTGTTTTGAGTATTGGAATTCTTGTTAATTGACCAAATCGGATTCGCTTGTTTCGTTAATAATTGGGCATCACAAAAAATGTCCTCCAATTTAATGAAAGACATTTTTAAGATTTCTTGGCATAGGCAGCCTTTTAGCAATTTGCTTTGCGCGTTTACTTAATCATCCACACGTTTAGCAGAAAATGTTCCGTTCGGTTGAATCAAATAAATCTTCGTTGCTTTTTTGGTATTTTCATCCACTTCAAAACGGACAGAAAAACCGCTTAAGTCTTTGATCTTAAATGCATGATTACCTTGTGCTATTGTTTCGTAATTTTTTTGTCCCGGAACATCCATGAAAACAGTATTGTCTTTTACGGTAATTGTGATTGTCATATTACCAATCGTATATTTTCCGACATAGCTGTCAAATTCTTTAGGATCAATCTCTTTTGCTTTGGCTTGACGCGAAAATTCTACAGGTTCCGGCAGTAACATTTCTGCACTTTTTATTTCGCTATCGAACCCGGTGTGAAAAGTAATTTGTTGCTTCTCATCGTCGTCATCTTTTGCAATATCATTATTCTTTTCATATATGTTGAAGGTGTCATAATGATAATGGGTTAAATAAAAGTGCTTTTCGCCCATCTGCAATTGTAGGGAATCATTTTTTAAGCTGATTTCGAAATGGCTGTAAGCAGGATGGGAATATTGGCCTGTGTAATCACTCAGAACATGAGAAGGTTTGGTGTTTTTCACTCGTACGAAATCTTCTGACGGAAATTCATCATCCGATTTTTTTTCCTTTTTAGTTCCGCGCGTATTCCAATTATAGAAAGGTAACTCCAAAACTTGATCGGCAATCAGATTTCGAACGATATTCGGTGCTTCGGAAGCGTTTTGGTTCGTCAAAACTACAATTCCGATGGAATCTTTCGGAAAAAATCCTACAGAAGAAGAAAAGCCATCGATATTTCCACCATGTTCTACATGAAAATGGTTGCGGTAAGTACCCATCATCCATCCTAATCCATAATTTGATATGTGTCCATTCGGTTGACCCTCTTGAGGCGGACGACTATTCATGATCATTTGAGCACTGATTGCATCTAGAACGTATTTTGCCGGCAGAATTTGTTGATTATTATATTTCCCATTGTTGAGCCAAATTTTTAGCCAATTGGCCATTTCTTTAGCGCTACTATTGATGCTTCCAGCTGGTCCCATACCATTGATATTGTAGTAGGGCAGTAGTATGTTATTTCCGTCTTTATCCGTTGTATAACCCAGCGAAGCGGCTTTACTTTCTTTCAACGAAGCTATGCTCAAGTTGCTTGACGACATATTTAAAGGTTTGAAGAAGGACGATTGAATGTTGTCCTCCCACGTTTTTCCTGTCATGCGTTCAGCAATCATGCCCTGCGCGAGGTACATAAAGTTGTTATAAAGCCATGTTGTTCGTATATCTGCCGTGGGTTTCATGTGTTTCACACGCATTAACAAACTATCTCGAGAGCTTGTGTTAAACAAATACCAAGAAAAATCATATCGGGATAATCCGGTTCGATGCGACATAAGGTCACGAACGGTCAATTGTGATTCGCGATGGTCTTGAAATTCCAAGGCTGGCAAGTGCTTTATAAGGCGATCGTCGAGCGATAAGCTGTCGCTAAATAATTTTCCTAACAAACCAGCCGTAAATGCTTTCGTAGAAGAACCAATCGCATACAAGGTTTCCGAGGTTGCTGGTGATTTTTGCTCAATATTTCGATATCCGAACCCTTTGCTATATATCACGCTGTCTTTGTGGACTACCGCAACTGAAAATCCGCCTACATGATAATCGTTTCTAACTTTTTCCAGCAAAGAATCTACAAGATGCCAATCGACAGCCTTTTTTTCTTGCGCGTTGACTGGGGAAGCGGAAAGCATGACGATCGTTAGAAAGAATAGTTTTAGTGCAAAACATCGGATTTTTGATGCCATATTCCTAGTTGTTAATGGTTTGTCAGTTTAAATTTCACGAATATAATATAAAATAAAAAAAGCAAAGCAGCTTTAACCATTGTTAATGCTGCTTTGCTAATTTTTTTCTATGCGATGATTGTTTACACCTAAACCAAGTACTCAAATAAGGTTTGATCTTTGTTGACTTCGATGAAATCAAATTTGTAGGCTTTTAATCGCTCAATCAAACTGGTGTAATCTTTTGCAGTTCCCAATTCGACACCGATCAATGCTGGACCACGTTCGCGTTCCGTTTTTTTGATGTATTCAAAACGCGTAATATCATCTTTCGGACCAAGAACTTCGGTAACAAGCAGACGTAAAGCACCCGGACGTTGTGGGAAGCGAACAATGAAATAATGCTTGATTCCTTCATACAAAAGCGACATTTCTTTGATTTCGCCCATGCGATCAATATCATTATTGCCACCGGAAACAATACAAACCACTTTTTTGCCTTTTATTTCTTCCTTGTGGAAGTCCAACGCAGCGATGGATAGCGCTCCGGCAGGTTCAGCAACGATGGCATCTTTATTATAAAGTTCTAAGATCGTTGTACAGATTTTTCCTTCGGGAACAGATTTTACGCTGTCCAGCAATTGACTGCTGATCGCAAATGGTAGTGCTCCAATTTTTTTAACGGCCGCACCATCTACAAATTTGTTAATGCTTTCTAATTCGATGGGCTCGCCATGATTCATCGCTGCCTGCATCGACGGAGCGCCTTCCGGCTCCACGCCGTATAATTTTGTTGCAGGCGCATGTTGCTTCATGTAGAAGCTTAAACCCGATGACAATCCACCACCGCCAATCGGCATAATTACTGCATCTACGTCCGGCAAATCTTCCAAAATTTCGACTGCAACGGTTCCTTGGCCTTCGATGATTTTAATATCATCGAAAGGAGGGATAAACGTCATATTGTGCTCGGATGCGTATTCTAATGCCGCCTTTTGGCAATCATCAAATGTATCACCGGTAAGCACAATTTCGATGTTACCATTGCCCCACATTTCTGTTTGCGTGATCTTTTGACGCGGAGTTGGGCCGGGCATGAAGATCACCCCTTTGATGTCTAATTTTTTGCACGAAAGTGCTACGCCTTGCGCATGATTTCCCGCACTTGCGCATACCACGCCATGCTGAAGATCAGCTTGCGACAGGCTGCTGATTTTATTGAATGCGCCACGTAATTTGTACGAGCGGACTACCTGCAAATCTTCGCGTTTCAGATAAACCTCCGCGCCGTATTGCTCGGAGAGGTGATGGTTGTATTGTAATGGTGTTCGGAAAACGACCTCTTTTATGCGTTCTTTCGCACGCAGGCAGTCGATTTCCAACGAGGATAAATTCATCGGTAGATTGATTTTATGTTTAAGTGACGAATTATTTGACTAAGCTCAATAAATCCTCGTCAACAATGTCTTTTTTCGCATCCGCTAAAGCAAGGAAACGTTCGTAAGTATCCGACAAAGCTTCTTTATCTAGGTTGTATCCTAAACGCTCCAAATGATGCTTCAATGCGTGACGGCCTGAACGCGCAGTCAAAATAATTCCTGCTTCATCCAAACCAACATCCTCCGGACGAATGATTTCGTAGTTTTCGCGATGTTTCAAGAAACCATCTTGGTGGATTCCTGAGCTATGTGCAAATGCGTTTTTCCCAACGATTGCTTTATTCGGCTGTACCGGCATGCGCATCATGGAGCTTACTTTTTGCGAAATTGCCGTAAAAAGCTTGCTGTTGATATTCGATGTTAATCCAGGGAAATGCGCAGCATGTACTTTTAATATCATCGCTACTTCTTCCAATGAGGTGTTTCCGGCACGTTCGCCAATTCCGTTGATGGTGCATTCCACTTGGCGTGCACCATTTTGAATGGCGGCGATAGAATTGGCTGTTGCCAATCCCAAGTCGTTGTGACAATGTGCCGAGATAATCGCTTGATCAATGTTCTTTACATTTTCTTTCAAGTACTTGATCTTTGCGCCATATTGATCCGCTAAACAATATCCGTTGGTGTCCGGAATGTTGACTACCGTTGCGCCAGCAGCAATAACGGCCTCAATCATCTGCGCCAAATAAGGTAAATCTGCTCTTCCTGCATCTTCTGCGTAAAACTCAACATCTTCGACGAAGCTTTTCGCATGCTTCACCGCACCGACCGCACGGCTCAGAATTTCTTCGCGTGTGCTATTAAATTTATATTTAATGTGCATGTCCGAAGCACCGATTCCGGTATGAATTCGCGGACGTTTCGCATATTTTAGCGCATCTGCGGCAACGGTAATATCGTTTTCGTTAGCACGTGTTAACGCACAAATAATAACATTATCTACCGCTTTGGAAAGCTCTACCACAGATTGAAAATCTCCTGGACTTGAAACTGGAAATCCAGCTTCAATAATATCTACGCCCAAAGTTTCTAGATCTCTAGCAATCTCAATTTTTTCCGGCGTAGTTAATTGACATCCGGGTACTTGTTCCCCATCGCGTAGCGTGGTGTCGAAAATATATAAATGATTAGGATCGTGTAACATAATGTTCAAATTTTAGTACTGTACAGTATATGTTTAAATCGGTTACTTCTTATTTCAAAAACGCTAACACCTTAGCGCCCATCGCTGCTGTGCCTAGAATGTGATCTGCTGGCGTTGTTTTGTCTGCAATATCGGAGGTTCTCCAACCTGCTTTCAACGTTTTGTCGACTGCATCGGTTACCGCTTTCGCTTCATCTTGCAAACCAAATGCGATATCCAACATCAAAGCTGCTGATAGGATGGAAGCTAATGGATTTGCTTTGTCTTGACCAGCGATATCATGCGCTGATCCGTGGATTGGTTCGAAGAATCCGGTGCCATCACCAATTGATGCGGAAGCCAACATGCCCATAGATCCGGCAATTTGCGAAGCTTCGTCGGTTAAGATATCACCAAACAAATTAGCTGTCAAAACAACATCGAATTTCTTCGGATTCTTTACCAATTGCATCGCTGCATTGTCGATAAACATGTGTTCCGTTTCTACATCCGGATATTCTGCCGCAATTTCTTGCACCACTTCTCTCCAAAGGCGTGAAGTTTCTAAAACATTGGCTTTATCTACCGAGCAAAGTCGTTTCCCGCGTGTTTGCGCTGCTTCGTATGCTTTACGGGTGATACGTTCTACTTCGTAGCGATGGTAATTCATCAAATCGGACGCAAACGTGTTATCCTGATTACGTAGTTTCTCGCCAAAATATACATCGCCCGTCAATTCACGGAAGAAAAGGATGTCCGTTCCGCGCAAGATTTCAGGTTTCAAGCTGGACGCATCCAACAGCTCGTCGAACAATAAGATGGGACGAAGATTGGCGTACAAGCCCAATTCCTTACGGATTTTAAGTAATCCTTGTTCCGGACGAACTTTTGCCGAAGGATCATTGTCGTATTTCGCATGGCCGATTGCGCCAAACAAGATCGCATCAGAAGCTTTAGCTTTTTCCAATGTTTCATCGGGAAGTGGATTTCCAGTTGCTTCAATCGCAGTATGTCCCATGATTGCATCTTCGAACACAAATTCATGTCCAAATTGCTCCGCAATTTTTACCAAAACTTCTTTTCCCCAAGCCGTAACTTCTTGTCCGATTCCGTCTCCCGGGATGATCAATATATTTTTTTTCATGCGTGTTATCTATTTATGTGCTCTGTCGGATCAATCATTTTACGCGTAAAATGCCTGTCACCAATCTAAGCTTCTTGTTCTACTGTTGTTTCTTTAACGGACTTTATTGCTCCGTTAAATACGATATGTCCTTTTTCCAAAAGCAAACGATGATCAATACTTTTTGGCAATTGACTTTCGTAATGTCCGACGTAGAGCAATGTTTTACCATATTGGCATAATTCATCGACGACGTCGTTAAAATATTGCGTTTGCGATTGATCCAAACCTTGGCACGGTTCGTCCAACACCAGCAAAGGTGGATTCTTAATAATGGTGCGAGCAAGCATCGCTAAGCGCTGTTTTCCCAAAGCTAATGTTTGCAACAGGTCGTTTTTCACTTCCGTTAGCTCAAAGAAATCCAGCAGTTCATTCACTTGCTGTTTTTCCCGATAGGAAATATCGGAAAACAATCCAATGCTATCGCGCAGACCGGAAGCAACGGTTTCCCAAACGGTTGCCGTTTGATCGAAATACCAATGCATTTCGGGAGAAATCAAACCGATTTTCTGCTTAATATCCCAAATGCTTTCGCCTGATCCACGTTGGTTGCCAAACAAGCGAATATCATATCCATAAGCTTGCGGATGGTCGGCATTTATTAAGCTTAGCAGAGTCGATTTCCCGGATCCGTTATGCCCTTGAACTACCCATCTTTCTCCGCGATCAATTTGCCACGAAATATCGGAAAGCACCGTCTTGTCGCCGTAGCGAACGTTTACATCTTTTAGACGAACAATTTCGGAGCTGGAAAGCGTTGGTTCTTCCTTCAAAAATTCCGGTAGATTTTTCGCTTCGCGAACTTCCGCTGGTGTGAAATGAAGCGGACTTTCCACTTGCTTAAGCTGTCCATTCTCTATCACCGCAAAGGCGTTGATGCACTGAGGAAGATTTGTGTCGTTCGTCAGTAAAATAAGATGAGTTCCTTTGTCGGAAAGATCGTTGAAGCAATCATTTAATGCAGATCGAGTCGCTTTATCCAATCCCGTATATGGTTCATCGATAACGAGCATCGCTGGACGTTGCCAAAATGCTTTAACCAGCTGCATCTTTTTATGCTCGCCGCTAGAAAGCGCAATAAGCTGTGCATTTAATTGATCGGTTAACCCCAAAGCTTCCATCAAAGGCAGTGAATCTTCGAGCAGAAGGTTGGCATCCTTAGCGAAGTTTGCCAAATCGCTCTTTACGGTTTGCGTATCTTTTCGTTGTTGTGTGTTGTAGCGTTGCTGATAATAGAAATTTCTATCGCCTTCCAAATTCGTGAATTGATACCAGCTTGGTACGTAAAGTACTTTTCGTTCTGGCGTATTCAAATCGATGGAACCTTGATAGGAAACCTGTCCGGCGATGGCTTTCGCCAATGTGCTTTTTCCAGAACCACTTTTCCCACCAATTGCCCACTGCGAACCTGTTGAATAAATCCACTCCAAATCCTTCAATACGGTTTTTTGGCCATATTGAACAGAAAGATTTTGTATGTGGACGAAAGGTTTAGACATAACTGAAAGGACGATTCTTTTCGAATTCTTCTATTTCATTGGTATGGCTCAATATGAAATCGATATCGTCATAACCATTGATTAAGCACGATTTTTTGTAAGCGTTGATTTCGAATGTGAACGCTTCGCCCGTTTCGGCAATAGTTACGGTTTGTGCTTCTAAATCTACCACCAATTCGGATGCTGGATTTTCGAATGTTGCTGCGAATACTTTCTCTAGAAACGCTTCAGGAACTTGAATTGGAAGAACGCCGTTGTTTAGGGCATTTCCCTTAAAAATATCTGCGAAGAATGAACTGATAACCACGTCGAATCCGTAGTCTTGAATAGCCCACGCAGCGTGCTCGCGGGAAGATCCGCAACCGAAATTTTTCCCGGCAACCAATATTTTGCCGCTGTAAGTAGGATCGTTCATCACGAAGTCGGATTTCGGTTGGTTTTCACCATCGAATCGCCAATCGCGGAATAGGTTGTCGCCAAATCCTTCGCGCGTAGTTGCTTTTAGGAAGCGCGCGGGAATGATTTGGTCGGTGTCAATGTTTTCAATCGGTAGAGGTACTACCCGAGAACTTAATTTTTCAAATTTTTTCATTTCTAATGCAATTGTGGTCATCCGTGTAGGATGACCATTTTTTAGATGCAGGCAATCGCATTTGAAATGCCCATCATCCTTATTCGTTTAGGATTTTTTCCTTTTCTTTTTCAAATTCTGCTTTCGTGATCACTTCCTCATCCAACAATTGTTTAAGATCACGTAATCTTTTTGCTTTTGAATCACTCGCATTTGTTAGCGCTTCTTTCTTTTCCGGCGTTCCGCCAACAGGAAGAAGTTCGTACGTACGGCTGTCTTTGTATTTCATCGTCCATAAAAATGGAAATAAAAGGAATACACCTCCGATGATTGCTCCAACATCTGCTTTTTCACTTCTAGAGAACGAAGAATAAAATGTTTCGTAACCCTCCTTTTCAAGTTTGACATCATTACTTGATCCTACAATCTTGGTATCCTTGTAAGAAAATGGTGTCATTCCAACATACTCCTCGTTGATATACAACTTAGCGTTTGACGGATTGGACTGAATCATCGTTTTACTCGCGCAGCTAGCAAACAAGATCGACGTAGAAATAGATACGGCAGCGATTTTTTTAAAAGAATGAATGGTCTTCATTGTTCAAAATTTAATGTTAAATGATAATCTATAGTTAATTATATATTCTCGCCGAAGGTACATTTTATTTTGTTAACTCAAACGACGTAAACGATTATCATTTTACAAGCTTGAACGGTTAAGCCAATTCCAACTCCGCCTCCTTGTTTAAAAATTCACGAACATCCGTAATCTTTCCGGTAATCGCTGCTGCAGCGGCGGTCAACGGACTTGCCAGTAACGTGCGTGCATTCGGTCCTTGACGACCTTCGAAATTTCTATTCGATGTTGAAATACAGTATTTGCCTGCCGGAATTTTATCTTCGTTCATGCCTAAACATGCCGAGCAACCCGGTTCGCGTAGAATAAATCCAGCACTTTCCAAAACCTTATCGATGCCTTCTTCTTTCGCTTGCGCTTCCACTTGCTTCGATCCGGGTACAATCCAGACTTCCACGTGATCTGCTTTGCGCTTTCCTTTCACGAAATCGGCTACCTCGCGTAAATCTTCAATGCGTGAGTTAGTGCAGCTTCCGATGAAAACATAATCAATATCGCGTCCCAAAAGCGGTTGATTGTCTTCAAATCCCATGTACGCCAATGCTTTCTTGTATGATGGGCGTTCGGATTCCGGTTGTGCTTCCGTCGCAGGAATATGTTCGGTTACGCCCATTCCCATGCCTGGGTTTGTACCGTAAGTCAGCATCGGCTCAATATCTTCTGCCGCGAATTCCAATACGGAATCAAATTGCGCATCTTCATCGGTGTACAAGGTTTTCCAGTACGCTAATGCCTCATCCCATTTTGCATCTTTCGGTGCGAATTCGCGTCCTTTAATGTAATCAAATGTAATGTCATCCGGAGCAATTAATCCGCCACGCGCACCCATTTCAATGCTCATGTTGCAGATGGTCATGCGCGCTTCCATGCTCAACGCACGAATTGCCGAACCTGCATATTCAATGAAATATCCCGTTCCGCCAGCTGCCGAAATTTTGGCAATGATATATAGAATAATATCTTTTGCACTTACGCCAGCACCCAACGTACCATTCACTTCAATTTTCATGGTTTTCGGTTTCTGTTGCAACAAACATTGCGTAGCAAAAACCTGTTCCACTTGTGATGTTCCGATTCCAAAAGCAATTGCGCCAAATGCACCGTGTGTTGACGTGTGACTATCGCCACAAACCATGGTTTTCCCCGGAAGTGTTATTCCCAATTCCGGACCAATCACGTGTACAATTCCTTGATAAGGATGCCCCAATCCGTAAAGCTCCACGCCGAATTCCTTTGTGTTTTTGCTTAGCATATCCACCTGATAGCGCGATAGCTCTTCCTTAATTGGCAAATGCTGATCTACTGTCGGAACGTTGTGATCTGCTGTCGCTACGGTTTGATTTGGTCGCAATACGGGCAAATCTCTTTTGCGCAAACCATCAAACGCTTGCGGAGAAGTAACCTCGTGAATCAAATGCGTGTCGATATATAGGATGTCGGGAAAGCCCTCTTGCCTTTTCACTACGTGTGCATCCCAAATTTTTTCTACTAACGTTTTTCCCATTATACTCTATCTCAAATTGTGGTATTGTAGATACGGGATAAATTGATATTTTCTCAATTTATCCCGCGATGTCTCTATCAAAATTACGAAAATTTTAATGGATTATCTGTTTTTCAGCCTTACGCCGTTTTAATTGTTTTCATAGCCTTCATCGCCTTACGTAGCTCACGTCCAACGATTTCCACTTGGTGCTTGCGCAATTTTTCGTTGATCGCTACCAATTTCACGTTGTCCACAGCGCCATCTTTGCCTTCGTTAAAATTCTTTCCAACAACATCGGTATCAATGGATTTCATGAAATCTGTTAACAATGGTTTACAAGCTTGATCGAACAGATAACATCCGTATTCTGCGGTGTCGGAAATAACGCGGTTCATTTCGAACAATTTCTTACGCGCGATCGTATTTGCGATAAGAGGTGTTTCGTGCAACGATTCGTAATAAGCACTTTCTGGTTTGATACCTGCTTCTACCATCACTTCGAACGCCAATTCTACTCCGGCACGAACGAAAGCCACCATTAATGTATAATTGTCGAAGTATTCTTGCTCGTTGATTTGAACATCGCCAGCTGGTGTTTTCTCAAATGCTGTTTCGCCTGTTTCTGCGCGCCATTTCAAAAGATTCGCATCGCCGTTTGCCCAGTCTTCCATCATCGTTTTGCTGAACTCACCCGACATAATATCGTCTTGGTGTTTTTGGAATAATGGACGCATAATATCTTTCAACTCTTCGGACAATTCGTAAGCTTTCACTTTTGCAGGATTGCTCAAACGATCCAACATACCGCTCACACCGCCGTGTTTCAACGCTTCCGTGATTACTTCAACGCCATATTGTACCAATTTAGAAGCGTATCCGGCATCGATTCCTTTCTCCACCATTTTATTAAACGATAGGATAGAACCTGTTTGCAACAATCCACAAAGGATGGTTTGTTCACCCATTAAATCAGATTTCACTTCAGCAACGAAAGATGATTTCAATACGCCAGCTTTATGTCCACCTGTACCAACACAGTACGCTTTTGCTTCAGCCCAGCCTTTTCCTTGCGGATCATTTTCTGGGTGAACGGCGATCAACGTTGGTACGCCAAATCCACGAAGGAATTCTGCACGAACTTCCGAACCTGGAGATTTTGGAGCCACCATGATTACTGTTAAATCTTTACGTACTTGTAATCCTTCTTCCACGATGTTGAAACCGTGCGAGTATGATAGCGTAGCGCCTTCTTTCATCAAGGGCTGTACCGCATTTACCACATTGGTGTGTTGCTTATCTGGCGTAAGATTAATCACTAAATCTGCCGATGGAATCAATTCTTCATACGTGCCCACTACAAAATTATTGTCGGTCGCATTTTTCCAAGAATCTCTTTTTTCTTCGATGGCTTCCTTACGCAACGCATAAGATACATCTAAACCGCTATCGCGTAGATTCAAACCTTGGTTTAAGCCTTGTGCTCCAGCTCCTACGATCACAATCTTTTTGCCTTTTAGGGCTTCTACGCCGTCACTGAAATCTGCTAAATCCATAAATTCAGCTTGACCTAATTGGGTTAATTGCTCTCTAAGCGATAGGGTATTGAAATAATTTGCCATTGTTTTTTATTTATATTTTTTGATATCAATTGGGTTAGTTTATTATTCGTTTTTGTGCGATGGCGTAGCCAAAATGCAGGTTGTCATGTCCGGCCGTGGTAACGATCACATCTTCAATGCGCGGCAATTGCGATTGATATGTGGATGTTTCGAACGCTTGAAAGCCGGAGAAAAAGTTTGCTTCGTAATCTTGTTGTAGTTGGTCGATTGTTTCCAGCGCTAAGCGTTTTAGATCGTCTACTTCTTCCTGCGAAACAAAATATTCGGGTTTGCTGCCTTTAATGTATCCAGCCAAATAACTGATTTGACTAAGATCAGGCCGTACGCCCGAACGAGCATAACACAGCGCTTGCGTGGAAACGACGATATGACCGAAATTCCATATCATATTGTTGTTGAAGCCTTCTGGAATTTCGTTAAGTTGTTCCAATGTCAAGCCATCTAAGAGCGCTATGAAAGCGCGTCGTGTATCTCGAATAAAATTAAATACTTCCATCATAACGTTTTCCATTTACATCGTGAATACGCGATCTTGCTGATCTAAGAACTCATTTTCTACTACATCCGGTGACGGCTCGCGTTGCTCAAATTGTTTTATTTTTTGGTGGAATCCAGCGCTATCTTTAATAATTGCTATTCGCGCTCCGCGGACAAACTCAATCAAATTATATTTGGTTAATTCTGCCGTTAATCGGTCGATTTCCTCGCGGTGTCCCGCCGTTTCAAACACGATGTAATCGTTTCGGATAACCACGGCACTAGCACCATATTGTCTCAACAACCTTTCCACGTATGCTTTTTCCGCAATCACATCCGCTGGTACTTTGTACAAAGCTTGTTCTTGCCAAATCAATTCGTCGTTGGTGTTGTAATACGCTTTTAAAACTTCCACCTGTTTTTCGATCTGGCGACAAAGTTTGCGTACCACTTCTTCGCTTTCGCTGATGACAATCGTGAAACGGTGTATTCCATCCACCTCTGAAGGTGATGTATTTAAACTTTCGATGTTGATTTTACGGCGGGAGAAGATGATCGAAATACGACTGATCATCCCTATGGAGTTTTCCGTAAATGCGGTTATCGTGAATTCTTGTTTTTCCATTGTACTTAATTTAAGAAGTAAGAAGTAAGAAGGAAGAAGTGAGAAAGCCGTTCTGACTTTTAATTTCCTACTTCTGGCTTGTAACTTCTATTTTTTTTGTCCTAACTATTATTGCCACCAGTATTCTGATAAGCTCATCCGTTTCTTTCAGTAAGGAGTTAATATTTTCTGATTGTTCTTCCGTTACTAATGTTTCTTTAATAAGTTTTAACCAATATTCCGTTTCGTTGGCTGACTTCAAAGCTATGATATGAAATTTCAAAAAGTCGTTTTTAGAAGATCCCGCTTTTCCTTCTGTTATATTTGCACCGATAGACGTAGCACTTCTTATCAATTGGTCGAATAAAGAATGGTAAATGCGGTTGAATTTGAAGTCCTTAACGAAAAGAACTACGCTTTTGGAAAATTCAAAAGTTCGATCTTTAATGTCATATATCTTTCTTTCGCTCTCCATTTCCAATTTCTTACTTCAAACTTCTCACTTCTAACTTTATACTTCAATTCTACTTCAACCTTATCTCGGAAACCGAAGTGCCTTGCGCTACCATCGGGAAAACATTGTTTTCTTTTCCAACCATTACTTCCAGTAAATAAGCCCCCTCATGATCCAACATGGTTTTAAGCGCTGATTTTAAATCTTTGCGTTCAGAAATCTTATTGCCATCGATGTAGTAACCTTTTGCTACCGCGACAAAATCTGGACTGGTGATGTCAACGAAAGAATAGCGACGTTCGTGGAAAAGCTGTTGCCATTGGCGAACCATTCCTAAAAATTCGTTGTTGAGAATCAAAATTTTGACTTTAGCGCCGAACTGCATAATTGTTCCTAATTCCTGAATCGTCATTTGAATACCGCCGTCGCCGATGATCGCGACCACATCACGATGCGGTGCGCCGTACCAAGCACCAATTGCGGCTGGTAATCCGAATCCCATCGTTCCTAATCCACCCGAAGTAACGTTGGAACGGCTTTGGTTGAATTTCGCGTAGCGGCAGGAAACCATTTGGTGCTGACCAACATCAGTAACGACAATTGCGTCGCCATTCGTCAGTTCATTCAACGTTTTCAATACTTCGCCCATCGTCATGACGTCGCCTTGCGGATTCAGTTCGTCGTGGATTACTTCTTTGATCTCCGTTTGTTCCAATTCGCGGAATTTAGCAAGCCAAGTGCTGTGATCTTTCACTTCTAAAAGTTCGGTAAGCAATGGAAGCGTTTCCTTACAATCGCCCCAAACCGGTACCGTAGATTTTACGTTTTTATCGATTTCTGCCGGGTCAATATCTAGATGAACGATTTTGGCCTGCTTAGCGTACTTATCCAATCGTCCCGTAACACGGTCATCGAATCGCATACCAACGGCAATCAAAACATCGCATTCATTGGTCATTACGTTCGGTGCATAATTTCCGTGCATACCAAGCATACCCACATTCAGCGGATGATCGGTTTCCAAAGCACTTAATCCCATGACTGTCCAAGCGGCAGGAAAGCCCGATTTCTCAATAAAGGCTTTAAACTCTTGTTCCGCTTTTCCGATGATCACGCCTTGTCCGAAAAGCACAAATGGTTTTTTAGCTTGATTGATCACTTCCGCTGCTTTCGCGATATATTCGTTGCGTACAACGGGAGCAGGACGATAACTGCGGATATGATTACATTTTTTATATCCTAAATATTCGAATAATTGTAGCTGAGCATTCTTCGTAATATCTACCAAAACAGGTCCAGGACGGCCGGTTCTTGCGATATAGAAAGCTTTAGCCATGACTTCAGGAATTTCGGTAGCATCGGTTACTTGATAATTCCATTTAGTGACCGGAGTCGTGATGTTGATCACGTCGGTTTCTTGAAATGCATCAGTACCTAATAGCGCGGCGAAAACTTGTCCGGTAACACAAACAATCGGGTTACTATCGATCATCGCATCTGCCAAACCGGTGACGAGATTTGTTGCACCCGGTCCGCTGGTAGCGAATGCTACACCGACTTTTCCTGATGTACGCGCGTAACCTTGTGCTGCGTGAATACCGCCTTGCTCATGGCGGACGAGAATATGTTTTAGCTTCTCATTGTAATCATACAAAGCATCATAAATGGGCATAATCGCACCACCTGGATAACCGAAAATGGTATCCACGCCTTCGTTAAGTAAGGCTTCTAGCACCGCTTGCGAACCGCTCAATGTTGTGCTGGTTGCGGTTTCCTTTTCTAACTCCGTTTTTTCTAGTGTACTCATCGTTTCTAAGTCAAAAGTCAATTAGTATTGAGTAGTTAGTATTGAGACGTCTTCACAGTTTCTAATTTTTAATTTTCCCACTTCCCACTTCCCACTTCCCACTTCTAATTTGTTATTTTTTACAAATCTGTCACGCAACCTTCGGAAGCATCTGCTACCGTTTTGGCGTATTTATATAAAACTCCTTTGCTCACTTTTAACGCCGGTTGTTGCCAGCGCGCTCGACGTGCAGCAATTTCTTCGTCGCTTAATGCCACGTTGATGGTATTGTTTACTGCATCAATTACAATCTGATCGTTATCTTCGATCAATCCAATTAATCCGCCGTTGTAGGATTCTGGGGTAATGTGACCAACTACAAAACCATGTGTTCCGCCGGAGAATCTACCATCGGTGATTAATGCTACGGATTTACCTAAACCTGCGCCAATAATTGCGGAAGTAGGTTTCAACATTTCCGGCATGCCCGGCGCGCCTTTTGGTCCCGAGTTGATAATTACTACGACATCGCCCGGTTTCACCCTTCCGGAGGAGATTCCCTGAATCAAATTTTGTTCACCATCGAAAACACGTGCAGGTCCTTCGAAACGTTCTCCTTCTTTGCCGGAAATCTTCGCTACGGAACCTTTCTCCGCAATGTTTCCGTACAAAATCTGTAAATGTCCGGTTGCTTTAATCGGTTCGCTCAATGGCTTGATGATCGGCTGGTTGTAATCCATGATGGATTTTACATCTGCTAGGTTTTCTGCCACTGTTTTTCCGGTAACGGTTAAGCAATCGCCATGAATCAATCCTTCATCCAATAGAAAGCGCATGACTGCAGGAATTCCTCCGTATTGATGCAAATCTTGCATCAAGTATTTTCCACTTGGTTTAAAATCCGCCAAAACTGGCGTTTGATCGCTCATACGTTGGAAATCATCTTGCGTAATATCAACGCCAACAGCCTTTCCAATAGCAATAAAATGTAGCACAGCATTCGTACTTCCGCCCAAAATAACAATCGTACGCAACGCATTTTCAAATGCTTTACGCGTCATGATATCGGATGGCTTAATATCTTTTTCTAATAGAATACGGATGTACTGTCCAGCGTCTAAACATTCTTGCTTTTTCTCCACGCTCACTGCGGGATTGGAAGAAGAATACGGCAAGCTCATTCCTAATGCTTCAATTGCTGAAGCCATGGTATTTGCGGTGTACATACCGCCGCAAGCGCCTGCGCCTGGACAGGTATGCTTAATAACGCCTTCAAAATCCTCATCAGAGATGTTTCCGCAAATCTTTTGTCCTAAAGCTTCAAAAGCGGAAACAATATTTAATTCTTCTCCTTTATAATGTCCTGGAGCAATCGTACCTCCGTAAACCATCAAAGAAGGTCGATCCAATCGTGCCATCGCCATAATTGCACCCGGCATATTTTTGTCGCAACCCGGAATAGCAATGACGCCATCATAATATTGTCCGCCGCAAATCGTCTCAATGCTATCCGCGATAACATCACGACTTACCAATGAATAGCGCATTCCGTCCGTTCCGTTGCTCATTCCATCGCTTACGCCGATGGTATTGAAAATCAGTCCGACAAGATCTTCCGACCAAACACCTTTTTTAACTTCTTTAGCCAAATCGTTCAAGTGCATGTTGCAGGTATTACCATCGTATCCCATGCTAGCAATTCCGACTTGCGCTTTTCCCATGTCCTGATCAGTTAGGCCGATGCCATATAGCATTGCCTTCGCGGCAGGTTGGGTTTCATCCTGTGTGAAAATGCGGCTGTATTTATTTAATACTTGTCCGCTATCAGATGATGACTTCATAATTCTCTTGCTCTAATACTAATTTCTTGTATGTACGTTGTATGGATGAACCTATCGTGTTTTCCCAATCTTCAGGATAGGTCGTGTTATCTATTCGTTGGATGCCGATGATACCTGCAGCTGTTCCACATAAGAATGCGCTATCTGCAGCAAGAACATCTTCAATCGTTAGCGTCTTTTCGACGATGTCGATATTCAATTCTTTGCAAATAGCAATGACTGTCTGTCTAGTAATGCCTGGAAAGGCATTATCTAATGGTGGTGTGTATAATTTGAAATCTTTCTCTATGAACAAATTCTCGCTGGAAGCTTGGGCTACAAAACCATCTTGATCCAACATCAATGCTTCATCAAAACCTTGTTGGATAGCATCACTCGTCGCGCGTATTGCATTGATATATTGTCCGGAAATCTTGGCGTCGATTTGAAAAGCATTGGAATCCGGTCGGCGGATAGACGAGATGCAAACATTTAGTAGGTTTTGTCCAAGAAATGGTCCCCATTCCCAAGCTGCAATGACAATATGGGAAGCTGATGCAGATGTTAAATGCATATTAGAACCTGAAAATACCAAGGGACGAATATAGGCGGCTCGGAGATTGTTACGCTCCAACAGCTCGTAAGCGCTTTCCGACAATTCGCGCGTAGTCCATGTAAAAGGTAGGTTTATCGCTTCGCAGGATTTTTTTAAGCGTTCGAAATGTTCTTCCGCTTTGAAGATACGCGCGCCGTTGTGCGTAGCGTAGGCGCGAAGGCCTTCAAAAGCACCATATCCATAATGCAACGCTTGTCCGAAAAAGTCGGTACCGGCTTCATTTGCTTTCACAAATTCTCCATCTAAAAAAATGTAGGTGTCGTGGTTGTAATATTGCATAGCTTCCAAATTGTGGTAAACCTTTCTTTTCGTTTTGGTAAGTTAGCGCGAATCCAATTATTGTGCAATAGCTAACTTCGGAAAATTAAAAAAGGTTTTTGTTTCGTTTATAGCACTTGTTAGGTATTTAAGTTTAAAATTTAAATTTAGCACAGAATATAATTCTGTTGTTGGTAGACTAATATTAAATGTAGTCTACTTTTTGAAATATGACTTTTTTTGCTAGTATGTCTGATTTCTTCCTGAAAACATCGAGATCATCGATCTACATAACAAAAAAAGCCTCCTAAAACATCACGTTTTAGGAGGCTTAACTGATGCAGGGTTTACCGTTATTGTTTATCCACAACAATACCTTCAGCCAAGACAGTAATTACATTATCTTTTGCTTCTACTACACCACCATTAATTTGAAAAACTTGTTCTGCTGTACCTGTATTAATAATTACCTTACCATCGTCCAATGTAGATACAATAGCAGCGTGGTCTTTCAAAATTTGAAAAGAACCCGCACTACCTGGTACTGTAACTGCTGTTACATCCCCTTCGTATGCTAACTTGTCTGGAGTTACGATTGTCAACTTCATATTATACAATTATACCGCTTCAGCTAATAGTTTTTTACCTTTTTCGATCGCATCTTCGATGGTACCTACTAAGTTGAATGAAGCTTCAGGATATTCATCTACTTCACCATCAATGATCATATTAAATCCTTTGATCGTATCCTTGATATCTACCAACACGCCTTTTAAACCAGTGAATTGCTCTGCAACGTGGAAAGGTTGTGATAAGAAACGTTGAACACGACGTGCACGAGTTACTGTCAATTTATCTTCTTCAGACAACTCATCCATACCCAAGATAGCAATGATATCTTGTAATTCTTTGTAACGTTGCAAAATTTCTTTTACACGTTGAGCCGTATTATAGTGCTCATCACCCAAAACTGCAGGAGATAAGATACGAGAAGTAGAATCCAATGGATCCACCGCAGGATAGATACCTAGCTCAGAAATTTTACGAGATAATACCGTAGTTGCATCCAAGTGGGCAAATGTAGTTGCCGGCGCCGGATCCGTCAAGTCATCCGCAGGAACGTAAACCGCTTGTACAGAAGTGATGGAGCCGTTTTTAGTAGATGTAATACGCTCTTGCATCAAACCCATTTCTGTTGCCAACGTTGGTTGGTAACCTACTGCAGATGGCATACGACCCAATAGTGCGGATACCTCAGAACCTGCTTGTGTAAAACGGAAGATGTTGTCGATAAAGAAAAGTACATCACGACCTTGACCTTCGCCATCGCCATCACGGAAATATTCTGCAATCGTCAATCCGGAAAGTGCTACACGTGCACGCGCACCTGGAGGCTCATTCATTTGTCCGAATACGAAAGTACATTTTGATTCTTTCATTAATTCGTGGTCCACTTGATCCAAAGGCCATTCGCCTTTTTCCATGCTTTCCATAAAGTGATCGCCATATTTAATAATGCCCGATTCCAACATCTCACGAAGCAAATCGTTTCCTTCACGAGTACGCTCACCTACACCAGCGAATACAGATAAACCACCGTGTCCTTTTGCGATGTTGTTGATAAGCTCTTGAATCAATACTGTTTTACCTACACCAGCACCACCGAACAAACCGATTTTACCACCTTTAGCATAAGGCTCTAGCAAATCGATTACTTTAATACCAGTAAAAAGTACTTCTGTTTCTGTCGATAAATCTTCGAAACGAGGAGGTACATTATGGATACTACGGCCATTGTCTTTCTCCACATTTTGGATACCATCGATCGCATCACCAACCACGTTGAATACGCGACCTTTGATTGCTTCACCTATAGGCATTTTGATTGGCGCTCCAGTATCAACTACTTTCATACCACGAACTAAACCTTCGGTAGCATCCATCGCGATGGTACGAACACGTTCTTCACCTAGGTGTTTTTGAACTTCTAAAACTACGCGCTGACCATTTTCTTTTTCAATGTACAGAGCATCAAAAATTTTTGGAAGATTTTCGTTGTCGGCGAAGTTGACGTCAACAACCGGACCGATAATCTGCGCTATTTTACCAATATTGGGCATATTAATAGGACTAAATATAATTATTCATTGATATACAGTCACTTCTGTAGTGATGTATTTTGGTTTGCAAAAATAGCTTTTATCCGTTGAAAACCAAAACTTAAAAAAGAAAATTCGTTGAGTTATCGCATTAATAGGAATGCAGCCCAAATAGCAAGGAGGCTGCTCAACACGCTACTAAGAATATAGAGCAATGCGGTGAACGATTGTCCGGATTGTAACAGCGTCAAATTTTCAGCCGTGAAGGCAGAGAAAGTAGTATATCCTCCGCAAAATCCCGTCATCAATAGAAATCGCCATTGCTCAGCTTGTTCGCCGCTTTTGCTAGCAAAGGATAAAACGATTCCTGCTAAAAAGGATCCGACAATATTTACCGCAAACGTTCCCCAAGGAAAAGCCGAAGGCAGGTATCTGTTGACACCTACAGTCGTTAAAAAGCGGAGAATGCTGCCTGCACCTCCGCCGATACCTATGAGAATCAATGTGCGAAACATAATTGATTCGATTTTTTCTTGAAGCTAATGCTTAAGAATTTCTTTTTAATTGTTCGTCCAAGAGCTGACGTTTCAAAAGTTGCTCTTTTTCCATCGATTTCTTTTTGAATGCTTGCAGTTCTTCCTGCAATTCTTCTACGGTTTTCTTATGTTCTACGGTGTCGATCTTCGACTTTTTGAAAGCGAAGAAACTCGCAATAAAGGCAATGGCAAAAACAAAAATTAATGCCCAAACCATCGTATGGTAACTGCTTTTTTGAAAATCAATTCCTAAAAAAGAAATGCTGTCCGTACGATCACGTTCTACGCGTAAATCACCTTCCAAAGTAGATACTGAATCGCGTAAGCTTTTTGTCGTCGCAACGGAAGAAGAGTTTGCTTGATTGATGTCAGCAATTTCTTTCTTCAAACGATTAATCGTGTCCAGCGTATTCTTCCGAAGGATCTCCAAATTGGTTTTACGGATCAACTTGGTGTCGGCATCCTGACTACGCGACAGCGTATTAATAAAATAAAACTGCGAGTCAACGGCTCCTTTTAATGCGTACGGTAACATGGGCCTGTTTTGGCTAAAAGAAAATAATACGCAAAAAAAGAAGGCGGTAGAAAAAAATGCTTTAGACATAATTCGAAAAACGTTGTTGATATTTTATATGTTGACTCAATTTTAGGCATAATATTGTACATACGCAAGATTTGTATTTTATTTCCCACCATCAAATTCGTACCTTTATTAAGGTTTTCAACCAGCAAATTATAAACTTTATGATAGATAAAACAGTGTCTAATGCACTGGAAGCCATCCGCGACGTGCAGTCCGGAATGACCATCGCCTTGGGTGGTTTTGGCCTTTGCGGCATTCCAGAAAATTTAATTCAAGCGTTGATCGATCGTAACATTACTAACCTAACCTGCATCAGCAACAATGCCGGTGTGGATGACTTTGGTTTGGGCTTATTACTTCAACGCAGGCAAGTGAAAAAGATGATAGCATCTTACGTTGGCGAAAACGCGGAATTTGAACGGCAGATGTTAAGCGGAGAATTGGAGGTGGAATTAGTTCCGCAAGGAACGCTGGCAACACGTTTAATGGCAGCGGGCTACGGAATGCCCGTCGTTTTTACCCCTGCCGGTGTGGGAACCGAGGTTGCTGAAAGCAAAGAAGTGCGTCGTTTTACTTTTCAAGGTGTAGAAAAAGATTACCTCATGGAGCATGCTTTTGAGCCCGACTACGCTTTTGTAAAAGCTTGGAAAGGCGATCGCATGGGGAATTTGGTTTATCGCGGAACAGCTAACAATTTCAACCATGCGATGGCGATGTGCGGAAAAATCACGATTGCGGAGGTAGAAGAATTGGTAGAGCCGGGTGAGTTGGATCCGAATTATATCCATACGCCAGGCATTTTCGTTCACCAAATCTTCCAAGGCGAGCGATACGAGAAAAGAATAGAACAACGCACATACAGCAAACAAGAAAACTAAAAGGCAATGCAAAACAACAACAAACGGGTATTTATAGTTGCAGCGAAAAGAACGCCAATCGGTGGGTTTGGCGGAACATTATCCAGTTTATCCGCACCAAAACTTGGCGGTAAAGCGATCGAGGCAGTAATCACAAGTAGCGGAATTGCTGCTAGAGAAGTGAACGAAGTGTTAATGGGAAATGTTTTGTCTGCAAACGTCGGACAAGCGCCGGCACGACAAGCATCTAAGCAAGCGGGGTTGCCGGATTCTATTCCGGCTACCACCATTAATAAAGTATGCGCGAGCGGTATGAAAGCGATCTCCATTGGCGTACAGCAAATTTTGCTTGGCGATGCGGATGTCGTTGTCGCCGGCGGAATGGAAAGCATGAGTCAAGTGCCATTCTACGATAATGCGGCACGTTGGGGAGCGAAATATGGCCATCAGCAATTGATCGATGGCTTGCAGAAAGACGGATTAACGGATGTGTATTCGGATCAAGCCATGGGAAACTGTGGGGAAAGTTGCGCTTCGAAATACAATATTAGTCGGGAAGATCAAGATAATTATGCCATATCATCTTACGAAAGAAGTGCAAAAGCATGGGATTCCGGCAAGTTTGCTAATGAAGTGGTGAACATTACCATTTCCGGTAGGAAAGGGGATGTGGTGATTTCTGAGGATGAAGAATTCCGCCAAGTGAAAGTAGATAAGATTACGCAACTACATCCATCATTTCAAAAGGACGGAACGATTACAGCAGCAAACGCGTCTACATTAAGTGATGGCGCGGCAGCGGTATTGCTTGTCTCCGAGGAAAAGCTGAAGGAGCTGGGCTTAACGCCTTTGGCCGAAGTGATTGCTTATGCAGATGCGGAGCAAGATCCGGAATGGTTTACAACTACGCCAAGTATTGCTACGGAGAAGGTGTTAAAAAAGGCTGGATTGAACATTGGCGAAATCGATTTTTTCGAATTCAACGAAGCATTTTCGGTGGTCGCATTGGCAAATGCTCAAATTCTTGGACTGGATACCGAGAAAGTGAATGTTTATGGCGGAGCTGTAGCACTCGGACATCCGCTAGGTTGTAGTGGTGCACGTATCGTGGTGACATTGACGAGTGTTCTACAACAAGAAGGTGGTAATTATGGTTTGGCAGCAATTTGTAATGGCGGTGGCGGCGCCAGCGCAATGATTATCAAAAAATGCTAAGGTTATGTTAGATAAATATGGAATTGCGAAACGCATCGCTAAGGAAGTGCAGGATGGCTATTATGTAAATTTGGGAATTGGTATTCCAACCTTGGTTGCCAATTATATTCCTGATGATATTGATGTTGTTTTGCAGAGCGAGAATGGTCTGCTTGGTATGGGGCCGTTTCCTTTTGAGGGGGAAGAAGATGCAGATTATATCAATGCGGGAAAGCAGACCATTACCACATTGCCGGGTTCGGCATTTTTCGATTCTGCGATGAGTTTTGGAATGATTCGATCCCGAAAAGTCGATCTGACGATTTTGGGAGCGATGGAAGTTTCTGAAAATGGTGATATCGCCAATTGGAAGATTCCAGGGAAAATGGTGAAAGGAATGGGTGGGGCAATGGATTTAGTTGCAAGTGCGCAGAATATTATTGTTGCGATGCAGCATGTCAATCGACAAGGCGAATCAAAATTGTTGCCAGCTTGTACGTTGCCGTTGACCGGGCTTCGGTGTGTTAAAAAGATCGTTACTGAATTAGGAGTGTTTGATGTTATTCCGGACGGTGGTTTTAAAATCGTGGAACTACATGATGGTGTCACGCTTGATCAGGTTTGCGTCAGCACCAAAGGAAAGTTGGTTGAATGATGAGTGTTGAGATGTGCGTATCTAGATGATAGTGGTTAGTCGTGAGAATTGATATTCTCACTTCTCATTTCTTAATTTTAAATGCGGACTAAACCTCGGAATCCGCGTGCTCCATAATAGGATTCTGCTCCGTTGTGGTAAATAAATACGCGGCCAAATCGGTAATCGCCGAACAATGCGCCGCCACGATCGCGCACGGTTTTCGGTGTTTCTATCCAGCTGGACGTTTTCTGATCAAACGGTCCAACTTCTTGGAGCTTTTTGTAAAGTTCTTCATCCAACAATTCAATGCCCATTGCTTTTGCGGTTTCTACCACATTGCCTGCCGGTTTATTTTGCTTTCTAGCATCTAGTGCGGCTTGATCATAACACAAACTTCGACGATCTTTCGGCGTTTCTGCTGCGCAGTCGCAAAAAATAATAGCTCCATTTTTGGTGTCCGTTCCGATCACATCGGGTTCGCCGCCCGTTTCCTCCATGGCCAGTAAGGCGGAAAGTTGCTTGTCCGATGCAGCGTTTAACTTTTCTTGCACCTGCTCCCATATAATGCCTTCATGTCGTTTTGGAAATTTTTCAAAACGTTGTTGTAATATCGTAAATAGGTCTTGTTTTTGGTCGTCCGTCCACTTTTTCATAACGCTGGAGTTAAGCTTTATTGTTTTTTCTGGAAACCATTTCATTAATCCAAATGGGCGCGAAAGGGGAGGTGCAACCTTTAGAAACCGGATAATCGCGATAAACGCCGAGTTTCTCCCCAATAGAAAGTGCTTGTTCTCGGTAAGCTTCGTGATGGATTCCGATTTGCGCTAAAGCGGTATTCATTGTCCATTGTATTTCCGGCGCAGCGGAGCTCATGTTTTTCTCAATATCTTTTAGAATAACATCCAAGTTGATGTTTTCGGTATTTCTAGCTATAAACCCTGAAAGTAAATTCCATGCAGCGCGTTGTGCCCATTTGTTGTCGCTTTCAATCCATTGATCATACAATAAGCGTTTGTCTGTTCGATCTTTTAATAAATAAGCACTAAACCAATCGGCAACCTGAGAGAAATTGATCGTTCGAACCATTTCATCCACTTCATCCAAACTCAATTGTTTGGGATTAACAATTAAAGTCGCCAGTAACTGCGCATCAGCAATCCCCGTTTCCCATAAACTTATCGCCAACTGTTTGTCTTTTTTCGTGGATTTTGCAACCTGACGAATATCACCCAATTTGACACCATATTGATTTGTTGCACCGTATTTTGTGTTGTGCGCATAAGTGCTTTCGTTGCTTAGCGAAGCTAAATGATCTAATATCTCTTGCATAGGTTATTGGTTTTATAATTTCCTGCATCAATATATACACAACGAATCTACAAAAAGAGCATGGAAAAAAAGTAAACAAAAAAGGTAAGCATAATTGCTTACCTCGGTACTATATCTTGTTTGGTTTTTGTTTCCTTTTAATTGCGAACTGGATATTGTTTGAAAATACCTCGAACGACTTCTGGTAATCTATTTATAGCACGTTCTGGGTTGCGTACCTCGCGTGATCCACGAGCCTGCCATACTACCGCATCTTCTTTGCGATCTACTGCTTCAACGATGATATGTGCGTAGCGGTAACCTTCTCGGCCAACTGGTTGCGACCAGCCGCCTCCCCAGCCCATGCCCCAACCCATTCCCATCATGCCCCAAGGACCGAAACCCCAGCCGCCGCCCCAATAAGGGTTCGACCAAACCATACGGCTCTTATTATTTACGATAGCGATATAGCGGAACAGGATATCCGGGTTTTCTTTTGAGTACGTCAATCCTAATTTTTCAATCTCCGTGTTCGCTGCGATCATAATATTCTCGCGCGCAATGTCATTGGAGAAATAATCTTTGGATAAGGAATCGATTGGCGCTAACCAGCCGTACGTTTTATATTGTGTGAAATCCTTATTCATCACCTTAGTAGTGTTGAATTTGTTGGTGCGACATGCTGCAAAAAGCAACGTTACGCAAAGCAACATGGTCGAATAGATTACATATTTTTTCATGGTTTTATACGCTAAACGTGATCTTATATGGGTTTAGACGTTAGAAAATACAGAAGGTTTAAAGCTATCTGCTTATTTTGCAAACGCTGTACATGACAGTTCATAACAGTTGTATGCACGAGATATTTTAATTTAGAATTTCAATTATAAAGCTAAACTGATTTAAAACAAACTATGAATGCGTTAGCAGGAGTAATATTTCATTTTATTGGAGGATTTGCATCTGGCAGTTTTTATGTGCCTTACAAAAAGGTAAAAGACTGGTCGTGGGAGGCAATGTGGATATTGGGTGGCTTGTTTTCCTGGATTATCGTTCCACCGCTAGCAGCATGGATAACCATTCCTGGTTTCTGGAAGATCATTCAAAATACGGATGCAAGCACCTTAGGATTTACGTATCTATTCGGCGTTCTTTGGGGAATAGGTGGACTAACTTATGGTCTAGGAGTCCGCTTTTTAGGTGTTTCGCTTGGAAGCAGCGTCATGCTCGGACTTAGTATGGTTTTTGGCGCGCTCACGCCTGCCGTTTATTACTTTTTCAATAAAGTAGAAGGTAAACATGGTATCGATTATTTCTTTACCGATAACGCTGGAATATGCGTTCTCGCAGGTTTGCTGGTTTGTGTGCTTGGTGTTGTGCTTTGCGGGAGAGCAGGAATGCTTAAAGAAAAGGGAATGGCTCATCTGTCAGCAGAAGCAAAAGCGGGTTATAATTTTGCCACAGGGATACTCGTAGCCATTATATCTGGTATTCTAAGTGCTTGCTTTAATTTTGGTATCGAAGCCGGAAAACCGATGGCGGACGTCGCAAACAATGTGTGGAAGGGCGCGAATCCAAATCAAGGAGAATTTCTCTACCAAAATAACGTCAGCTATATCATCATTCTTTGGGGAGGTTTCACAACGAACTTTATTTGGTGCTTTTTTCTATTACTGAAAAACAAAACTATTACCGATTACCGTAAAACTTCTGCACCGCGGTTGAAAAACTTGCTACTGTGCGCTTTGGCTGGTACAACCTGGTATTTACAATTTTTCTTTTATGGGATGGGAGAAAGCCGACTGGGGAATGGTGCCAGCTCGTGGATATTACATATGGCATTTATTATCCTGATATCTAATGCTTGGGGTATTATTCTGAAAGAATGGAAAGGTGTAGGTAAAACAACGTACAACACGATTATTATAGGCATTCTCACAATCATTTTATCGATCTGTATTGTCGGGTTTGCGAAAACATTAGAATAGAAAATTATAAAAATGGAAGTGAAATCATATAAACATGTAAACTATCTATGGGACGAGGACAAAGCGAAATCTCTGGAGGGAGATGAAGTTGCCTTGTTACTTTACCGATCGAACTTATTGGGTTCCGATCTTCGAATTACAAACTACGGCGGAGGGAATACGTCTTGCAAAACGGTCGACAAAGATCCGTTAACAGGTGAAGAGGTGGAAGTAATGTGGATTAAAGGTTCGGGTGGCGATATCGGAACATTGAAAAAGTCCGGTTTAGCTGCTTTGTACGTGAATCGTTTGAGGAACCTTGAAAATGTATACCGCGGTATAGATCATGAAGACGAGATGGTGGAGCTTTTCAATCACTGTATCTTTGATTTAAATTCGAAAGCACCTTCTATTGATACACCGCTGCATGGCTTCTTGCCGTTCAAACATATCGATCATCTTCATCCGGATGCTGCTATTGCTATCGCGGCAGCCAAAGATGGAAAGGAAATTACACAAAAGCTATTTAACGGCACGATCGGATGGGTAGATTGGCAGAAACCTGGTTTTGATTTGGGATTACAGCTTCGTGAATGCCTAGAGCAAAATCCAGGCATCCGTGGTATCATGCTTGGTTCACATGGTTTATTCACTTGGGGAGATACAGCATACGAATCGTATGTAAATTCTTTGGACGTTATTGAAACTTGCGCAAGCTATTTAAGCGAACATTACGGCAAAGATCGCCCTGTTTTCGGCGGACAAAAAATAGAAAGTTTAGATGCGGATGCGCGTCGTTTGCAAGCTGCAAAATTAGCGCCCGTGTTGCGCGGTTTTTGTTCTAGCGAACGTCACATGATCGGACATTTTACCGACGACGAAAAGGTGCTGGAGTTTATCAACTCAGCGGATCTTGATCGCTTGGCACCATTAGGAACGAGCTGTCCGGATCATTTCTTACGCACCAAAATTCAACCGTTAGTTTTGCAACTGGATGCCAATGAAGATTTGGGTGATCTGGAAGAAGTGAAAGCTAAATTAAGTCCTTGGTTTGCCGATTACCGCGCCATGTACACCGAATATTACGAAACATGCAAACATCCGAATAGTCCGGACATTCGCGATCGTAATCCGGTAATTATCCTGTATCCGGGCGTAGGGATGTTTGCTTTCGCAAAAGATAAGCAAACAGCGCGCGTGGCAGCGGAATTTTATATCAATGCAATTAATGTGATGAAAGGCGCAGAGGCGGTGAGCGAATATACATCATTGCCGCGTCAAGAAGCTTTCAATATTGAATATTGGCTTTTGGAAGAAGCAAAATTACAGCGCATGCCTAAGCCAAAAGCATTATCTGGAAAGATCGCTTTGGTGACCGGAAGTGCGGGCGGAATCGGAAAAGCGATTGCTAAGAAATTCGTTCAGGAAGGTGCTGTTGTGCTATTAAACGATTTGAACGAGGAACGTTTGGCGAGCGCTAAGGAAGAATTTGTTGAGTTGTTTGGTAAAGATGCCGTAGCGACAGCGAAGCTGGACGTCACCAACGAAGAACAGATCGAAACAGCCTTAGCAGAAGCAGCTCTAGCCTTCGGAGGAATTGATATTATCGTAAACAATGCTGGATTATCCATCTCGAAAACGATCGAAGATCATACGCAGAAAGACTGGGATTTGCTATATAATGTATTGGTTAAAGGCCAGTTCTTGGTAACCCAAGGTGCTACGAAAGTATTGAAAGCACAAGAAATCGGCGGCGATATTGTGAATATCGTTAGTAAAAACGCATTAGTTAGCGGGCCGAACAATGCAGGTTACGGTAGTGCAAAAGCAGCGCAATTGCATCTCAGCCGATTAAACGCAGCAGAATTGGGAAGTGCAAGAATACGTGTCAATGTTGTTAATCCGGATGCGGTTATTTCTGATAGTAATATCTGGGCTGGCGGATGGGCCGAAGGGCGCGCGAAGGCATACGGTGTTAGCGTAGAAGAGCTTCCAGCATACTACGCGAAGAGAACGCTATTAAATGAGATCATACTGCCGGAAGATATTGCCAATGCATGTTTTGCATTTGTTGGCGGTGGTTTAAATAAATCTACGGGAAACGTATTAAATGTCGATGGTGGTGTTGCCATGGCATTCGTAAGATAAGTTTTATGTTTGTGTTGGTTTAGGTGTTAGGAGTAGCCATATTCTTAGCACCTTCCTTTAATTTGAACGCTATGAAATATTCATGTTAGGTAGAAAACAAACAAGCATGAACATTCCATATCACCATTAAAAAACAAGTCATTTATATGAAAATACATAATCAAGATATAGAAAGTCATAACGCGCCGCGCATCGCAAAGCATCAGCGCGCATTTCAATACATTCGTTCGGAAGTGCCCGAAGTGGAGGCTGTTATCGAGCGCTTACAACAATTTCAGATTGCTATTCCGAGTTGGGCGCTGGGAACGGGCGGCACGCGTTTTGGTCGTTTTTCCGGAAAAGGTGAGCCGGGAACGTTGGAACAAAAGATCGAAGATGTAGGTTTATTACATGCTTTAAATCAATCCAGCGGCGCAATTTCTTTGCATATTCCTTGGGACAATGTGGATGATGCCACGAAGGTGAAAGAACTGGCAAGCTCATTAGGTTTGTCGTTCGATGCCGTCAATTCCAATACATTTCAAGATCAGGACGCTCAAGAATTGAGCTATAAGTTCGGTTCGTTGCATCATGTTGATCCGGCTGTTCGTAAGCAAGCCGTGCAACATAATATTGATGTAATCAACCGCGGTATCGAGTTAGGATCCAAATCTTTGACGGTTTGGCTAGCCGATGGGTCTTCTTTCCCTGGACAACTTAATTTCCGTGAAGCGTTCCAGAATACGTTGAGTTCCTTGCAGGAAATATACGCGCACCTTCCGGAAGATTGGAAATTGTTCGTAGAATACAAAGCATTCGAACCCTTCTTCTATTCCATGACCATTGGAGATTGGGGACAATCGTTATTGTTGGCCAATAAATTGGGGCCAAAAGCATATACGTTGGTGGATTTAGGTCATCATCTGCCAAATGCGAATATTGAACAGATTGTTTCGCTATTGCTGATGGAAGGCAAATTGGGTGGTTTCCATTTTAATGATAGCAAATATTCGGACGATGATTTGACGGCTGGAAGTATCAAACCTTATCAGTTATTCTTGATTTTTAATGAATTAATTGATGGTTTGGATCATTTGGGTTGGGATCATGCAACTGGATTAGGTTGGATGATTGATGCTTCGCATAATATGAAAGATCCATTGGTAGATTTATTGCAATCGGTGGAAGCTATTCAAATTGCATACGCACAAGCATTGCTCGTAAATCGTTCGGCGCTGAAGCAAGCCCAAGCGAAAAATGACGTGGTTGGTGCGCAGGAAATATTGCAGGATGCATTTCGTACAGACGTACGCCCAATCGTCGCTGAAGCGCGGTTGCGTAGTGGCGCAGCTTTACAGCCGGTGCGGATGTTCAATGATTTGGAAATCCGCAAACGATTGATCGAAGAACGCGGAGAAAATACAGTAGCGACAGGATTGTAAAAATTTATGGCGAAAGCACGTATACCGGTAGTAGCCGTATTTGATGTTGGAAAGACCAACAAAAAGCTTTTCCTTTTCGATGAGCATTATCGGATTGTATTTGAGCGGTCGGCTCGTTTCTTGGAAACTACGGATGAGGATGGTGATCCTTGCGAGAACTTGGAAAGTGTTCGTTTGTCGGTGTTCGATTCTTTGCATGAAGTTTTTCGTCGCGAAGAGTTTGATGTGAAAGCAATCAACTTCACTTCCTACGGCGCCAGTTTCGTCTATTTGGACGAAAGTGGTCGCCCGTTGACGCCGTTGTACAATTATTTGAAGGATTATCCCAAAGCCTTGGAAGATCAATTGTATCAAGCGCACGGCGGGAAAGATGCTTTCGCATTAGCGACAGCATCACCAACTTTGGGAAGTTTAAATTCTGGATTGCAAATTTATCGTTTGCAGCAGGAGCGAAGCGAACTATTCGACAAGGTAAAACATATCGTTCATTTGCCACAATACCTGAGCTTTTTGGTTTCTGGAAAAGTCTATTCAGATATGACCAGTATTGGCTGTCATACCGCACTGTGGGATTTTACAAAAGAAGAATATCACGACTGGGTAGGCGTAAATGGCTTGAAAGAAAAGCTTGCACCAATCGTTCAAGGGGATGATGTGTTTCCAGCAACATTTCCGGGAAGTACGTTCAAAGTCGGTGTCGGTCTGCACGATAGCTCGTCGGCATTAATTCCTTATTTGCTCAATTTCCACGAGCCATTTGTATTGATATCGACTGGAACTTGGTGTATTTCCCTAAATCCTTTTAATAGCAGTGCGTTGACGAAAGCCGAGTTGGACGAGGATTGTTTGTTTTATCTGACTTATTCTGGACAACCCGTAAAGGCTTCGCGCTTGTTTGCTGGCTATGAACACGAAGTGCAATCCAAACGTATCGCCGATCATTTTAAAGTGACGACCGCGAGATTTAAAAGCTTGGAGATTAATTGGCGAATTATTGAGCATTTATCGAAAGATAAACGATTCAATGCGCAATCATTATCTGATTTCGAAACAGTGGATTTAGCTGCTTTTGCTAGTTATGAAGAAGCTTACCACGCATTTATATTGCATTTGGTAAACGCACAGGTTGCGTCGACCAAACTCGTGCTTTCTGAAAACACCAAGCGCGTTTTTGTGGATGGCGGATTCAGTCGTAATCAAATCTTCATGAACTTGCTGGCAAAAGCTTTCCCAGAATGTGAGATTTATGCTGCATCGATGGCGCAAGCGACAGCGATCGGCGCAGCATTGGTGATACATCAACATTGGAATAGTGAACCTATTCCGAACAATATTATAGAATTGAGGTATTACAGAGCCTGAGTATAGAATTGAGGTATTACAGAGCCTGAGTATAGAATTGCGATATTACAGAGCCTGAGCAGATTGTTTAGCTTTTTAAAGCTCGTCGTTGCAGTTAGACAAATGGCTATAAAATAGGAGGAAGATCGGTTTTCGCACCTCCGAGCAATAGCGAAATTGGTTTTAGAACGGTATGATGTTTCCGTCTTTGCGAGCCCGAGGAACGAGCGGTGAAGCAATCTCAACGCTTGTTTTTTTTAGAAGTGGAGTTATTAACTCGAAATACTCGGTTCGGAATAAATATGTATAAACAAACAAGGCTAATCCAGCGGATTAGCCTTGTTTGTTTTCTAATTGTGAAGCGGCTGCTTCATCAACGAAGAATGTTAAGTTTCCATTCGCAGGTTTAAGTAGTTGCGAAGGATATTGCTGTACGCTCGGCTCGCCTTCCAGCACTTGGTGCAACGCAGGTGCTTTTTTCTCACCAAAAGTAATGACAACGATTTGCTTTGCTTTGTTGATCAAAGGAGCTGTCAACGTAATACGGTGCATACCTTGCGGAGCTAAATAATAGGCATCAACCCATTTTTCCTGTTCGTTCAGCACCTCTTCATGTGGAAATAATGATGCGGTATGTCCATCGTCGCCCATACCTAATAGAATCAAATCGAAATGGCCATCCTTACCTAAAATTTCCAACAACTTCTGTTCGTAAATCGCTGCAAATTCTTCCGGCGTACGATCGGTATCGTACATAGGAAAGATTTGATCTTTCGGGAGCGGGACGTGACTTAGCAGGGTTTCGAAAGCCATCTTAGCGTTGCTTAAATTGTCTGCCAACGGTACCCAGCGCTCATCGCCCCAAAACACGAAAACTTTGTTCCAATCGATTTTATCGGCATAAATTGCACTTGCCAAAAGCTTGTGCAGCTCAATTGGTGAGGAGCCGCCTGTAAGCGCTACGGTAAATGAGCCTTTTTCAGCAATGGCAGTTTGTGCTGCTTCCACGAATAGTTCGGCTACCGCCGGATGAATTTCTGAAGGTGATTGATATATTTTTAACACGCTAACATTCTTTTTTTGTTGACTTTTGTAGTGCATTCATCGCCCATAAATGCCCTTGCTGAGCTACTAAAACTTCCGCAGCTTCCGGTCCCCAAGTTCCAGAAGCATAATTTGGAAAATCCAACGAATCTCGACTTTCCCAAGCTTCTTGGATTGGCGTAATTACGTCCCAAGCTTCTTCCACCTGATCCGAACGCATAAACAATGTAGCATCGCCATTTAGCGCATCCAAAAGCAACGTTTCGTAAGCTTCCGGAGATTGCGTGGAACAGCTATCATAATCGAAGATCATTTCCGAAGGATTTAAGCTCATACTCAATCCCGGTTTTTTCGTCATGAAGCGCAAGCGGATATCCATTTGCGGCTGTATATTTATCGTCAGACGATTTGGCATCAGATTATCCACTTGTCCGTTGGAGAATGTCGAATGCGGAACGGGTTTAAATTGTATCGTAATCGAAGAATGTTTCTCTTGCATACGTTTTCCAGTGCGTACGTAGAAAGGAACGCCCTGCCAGCGCCAGTTGTCTAAATAGAACTTTACTGCCGCGTATGTTTCTGTGTTCGATTGTGGGTCGACACCTAATTCTTCGCGATAGCCCGCCACTTTTTCGCCTTTTAGCCAGCCTTCATGATATTGACCGCGCACTGCATAGCGAGAAACCTCTTCAGGTTTGATTCGACGGATAGCGCGCAATACATCTACTTTACGATTCCGAATTTCTTCGGCTTTAAAAGATGCCGGAGATTCCATCGCAACCATGCAAAGAATTTGTAACAAGTGATTCTGAATCATGTCGCGTAATGCGCCTGCGCCTTCGTAGTATCCGCCACGGTTTTCTACACCTACTTGTTCGGCTACGGTAATCTGTACATTATCGATATAGTTACGGTTCCAAAGTGGTTCGAAAAGTGCATTCCCAAAGCGAAAAGCTAAAATATTCTGGACGGTTTCTTTACCCAAGTAATGGTCTATCCGATAGATTTGATCCTCCTGAAACGTTTGCGTCAGCAATTTATTCAATTCAACGGCCGTTTTTTTATTGTAACCAAAAGGTTTCTCGATAACAATGCGATCTTGTTCGGGAATACTAGCCAATCCTGACGCATTAATATTTACGGTTGCTGCTTCAATAAATTTCGGAGCTACCGATAAATAAAATAAACGATTCGCACGCTCACCCCAGGCAGCATCCAATTCGTCCAACTGTTTCGCAAGTTCCTGATAGGATTCCGGACTGTCGATGTTCGATTGGAAATAGGTAATACTCGGCTTAAAAGCTTCCCATTTTGCAGCTTCTGGTGCTCCGGTTCGTGAATAGGCCGTTAAACCATCGCGCAAATGTTCGCGATACGCGTTGTTATCTAATGGTGTGCGTCCGAGTCCGATAATGGCAAACTTTTCCGGCATCCAATCATCTAAAAAGAGATTATAAAATGCAGGTATTAATTTACGGTTGGCCAAATCTCCGGTACCACCAAATATGATGATGATGGCTGGTCTGGCTTTTTTTGTTGTTTTCATGAATTGAAAAATAAAAGTACCGAACTAATTCCACTGCGTATGGAAAACTCCATCCCGATCAATACGCTCGTAAGTATGCGCTCCAAAGAAATCGCGTTGTGCTTGAATGAGGTTGGTTGGTAGTTCTGCAGAACGGTATGCATCGAAATATACTAAAGCATTCATTAGCCCCGCAACCGGAATTCCTTTGCCTACGGCATAGGTAATCGCCGAACGGAAGTTGCTTTGTAGTTGATTTAATGTGTTTCCGATTTGCTCATCCAATAGAATGTTTGGCAATTGCTTGTTACGTTGGTAGGCTTGTCGAAAATCCTCCAAAGCTGCTGCGCGAATAATACATCCCCCACGCCAAATTTTGGTTACTGTTTCTAAATCTAATCCGTATTGATAGGTTTGAGAAGCAACGGTAAGCTGTGCCAAACCTTGCGCATACGTAATCAACATCGCAAAGTGAAAGGCATCTTTCAATTGCGTCAACAATTCGTCTTCGTCCGTATTGGTAGACGAACCATCCCAAGTTAATTGTTTGGCAGCTTCGATACGTTCCGGTTTGTATTTTGAAATATCGCGCATGTTCACCGCTGCATCGATGACTGGAACGGGCACCTGTAAATCCATCGCGTTCTGCGAAGTCCATTTTCCTGTTCCTTTAGATTTTGCCCAATCAGAAATGCGGTGAATCAACGGCGTACCATCTTCATCCTGTTTTTTCAAAATCTCTCCAGTGATTTCCACCAAAAAAGATTGTAATTCAGTATCATTCCACGACGCGATGGTTTGCTGAATTTTATCATCTGCAATGCCTGCACCGCGTTTCATCAAATCATATACCTCAGCAAGCAATTGCATGATGCCATACTCAATTCCGTTATGAACCATTTTTACGTAATTTCCAGCCGATCCGCTTCCTAAATATGCCACGCAAGGATCGCCGTTTACTTTTGCAGAAATCGCTTCGAAGATTGGACGCAAGCGTTCGTACGCCACCTCGTCACCACCAGGCATCATGCTTGGTCCGAATCGTGCGCCCTTTTCACCTCCGGAAATACCCATTCCGAAGAAATGAATATTTTTCTCAGAAAGCCATGTGTAGCGACGCTCGGTATCTGGGAAATAGGAATTTCCGCCATCCACTAAGATATCGCCTTCTTCTAAATGCGGGAGCAAACTTTCGATTGCACTGTCCACTGGTTTTCCGGCAGGTACCAATAGCATAATAGCTCTCGGTTTGCGGATTGATGCAACAAATGTTGCTGCGTCAGTTGTTGCTTTAATTTGATGTTTTGGTCCAGCTTCAGCTTCTAGCGAAGCTGCTTTTTCAGTATCTAAATCCAAGCCCGCAACGGCAAATTTATGATCAGCCATGTTCAGCAATAGGTTTCTTCCCATTACGCCGAGGCCTACTATACCAAAATCGTACGATTCCATAAGCTATTTTCTGTTTTTGATTAGGAACTTACGTTGCTCATTTTGTGCACAAAAACCACAAAATATTCATGCAGAAGCAAACGTGGATCAAAGATAAAATTTTTCCTAACAATCAACTAGGCATAATGTTGAAATGACGCTATACTTACTAACTCCTATTAGCACGCTGAAAAGCGATGATTTTCGAACATTTTTGCTACATTAGGGCAACAATTATAAGATACCCAGTTTTGTTTAGATGAATACTTCCAAGCTTATTAAATCCATTCAGATCAGTGACTTTTCCGCTACGCCCAAATACATTCAATTGGCAGATGCGGTAATCGATGGCGTGAAAAATCAGGTGCTGAAAGTTGGCGATATATTGCCATCTATTAATGAATTGAGCATTCGATTGGATATTTCGAGAGATACTGTTGAAAAAGGATACAAGCTATTGAAAAAGCAGGAAATTATTTCATCTACGCCAGGAAAGGGATATTTCATTGCCAAATCGGAGGTGCAAAATAAACAGAAAATTGCGGTCTTCCTCAACAAGTTGAGCGCGCACAAAAAGATTGTATATGATGCATTCGCAGAGGAAATTGGTGAATCGTCGTCCATCGATTTGTTCGTTTACAATAGCGATATCACGCATTTGCGATCACTTCTGTTGAACCTGACCAAGCAGTACGATCATTATGTCGTATTTCCGCATTTCAAAGAGGGCAGGGATCAAGCTCCTGATGTGCTTGGATTGATTCCGATTGAAAAATTGATGTTATTAGGGCGATTTGTGGAGGGGATGACGGGTAATTTCTCGGCCGTATTCGAAAATTACGAGAAGGATATTTACGATGCTTTGGAGAAAGCGTTGGATACGCTCAGTAAATACCGCACGTTAAAATTGATTTTTCCAGATCATAGCGATTATCCGAAAGTCATTATCAAAGGATTTTATAAATTTTGCCAGCAGTATGCTTTTGATCATTTTTTGGTGGAAGATTTGCACGAAGAACCGATCGTGAAAGGGGAGTGCTTCATCAATATCGCAGAGGCAGATCTGGTCACGCTACTGGATCGTGTGATCTCGGAAGGATTGACCGTTGGTCAAGACATTGGTGTGGTGTCCTATAATGAGACACCATTGAAGAAGTTTATTTTAGATGGCATTACAACTATTTCCACCGATTTTAATTTGATGGGGCAATATGCAGCACAAATTATTAAAAGTGGTGAAAAGAAGCACATTGAGGTGCCATTCTACTTGAAGTTGCGCAAATCTATATAGCCGAATTAATTTGGATATTTGGCTACCAATGGTATAACTCTTCCTGCGCCGAACGCTTTCGGACTTACACGTAAAATTGGTGGCGCTTGAAAACGTTTGAATTCCGCGCCGTACAATAATTTTGTCACGCGCTTTACCATTGCTTCCTCAAAGCCAAGCTGTATAATCTCTTCCTCTGATTTTTCTTGCTCCACCAAATGATATAGAATGCTATCCAAAAGTTCGTAAGCAGGTAAGGAGTCTGAATCTTTTTGATCCGGGCGGAGTTCCGCGGATGGAGGTTTTACGATGGTATTTCTTGGGATGATTTCATGCTTTCGATTAATGTATTCTGCGAGTTGATAAGCTTGCGTTTTGTACACATCGCCGATAACACTAATTGCACCAGCCATATCGCCGTACAATGTGCCGTAACCAACGGCAGCTTCGCTTTTATTGGATGTATTCAATAGAATATGACCAAATTTATTGGACGCTGCCATCAAAACCGTAGCGCGAACTCTTGCCTGAATATTCTCCTCTGCAAGTCCGGGCTCCATTCCGCTAAACAAACCTGACAAACTTTCCTCGTATGCTTCCACCATATGATTGATCGGGATAATCTCGTGATTGCAACCTGTTTTCGCAACCAAATCCAACGCATCTTTCAATGAATGATCCGATGAATATCGAGAAGGAAGAAGGATCGCCAAAACGTTGTCGGCGCCCAAAGCCTCACAAGCCAACGCCGCAACAACCGCAGAATCCAATCCGCCGGATAGTCCTAAAACCGCCTTTTTAAATCCCGATTTTTCAAAATATTCTTTCAAGCCGAAAACCAACGCATCGTGAATTTGTCCAATTTCTGTGTTGGGTTGATAGGTTTCTTTTTCATCCTGAAGGGCGAATGTGCCTTTCTCAAAACTTACCGATGATACGTGTTCGGCAAAATCTTTCAAAACGGTGACTACATCCCCATTGCTATCTAAAACAAATGATCGCCCGTCAAAAATCAAATCAGTATGTGCGCCGACTTGATTTACATAAATCAACGGAGCATTTCCTTTCAATACTGCGCGTCGCATAATGTTTAAGCGCGTTTGGTGGTGTGTGTACGAGAACGGCGACGCTGCGATATTAACAATCAAATCCGGTTTTTCAATTGCCAACTCTTGCAGAATGTCGCCCATGTATGTGTTGTCAACTCCATCATCCCACAAATCTTCGCAAATAGTTAGCGCAATTTTTGTGTCGCCAATTGTCACGCAACTGGTTTCCCGATTTGGTTCGAAATAACGGTATTCATCGAACACGTCATAATCCGGCAAGTAACTTTTCTTGACAAGATGTTTGATTTCTTTATCCGCAATTACTACGGCCGCGTTGAATAATCGCTTCCCTTCTGCATGCTGATTGCGAATTGGAGCGCCTATAATACAACTAATATCACAACATGCTTCCGCAATTTCGTGAAGCGCTTTTTCGACGTTGTTTAAGTACGTTTGATTGCGTAACAAATCTTTTGCTGGATAACCACCAATCGCTAATTCTGCGAAAATGATTAAGTCGTTTCCTGCTTTTTTTGCTTGATGAATCGTTTCGATAATACGTACGGTATCTTTTTCGAAGTTGCCAATATGATAGTTGAGTTGCGCTAGAGCGATTTTCATGAGCTAAAATTAAAATAACAGACCGAACTGCAAAGCTACGTAGGATAATTTCGGATCTCCTTGGGTGCGAATAGCACGCGTAAAGCCATTATTGTACGAAAGTCCGGTCAACAGTCCGAGATTACCTCCCAAATTCCATTCCACTCCTGTGCCAATTTGCAATCCTAAACGAATTAAATCTGCGCCGGATAGGGATTCGAAAGCTTGATCGGAATCAACTAAACGTTGTTTGGCCGACACGCGTAGTCCGGCAGTAACACCAAACTGACCGTAAATCCGGCCAAAATTCTTTTCTTCCGTTTTTAATTTGATCGCAAGAGGAACTTCCGCGTATTTCAAACGGATTTCTTGTCCGATGCTTGCAGCTTCGCCACTGATTGCGTTTGTCTCTGTTTTTAGATCGTTGATGATTAAACCCGTGGAGAAGTAATAGTTTCTAGCAAAGCCGAAATCTGCCATCAATCCGTAACCAAAACGAACTCCAGCGTTGGCAGTGCGTGCGCCTTCAAAGTTCATCCAACTGATGTTCGGATTGAATACTAATCCTAAACGCATATTGCGATCCTGCGGATAGCCATATTGCGCGCTCGCGCTGTGGAATGTGCAAATAAAAACGATCGTGCTCACGATCACCAGAATGTTCTTACGGAAATAAGGATAGTTAAACATGGTTTTATAGTAGGTTTAAAAGAAAAGCACCTCGATAGGTGCTTTTCTTTTGATATCGTTTTATCGTTTTTCTAATTCGACAACGTCTCTTTTGGTCTCCCCGGTGTACACTTGTCTCGGGCGGCCAATTGGTTCTTTGTTTTCACGCATTTCTTTCCATTGCGCAATCCATCCCGGAAGACGACCCAATGCAAATAATACGGTAAACATTTCCGGTTTGAAGTTCAACGCACGGTAAATAATACCGGAGTAGAAATCCACATTTGGATATAATTTGCGGTCGATAAAATATTGATCGTTTAATGCCGCTTCTTCCAAACGTTTTGCAATGTCCAAAACTGGATCATTAATACCTAAACGTTCTAAAATGTCGTCACAAGCTTTTTTAATGATTTTCGCTCTTGGATCGAAGTTCTTGTAAACACGGTGTCCAAATCCCATCAAACGGAATGGATCATTTTTATCTTTTGCTTTCGCCAGATATTTATCCGCATCGCCACCATCTTCTTTGATCGCTTCTAACATTTCAATCACCGCTTGGTTAGCACCGCCGTGCAATGGTCCCCAAAGTGCATTGATTCCTGATGCGATAGAAGCATATAAGTTCGCGTTAGAAGAGCCAACAATACGAACAGTCGATGTCGAACAGTTTTGCTCGTGATCCGCATGCAAAATCAATAATTTTTGCATGGCGCTGATGATAACCGGATCGAAAGTACTTTCCGCTGTTACGTCAGCAAACAACATATTCATGAAGTTTTCTACGTAATTCAAGTCTTTCTTCGGATAAACAATTGGGTGACCAATTGATTTTTTATGAATCCATGAAACAATCGTCGGCATTTTAGCCAACAAGTTGATCATTGTTTTATTGTCTTCTTCTTTTGTCGCGTTTGGATTCAAAGATTCCGGATAAAAAGCGGATAAAGCACCTACCAAACAAGACAACTGTCCCATTGGATGCGATTTCGAAGGAAAACCAGCGAAGAAATTTTTCATGTCTTCGTGGATCAACGTTTGCTCTTTAATTTCCGCGCGGAAATCTTCTAACTCTTGTTTAGTTGGCAATTCGCCATATATCAAAAGGTATGCTACTTCTAAGAAAAGGCATTTTTCTGCCAATTGCTCGATCGGATAACCTCGATAATGTAAAATACCGTTTTCTCCATCTAAATAAGTGATTGCACTTTTCGTAGCGCCTGTGTTTTTAAAGCCAGGGTCTAAGGTGATGAATTCGGATTGATCTCTCAGTTTGGAGATATCTATTGCTTTCTCATTCTCGGTTCCTACAATCACAGGAAGCTCATAGGATTGCCCGTTTAAGTTTATTGAAGCTTTATTATCTGACATAATTTTCTGACTAGATTTCTACAAATGTATAAAAAATAGGAAACAGTTGAACGCTGTATAACCATTAAATTACCATGAAATCGTCATTTCTGACCATGTTGGTTAATCGTAAGAAATGCCGAAATGCATACATCTACGATTTTTCCGTAAAAAGATGTTAAAAAGATTTTCTTTTCTACGAAATTTTCGTAACATTGTTTAATCAATTGATAATGATATGGAAAAGCTAACGATACAAGAAGAAGAAGCCATGCGTGCTATTTGGAAATCCGAAGGCGGATTGATCCGCGATATATTGGAAAATCTGACGTCGGAAGAGGAGATGCCGTACACAACTTTAGCTTCGACTGTTCGGAATTTAGAACGTAAGGGATATGTGAAAGCGGTAAAACACGGAAACGCGAAGCGCTACGAGCCGATTATTTCTGCACAAGAATACAAAGGTAAATTCATGAATGGTTTCGTGGGCGAATATTTTAAAAACTCCTATAAGGAAATGGTGTCATTTTTTGTGAAAGAAGAGCGTTTGTCGCCACAGGAATTGGAAGATATTTTGGATATGATCAAAAACAATAAATCATCGTAACATGGAAGCTTTACTGATCTATATTGTCCAAGTCAATTTGTTGTTGAGCATTGTTTATCTAGGGTATACGCTGCTGCTGAAAAAGTTGACGTTTTACACGTTAAATCGTACATATTTCTTGATCGGAATAGCTTTCAGTTTGGTTTATCCTTTTCTAGACGTGAAAAGTTGGTTCGTAAAGCACGTAGAACCTGTCGGCGAACTGATTGAATATTTGCCGTTTTATGTTCCTGAACCAACGAACGAATCGCTGCTAAATATCAATAACCTATTGCTAACGTTTTTCGCCGTCGGCGGACTGGTGTTTTTAATTCGGTTGGTCGTCCAATGCTTAAGTGTTTGGCGTATTCACCGACAATCAAAGGCAGCTACATGGTTCTCTTTTCCTTATCGAAATGTACGATTTCCTATCGTTCCATTTTCCTTTCTGAAACACATTTACTTGCATCGCGCGCAGCATGAAGAGCCCGAGTTAGCGCCTATTTTCGAGCATGAATTGGTGCATACCAAAGGTTTGCATTCCGTGGATGTTTTGGCGGTGGAAGCACTTCGAATTCTTTGCTGGTATAATCCGCTGATGTATCTCTTGCGAAAAGCGGTTCACCAAAATTTAGAATACTTGACAGATCAGCAAGTACTAAACTTAGGCATCGATCGCCAAACGTATCAATACAGTCTATTGCATGTTAACAGAGCGGGTTTAGCTAGCCCGATTACCAATAAGTTCAATTTTAAATTATTAAAACAACGTATTATGATGATGAACAAAAAGCGCTCCTCCCGACTGGAGTTGAGCAAATACGCGGTGCTTATCCCGGTGGTGGTGCTAGCGTCCGGAGCTTTTACCATAAATCAGGTCGAAGCAAACATCCAAGAAGTGGTTGAAAAAGGAAAACAACCAATTTCTATTAATGAGGTTTCAGTGAATTTAAATCCAGCGAAATCGGACACCACTGAAATCATTTTGGAAGATGTAAAAGGTGATACGGGGGAAATAGTATTTTCTGCTCAAAGCGAAAACGAGGCGATGACTTTTTCGGCAGGGGAATCGAGAGATACAACAGAAAATGATTTGAAAAGTAAAGTGAAAAGTATCACTATTCAAGGTGTTAAAGGCGATCGCTCAAGTGCACAGTTTTATGTTGACGGGACAGGGCAAGAAGCAAACCCTTTAATTGTAGTAGATGGAATCGTGCAAAGTGAAGATGTAAGTGTCAAAAAAATGGATGCAAATCAAATTGAGCGCATTGATATCTTGAAAGATCAAAGTGGAACCGCACTTTATGGAGAAAAGGGTAAGGATGGTGTTGTCTTGATCACGACGAAGAAAGGCAATGGTCAAGTTGATATGGTAGAAAATCCAGCTAAAAATGGAGCTTCTAAGATTGTTATTCGTGGAATAACACAGCAGACTCAACAGACTCCCGATCCCTTATACATTGTAGACGGAAAGGAGATCAGCAAAGAAGAATATAAAAAAATAGATCCCAATACTTTTGCGAGCATGCATGTTATTAAGAATAAAGCGGCAACCGAGAAGTATGGCAAAGCGGGCGAGCATGGCGTTATAATCTTTAAATCTAAAGCTGCGGAAGCAAAAAAGCAAGGAAAAACAGTCGATGAAGTTTTCGGAAATAGCGTGATGAAAATCACAAAAGATTTTAGTCCGGAGGAACAAAGGAAAGAGGATGAGCGGACGGCAAAAACGTTGTACGTTATCGATGGAGAAGCTAAAAGCCATGCCGACGTCAAGGCACTTAATCCTAATGATATTGAGAAGATGCAAGTATGGAAAGATGACCAAGCAGTAGAGCTTTACGGCGAAAAAGGTAAACATGGAGTGATAGAAATCACCACAAAGGCGAAAAAATAAACCTAGCCTCAGCTACCAAGAAAAACTACCAACGGATAAGTGCCGATCCCCAAGTAAATCCGGCACCGAACGCAGCAAAACATACGAGATTACCATCTTTGATACGACCTTCCTGCCACGCTTCTGAAAGCGCAATTGGGATGGAGGCTGCTGTTGTATTGCCGTAACGTTGGATGTTGCTAAATACTTTTTCATCAGGCAAACCGAGCGTCTTCTGTACAAATTGGGAGATGCGCAGGTTAGCCTGATGAGGTATTAGCAAGTCAATATCTGTAGTTTGCAGATTATTCTTTCTAAGCGCTTCGCCGATCACTTCGGGGAACTTAACCACCGCTTTTTTGAAAACCGCTTGTCCATCCATATATGGGAAAGCAGAACCATCTTCCAACATTTCCGCAGTCATTAACATCCCACCTAACTCCTGTTCTGGCCATTTCGGTGTGTTTTCCAATCCAAAACCTGCCGCAGCGCCAGGATAATACATTGCTAATTTCTCGGCATCCGCGCCGTCCGAATGCAAGTGCGTGCTTAGAATGCCTTTTCCTGCTTCCTCGGTAGGTTGCAAAACTACGGCTCCAGCGCCGTCGCCAAAAATTACAGAAACATTACGTCCGCGCGTGGAGAAATCCATCGCAAAAGATTGCTTCTCCGAACCGACCACCAAAATGTTTTTGTACATCCCAGTTTTGATAAACTGATCAGCCACGGATAGCGCGTAAACAAAACCCGAACATTGGTTGCGAATATCCAACGCGCCAATTTCTCCCATGCCCATTTCGCGTTGTAGCAAAACGCCACAGCCCGGAAAATAGTAATCTGGAGAAAGCGTAGCAAAGATGATAAAGTCCACATCCGCAGCGGTGATGCCTGCGCGTTCCAACGCAATTTTACTAGCTTCTACGCCCATACTGGTCGTTGTTTCACCCACGCGATCCGCATAGCGTCGCTCTTGAATACCCGTGCGCTCTTGTATCCAAGCATCGCTAGTATCCATAAACTTCAGCAAATCCTCATTTTTATAAACGTTTTTCGGAACGTAGTGGCCTATGCCTGCTATCTTTGATTGAAACATACTGTGCTTTTTCTTGCCATTGAATTTCATACAAAAGTAGCCAATTTTCTAAAAATTAGGTTATTTTTGCTGTCATGGCTACCGAGACGGCAACAGAAACCTTCACCCTAGAGGAAATCCTAGCAGCAGCGAAAGATGGACATCGCCTCATTTTATGGAACGACGACTTCAATACTTTCGATCATGTTATCCATTGTATGATGCATCATTTGCAATATTCTGAAGGCGAAGCTTCGCGTATTGCATGGAAAGTACACAATGAAGGTAAATGTGCTATTTTAGAAGGTTCCTATACCGAAATGGAAATCTACCGTAAGATTCTAAAATCCGAAGGACTGTCGGTAAGCGTCGAATAACCTAAATAACACAAGGTAATAATACGGTTACGTGTGTTAAGTTTCGTTAGCAAATCACCACTTTTGCTTTACGAAATTTATCCAGCATGTCTTTTAACAGAATATTTAGCGTAAGCTTATTCCTTCTACCTTTCTTTTTACAAGCTCAACAAAAAGCCCAAGTGCGTGGCGTTGTGGTCGATGCTGAAACCAAATCGCCGGTAAATGGTGCTAGTGTGCAGTTGTTGACTCAAGCTACCCAAAGTTATTTGCGCGGAACGCAAGCTGCTGACGATGGAAAGTTTTCTATACAAAATATTGATCCTTCTACGTATACCATTCGCGTTTCGAATGTAGGATATAACGATTACACGCAGGATAATGTTCGTTTTCCGGCTGGACAGCAGTTGCAAATGGATACCATTTTCTTGCACACGGAAAGCAAAGTGATTTCGGAAGTTACCGTGCAAGGTAAAACGCCGAGCATGCAGATTGGTATCGATCGTAAGATTTTCGATGTTTCTCAATCCTTGGTGAGCGCCGGCGGAACGGCTAGCGAATTACTGGCGAACGTGCCAACATTGCAAGTGGATCAGGAAGGAACAGTGAGTTTGCGTGGATCTTCTGCTGTACGTATTTTAATTGATGGTAAGGAATCCGCGATGGCTGGTTCTGATATTGGTGCGCTTTTGCAAACGCTTCCAGCGGAAGTGATTGACAAAGTGGAGATTATGACTAATCCTTCGTCAAAATATGATGCGGAAGGACAATCTGGCGTTATTAATATCGTATTAAAAAAGAACGCACGCATTGGTTTTAACGGCTCGGCAAACGTTTCCGGTGGATCATTCGGGAATGCAATGGCTGGCGTAACGTTGAACTACCGTGATAATAAATTTAATCACTTCGGTAATTACAATTTCAATAGAAGAGTTTCGCGCAGTGACGGTTACAATAGAAATACAATTCGCGCTGTAGGCGATAGTCTGGAACGCGGTATTTTTGCTGATAACGAATCTCGACGTACAGGTTTAAATCACACGCTTCGTCTGGGTACGGATTATTTTATGACCGAGAAAACGACATTGAGTTTGGCAGGAAACCTGAGTTTGCGCGATAATGATCGTCGACAAGAACTGGCTTATACCTATCTTAATTTCCCAGAAAATGGAACAAGTGGAAGTCGCGTTTCACAACAATACGAGGATGATTTGGGACTCGATCTACAATTTGATTTCCGTCGTAAATTACGTCAAGAAGGGGAGGAGATTACTGCTAATCTATCTTATGGATACAGTACTGAGGATGGGATCAATGATTTTAACGAGATTTTCCAAGGTTCGCGGCCGGATATCCTACGTCAAAACCAAACCACGGAAATGGGCCGTAATTGGAATGCGCAAATTGATTACGTGTTGCCATTAGGGGAGAATCATAAATTCGAAACGGGATATCGTTCTATTATCCGATCTTCTGAAGATTCACAATTGTCGTTTGTTAATCGCGATGGCGTTAATAACTTGATGCCGGATTACTTTTTAAGTAACCGTTTTGATTTGAAGAACGAAGTGCACGCTTTGTATGCGAATTATCAGCGTATGCTGACCTCTAAATTAGGTGCGCAGCTTGGTCTACGTGCTGAGCAAATGAATCTCAATTCTACGTACTATGATTTGGATCCAACCACGCCAGTCGATGAGCGTGCAACCGATGGTGGGTTTGATTTTCTACGTTTGTTTCCAAGTGCTTATTTAACGTATGAGGTCGGAAATCAAGGCGATAAGATTCAATTAAGTTATTCACGACGCGTACGTCGCCCACAGGGTTGGCAGGTAAATCCATTTATCAGTGCTGCCGATGAGCAAAACCTTCGTCAAGGTAATCCGAATTTACGTCCGGAAGATATTCATGCTGCGGAAATGGGTTATTCCAAATCTTTTGACAAATGGAACTTCGTCAGTACGCTTTTCTACCGCCGGACAAATGATATGATCAATCCGTTGCAACTGGATCCATCTTCGGTAGATTTACCTCAAGAGTTTCAAAATGCTTCCTACTTCAGGTGGGAAAATGTTGGTCAATCAAATGATTTAGGTTTAGAATTGATCTCGAAGGTAGACGTCGCGCCATGGTGGGACATTACAGCAAATGCGAACCTTTTCAACAACCGTATTTCGCCGACGATTGATGGTGCGGGATTGAATAGAGTGAACACCATCAACTGGGATGGAAACTTGACGACGAATGTGAAGTTTATGCCAACGTTGTCATTGCAAGCGCGTGGCGATTATCGTAGCGGAAGAGATCGTCCGCAGGGATATATGAACTCGATGTGGGGCGTCGATATGGCAATCAAAAAGGATGTATTAAAAAATCGTGGTAGCGTCTTGTTGAATGTGCGCGATGTATTCAACTCTCGTTTCTTCGAAATGGAAAGCTATTTACCAGATCGTACTATTGAGATGGGGAATCGCTGGAATCGCCGAATGATTACGTTGACATTTACCTATCGTTTTGGTATTCAAGACCTTTTCAAACGCGATGAAAATCGTGGAGAAGCGCCGATGGGCGAAATGGGCGGCGGAGAATTCTAAGATTAATTTCGGTTTTCGGAATGCTTTCCTTACTTTAAATAAAATTTAAACAATCTATGAACAAGAGCAAGATTTTCGGTGTATTGGGAGCCGTAGTTATGATGATGTCGCATTCGGCATGCTCATCTAAAAAAAGTATGACAAACAACGAAAATGTACCGGAGCACGAAATCCTTGATTTACCGATGGTAAACATCAAGAATTTTAAGAAAAATTCGAATGGTGCATATGTAATTTTTGATGGTTCATCTCTAGAAGGATGGCGCGGATACGCCAAAGATCATGTGCCTAGTAAATGGGTAATCGATAATGGGACGTTACATTTCAATCCACAACCAGCAGGTGTTCAAAACCCGGAAGGTGGTGATTTGATCTTCGCTTCAGATTTGAAAAACTTTGAGTTTGAATTTGAATGGAAAGTAGCAAAAGCGGGTAACTCCGGTGCTTTTTTCTTGGCAAAAGAGGTAAAAGGTCAACCGATCTACATCTCATCTCCAGAATACCAATTGTTGGATAACGTAAACCACCCAGATGCAAAAATGGGTGTCGATGGCAATAGAAAATCTGGTTCTTTGTACGATATGATTCCTGCTAAACCTCAAAATGGTTTTCCTTTCGAGCAATGGAATCGTGCTAAAATCGTAGTGAATAAGGGGAAAGTTACGCATTACCAAAACGATGAAAAGGTAGTTGAGTACGAATTGTGGACTCCAGAATGGACGCAGATGTTGCAAGCAAGTAAATTCAGTCAAGAAAAATGGCCTTTAGCATTTCACTTGTTGAATAATGTAGGTGGAAAATCTAAATCTGGCGTTGTTGGTTTCCAAGATCACGGCGATAAAGTTTGGATGAAAAACATCACTATTAAACCATTGTAAGCACTTTTGCTTAAGATAAAAACGAGAAAGGATCTTTGCTTAGCAAAGATCCTTTCTCGTTTTTATCGCCTACCAATCTCGTAATCACGCGGAGGTACGACAACGTGATCTTTCAATTATGTTAATTGGATTGCCCTCGAGCCGGGCAGGCTCAAACTTTTTTCCGAAAAAAGTTTGCAAAAACTCGCCGCTGACCGTATTGGCACAACGTTCGTGCATCTTTGTGCAATTGCCAATCCGCTGAGGCGGCATTATACGAAGGTGGAAGGTTGTTGCTAAAATGTAACTTTATAAAAACTTTGAGTTGTGGGATTGCTTCATCACTCGTTCCTCGGATTCGCAAGGACGAACTTTATACAGTTTTTCTAAACCAGTCTCGTCATCACGCGGAGGTACGACAACGTGATCTTCCAACATTACTAATAAGATTGCTATAAAGCCGGGCATGCCAAACTTTTATCAAGAAAAGTTTGAAATAGATCCGATCACTCATTCCTCAGAGTCGCCAAAATGCAAATCTTCCATTTATAAAAGCTTATAACCTTAAAGAACCAACCTTTCTTTACAACAATGTTTGCAGCTCTTTCAAATCATGAATTGCGTGCGGAATATCCGAAGGAACTTCTGCTTGAAGCGGATTAAAGTAAATGGCTTCCATGCCGAAGTTTTGCGCACCGCGAACGTCCGCATCCAAATTATCGCCGATCATCAAAGAAGCATCTTTTTTGGCTTTTCCGCCTTGCAAAGCGTGTTCAAAAATCCGGATATCCGGTTTGTTTATCCCGATAACTTCTGAAATAGTGATGGTTTCGAAATACGCGCTGAGCTGACTGCCGGAAAGTTTACGTTCGCAAGCATCCTGAAAACCGTTGGAAATGAGGTGCAACGTGTATTTATCTTTCAGATATGTCAGCGTTTCATGTGCATTCGGGAATAAATTTGTTTTCGTAGGACAAACCGCTAAGTATTCTTCTTCAAAATCCCATGGGAAAAGCTGTGGATCAATTCCGAGTTCAGTAAACGTGTCTTCGAAACGTAGTCGGCGCAACGTTGGTTTGTCGATTTGATGGTGATGGTACATGCCCCAAAGTCGATGATTATTGGTTGTGTACGTGCGAATAAATGCGTGTGAAGTCGGATCGCCGCTCAATTCATCAAACTTATATTTTAAATAAAGTTCCTGCAACGTTTCGTTCGCGTTCTTCTCAAAATCCCAAATCGTGTGGTCTAAATCGAAAAAAAGATCTTTCTTGTTGGTAAACATATTGCAAATATAGCTTTAGCGAACGAATCAAGGTATTTGCCTATCTGTTCTTTCTGTCATAAAGCGCCGTGGCATTTCTAATGACCGCATATTTAGCTATTTTTGTACCGTTGAAGATTTAAAATGAAGAGAGCTCTTTTTTGGTTATACCTACTTGCTTTTTATGCCTTGTGTCAGCTAATCAGCTGGGGATATATTTTCATTAAATATGTTCCGGAGCGGAAAGGGATGATCATCGGTGAAGGAATGATTTTCTTAGCTATTTTCATCATGGCCGTCATTCGTTTGAAAAAGCATTTGGAGCACGAACGTAATTATCATCAACAGCAAACAAATTTTTTGCTTTCTGTAACGCACGAACTCAAATCGCCTTTGGCGTCCGTGAAGCTGTATTTGCAAACGATCTTAAAACGTGATTTGGATCGAGAGCAGCAGCAAATGTTTTTAGGAAACTCCTTGAAAGATATCGAGCGCTTGGATTATCTGGTGGAAAATGTGTTGTTGGCAACGAAGTTGGAAAACCGTTCTTTCAGTTTTCCGAAGGAGGATTTCGAATTGACCGAATTGGTGAATAATGTGGTCGATCGTTTGCAAAAAAATGCATGTAAATCACAACAAGCTATCGTAGGACAAATCGAGCCGGGCGTGATGATTTATGCTGATAAGTTTGCCATCACAAATGTGGTCAGTAATCTGATTGAAAATGCGATTAAATATTCTCCGCCTTGCGGACATATCAATGTATTGTTGAAGAAGCAAGACGACAAGATTATTTTTGAAGTTGCCGATTTCGGGGAAGGGATATCGGAAGCCGAAAAGAAACTAATCTTCAATAAGTTTTATCGAGTTGGTAATGAAGCAACGCGCAAAACTAAAGGAACAGGATTAGGTTTATATATAGTGAAGACCGTATTGCAAAAGCACGAGGCCAGTATTCGTGTGAAAGACAATACGCCAAATGGAAGTGTTTTTGAAGTAATATTTGGGAATTATGCAAGCTAAGCAACGTATCTTATTGGTAGAAGACGAAGAGCATTTGTTGGAAGCCATCAAATTGAATTTAGAATTGGAAGGCTACCGCGTCACGACAGCGACCGACGGTAAAAAAGCCTTGAAAATATTTAAAGAAGAGCGCTTCAACCTGATTATTCTGGATGTTATGATTCCGGAAATCGATGGTTTTCAAGTAGCTGAAACTATTCGTCTGCAAAATACAGAAGTGCCAATTATGTTCTTAACGGCAAAAAATAGCAGCGAAGATCGTATCACGGGATTGAAAAAAGGCGCGGATGATTACTTGGTGAAACCATTTAACCTAGAAGAATTGATCCTGCGTGTTGGTATTTTAATTCGTCGCGGTATGAAAGGCGATGATTTGAAAGAATTGAATTCTTACGTAATCGGTGATAAGACGATTTATTTCAATTCCTACGAATTGCACCATGCAGATGGCACGGTAACGTCCTTGACTAAAAAGGAAACGATGTTGTTAAAACTGCTGATTGAGCGCAGAAATGAAGCCGTATCGCGCGAGCAAATTCTAGAAACAGTTTGGAACTACGATGTTTATCCATCGACTAGAACGATCGATAACTTTATCCTTACTTTCCGTAAATATTTTGAGCCTGACCAAAAAAGACCAACCTATTTCCACTCCATTCGTGGTGTAGGTTATAAATTCATGGATCAGTAAGAGCAAAAATCTGAATGAATACAAGAGGGAGATTAATAGCTGCGGGAATTTTATTGCTGATGATTGTGTACGCTATTTCGGTGCAACAATATAACATCATTGTGTATCTAGCCGGCGGTTTGGCTTATTTGTTATGGAGCCACTTGCGCGAAGGAACGGTGTATTTAGCAACACAAGCCTTTCATAAGCAAGATTATGAGAAAACGAAAGTTTTGCTTGCCGAAATATCCAATCCAGATCGCCTTCGCAAGAGACGTAGAAATTTCTATGAATTCATGATGGGAAACATCGCTTTGAAGGAAGATCGTATCGAAGATGCAGAATACCATTTTCAGCTAGCTTCTAGGTTGCCTTGGCGCAAGGATAATGAGAAAGCAATGGTGTTGATCAATTTAGCCAACATCGGTTTGCGCAATAAGACCTACGATCGAGTGGTGGCTTATTTAGACGTTGCCGAAAAGTTGAAGCTGACTGCGCGTCAGAAAAGCATTGTAGAAAAAATTAGAAACGAAGTCAATAAATATACATAAGTGAAAAACACCTTACAAAACGATTTGCTACTCCGCGCTGCATGGTCGCAGCAAACTGAACGTCCACCTGTATGGATGATGCGTCAAGCTGGACGATTCATGAAAGAATATTGGGAGATTAAAAACAAATATTCCTTTCTAGAAATGTGCAAAACGCCGGAAATTGCGGCGGATGTAACTATGTTGCCAGTCGATCTTTTAGGTATTGATGGTGCGATTTTATTCTCAGACATTTTAGTGACGGCAGAAGCAATGGGCGGCGATTTATCGTTTGAGCAAGGCGTTGGTCCTCGCTTTGCAAATCCTGTTCGCTCGGTAGCAGATATGGAACGCCTTTCAGTAGATTGTTTGGATCGTTTGCAGTATGTCGCGGATGCGATTCGTGTGATTCAACAACGTTTGGATCGCCGTATTCCGTTAATCGGTTTTGCTGGTGCACCCTTCACGATTTTAAGTTATTTGGTAGAAGGTGCTTCGTCGAAAGATTTTAAATTAACGAAGTTGATGTTGAATAATCAACCTGAGTTAGCGCACGCGATTTTGCAAAAAATAGCGGATGTAACGGTGGATTACTTGAACATGCAAATCGAAGCAGGTGTAGATGCGTTGCAACTTTTCGACAGTTGGGCATTAGCGCTTTCGTGGAACGATTATCAAGAGTTTTCACATAAATACAACAAATACATCATCTCTAAATTGAACCGTCAGGATGTGCCAATCATTTCTTTCTGTAAAGGAAGTTCGGTGTTTGCGCCAATTATGGCAGAAGCGGAGCCGAATGTTATCTCGGTAGATTGGAATGCGGATTTGTTGAATATCAAACAATCGTTGCCGGCAAATATTGCTGTACAAGGAAACTTAGATCCATTTGTGCTGTATGCAGACAAACCAGTAATTCGCAAGAAAATTATCGAATTGTTTGAGCGTATGCGCGGTGTTGATGGATTTATTTTTAATCTTGGCCACGGTATTATGCCGGATATTCCGTTTGATAACGTGAAATATGCCATTGAGGTGGTCAAAGAATTTAAATATTAACGAAAGCCAACAAACGACTTTCTAAAATAATTGTTATCTAAACGTGGGGTGCTTGTGATGGACAGAATGTGTACACAGGCACCCCACGTTGCACTTTGAAATACGAGCATGATATATCTTTACGCGAAATCGATTCATATCATTTTTGTGGTCTGTTGGATGGCGGGATTGTTCTATATGCCGCGGTTATTTATTTATCATACGGAAGCAAAGGCCGAATCGCCCGAAGTTTATCAGGTATTGCATAAGCAATTCCAAGTCATGGAACGGCGGCTTTGGTGGGTAATCACTACGCCGGCGATGTATTTGGTAATTTCGTCGGCTTTGGTAATGTTGTGGCTGAATCCGGGTTTCCTACAAATGGGATGGATGCAGGTGAAATTGGCCTTTGTCGGTGCTTTGGCATTGTATCATTTCAAATGTCAGCATATGATGTTTGCTTTATCCAATGAGAAGTTAACGTGGAGTTCGGCGCAGCTGCGGTTGTGGAATGAGGTTTCGACCCTGATCTTGTTCGCTATTGTGTTCTTGGTGGTGTTGAAATCAACTCTGCATTGGATGTTCGGCGTTGGCGGATTAGTCGGCTTGGCCGTATTACTCATGATCGGAATTAAAGTGTACAAAAGATATCGTATGCGTAAAGCTTTAGAAGAAAAAGAAAAATGATGAAAAAAATTGTATTGCTTGTATTGGTCGTTTTAGGTTTGAATCAGTCGTATGCGCAGGAGCATGATTGGGGATTTGGTTTCTATGGAGATATGAATCTGCAAGCGCCGGAATTTGGCGAACGGGGTAGAGGTACTTTTGGTATTCAAGGGAAATATGATTTTGCCCTACATCATGGTGTACAAGCTTTGGTGCACGGTCAGAAAGATTTCGTAGCTGTGGGCGCAGATTATATTTTTAATTTTCTGGATCGAACGGCTAATAACTGGAACGTATTTGCAGGAGCGGGCGCTTCCAGCGAATGGGATCGCATTTTAAGTTACGATGCGAACGATGCGCGTATAGAAGATTTCCATCAGCGAACTACGCTTAACGCGCAAGCAGGAATTAGCTATTACGTGCCCGATGTTGCGCTATCGGTTTACGTGGGATACAAAGCGAAAACGGAAGTAAACTTTAAAGATGATCGACCACATTTCGTGATGGCTGGGCTTCGTTATCATATTTGGTAAACCAAATAGGTTTATCGGAATAAGCATATAAAAACAGAGCAGGCAACCGATTCGGTAGCCTGCTCTATTTTTATATTATTCGCCGTAGGCGATATACTTTATTTCTAGAAACTCATCCAGCCCGTGATGCGATCCTTCGCGTCCGACTCCCGATTGATTTACGCCGCCAAATGGAGCGGATGCATCGGATATCATGCCGGTATTCACGCCAACCATACCTGATTCAAGCTGTTCGCTGACGCGCTGACAGCGACGAACATTCTCGCTATAAAAATAGGCAGCTAATCCGAATGGCGTATCGTTAGCCAATCGAATGCCTTCTTCCTCCGAAGAGAAACGAAATAACGCACAAACCGGCCCAAACGTTTCTTCTTTGGCGATTAAACTGTCATTTGGCATGGATGTCAACACCGTAGGTTGAAAGAAAGTGCCTTCCAAAGCTTTTCCGCCAACGCGAACTTCTGCGCCACGTTTTACAGCATCGTCTACATGCGCTTGCACTTTTTCTAATCCTTTTTTATTGATCAACGGGCCAACCTTTACTCTTTCGTCCATGCCATTGCCGACCTTCAATTGCTCAACAGCTTTAGCTAGCGCTTCCGCAAATTGATCGTACACACTATCCTGAATGTAAAATCGATTCACCGACACACAAACCTGTCCGGCATTTCTAAATTTCGCCGTCACGGCGCCCTGCACCGCTTTTTCGATATCGGCATCATCGAATACCAAAAATGGTGCATTTCCGCCTAATTCCATCGAAGCACGTTTTATGGTGCTGGCAGCTTGTTCCATCAACGAACGGCCAACAGCGGTTGATCCGGTAAACGTAATTTTACGAACACGTTCGCTCGTTGCAAACAACTTTCCAACGCCTTTTGCATCGGTGGATGTTAGTACTTGGAATACGCCAGCCGGAATGCCTGCTTCCTGTGAAAGTTTAGCGAAGGCAATTGCTGTTAACGGCGTTTCTTCCGCAGGTTTCAACACGATTGGGCAGCCTGCAGCTAATGCCGGAGCAACCTTCCTAGTCAACATCGCCAACGGAAAATTCCAGGGCGTAATCGCTGCAACAACACCGACGCTCTGCTTGATCGTCATTAAGCGATTGTTGTTTTGTAAAGACGGAATCGTATCGCCGTAACTGCGTTTTGCTTCTTCAGCAAACCAAATAAGGAATGATGCTGAATAGTCAACTTCTCCCAACGATTCTTGCAAAGGTTTTCCACTTTCCAACGTCATGATTTCGGCTAACTTTTCGCGATTCGCTAAAGTTAGTTCATATAGTTTATACAGCAGTTTACTGCGTTCACCAACTAACGTTTTCCTCCACGCTGGCCAAACAGCTTCCGCATCTGCGATTGCTTGCTCAACCTTATCCATGGGTAGATCAGGCACTTTTCCGATGGTTTCTCCAGTAGCTGGATTGATGACATCAAACGTTTTGTAGCTATCTACAAATTCTCCGTTTAGGTATGCTTTTTCAATCAGTAATTCGTTGTTCTTCATGTGGTGTTTCTTTTCTCAGGTACGCGAAACGCTAGAAAATTATATTTTCATCAGGTAAGCGAAACCTTGTATAACTAAAAAAGGACGCTAGCGTCCTTTTTGTTTTAGATATTTTTTAAACTGTGACCCATGCGATCTCGCTTGGTTCTTAAATAATATTCGTTGTGTACATTTGGCTCAATTTCTATTGCTACATTATCGACAACTTCCAACCCATATCCAGTAAGTCCGGCGCGTTTCGTAGGATTATTGGACAATAAGCGCATTTTCGTTACACCTAAGAAGCGTAAGATTTGAGCGCCAATGCCGTAATCGCGAAGATCTGGTTTGAAACCCAACTGCACGTTCGCGTCCACTGTATCAATACCTTGCTCTTGCAATTTATAAGCATGCAATTTATTGATCAAACCAATCCCTCGGCCCTCTTGATTCATATACACGATTACACCTTTGCCTTCCTGCTCAATCAACTCCATGGATTTGTGCAGTTGAGGTCCACAATCGCAACGGCAAGATCCAAAAATGTCGCCCGTAATACATGAAGAGTGGACGCGTACCAAAATAGGCTCGTCAGGTTCCCATTCTCCTTTAATTAAAGCAATATGTTCTTCTCCGGTATTTTTCTGACGAAATGCCTGCAAATGGAAGTTTCCCCAAGTTGTTGGCATTTGTACTTTAACCACTTCTTCGATTAGGGAATCATGTTTAAGACGATATTCAATCAAATCTTCAATACTGATAATTTTAAGATCGAATCGCTTCGCGACTTCCAGTAAATCCGGCAAACGCGCCATCTCACCATCGTCCTTTAATACTTCAACCAAAACACCCGCAGGCTCAAATCCGGCTAAACGCGCCAAATCTACCGCCGCTTCCGTGTGTCCGGTTCTGCGAAGTACGCCGCCATCTTTAGCGATCAATGGGAAAATATGCCCCGGACGACCTAATTCTTCGTTTTTTATATTCGGATTAATAAGCGCCAATATCGTTTTTGAACGATCGGAAGAGGAAATCCCGGTAGTACAGCCATATCCTTGCAAATCTACAGAAACAGTGAAATTCGTTTCGTAAACCGCTGTGTTGTTATTGACCATTAATTGAAGGTCCAATTCCTTGCAGCGCTCTTCGGTTAATGGCGCGCAGATTAATCCGCGACCATGCGTAGCCATGAAATTGATGATTTCGGGAGTAGCATTTCGAGCTGCTGTGACGAAATCGCCTTCATTTTCTCGATCTTCGTCGTCTACTACAATGATTACTTTGCCTGCCTGAATGTCGGCAATGGCTTCCTCTATCGTGTTTAATTGTACTTTCATGTTGTTCGAGTGCGCAATTACCGTATCGCATTATACGGGCAACCACTACACATACAAAGTTAGCAGTAATTCAAGGATATTCTATAAAGTTGCTGTCATAATCTTTAGACAGATGGACTGTGATTTGGCGGCGTAGCTTTCTTCTTTTTGTTGTATTTCTCCCACTTTTCTTTCACCACTTTCGCCAATTTTTGTGCCTTGATCTTGTATTGATCCACATCGAATAAAGCTGAATCGCTGGTAGATTTATAGGTCAAGAAAATGGCCAACGGTGTCAGCACTATAATCGCCATCCACATCCCAAAAAATGGCTGCATACTACCATCGCGCGCCGCTTTCTCCGCAATGGTGAAAATCACGTGATAAATAAGGAAAAAAACAATGGCCATTACTACGGGAAGACCCAATCCCCCTTTTCGAATAATTGCGCCCAAAGGTGCGCCGATGCCAAACAAAAGCAAACAGGATGCTGCTAAGGTAAATTTTCGGTGCCATTCGATATCGTAACGAATATCCTTTTCTGTGTACAACTTGTATTCTTGGCTGCGGTTAGTTGCGACATCTTTTACGTAGTTGGCCTGATTCATAGCATTAGTAAGCACGCTTCGTTTTTCGCTGTTCGAATTTGTATGCAGCGAAAAATCTGGTAGCGCATAATCGCCGGATGCTACCAATGTATTTTTTAATGAATCGCGTTTTTGATTGTAGTAGCTTGTAAAGTAATTGATATGGCGTTTGCTATCTTCTGCGATGACATGTCCAATGCTATCTAGTTGAATATGATTCGAATCCGAGTAATGCTTCAATTGTTTCAAATTTAGCATCTGATGATGCGATTTGAATAAGCTGGCATCTGTTTTTTGCGCTCCGAAAGATTCCATGCTGAATTTTTGCGTAGATTCTTTAAATCGAAATCGTGTAAACTGCTGCCGTTCATCATATCTATTCGCGTTTTTTACGCGGGAATCTTCATATTGTACACCATCACGCAGTTGCAAAACCATGTATTCGTTATCCTCCGAATTGTGCATATAACCTTCTTTTGCTATCAGTACATTGGTTGCTTTACTGGTGGATGTATGGTTATAGATTACTAAATCGTACAAAATCGTTCCGTCTTCGCTTTTGCTTTTTGCTCGGATGGAGTATCCTGGAATACTGTTGTTGAATACGCCGGGTTTGATTAGGAAATCTGCCTTCTGATTACGGATATCCAAAAGCATCGTTCCCATTTTTAAGTTCACGACAGGTAGGGTGTAATCGGAAAAAATAAAGGCACCTCCGGCGAATATTGCAACTAATACGAACAGCGGCGTCATCGCGTTTCTTAGCGATACACCCGCTGCTTTAATTGCTACCAATTCATAACTTTCGCCCAAATTCCCGAACGTCATAATTGAAGATAATAGCATGGACAAAGGCAACGCCATGGTCAGCTGAACGACACATTGATACCCCAAAAGTTCCAAAATGGTATACCATTCTAATCCTTTGCCGATCAGATCATCAATGTACTTAAATAAAAAAAGCATCAATAAGACGAACATCACGATACTGAAAGTAACGAGAAATGGCCTTATAAATGCCTGTAATATCAATAAGTGTATTTTCTTCATCCTTACGCGAGCTCAAATAGTTCTAAAATAGACTACAAAACTTCTGAAAAGTAAAGACAAAGGTACGGATTTTTAAGCGCCGATAACACTTTGTAGGTAGCTAATGGAATTGTTCCAAATCATCCGACGTTCTTCTAGATTTTCATCTTTTACGTAATCGGTGATGCTCAAAGCGACGTCGTTCGTCAACTCATCTTGGACAATCTCGATCTCGAAAAAATAAGGATCGTCTTCCAACCACTTAAATTTGACGCATTTATTTTCTTTGGAATGGATCAGTTTAGCTTTGAAAGATTCGTTATCCCAAACGAATTCATAAATGCCATCAGCATAATTCACGTCATCAGCAAACCATTGTGCCAACTCATTCGGTTCGAAAAGATATGGATACAATATTCTAGGTGAAGAGTTGACTACATACTCTAAGTTTAATTTTGTTTTTTCTGCCATTCTGCTTGCATGAATTATTATTTACACATCACGGACGGTTATCGGTCAGGTAAGGGATCGAAGGCATGGTTATGTCCGTGTCCGTAATAATACACAATAAATCTGTTAAACAAAATATGTGTTATGCAAATTAAATGGAATAAGTGGTTGGCTAGATGGGTATAAGGGAATCCGTGCTATATGAGGTGTCGGAATTTTAAGTTTTTTGCTTTGAAAATAATTCCTAATTGCTATATTTGCAACACGAAAACGGCGGGGTAGCTCAGATGGTTAGAGCGCAGGATTCATAACCCTGAGGTCGGCAGTTCGATCCTGCTCCCCGCTACACAGGCTACATATTGCCGAATCTTTATAGATATTTAAATCTATCGTAATTAGTCAAAAAACCCTTAGCATATAGCTAGGGGTTTTCTTTTGATTGTTCGCGCTAAATTTATTAGTATTTATTTATATCTTCGTATATCAAAAAAAGTGTGAGCAGTTTTGTGAGCAGTTGTCAAAACAGTTATGTCGAAGCCTAAAATTTATTTGAAAAGGAAGAGCACGGAGCCGGATGGCCAGCTATATCTTTATTATTCCTATGGAGGAAAATCAAGATTAATTTTTTATACTGGTTTTCGAATAAACAATTCTTATTACAACGAGAACTATTGGTCAGGTAATAAAAAGCCTATAAACAAGAAGTGCGCCTATCACGAAAATTACAACCGCCTTTTTGAGGAGATGAAGCTATACGCTGTTTCATTAGTTGTGAATGAAAAAATTTTCGATAACAACGAACTGAAGTCTAGGCTTTCGGAAGAATTTAAGGCTTCGAAAATTGAAGAGCCTACAGTGACAGACTTCGTAGCTGGCGATTTTATTTCATACTGTGAGTATGTTCAATCCGAGCGTAAGCAAGGTAAAAGGTCTATCGTGAACGGGAATCGTCAGGGTATGAATTATAAACCAAACAGCCTACGAAACCCCGGTACCACGATTACATCTTTGCGAGAGTTTGCTAAATTCAAAAAGAAAAACTCCTTTACGTTTGATGAAATTGATGTTAAATTCTATAATTCGTATCGCGACTATTTGTTGAATGAAAAAAAACGGAAGATTAGCACATTCTCTACAAGGGTCAGAGATATTAAAGCGTTTATGCATGAAGCTTTGGATGAGGGTGTGCACACAAATTCAGAGTTTAAAAACAAACGCTTCATTGCTCCGAAATACGATTCGACAGGTATTGCCCTCACTCTAGAGGAAATAAAGAAAATAAAGGATGCTGATATTCCCGATGAATGGGATCATGTGCGCGATTTGTTTTTAATTGCGTGCTACTCCGCACTTCGATTTAGTGATTTCTCTAAGTTAGAGATAACAGATATTGATGATGGATTTATTAGAATTAAGCAGGAGAAAACCGAAAACAGGGTTTCCATACCAATCATGAAGGAAATGAAATCTGTTTTGGCAAAGTATGGAGGTGTTTTTCCTCCACCATGCACAAACCAACATTTTAACAGGACCATTAAGAAGGTTTGTGCGCTTAAATCTGTTGGTTTAGATCGAGTCTACGAAATAAACGATTTAGGCGAAAAAATAATGTGGAGTTCAAAGATTACTAGTCATACTGGTCGGCGATCGTACGCTACCAATATGTTTAAACTGGGTGTTCCGACTTTACTGATAATGTCTGCTACAGGCCATAAAAAAGAAGAGATGTTCTTGCGCTACATAAAAGCGACAAACGAGGAGAAATCCAGATTGCTTGCTGATTGGATGGATAAACTGGGGATCTAACCTTTGTCGTAAAAATCGCGAACCAACTTGTGCATCGTTTTTCTCATTTCGTCGAATTGATTCCAAAGATCATCGTAGTCTTTTTTGATGGTATTTAGATCTGATATAAGTGTTGATTTTTCGTCTTGCTCCGATATCATTGTTCCTTTGCCAGTAAAATACCAGTTTAGGTCCAGATTATATTTATCTCTCAAATACTTCAAATAATGAGTCGGAAACGTGGTTTCTCCTTTCTCTACTTTTGCTATAAAGGGTTGATGTGATGCGATTTCCTTTGCAAGTTTATCTTGGCTTAAACCTATCTTTTTGCGAAACTTTAAAAGTCTCGCTCCCTCACCTTTATAATCAATTATGTATGGTTTGTCACTCATAAAGAAGCAAACTTAAACTTTAAATTTTTAAAATACAGGTTTTCGGACACTTTAAAAAGGTGCTCGTTCGTGTATTCAAATTTGTATCCTCCAATAATAGACTCGTCAATGTACAGTGTGATCAATTCACTAACGTATTCTATCCAAACCTTGTCGTCATCCTGTACGTTGATATTCATATATCCATCTACAGCATTCGTGATATCATCTTTCATTGCAAAGAGAACATTGGCCAATATTAATTTATACTTTGAAGGCCTCCTTTTGCTGCCTGATGAAAAATGTATATCATCGGTTTTAAACACTTCCTTTTGCTTGAGGTGTAGGATCACATCTTCGGAGATGTTTAGCTCGTTTTTCACTTCCATTTATATTTCTACTTCTCTTTTAACGATATTGTATATGTATGCCACATCCGCTAGATTAATATCAAAATCAGGATATGTGCTACGGTCTTCATTTAAGGAGTGGAGTTTTACTACCCCGTTATCGACATCGTGATTGATTAGCTCCTTAAAGATTATCCCGTCATTAATCGTGACAAATGCGTAGAAAGGGTATTTGTGTGTATGGAATCTAGACTTCCATAGATCTTTTCGGATCTCACGACCAATAATAATATCTCCATGTACGAATGTTGTGCGCTTATCGACGTCCATGCTATCGCCTACAACCCTGAACGCGCGGTAGCTCCCCTTGTGAAACTTGCTAACAGTTGTAACAATGTATTCTTGGTCCTCCAGATATTCAGCATCCGCAAACCCTGAAAGATATCCAGCTTTAGCGGTTTCGGGAATCAAAGGCACCTTCATCCGATAAACTCCTTGTGATATTTCGTAAAATTTTGTGTTTCCTTCCTCATCAAACATCTGCAATTCGTCGTCAGACAAAAAGCCGATGGACTTCGTGTTTGATGATTTTAGTGATTTTGGAAGGTCTTTATATGGAAAATCTTCAATATCCGATTTGTACTTTATAGGCGATCGATCAAATAGCCAATCAATATTATATTCTGGGAATGCTTCTTCAAACTTCTTGATAGTTCCTCCACGAAGCTTTTGGATTTGCTCAGGTGTCTTTTTTAGAAAGTTACTGAAATTACCCTTATCCATTCCTAACGCTTCAGCCGCGAATTGATCCTCAGTATACTTTTCCCTGATTGCGGCACGTAAATTTTTAAACATCCTCCTTAAATAGTTGTAATTAGTTGTTATTAGTACTATGTTTGTACAACCTATATATAACAACTGTAATACATATATAATACTAATATATAACTTATGACTATTATAAACAAGAGTTTACAACAGGGTGTCAAAGAATTATTATTATCACTTGAGTTAAATACGCAGTGTTTAGTGCTTCCAGAAGCACGTGCGCAATATTTGCGTGGTAGAATATGTGCTATTCGAAAAGAAAATAAATTAATTAGATTTCGGACTAAGATCGAGAATGAGCATGTTTACGCTTGGAGGATCAGCTAGGGCAGAAGGAAGAGTAAAATATTTTTTATTAAATAGTTGTATTTAATTGTATTTAGTTGTATCTTTGATTGTAAATAAAAAGCCCTGCAGGTGCAGAGCTAATTTTTAAAGTAACACACCTAAAAGAATGCGATCTATAAGGTGGTTTTAACACAACTCAAAGGTATGAAAGATTTAACTATTATCAATGGTGTAAACCAAGATTTTGTTTTCATTGATGCTGATAGCGATACTTCGGGAATAGTCGCTTACTTCATTAATTCGGAAAATTACTTAGATGGCGATTTCAAAGATCAAGATTTGATTAAAGTAGAGATTAGTTATCAATATCAGGTCTTAGAAAGAGTTTCAGGATGGGAATATCCAGATTTCAAAGAATCTAAGGTGTACCCAGGGGATGATAATTTTGATTATGATGCAGCATATAAGGAAGCGCTTGAAGCATCGAAAGAAATTCTTCTACAAAAGCACGATTTAGAACTAGTAGGAATATAATCATTGATTATTAAAATTATATAATATAAAAGTATTATATATTGTATTATTTATTACCTTTACAATACTTAAAGTAACACACACAAATGAGTAAAAGAAAAGTTGCACCGGGTGTATCGAAGTCGCTATATCCGCTCGATTGGGATAGGTCATGTTCTGATCAGTCATTTAACGAATGGCAATCCTACATTAGACAGCAATGCGAAACATATTCTTTCGTTGAGCGCCAACAAAAAAGCCTGATAGATCAAGTGAACTTGATTCTATCGAAGTAAAACCATTTAACACAAAGCAGATGAAAAATTTAGTAAAAGCGATTATCGCCGTAATGGGCGAGGTGGAAAATATTGATAAAAAAATGGTTGTAGGCTCTGGTCAAAACGCCTACAACGGCGTTAGTGATAAAGATGTCAAGCTTGTAATTGGCAAGGCAATGCAGAAGCACGGTTTAGTTATGCTGCCTATTGAGGTAAATGCTGATGCAAAAGTTGAGAGATGGCAAGAAGACACATACTACAACGGTCAAAAATCAGGTGTCAAATCAAAGCAATCAGTTTTCACTCAAGTAAACACTCGGTACTTGCTTATGCACGAATCAGGCGAAAGCATGGAAATTGTTGGTTATGGTCACGGAATCGATTCGCAAGATAAATCTGCTGGCAAGGCAACTACCTACGCCTTAAAAAACGCGTTGCTATATACATTTTTGGTACCTACTGGCGGTATTGACGATACGGACAAAACGCATTCGGATGATCTTAAAATTGACGTCAGCACTGAAAGCAAGCAAGATCAAACACCGAAAAGTATTATCACACCCGGATTAAAAAAGGTTGTCGAGGGTGCGGAAAGTCTGTCAGCGCTAAACACAATTTGGAGAAATAACAAAAAGCTTCATGAAGATGCGGACTTCTTGAAAGCTGTTGCAATCAAGCGTTTAGAGTTCGTCACGACGACCGAAGAAGTAACCAAAGTATTCGATACGAATCAATCGCTTCACTCGGATGCAGAATTTGTGAAGGCTATTACCTGCAAGAAAAAGGATTTGCAGAGTGTGGATAGCAAAAAAGCCACTGCATAATGCGTGGCCAGCTATTTAACGAACTAGTCCGCGACGATTTAGGAATTGATGTCGCTTCAACCAAAATTCGAAAGTTGCGAACTAGCTTCAAAGCATATCAAGGTAGAATGTCTGAATTTAATTCGACGGTCTACTTTGATACAGAGTTGTACAAAAAATTTTTAGAACACATCAAAAGTAACACACAATCATGAATGAAGATTTAGAAAAAGTATGCACAGGTGTAGAGTCAGCTCTAGCTATAAAGCAGTCTGATTTCGGATTAGTATCAACTCACTATTTCGAATTATTAGATCACGGTGAAGTGGATGAGATTGACCTATACATTGCTTTTAAAAAGATGGAGAAGTTCGTTGAAACTATATTGCCTTTCATAAAAGATCGTATTGACGAAACAAAATTGAGGGATGGGTACAATAAGCATTTCATAAATCTTTCTACCAGAGCTGGCAAGCCCACCTATGATTTTAGCCGTTGTGGCGATAGTGAGTACGAAATGCTGATTGAGCAAAAGAAAGAGATTGATGCTCTAGTAAAAGGCAAGGAAAACTTTTTGAAGGCTATTACTAAAGAGTTTACCGATGAAGATACTGGCGAAGTTATTAAAGCGCCATTGAAAAAGCAAGGTGTCAATCTAGTGTTAACGTACGTAAAACAAAAGGCAGATGCATAACTTTTATATCACACCTACATTAATTGATAGCTTTCTTTTCTTACAAAGCAGCGGCTTTCAACCTGACGATTTTCAGGAATTTATTAACCGAATTAATAAGGTCAAAACATCTCAAGATGATAGCGCAAAGAAAGGCGTCGCTTTTGAGTCATGTGTGAACTTAACGCTTTCAGGAAATCCGACGTTTGATTTCGATGGATTTTCATTTGATCCCGGATTAGTCAATAAGATCGTTAGTAAGCTATATGATTACACGGGTATGCAGGTTTGGATTGATGCTGATGTAGATTTTTCGTATGGCGTATTCAAAGTTGGAGGTTTCGCAGATTATACGCAGCCTTTCAAAATTACTGACCTTAAAACAACTTCAAATTACAAGCTGGGTAAGTACACAGATTACTCGCAACACAAAGCTTTCGGTCTAATCGATCCTGATATCAAACGATTCGACTACCTAGTCACTGATTTTGAAAACGTGTACTTAGAGCCTTACGTAAACAAAAAGGCTAATCACGAAGAGTTTATAAGCAACGTTGAAATGTTCTACTTGTTTTGCAAAGAGCATTCCCAACTGATTACAGACACTAAAATTTGGGGGAATGGCTAAGATATTATTCTACGACCTTGAAACAACAGGTACCATGTATTGGAAAAATGGAATACACCAATTGTCGGGTATCGTTGATATCGATGGAAAAACGGTTGAATCCTTTGATATTAAAATGCAGCCAAATCCGAAAGCTGTCATAGATGATAAAGCCTTGAGGATCGCTGGTGTTTCGCGCGAACAAATTGAGAGTTATGGGATGGGAATGGTTCAAGGTTACAAGACTTTGATCAGCATACTTTCTAAATACGTTAGCAAATTCGATAAATCGGACAAGTTCCATTTATGCGGATTCAATAACCGTGGATTTGACGATCCATTTTTGAGAGCTTTTTTTACTCAATGTGGTGACAACTATTTCGGATCATGGTTTTGGGCAAATAGTCTGGATGTTATCGTTTTGGCGTCGCAACATTTCTTATCGAATCGTGCGGAATTAGTCGACTTTAAACTATCAACAGTAGCGGAGAAACTCAACATAAAACTGTCACACGAAAAATTGCACGATGCACTATATGATGTGACTATCACGCGTCAATGCTATTACGAACTATGTCCAGTTTCATAAACTCAAAAAATACGGTCACCGTCGCAATGGATCTTGCTTTGAAAATCGAAAAGCTTGCGACCGATAATCTGTTGAGTGATTCAGCTGACAAGATAACGCTATTGGCAAATGTTCGACAGTTATCATATCTGATTAAACAACTAGATCATGGAGAAAAGAAGCCTGCTCCTTAATAATTATTACTGGGGCGTTGTTGTACCACATTCATCCGAAGCACTGATTTATGCCGGTTGGGAACGAGAGCGATTTACACATGCAGAGTTAGTGCATAAGTTTTGGAAAACATTGCTAGGAATACCTAGTACAGCAGATTTGAACAATAAGAAGTTCCTAGACTTCGTGGAGGATATAAAGCGTATTGCATCTTGTTATCTCATGCATTACATACCGGATCCGAATGAAGATTTAGAAGAAGAAATCAAGGGTTATTAAATTTTATAATTAATGGAAATACGAGGTACAGTACACGAGATCGGCGCAATAAATCAAGTTACCGACTCATTCAAAAAGCGCGATCTTATCGTGGCTTATGCGGAAAATCCGCAGTTCGTCGAATATGTGACATTTCAGGCGATGCAAGAAAGGGTTTCGATCTTCGACAACTTAACAGTTGGACAGGATGTTGAAGTTTCTTTCAATATCAAAGGCAGACCCTGGACCAACAAAGATGGAATGACTACGTACTTCAATACGCTAGTCGCTTGGAGAATCACGCCTTTGCAGACACAACAAGCATCGAAACAAGCGAGTGCAGGATCATTTGATATGCCCGCCCCAGTGGATAGTTTCGGAGATCAAGACGATGATTTGCCGTTTTAGAAAGTAAAAATCAAAATATATCATGCAAGAATTACAAAAAAAAATTGTCGACTGGGCAAGTGATAGAGGGATTTTGGAAAATTCAGATCCACTTAAACAACTTAAAAAGACTTTCGAAGAAGTAGTGGAACTAATATGCGCTCTCGTGGATAAAAACGATGCCGAGATTAAGGACGCAATTGGAGATGTCAATGTAACGCTCATCATTCTCAAAAAGCTTTCGGAATCCGGAAAAGTTGACGGCTCACTTTCGAACTCTCGGGTTTTCATGGCCATCAATTGGATTGTCGAAATATTCAGTAAAGTTTCGAAAAATAAGGATGTCGGAATTGATATCATACGCGCCCAAGAATGCCTTTCGCGCGTTTCTCAAGAAAATAACTTGACACTCGAGGATTGTACCCAATCGGCCTATGATGTCATATCAAAACGCACGGGTAAGATGGAAAATGGTGTATTTGTCAAAGACGATATCCCGCCAAAAAAGCCTAGAGCGCCACGCAAACCGAAGGAACCACAACAGTAATGGACGATATTAAAGTAACACACAATAACCTCCCGGAAGCCGTGGGGGTTATTTACCAAGAGTTGGTTAATACCAAGAAAGAGTTAGAAGGTGTCCGATCGTTATTTGATCAGGTCGTGAAAAAGCTGGATAGTTATGCTACAGCGCCGCGATTGAATGAGGAAGATCCGGATCAGCTTTTTACCATTGAGGAAGCGGCTGAGTTTTGCCGGGTGAAGCGCAACGCCATTCATGTTTGGAAACGATCTGGCAAGATTCCGTACATCAAGATAGGAGGGAGGCCGTATTTCAAAAAAGCTGATCTATTGACATATAACAAGGTCGACGTGAAGAAACCGAAAGGTTTGCGCTAATAGAATTTTGATACTTTAAATCAGATATAATGATAAGAGATGCAGTGCCTAAGCCAAAGGCTAGGCAACCACTTACAGACGAGCGCAAGTATGCGCTTTTATGTGACGTCCAGTTTATGGGAATCGTTATCCAGATGATAGAAAACCGCTGGAGAAATAATCTTTTCGATGTCAACCTAGGTAATCAAACCATCAAGAATTTTAGCTCACAAGTATACCGCGGCATTCAGGTAATGAAAAGAGAAATGACCGCGAAGTTTAACCTTAAGCATCCGGATGAACTTGAGTACGATATGTCAGCAGCTATGGATCGTGCGGTTTCATTTTTGAGCCTTTTACCTGCGGAATTGGTAGATAAGATTGTGGACGGCTTGGAGCAGGGGCAAAACGAGATGATAAAGCAGCAAATAGCAGAGCTACAAGAGCAGAAATAGGGAGGGGAATATGTCTAGTTCACAAGGTTGGATAAAGTTGCATAGAAGTTTATTAGAGTGGGAGTGGTACAAGGACTTAAACACTAGATCTCTATTCCTACACTTGCTAATTCGAGCTAATCATAAGGATAATAGATTTCAAGGAAATGTCGTCAAAAGAGGTCAAATTTTGACAGGAATCAACGCTTTATCGATCGAAACTTCGCTATCAGTTCAGCAGCTAAGAACTTCATTAAAAAAACTTAAATCAACAAACGAAATAACAATCGAAAGTAGTTCCAAAAACAGCGTTATTACTGTAGTGAACTATGATTTTTATCAGACTGTAGATGATGATCAACAAGCGGAGCAACAAACAAATAACAAACGATCAACAAGCGACCAACAAACCACTAACAAACGAGCAACTACAAACAAGAATGAAAAGAATATAAAGAATGAAAAGAAAGAAAGAAGGGAAGAATCTATAAAGTTTGATAGTGCCGAAAATAAATTTTCGTCCACTCCTTCAAATGCAAATTTAAGTCTCGAAGATCGAAAGATTTCTTTCACAGAAAAATTGGCCGCTTTCACTGGAGTTTATTCCAAAGACACGTTAAATGAATTTTATTTCTACTGGACGGAAAAAAACGAAAACGGCAAAAAAATGAGATTCGAAATGCAGAAGGTCTTCGATATCAAACGAAGATTAGCAACATGGTCGAAAAATGAAAAGCAAAAATTCAATGGAACATCAAGAAATACATCCGGCGGCAGCAGGCAACAACGCATTGACGAAGTCGCAAACCTTAGATCACTTGCAAAAGAGATTATCCGGTATGGTGATTAAAACGCAATCTCAAGCTATCGCTTCCGGCTTTCCGTCAGTAGGGAAACTCAAGGCTACTCACGGAGATACAGTCGTCAAAGCTTTATTAGTAGATATGCTGGCTGATTTCATCGAGTTTATCAATGTCGGAAAAACGTTCAGTGGTGTTCAGATTGCGCAAACGGTCGCAATGATCCAGCAATATTTTCCGCACTTCAATCTGGGCGATTTAAAACTGTTCTTTGAACGAATGAAGCTTGGACATTATGGGAGCTTTTATGACCGGATGGATGGTCAAATCGTTCTCTCGAAGATGGAGCAATACAACCAAGATCGAATGAACGAGTATCAGCTTATGAATGATGGTGCTCACAATAATATTCGAAGGGAAGAGAAAGCGAATAGCGCACTACACCCGACAGTAGTTGAAGCAATGAAAAAAGCTGTAGGAGAAAAGAAAATCGTTAGCAATGATTCGCCGAAAAGACAGCCGACTGATGCTGATCTATTCTATCAAAGATGTATTAGGCAATTCGACAATTTGTATCGCAAATTCGGCGTGTCAAGGTCTGGATTGCGAACACTCGATATCGGAGGAAGATTTTTTATGATTGATGATTTTATCGAACGAAAAGTACAAAATGCAATCAAATGATCAAAAAAAGGAAAGGCACTTGCATAGACTGCCAACGTGAAACGCTTTTGATAGCGAAGCGCTGCAATAATTGCTATTGGAGAAATCGGCGTAAGACGGAAAGCAATCCAGAGAAATTACCTAGAAAACCGAAGTACATTTTACCAAAAGTATCTACCAAAAGAAAAGCACAAAATGCTTTGTACAGAAAAAAAAGGCTTACCTTTATGGAGCAAAATAAATTATGTAAAGCTCGATTAGAAGGTTGTACAGTTTGGACAACGGATGTTCACCACAAGAAGGGGAGGATCAACAATCTATTGACTGATGAAACGTATTTTCTGCCCGTTTGCAGAAGCTGTCATCAAGTGATAGAGCTAAACCCTGTGTTGGCAAAAGAATTGGGATTTTCACAAAGCAGATTAAATGTCGGAGAGTAAACTTCAAAAGTCATGCGTTGACTGGTACAAACTTCGATATGAGAATCGTGGACTAGGTTTGATCGTGTCTATCCCCAACGAGGGTAGGAGAAACGCAAGAACTGGGGGAAGGTTGAAAGGCATGGGTTTAAAAGCTGGCTTCCCGGATCTGCAGATACTTAAAAGTGGCGATATCCTCTTTGTAGAAATGAAAACCACGAATTCTAAAAGCGCTACCAGTGAGAAACAAGATGCTATGCATGGTATTTTGCGACAATTGAAACATAAGGTTATCGTATGCCGGACATTTGATCAATTTACCTCCGTGGTGGATAGATTTATGACCAGCTGATAATTCCTGAATATTAAAATTATACGCATTATGGTGGTTGATACAATGAAGTTGAGAATACTTGAGCATCTATCGAAAGAGCTTAAGAATCACGTTGACGAGGTGTTTGATGAAATTTCAAGTTTGAAAACCGATTATTGTATCATCGAAGTCTCTAATCATTACCTTGAGACAATTGGGAAGCCTTTGGATTTCTTCGAATCCAAACCGTGCGACCGCGAAGCGAACGACATTAAGCGTGATATATCCTTCATCTACTATTGCTTAACGTGTCCATTTTTTCGGGAATTGGGCGTAAAGTCTGATTTCTCGAAAGTGCAGCGCAAACAATTGTCTGAACATATAGGATCTGATAGATGGGGCATCAGCGTTTACGTTCGATCAGCAAAACACTTCTATAGATTTTATGCAGACTATAGAGCTAAAATTAATGCACAAATACAATTCCATTTATAATTATTAATTATCGAAATTATATAATAATATTATATTATATCAAAAAGTATTCTTACCTTTGATATTAAGTAACACATCTAAATTTAACACAATGGCATCAGAATTAACACACCTGAAAACCAACGTGACCGACTTGACAAAACATGAGAACGATTTTCCTCATAAATTTCTGTTGAGCATTGGTTTTCAAAAGCAATCCCACTTATGGGATGACATGGACACGTATCACACAATTTCTACCGAATCAGCATTTGAGATTCACGTGGTAGCTTACAGCACTGTTTGGCTAGAGGTAAATGGAAAGCTTACGCTACTAACAGATGTTAAAACCTGCGAGGATTTACTTGATCTAATTCGACTACTTTAATGAGAACCCAAGAAGCTATTGCCGCGCTCGATCAGATCGAAGCGCCGGCTATCGAATTGGCATCAGGAATCTATGATATAGCACCTGAACGTGAGGAAGTAGAATTATTTACATCGGCGCAAGTTTTTGAGCCAGTTAAGGGTAAAGGAGGAAGTGATGAAATTTAAAGGAACAAAAGGAAAATGGTTAGTGGGTAATGCTAATATGGCTGACAACGGTCAAAATGAATTAGTTGTATATCCAAACAACGATGATAAAGCAAATGGAGGAAAAAGCGTAATCGCATGCGTCGCGCCTATAGTTGTTGCAAGTCAAGAAGATTATGCTAATGCTCGATTGATGAGCAAAGCGCCGGAAATGCTTGAAGCTTTGCAAGAGTTCTGCCGACGTGTAGAACGAGGTGAAGTCAAAAGTAAACATACATATGTCAAATTTCAAGAATTAATCAAATCAGCTACGGAGGTACCCAATGAATAGAGAGATAAAGTTCAGAGGCTTGCGGACAGAGGGCGAAGGGTGGGTTTATGGATATATAGTCGTTACGTCAGAGGGTGAGCATCGAATATCGAACACATGGTATAAAGTCATACCCGAATCAGTCGGCCAATATACCGGATTAAAAGACAAGAACGGTGTAGATATATACGAGGGGGATGTGTTGAACGCGCCATTTTCAAAAAGATTTGTAGCCGATGGAAGCAACGAAAAGATTTTTAAAGTGGAAGTCCAATGGAGTGAAGACAATTACAACATGAGCTTAGGCAAGCAAACTTTAGACGGCTATCTTTTTCATCCTGATTGGGATGAGTGCGAAGTAGTTGGCAACATACACCAAGAAAGAGAGGGAAGGAATGGATAACACACTAGAAAATAAAGCGAAGTTCTTTGCGCAATATTGGGATCAGACAGTATTGATGAATATAGGACACCCTTTCAAGGGAGATAATACACCTGACAATTGGTATAAGAAGTTCGAGCATGATTACCTTTTGCTCAAATCCCTTTCAGCAATAAGCGATGAGCAAGCTATAGAATGTTGTAGGTATAAATCTGATTTATCATTTTTCACAAAAAAGAAGTGGGAAGTAGTCAGGCATGAACACCACATTATTTTAGAATCAAAAAGATCAGCACATTCATTTTCTATTGATCTTGTTTCTGGGGATGTTGAGTTTTACAATAATGATGAATTAGAGGTGACAATATCCGATACAACAAAGGATTATTTGCGTGGAGAGAGTTTTTTAGTTCCTTTCTATGACTTAGATAAAGAGGAAATATTAAATAGAGGTTGGGCGGTATTAGAACAGGAGGTTCGAAATGGATAAGCTAACACTAGAACACCTAGCGCCTTACTTGCCGTATGGGTTGGAAATGATTTCTTCTTGTGGTCAAATTGGAGAATTAATAGGTTTTATTGATGAAGATTCTATTATAAGAAGAAGAGTTTACGTAAGCGGTTACAAAGATATTGGAATTGAGGACGGTTACGAAATGAAAGAGCATAGATGCTGTTTGCATGCAGATGGGATGGGTACACCAAACAAACCCATACTTCGCCGCCTATCCAATCTAACAAAAGAGATAGAGCATAAAGGTGTAAAATTTGTGCCTATAAGTATTCTGGGAGGATTCATTGACTTTAGTTCAGGATACCGTTTTATTGACTACTGGAAAGTTCAACTTTTAATCGAATGGCACTTCGACGTATTCGTCCTTATAGATGCAGGATTGGCTATTGACATTAACACTTTGAAAGGAGAAAGACATGCCTAAAATATACATACCAGTATCGATAGCCGAGCGCATGCCGGTTGTTGATAAGCCACATCCGCTTGACAATATTGTGTTGATCGATAATTGCGGAATACGTCATACAATATCCATCCGCAACATCGCGCGTACAGGCCAAAAAGAATTATTAGCTATGGGATACACCCATTGGTTGGAAGAAGTGGAAGTGTCGGAAGATGTTTTGGAGATTGTTAGGAAAGGAGGTGCAGATGTCTAGCTATACAGAATTCTTGGAAAGCAAAATTGTCGTAGCTGAAAATTTCGGTACCGCAATCGATCCCGCTAGCCTATCACCAAAACTTCTACCACATCAAAAAGTTATTGTGCCGTGGTGTATTGAAGGCGGTCGTCGGGCTATCTTCGCAAGCTTCGGTTTGGGCAAGTCTATGATGCAGCTCGAGATAGCAAAACAAGTGATTGCCATCACCGGAAAGCCGTTTTTGATCTGCATGCCATTGGCGGTAGTTGGGGAGTTCCGTAGAGATAATGATTTCTTGGAAACAGGTCATTCCGTAACCTATGTCACCGACACTGATGTCGCCAACATAACCGGATCCGGAATCTACTTGACCAATTACGAACGTGTTCGTAAAGGCGATATTGATCCGTCATTATTCGGCGGTGTATCGTTCGATGAAGCATCGATATTGCGAAATCTGAAAACGGAGACTACAAATTACGTATTGCAGTATTTCAAGCAAATACCTTATCGATTCGTTGCTACTGCCACACCCACGCCGAACGACTTTATTGAGGTATTGAATTATGCGGATTATCTGGGCGTGATTGATCGCGGTCACGCACTTACACGATTCTTCCAGCGTGATAGCACAAAAGCTGGCCATCTGACTTTATACGAAAACAAGAAAGAGGAATTTTGGAAATGGGTTGCGACGTGGGCGGTGTTCATAAACAAGCCTTCCGATTTAGGTTTTGATGATCACGGATACGATTTGCCTAAGCTGCATTTACACGAGATCGAAGTATCGAATCTCACGGATGATATCATCACCAACAAAAAGGGCGATATCGTGATGTTTAAAGATACGACAAAGAGCCTTGTGGACGTGAGCCGCGAAAAGTCGGATAGCGTGAACATCAGAGTGCAAAAAGCTTTCGATATCGTGCAAGAAAATGGTAAGCACGAGAACTGGATTTTATGGCATCATCTGGAAGCGGAGCGCGTAGTTATTGAAAAGAAGTTCAAATCGGTACCACATCACGACGATCTGCAGTCGGTATTTGGCTCGCAGACTAATGATGAAAAGGAACATTTGCTGATCGATTTTAGCGAAGGTAAATACCAGATCCTATCTACCAAACCTAAGATAGCCGGATCCGGATGCAACCTACAGCATCATTGTCACAATATGATTTTTGTGGGTATTGATTACAAGTTTAACGACTTCATTCAGGCTATACACCGCTGTTTTCGATTCGGTCAAACTAACGAGGTCAATGTGTGGGTAATAGTCACCCAGAACGAGCACGAGGTATTAAAAACGCTCAAAGAAAAATGGAGCAAACACATAGAGTTGCAAACCGAGATGATCAACCTAGTACGCGAGTACGGTTTGAACTCTTCCAAAATTAAATCAGACATGAAACGTCAACTTTTTAGCAATCGCCGATCGGCAACGGTAGCAGACGCGACGGTATATAACGAGGACACTACTATCATCCATCAAGAAATGCCCGACAATCACACCGGAATGATCCTAACGTCGATACCGTTCGGTGATCATTACGAATACAGCGACAATTACAATGATTTCGGCCACAACTACGGAAACGAAGGATTCTTTAAGCAAATGGATTTTCTGGTACCTGAACTCCTTCGCACATTGAAGCCGGGACGTATTGCAGCTATTCACGTCAAAGACAGGATCCGATACTCACATCAAAACGGAACTTGCTTCACAACCATTGACGACTTTAGCGGCGACACTGTGAGATGCTTCCGCAAGCATGGATTCTACCTTGTTGGAAAGATTACGATCACCACCGACGTAGTACGCGAGAATAATCAAACATATCGATTGACGTGGGGCGAACAGCGCAAGGATGCCACCAAAATGGGCGTTGGACTTCCCGAATACGTATTGCTGTTCCGCAAAGCTCCAACCGAAATGAATAATGCCTACGCGGATGATCCGGTAGTAAAGAAAATCGACGATTATCTACTTTCCCTATGGCAACTGGACGCGCACGCTTATTGGAAATCTAGTGGCGATCGGTTTCTTTCGTTTGACGAGCTCTCAAAAGCAGATATGAAGTATGTGTTCAATAAATGGAAATCTTTCGACGCGTCAACAATCTATAACTTTCAGGAGCATTTACGAGTTTGTGAGGATCTAGACAAGACAGGTAAGCTATCCAAGCTATTTATGACCATACCACCTACATCTAATAGCGATATGGTTTGGACGGATATAAACCGGATGAATACGCTGAACGCAAACCAAGCCAACCGCAAACGCGAGAAACATATTTGCCCGCTGCAGCTGGATATCATCGACCGACTAATCCATCGATTTACCAACGAAGGTGATTTGGTAGATGATCCATTTGGTGGTTTGTTTTCTACGGCGCATCAAGCATTAAAGGCTAACCGCAAAGCGATATCCGCAGAGCTAAATCCGAACTATTACGATGATGGGCTTTTCTACCTAAAGGCTTTGGAGTATAAGCTTTCGGTACCAACGCTATTTGACATGCTTAGCGCTTAACCATGACTCAACTATTCATAACAGGATTTCTGCAGGTGTTTTTCGTAGCGATTAACACCTACTTCATCACCCAACGTAATTACATAGGTGTGTTGGTTGTTAGCTTCCTAATTAGCTTCATTTGGTCATTCAATGTTAAAAAAGTCGCATTTGGATCAATATCCGATAGATTGATTTACTCGCTAGGAGCATCTATCGGTGGTCTATCTGGGTTGTTGATCGGTGTGTGGTTGGGAGATGTAACATGACCCGTCAAGAAATAGCATCCGCACTCGAACTACTCCACGGTAGAGGTATGTCCTATAATGAGGTAGCAAGCTTGTGTGGATGCACTGTTAGGGAGTTGGAGCAACTATCAGTTAAGATTATGACTTTCCGTAGCTCGCACCACAACGCGCATACGGAAGTGCTGGTCCGGAAAAGTTATTTTGACGATATCACCAAAATCAATGATAATTGAAATTATTAGTAAATACGATAATAAATGAAAGCACTATCAATAAAACAGCCGTGGGCATCGCTGATTGCTCATGGAATTAAAGACATAGAAAATAGGACTTGGAAAACCTCGTACCGTGGACGGATTTACATTCATGCATCCGGTAAGCCATCTTTCCGCAACTTAACATTAAACTTGTCACAAGATCAAATGGATGCATTGATTCTATACAGTCACTATAACCCAAACTATTCAATACCTCTTGACACACGCGACAAAACCTATCCTTATGCCGCAATAATCGGAGAAGTGGATATTGTGGATTGCGTTATTAACCATTTGAGTATTTGGGCTGAAAAAACAGAAATGCCCGCTGGGGTTTATATGGGAGAGAAGCCAATATACAATTGGGTATTAGCTAACGCCGTACTCTACGATGAGCCGATACTCAATGTAAAAGGAAAGTTATCACTTTGGGATTATATCGATCCAAATTTTGAGTGTGGATATTGCGACAATTTGGTTAATGAATATCCAGAGTTTGAATATGGTGATTACGGCAAAGTTTGCGCTAATTGTTTCAGCGGATTGACAGGGTAAAACAACCCTATCCTACGTGGATGGGGTTGCTATGTTTATTTCCAAAGCTGTATGCAAGGTTCCGTTGAGTTCTCTAAGTACGTTCTCTTCTATTATTCTAAAATCAAATGAATCTGTGAAAGGATCAAAAGCCAGCTTAATCATAACATCTAACTTTTCTAATTTAGGAACTAGAATCACTTTGTCCTCAAAAAAAGATTTACTTTCCTCGGTCAATGATTCTGGATTATGGGCCAGCGAAATAAGTGTGTTTCCCACTTTTGCGAACTCCAAAAATTGAGGTAGATTTTCGTATTCTTCGTATGTCATATCGTGTTATAAAAAATGTTATACTATTTAATTTTGAAAGCTTATAAATTTATCAATTCTCTTCTACAAGCTTCGTTTTAGTTATCAAACTAATTTGTTCATCATCGACGTAATAGTACGCATCCTCAGATCCATCGTTTTCGTTTTTCAACCAATATGTTCTAACAACTCTTCTATCCGTTAGAACGATAGTTTCGTAAGGTTTAATTATTATATCTTTTCTTTCCATATTACTAATTTATGAGAATACTTTGATGCTTTTCGACGAGGCTACATCACACCCACACCTCCCCAATCAAATCACCTTCATCAATATTTTTTAAAGCATCTTCTATAACAAGGAGATGCTTTTCTTCTAGCGGAATATTCAATAATCGGAACTCATTGTTTTCCCAATGCATAAAGTCATCGAGGTCGACCGTATCCGGATACCAAGATGGATTCTCGCTACTTAACGGTGACGTCGATCGCAATATGTTATATCCTTTGTCTCGCAATGAGCGCAGCACATAATGGGTTAGTTTGACGAATTGCATATTACGTAGTATCTTGTTGTCAGATAAATATACTGATTATGTGTTATCATACAGCTACACCCGACGCCGCAAAATTACGCGCACAATTTGTCAAGCAAACGATTCTTTATAAGGAGCCGGAAATATTCCATGTCAGCGGATTTACGCGCCCGTATTTACCAGTTACGCTAAATAGCAACGCTGAGGAAATTATTCCGGCACGCTGGAAGCTTATACCTTATTGGGTAAAGTCCGAAGTTGATGCCAACAAAGCAGCGAATACACTGAATGCGAAAGGAGAAGAAATCTTCGAAAAAGCATCTTACAAAAATGTGATCGGCAAAAATCGTGGTTTGCTTTATGTCAACGGCTTTTTCGAACCCCATGCGAGCAAAGGGAAAACGAATGATCAGAATTTCTTTGTTTATATGCCGTCGAAGGAAATATTTACGCTCGGGATAACGTTCAACGTATGGAAAAATGAGGATGGCAAGGAATACCCGACGTTCTCGATATTGACTACCGAAGCAAATGATTACATGGCCGATATCCATAATGTTGGTAAACGAATGCCTTTGATCCTTCCCGAAGATAAACGCGAAGCTTGGTTATTTGCTGATGGACGATCGGAAATCGAAAAATTGATCCAGCCCTATGGCGGAGAATTGGCCAGTCACAGAACTGTAGAGGTTACGAAGATTCGCGGAACGGATACGAATGTGCCCAATATCCAGAATGCGATTTGATGATTTGTGCAGACGGCATCATTATTGACTATCTCAAACTATGAAAAACCTAGCCATCCTAATATTTGCTGCAATTCTTCTATCTTCCTGCGGAAAAGATAACGACGTAAACTTGGATCAAATTCACGGTAAATGGTATTACTTTTCCGAACAAAGGATTTCAGCTAATGGAGAGATTACAATCGACACATTAGATTCGGAAGATTACTACTTTGATTTCAGGCCCGACATGACATTTTTATCCACTGCAGATGGAGAGGGATTCTATGAGATATCTCAGGACTCGGTTCATATCAATGTGAAGGTAAAGGAAGAGGATCAATATGAGCGTTTCGGATTCAAATACAGAATTTCTGGAAATGATTTAGCGCTTGAAGAAGGGAGAGTTACGGCGAATATGAAACGACTGTAAGATTTTTTGATCATTAGAGGTATCAAAGCATATCTATATCACGACTCATTTTTACACCCACACCTTCCCAATCAAATCCTCTTCCTTAATATTTTTCAAAGCATCTTCTATCAAACTGCTACTACCAAAAAATCTTTAGTAATAAAAATAAACTCTACAAATTCAATCAACTTAAAGAGCGCTACGCACACATCTGACCGTATGTGAGGAGGTCATACCGAAGCTACTTGGATACTCTATATTATTTCCAGTATCAGTAAAACCTATACGTAATCCTGAGTAGGTCGGATTATTATCAGGATTTTGAATTGGCGCAGGCGTTGTTGTTGAAAAAGAGTTTAGATGTATCCCATGAGCATTGTTTGTAGCAGCCGGCACTAAGTTCAACGATGGATTGATATAGCCATAACCGTGTAAATAAAGTCTGGAATAATCTGTTGGAGGATTCGCATCTGTTGCTGCATAGTAAACTACGAGGTTATTTGCTCCAGTCCCTGACCGGGTTCTCGTTCGACCGCTTACATCCGATAGATCGGCAGTAGTGCTAGTTCGCCACATACCCCGCGGTTGCATAAAACTACAAGGGTCACCTATAGGGTTGTCTACTGGAGCTATAGTGGTCCAAGATGTCGTTCCTGTTTGATGTGGATATCGCTTCCCATATCGCCAATAAAACTGTCTAGGTGCAGTGCTGTTTTGTTTAAACGCTATTGAAGTCGTTCTAGCTCGATCAATGCGATACTCACTATCCTCAAAATAAAGGCCACCAGTAGCCCAAAAATTGTTTCCGACACGAACACCTCGATGGGCAAATCGAAAATTAAGTCTAAGTACACGGCCGACAGAATTATCTGTTGTTGTAGAAGCAAAAGTTCTCGTTAGCTGTCCTGTACCTGTTATAAGAGTTCGCGTCCGATTGCCAGACTGTGTGATTGCACCATCATCAGCGAAGCCTCCACTTTCTGTGACATCAACTGAATTGAGTGTTGCCGAGAAATTTGCCTGCTGGGGTGCTAGTGCCGTATAAACGGGGTTTGTAGAGATTTTAGCTGAAGAGTAAGTGTTAGCAATATCACGCCCATTAATACTGTTAAGATTAGTAAAATTCAACGCAATTCCAGAAGGACTGTGTAGAGTTTGACTAGACAATTGACCTGTAAAAAGATCGAGTGTTGCAGTTGTCAGTCTTGCAATACCTCCACTATTTGATGCCAGTCGAGCGCTCAAAAGGGGGATGTCGGTAACGTACCGACCTGTCTGATCAAACATACCGCGCGCGTCAACGACAACCTCTACTTTTGAAGTTTTATGTCTAAAAAGGATATATTGAGTTGCAGTGGTGGCAGTATTCACAAATTGTCCTCCAGAAGAATACAAAGTAGGTTGACTGGATTGAGTGTTTATAGTTGGAACCGCAGTGCTACCAACTTGTGGCAATGGATCTACAATGGGATCACTCGAATCATAAGAATAGGCTACCCAGCGGTAAGTCTTATCCATCACTAATTTTATCGTTTTTCCTTGATTGCCTGTTGCTGACACAAAATCAACATGTGTTACGAATCTCCATTCAGAACCAGATTGCTCATATATCAATACCCTAAATTGACGGCCAACTGGCATTGGATTTATTGCTGCTCGTTTTGCGTTGGATGCAAATTTTAATTTGGACGACTCAGAATCAAACGAACTTTCGATACGATTGAGTTCTGATGATACTATAAGAGATGTCGACAGATCAAGATCTTCAACACTCGCTTCTTCGACAACATGAGGGGCATTAATCGAATTTCTTTGATTACGATTTTGATTATTGCTCGTGAACTTAATTATTTCTTCCTCTCCATCATCTATACCATTAAGTTGGAAAGTTATCTCAGATTCGCCGAGTGTTGATTCGTCATTTGATTTTTGACACGAGACAGCAATGCTGAATGTAAAAGCAATGAATATAGATAGTAAGCAGAATTGACTAATTGAATGCTTGGACGAAAGTCTATACATATAAAAATATTGCAATGGATGATAGGTTTTAACTATATTTTAAAAGAAAATATCTGAATTGCTATCTTCTAGAACGGCTTCTTCGACATCTGGTTGACCTTGTGTACCACCAGCTCCACTAAAAGTTACATCTGAAGCTGCAGCAATACACATTTCCGTTTCGACATAGAAAACTTCTATTATTGGTGATGAATACGTTTTTTTTTCAAACATGTTTTGTATTGTATAAAGTAAATTTAGACGAGAATACTCCTATAACAGGTATTTTATAAACATATAATCGCTTATACATAAAATGATATCGACCGTATTCAGTTATCTATTTTATTAAGCGCACCACAAACAGTTAACCAACAGGTGCTTAGAAACAATCGAGTAAGCCAGTTATTGGCGCAAATATAAATATAATAATCATGTATGTCATAAATTTTATGTATTTTATAGCTTTGCATAGCTCTTCACGTACCGATGTTTTTTAATACATAATAAATAAGTCTTGGAGTACGATATAGAATTTAAAGTAATTAACAAATAATATTGCTAAATATATTAGTAATATTGAACCATGAACACACTTACATTTACTTACCGAAATAAAACGATTACCGCCCCAATGGAAGTCGTGAAGAAACACATGTCTTCTACGGAATATCATTTGAGTGGCAAGACTGGCCAGCTTTATATTTTTCGCCATGAATCGACAAAATGGAGTTTGGCTTACGGAAATCTAACCGACGAATTGCGCGAATGTATATTGGATGCGCTGATCATGCAGTTCGAGCCACATATCGTAAAGACTTTTATATACAAAGGCGAAAGGCAGATAGTAACAGTAGGAGAAGTAAGCGGTAATTCTGGAACTTGGCACGTGATGATCAATCATTATTATATTGGGTACCTCCTACATCATTCTGATTCCGGCGCATACTCATGGCACATCCATAATGGTGGTGGATGGATTCGTCCGCGACATATGGATTTGTTTATTGATATGCTTAAAGATGGAAAAATCAAGAAACGGTAAGCCACCACTAAATATTGGATATAAAGTGTATTTTAGTACATGGAAATCACGCCAGACCAACTGCGAGATGAGTTATTGAACAAAAAACATCCAGCAAATATCAAAATTAATGCGGGCGCTGTTGTTATTGATGCGGAAGCTTTCTTAATTGTTCAGTTTGATATTGTCAGCCGACACAAAGGAGAATTGCGTAGATGTGCTGCTTGGCAACGGTTGTTGGAGTTTCGGGAAGCGGTGAAGGAAATTTAAGTTGATGAATAAGAATACTTTGTGTCAATATTTATTCGAGAATATAAAATTTCAACCTACACTGTCTATTTTTAACAAGCCTAAGCTTTCCATGTCAATCAGACGTTTTTTGCAAAAAATTACTCGTTCTGCCATAAATTTTTAAAAACAATCATATCGGTATCTTTCATCCAAAAACCCTCCGCGCAGCCCATTTTATAACCATTAAAATATTCAGCTCTTGCTGGATAAGAAGTAATCATTTGGTTTGCGTATTCAATCTTACCATTAAAGATATTAATGGCAGCAACTCTCGTTAGAAAATCGTCCTGTGATTGCTTCACAGCCCGATAGCAAACGCTAGTACTATCTGTCGCACATCCGCTAGCACTGGACAAAGTGCTAGATGCACTATAAATAGCTCCCAAATCACTATTTTCACTTGGCGCTACAATTTGATTCTTTTTGTAATAAGCAAGTTCAAAATTGTATGCGGGATGAGCAGCAAAAACTGGATGAGCTTCTTTGATAATTTCGCTCAATCCTGCAGCCATACCGCAATCATAAGAATTGCGGACTTGTTCTAAAGCAATACATCGACTTGCAAAATCAGCTGCAGAAAGAAAAGGTTTGTTTTTCAAATTTGAGCTCTGTTGATTGCCTCCATTTCCAAACGGAGTTGGATCACACGCATCTCCTATACCATCTCCATCTGAATCAACTTGATCCGCATTTTTAACGTTAATACAGTTATCTATGTCATCAGGAACAGAATCGCAATCTTGATCATCAAAGTAACCGCAGGGTGTTTCATTGTTAGATTTGCTCGCGAAAACACTTTCTAATTCATTTAAGGATTCGTATCCCTTTTGACAGCCAAAACATGTCAAGAGTGCAAATAGTAAATAGGTTTTGTTAAAATTTTTCATAATTGGTTATATGTGATATATACCTCAAATATAGCATTTTAATTGAGAGTTTCAGGAACCTATTTTAGGACCTCTCGCGAAGTTATTTTTTTTGATTCGAAACCTCCAAATCAAACCCAACAATATTAACACAGCCGCACAACCGAAACCAATCCAGTTTCCCCACACAGCCCAGAATGATGGTTTGCTTTCGCTTTCCTTTTTCTGCTGTTCGACTTCCTGCTTCTTCCCTTCCTGCTCCACGCTATCCTTTTTCTGCTGAAGCTCCTTAGTTACCTCGCCGATAATATTCCGAGCATCATCCGTGTGACGTTTGGTTTTCTGCACAACACTATCTGCTTCCGTTGTGATTGTACCATCGGGAGCTATTGTGGTTTGCGATCCGAATTTTGGGTAAATAGTCGTATTCCCATCACTACTGGTAACTATGCGCGCATTTTCTTCGACACGGCCAGTCTCTTTGACGGTGACATCCGTTTTCACTTGAACATCCTTCGTACTTTCGATTTTCTCCAAAGATTTCTCCGATCGCTTTGATTTACGGAAGACTCCGCAACTAGTAACCATCAGGCACACTAGTGCAATGAATAACACTCGTATCATAATTTCTCAATTTTCTTTGTTACACCTTCCAGTTTGCACGATAGCGAATCCAGCATAGGCACAAGCTCATCCAGCGGTTCAGCAATACTTTTCGCCGGAACTATGGCTGGACGGCTTTGAGGTTCGTCGCTCACCGCGAAAACGAAACCAATCATAACTAACCATTTCATCGTTTTACTCCTTTCTGTTGTTGAGCAACGCTATCCACCTTTACCGCTGCGCTATCTACTTTAATAGCTGCTTCCTTCACTTTATCAACTGCTGGTGTGACCTGATTGCGGACTTCTTCGATCATCTGCTTGTATAGGCGATCTTGCATTTCAGTCATTTGCTGATTATGCTTATCGCTACGATCGGTCACATAATAAAGCACGAACCAAAATACCGATACGACGGTGATCAACGCATACGTTACCGGATGGTTGACCACCTGCATAAAGGATGGCTTTTGCTTATCGCCGCTTTGAGTTTGCTTGCCCTGCTGATTGCCTTGCTCTTCTGTTTTCATTTATTTATTCGCTGTAAAATATAAATCAGCTTCTTCTCTACGTCTGCGCGTTAACCCAGCCAACACACGGCCACCTGCCTTATTCCATCTAGGAAACTCTGCTTTGATCGTCGGATCACATGGGTTAACATTGATTTTTCGAAGCAAAGTAGAATTTCCCAAGTTGGTACCTCCCAGATTGTATGTGAAGCTAACCAGTGCATCGAATTGATTCTGGTTCAATGCTACTTTTACCAATCGGTTGACATCCTTCTCGTATGTTTGTTCAAGAAGTTGCGCCAGCATATCGCTGGCTTGCTTCTCGGTCATTGCAGGATCCTTCATCGTCACGCGCTTTCCATTGGGATATTTGATCACTCCGTAACCGATCGTGGGAATTCCTACCGGATCTAAGTAAGGTTTGCTGTAAAATCCCTCGTATTTTTTAATTAGGGCTAAACCCTTTTCTGATGTCTTCATCTATTCTCCTTCCTGTACTTCCCCATCTACACTTATCGCATCCATCTCGTCTAGAATAGCAATCATCAATGCGCTATCGCGCGTACCGGAACTAAAGCCGATGTTGACGTAGCCTTGTTCGTTTTTGGTGGCATTTACCGACGCTTGATCTTTGTAGCCATTGACGTTGATTGATTGCACCTTATTATCCGAACGTTGGATATTAAAATCTAAATTCCAATCATTGAAAACTGCTGTAGATCTCTCTTGAGTCGAAGTGGCTACTACCTGTCTTTGAATTGAGTTTTGCTTTGCCATGATTATTTTATTTTTTTGATTGTTTCAATGATTGCTTGAGCGACTCTATGTTGATACATCCCTTGTACCAACGGCGTTAACTCTGCTTCTACGATTTCGTTTAGTTCCGCCTTACCATCGCCGTGAATCGCCTTTGCAAAAGCGTCCATCTCGATGGATTGCGCATTTTTAAATAATGCATTACCAAAGTCCTTTTGGTCAAAATTGACTGCCGTGAAGTTCCCATCTAGATCGTTGAATCCGACCTCCTTGAGGTCGAAGATTCGTGTATGTTGCTTTTTCATTATTTCTATCTTGGAGGTACATAAATGTTATTGATGATTTGGCTCCCGGTGTTTTGGCCATTCCAGAACCGGTAAGCTGTTACA
>NZ_JBHUMA010000008.1:0-145557 GCF_042684745.1 Sphingobacterium corticis | reverse complement strand
ACTCGCCACGCTACATGATCATTTCTTTAAAGAACTCTCTCGCCGCCGCATCGCGCTTTGGCATCTTATGTTTTACTCTTGCGAGCTTAACCTTTCATTTTGTTTCCCCTTCCTCTCGGTTGGGATTGCAAAGGTAGGAAACTTTTCTGATCTTGCAAATTTTATTTGAAAATAATTTTGAAGTCTTCCCATTTTGAATCCAGTCGTTTTCTAAGCCTATAGCCCCAAAAACTCCCTTTTTCCATTCTCTCACTACCATTCCTCCCTTGCGGAGTGGTGCAAAGGTAGAAACCTTTTTCATTCCCGCAAAACCTTTTTTGCTTTTTGATGTTCTAGCAAAGCTAAAACCCTGAAATGCAAGGAGATTTTTTTACTATTATTTTTCGGACACTTCATCATCAAACAGAATGCGATACGCAGGTGTATCCACATCCTTGTGCTGACCTGATTTATTTGCCCAGAAAAAAGCCATTAAAAACAATACCGCGACTAATGCGCTACATCCAATTAGTACAAAAATAATTCCCATCGCTTTATATTTTTCTAGATCAATTTCTGTTTTCTCCCAAACCAACGCGTAGTTAAACTGGTAAAAGAGATGATCGTCACCGTGCTCAATGGCATAAGAATCGCTGCAAACAATGGCGACATGATTCCTTGCACTGCAAAACTTAATCCTACCACATTATATAATACCGAAATCACAAAGCTCATTCGGATCACATTTACCGCATCTTTCGCAAACCGAAAGAAGTTGGGTAGCTGCTCAAAGTGTGCTCCGTCAAGAATAGCATCACATCCGGGTGAGAAGTTATTAATATCATCACTCACAGCAATCCCCAAATCCGATTTTCGCAACGCTCCTGCGTCATTCAGGCCATCTCCTATCATCGCAACGCTTTTGCTTTGCTCCTGCCAGCCGGATATCTGCGCCAGCTTATCGGCAGGACTTTGATTAAATAACAACAATGCATTTTCTGGGAATGTCAACTTCATCTCCGACTGATGCCGTTCATTATCTCCAGATAATAAATGCATCGAGAAGCTTTTCGATAGTTCCGATAAGGTATCGTTTAATTTTGCCCGCCAAGATTGCTCAACATGAAAAGCACCGCGCACGACATTATTTATCATCACGAATATGGATGTTCCGTCGTTGAAACGTGGTTCGCCCACAAATCGAGCGCTTCCAACTTTTATATGTACCCCATCACATTGCGCTTCAATTCCCTTTCCTGCGACTTCTGTAAAACTTTCTACGGATTGGTAATCGGAAATATGTAGAAATTGAACAATCTCGCGACTGAGCGGGTGAGAAGAATGTCGACAAACCGATGCGACAATTGCAGCCTCCGAATCTGACATCGTTCCTTCCCAAAACATACGTGCAGATGACGGGGAAGATATCGTTCCCGTTTTATCGAACACCAAGCAATCGATAGCTGCCATCTGCTCAATCACCGCAGCATTTTTCACATAAAATCTATTCTTATCGAAGATACTCAGTGCTGCGGAAAGCGTGAACGGCGAACTCAACGCCAGCGCACATGGACAAGCTATAATCAAAACGGCAGTGAATGCCGACCATGCGTATTGCGTATTTCCTAAGAAAAACCAGTAACACCAAGCGAGAACCGCAACAGAAACCAAGGTTACCGTGAAGTATTTGCTGATAAAACCTACAAAAGTTTGGTATTCTTTGGGCTTCGCATTCATTTGATCGTTATTCCAAAGTCTTGTCAGATAACTTTGCGAAACAGGCTTCATAACTTCTAACTCCATAGCCTCTCCCATCTGCCGACCTCCAGCATAAATCATTTCACCCAATCCTTTCTGAATCAACTTGGATTCACCAGTCACAAAGCTGAAATCAATGGCACCTTCTCCGCGAAGCAAAATAGCATCTGCCGGAATAATTTCATTATGCCGAATCCAAATCCGATCGCCTACGCGTAAATCCGCCAAAGGCACGGCGCGCTCCGATTTCCCTTCCAACACAGTAACAGCCACCGGAAAATAAGAGCGATAATCCCGCTCGAAGGACAAATGATGGTAAGTGCGTTGCTGCACCCAACGTCCGATCAGAATAAAAAACACCAAACTACATAAGGTATCGCCGAATCCAGGACCGCTTTGAGATAATACCTCAAATGCCGTGCGCAGAAATAAAACCAAAATACCTAAAGCCAACGGCACATCTAAATTCAATCGGCGCTGACGCAAACTTGTCCACGCCGACTGAAAATAACCGGAAGCGCTATAGAAAAATACGGGTAGCGCCAAGATTAAATTCAGGTAGCCGAAATAATGTGCGTAATGCTTCTCGAAGGATGCCATGCCAAAATAATCCGGAAAGCTCAACATCATCGAGTTTCCAAAACAAAAACCTGCGACCGCGATTTTGGCGATTAGATCATTTTGGTTAATCTTCTTATTCTCCTGCACGACATCCTGCAAAGTGATTTTGGGCTCATAACCCAAAGAAATAAGCAGTTCCACCAAAGCGCGAAGCGATATCGTTCGATAATCGAAAACAATACTGGCTTGCTTCTTCATAAAATCGACTTGCCCGCGTGCAATTCCTTTATCCAGTCGGTACAAATGTTCGAGCAACCAAATACAGGAGCTACAATGAATGGCAGGAATATAGAACGTAATAATCGCGCGCTCCTCATCCATAAAATCTACCAACTGCGCCATGATTTTGGGCTCGTCCAAATAGTTTAGATCAGCGCTTTTTGTGCTGTTTTGCGATTTTCCTGGATGCTGGTTGTATTTATAATAGCTATCCATCCCATTGTCGTGAACGATTTGGTAAACCGTCTGACAACCTAAACAGCAAAACTGATGACCTGCCAAGTGATAAGGCGCAGGCCCAATATCGTCTCCGCAGTGATAGCAAACTTGATTGAGTAATAATTCGGACGCCATGATGAATGGATTAATTGATTAGGATTATACCGCCTGACTGAATCGGGTAATAGAATCTTGCTCTTGGCGGTGCAGATAATCGTCGAAAGCTGTACAGATATTTCTGACGAACATTTTTCCTTTCATAGTTACGCGAACTTCATGTCCGAGAATATCCACCAATCCATCCTCAATCAATTCCTGCAAACGAAGCTTAATAATTTCACTATCGCTATTATCTTTCAACCAAACACGATCCCGACACATCAGTTCCAAAATGTATTTCCGAGTTATTCCATCCGACGGAGTCAAAATATGCCCCCGAAAAACCGGCAATTCATCTCGTTCTATCAACGAATAATATTCTTCCACCGTTTTCACATTCTGAGCATACGCAGACCAAGCGTCACTAATGGAAGAAACCCCAAGTCCGATAAGCAAAGGCGTATATTGTTCGGTGTATCCCATGAAATTACGATGCAAAGCACCGTTCTTTGCTGACAGGAACAAGCTATCATCAGGTAAAGCAAAGTGATCCATGCCCACATCTGCATAACCTGCATCCAACATCATCCGACGACCCAATTTGTACAATTCCAATTTGGCGCTACCGACCGGAAGATCCTTTTCCGTAAAATGACGTTGACCTTTTTTCAACCAAGGCACGTGCGCATAACTGTAAAACGCAATTCGATCGGGCTTCATCGCCAAAGAAACAGCTACCGTATTTGCCACGGATTCCAACGATTGCAGTGGCAAACCATAAATCAGATCAAAATTGATGGAGGTGTAACCTATCCCACGCGCTTCTCGCACCACGCGCTCCACATCTTCTACGCTTTGTTTCCGATTGATTACACGTTGTACTTCGCTATCGAAATCTTGAATACCCAAACTCAAGCGTCGAAAACCTAAATCAAAAAGTGTTTGAAGATGTTCCTTTGATGTATTAGCGGGATGTGCTTCAAATGAAAAAACGTGATTTTCGCTGATCGTGTTTCCTTCCAAAATCCCTTTTATCAACTGCTCCAAATGCTCCGGTGCAAAGAACGTCGGCGTACCGCCACCGAGGTGAATTTCGTGAATTTGCAAGGTTTGATTTCCCAAGGTAGCTTTGTACATTTCCCATTCTTTGAGCAAAGCTTTTATATAAGGCTGTTCTACCTGATGATTGCGCGTAATGCGCGTATTGCATCCGCAATATGTGCACAAGCTTTCACAAAATGGCAAATGGATATAGACGCTAATTCCTTGCTCAGGATTACGATCAAAACGAGATTTCAATGCCTGAATCCATTCCGATTTGCTAAATCCTTCGTTATTCCAATACGGCACAGTCGGATAGCTCGTGTACCTCGGTGCGGCCACATTATATTTTTCGATCAATGCGTTTAGGTTATCCTGCATGACGCTCTCCCTTCCCTATCTCGTCGATTTGCTTATTCGCGCAATCCATGCGACATTGGCAGGCCAATCCTGCGCAACCTCCCATCATCCAATTGTGTAAGTTTTGAATCGTTTGTTCGGCAATACCATATTCCGATTGGTCAGCAAATGGCGTATTTGCGACATGCATTTTCAACTGTCCTGCCGCATTTAGATCGATGTGATCCGTGTTCACGCTTCGCGTAATAACACTACGCACGCCCAGTTCATAAAGTTTCGATAATATCTCCGAATCCAACTGATCGCGCTCGGAAACAACAATCACTTCCTTGCCTCCCACAAAATGTACAGTATCCGAATTCAATGCATTCGAGATGAATGTAAAATCGTGCACTTTAGCATTTACTTTAGTAAGTAATGCCTTTTCATGTTCCAATATGCTGTAAGCGATCACTCTCATATCTTGTTGTCGGTTTAACTTGTTACCAAAGACCATAAACAAAGATAGCGGACACCAAAGGGCGCCGCCGTGTAGCTAATCAGCAAAAAAAGTGATCTTCGTCACCTATGGTGCGAAGAGACAGGAAGGTTTAGTGCTTGATGCGTTTAAGTTGGTTGACGGAAGCAATGACAATGGAGTTACCTGCTTTAGTGATCAATTTTTCATCCTTGAAATCTGCCAGCATCCGGCTGATTGTTTCATTTGCCGTCCCAGCCAATGCTGCCAAATCTTCCCGTGAAATCCGGATCGAACAGCTGTCTTGCTCGGGAGCAGATTTTTCAGCCACTTCGATAAGCGCATTTGCCACCCGTTTGCGGACCGTATCATAAGCAAAACCCAGCATTTGTTTTTCTTTAGCCTGCACATTGCCCGAAAGTAAACGAATAATTTTCCCTGCCAAATTGGGTTTTCGGTAGAGCAGTTCGAAAAAAGCTTCTTTAGGAAGCAATGCGACCTCCGCATCTTCCAGCGCAACAGCATTGTCTGAATATGGAATATTCAACAAAGGGGATTCATAACCGAAAAGTTGTTGCTCCGCAATGATCGAAGTGGACAATTCGCGACCATCCACATAACTTAAAAACGTCCTGATTTTACCTTGTCGTACATAATAAACAAAGTGCGGCATATCGCCCGCTTCGTAAAGCATTTGCTTCTTTTTCACCCGTTTCATGCGTGCTTCTCCCACCAATTGATCCAGCAGCGCATCTTGCGTAGCATCGTCGGAGCGCTCGGTATTATCTTGCGCACTAGCAAGCTGTTGTTCGCGCTTTTTTAAACGAACTTCGATAGCGTTCAGCAGTTCGATATCATCGAAAGGTTTTGTGAGATAATCATCCGCACCCATTTCCATCGCTTTGCGAATATCCGCACGCTCTGTTTTTGCCGTCAAGAAAATGAACGGAATATTTTTAGTGGTTTCGTACTTCCCTAACATATACAACACGCCGTAACCATCCAATTCTGGCATCATAATATCGCAAAGAATTAAGTCCGGGATATGCTCCAATGCCAAATCGACACCTTCCCGACCGTTTGCCGCCGTTAGCACCTCGTAATTGTCGGTCAGTTCTAAAATTTCGGCCGTACCTTCCCGAATCTCCAAATGATCTTCGATAATTAATACTTTCTGCTTTTGCGTTGCCATAATAAAATAGGTATTGCTATGCGGTAAATGTCATTTTAAAGCGCGCGCCCGCATTCAGTTCAGACCAATAAGAAAGCTCGCCTTCCATCAGCTCCACGTATCGTTTCACGATATTCAATCCCAATCCTGTTCCCGGAATGCTTCCAGTATTGTGCGCACGGAAGAATGGCTCGAACAGATTCTGTTGCTCTTCCAACGGAATTCCGATTCCGTTATCTTTCACCGTAACCGACAAGTTATCGTCCTGAATTTCTGTAGAAAACTCGATGTACGTATCCTCGCCGGAATATTTAATCGCGTTTGAAATCAGATTGATGATGCTATTTTTCAATAAATGTGGATCAATCTGAAAATTGCCTTCCGCTCCGGTGTGCTGATAAACAATGTTTTGATTGTTCTTGCAAATTAACTGCATTTCCTCCGCTATTTCCTCCGACAATTGAACAATATTGACCGGAATCTTCTGCGCATTAACAACTCCTGCTTCCAGTTTTTCTAAGGATAGAAAATCGTTCAAAATCGTATTGAGCAGTTGAACCGAACCTTTTATACGTGCTGTATGTTTAGAAACCGCAGCCAAATCCGGTTTCTGTGCATATTTATCGATGAGCGAAGCAGATAATTGTACAGAACTTAAGGGCGTGCGAAATTCATGCGAAGCCATCGAAACAAATCGAGATTTCAACTGATTGAGCTCCTTCTCCTTTTCCAACGATAAGCTCACTTCCAGCTTCGCTTCTTCCAGCTCGGAAACCAAACGAATCAAATCTTTCGTGCGATCACTTACCTTCGCTTCCAATTCCACCGCGTATTGACGAAGCTGATCTTCCGCTGCTTTTTCCTTCGTTAAATCGTGGATGAAGCCCGTAAATATTTTTCGGTTTTTATAGAAAACCTCGTTCACGGCAAGTCGGAAAGGAAATGTTGTTCCATCTTTTTTTCGTCCCAGCACTTCCCTTCCAATGCCAATAATCTTTCCATGCCCAGTGCGTTCGTAATTGTGGATATACGAATCATGCTTACTACGATCAGGCTCCGGCATCAAAATACTAATGTTTCGGCCAACGACTTCTTGCGCTTCATAACCAAACAGCGCCAACGCCGCCGGATTGATTGATTCTATCAATCCGCGATCATCGATCGTGATAATACCATCAATAGCGTGCGCAATAATGGCTTCCAGTAATTTTGCATTATCCACAGTGCGTCAGCTTAGGCTATTTGACCAGTTTTTTGTATTTAATTCGTTGTGGCGCAACATCACCCAAACGTTTCTTGCGATTTTCTTCGTACTCGGTATAGTTTCCTTCGTAAAAATAAACCTGAGAATCGCCTTCAAAGGCTAAAATGTGCGTACATATTCTATCTAAGAACCAGCGATCGTGGGAAATAACTACCGCACATCCGCCGAAGTTTTCCAATCCTTCTTCCAAAGCACGCAATGTGTTTACATCGATATCATTAGTTGGCTCATCCAGCAATAAAACGTTCGAACCTTTTTTCAACGTGATCGCCAAATGCACCCGGTTACGCTCTCCTCCGGATAATACGCCAACTTTCTTTTGTTGATCTGCACCATTAAAGTTAAACTTCGAAACATACGCTCGGGAATTCACGGCTCTGTTTCCTAGATTAATGTTTTCGTTGCCATCCGTGATGTTTTCCCAAACTGATTTTTCCGGATCCAAATCATGGTGCATTTGATCCACATAGCCTAAAGCGACCGTTTCACCCACTTTAAAGGTTCCGGTATCAGGTTCTTCCTGTCCGGTAATTAAGCGGAATAACGTGGTTTTACCCGCACCATTCGGACCGATAATACCGACGATTCCAGCCGGAGGTAAAGAGAAACTTAAGTTTTCAAACAAGATGCGATCGCCATAACTTTTCGAAATAGAATCGGCTTCGATAACAACATTTCCCAAACGTGGGCCTGGCGGAATAAATAGTTCCAATTTCGCTTCGCGATCTTGCGTTTCTTCAGAAGCTAATTTCTCGTAATTATGCAAACGCGCTTTCGATTTCGCGTGACGTGCTTTTGGTGCCATGCGCACCCACTCCAACTCACGCTCCAACGTTTTCTGACGTTTGGTTTCCTGTTTCTCTTCTTGTGCTAAACGTTTCGCTTTCTGATCCAACCAAGAAGAATAGTTGCCTTTCCATGGAATACCTTCACCACGATCTAGTTCTAGAATCCAACCAGCAACATTATCTAAGAAATAACGGTCGTGCGTCACCGCGATTACCGTTCCTTGATATTGTTTCAAATGCTGTTCTAACCAATCGATAGATTCTGCATCCAAGTGGTTCGTTGGCTCATCTAACAATAAAACATCTGGTTCTTGCAACAACAAACGACAAAGTGCCACGCGACGACGTTCTCCTCCTGACAAATTGGCAATTAGCGCATCCGGATCCGGGCAACGCAATGCGTCCATTGCACGCTCCAACTTACTATCCAATTCCCAAGCATTGGTAGCATCAATTTTATCTTGTAAAACACCTTGACGTTCCAATAATTTGTCCATCTCATCGGCATTTTCATACACTTCCGGAAGGCCGAATTTTTCGTTGATTTCTTCGTATTCCTGCAAGATCGCCGTGATCTCAGCAACCCCTTCTTCAACGATTTGTTTTACCGTTTTTTCCGGATCCAATTGCGGTTCCTGCTCCAAATATCCCACAGAATATCCGGGCGAGAAAACAACTTCCCCTTGGATAGATTTATCCAATCCGGCGATAATTTTCAGCAAGGAAGACTTACCTGATCCATTCAATCCGATTACACCGATTTTGGCACCGTAAAAGAAGGATAGATATATATTTTTAAGTACTTGTTTAGATGGTGGGAATACTTTGGATACCCCTGCCATCGAAAAGATTATTTTTTCGTCTGACATAGTAAAAACGGTAATATTTATCCTACAAATATAGCGATTTGCAGGCAAATCCTGCCAATTTGAACACACCATGTCGGTGGCGCGATTGTTGATAAATTATTGAAAGATTAACGTAAGGGTTATTTTTTATTTTACTTACATTTACGATAGGAACAAAAAATTAGAAAGGTTTATAGATGGAAGCTAAATTTTCACCACGAGTAAAAGATGTGATCTCGTACAGTCGGGAGGAAGCGTTGCGCTTGCGGCACGACTACATCGGCACGGAACATCTTTTGTTGGGATTGATTCGTGAGGGGGATGGTGTAGCAATTCATGTTCTAAAAAACATCGGATTGGATATGGCGGCTGTGCGCGAATCCATCGAAGATGCCGTAAAAGGTTCATCGATGTCTCGCACGCCGATTAGCAGCGTACCGCTAACCAAACAAGCAGAAAAAGTATTGAAAGTTACTTACTTGGAAGCAAAGATTTTCAAAAGTGATATTATCGGCACCGAACATTTGCTATTGGCCATTCTTCGCGACGAAGACAACATTGCCTCACAAATATTAAACAAACATCAGGTTACGTACGAGCTATTTAAAAGTGAATTAGCTCAAAACAAACCCGATATTACGAGCGAAGCAGCAGGTACGCCTTCAGGCGATGACGATTTTGGGGATGATGATGCGCAATTCGCGCAGCCGAAAAAAGTTTCGGACATCAAATCCAAAACGCCAGTATTAGACAACTTCGGTCGCGATTTGACAAAAGCAGCCGAAGAAGGCCGTTTAGATCCAATTGTTGGTCGTGAAAAGGAAATCGAACGCGTATCGCAAATTCTATCGCGCCGGAAGAAAAACAATCCAATCTTGATTGGTGAGCCGGGCGTTGGTAAATCAGCGATCGCGGAAGGTTTGGCACTGCGCATTGTACAACGTAAAGTTTCTCGTGTCTTATTTAACAAACGCGTGGTTACTTTGGATTTGGCTTCTTTAGTAGCCGGAACAAAATACCGCGGTCAGTTCGAGGAACGTATGAAAGCAGTGATGAATGAGTTGGAGAAATCACCGGATGTGATTTTATTCATCGATGAAATTCATACGATTGTCGGCGCGGGCGGTGCTTCAGGATCATTGGACGCATCAAATATGTTCAAACCGGCTTTGGCACGCGGAGAAATCCAATGTATTGGAGCAACAACCTTAGATGAATATCGTCAGTATATCGAGAAAGATGGTGCTTTGGATCGCCGTTTTCAAAAGGTGACGGTCGAACCGGCTAGCCACGATGAAACAATCGAGATTCTGAACCGCATCAAAGATAAATACGAGGAACATCATAATGTGACGTATACCGATGAAGCGATTGCAGCCTGTGTTACGTTGACAACACGTTATATTACGGATCGTTTCTTGCCAGACAAAGCGATTGATGCTTTGGATGAAGCTGGATCACGCGTACATTTGACAAACATCCATGTTCCTCAGGCAATCATCGATATCGAAGAAAAAATCGAAGCGGTGAAAGTGGAGAAAAACAAGGTTGTCCGCAGTCAGAAATACGAGGAAGCGGCTAAGCTTCGTGATACGGAAAAGAAACTAATCGAAGAATTGGAACGCGAAAAAGCGGCTTGGGAAGAGGAAACAAAAACCAAACGCCATACGGTGAGCGAAGACAATGTAGCCGAAGTGGTTGCGATGATGACGGGCATTCCGGTACAACGCGTTAGCCAAACCGATAGCCAAAAATTATTGAACATGGGCGAATCCATGAAAGGTAGAATTATCGGTCAGGATGAAGCGGTTCAAAAATTGGTGAAAGCCATTCAGCGCACACGTGCAGGATTGAAAGATCCGAAGAAACCAATTGGTTCATTTGTTTTCTTGGGCCCTACCGGTGTTGGTAAAACGGAATTAGCGAAAGAATTAGCTCGTTTCATGTTTGATACGGAAGATGCGCTAATCCAAGTCGACATGAGTGAGTACATGGAGAAATTCGCGGTATCCAGATTAGTTGGTGCGCCTCCGGGATATGTAGGCTATGAAGAAGGTGGTCAATTGACAGAGAAGGTTCGTCGCAAACCATACGCAGTGGTGCTTCTAGATGAGATTGAGAAAGCGCATCCGGATGTATTCAATTTACTATTGCAAGTTTTGGATGAAGGACAGCTTACGGACAGTTTAGGTCGCAAAGTTGATTTCCGTAACACCATTATCATTATGACCTCCAATATTGGCGCACGCCAGTTGAAAGAATTTGGTCAAGGTGTTGGATTTACCACCGCAGCAAAAGAAAACCAAGCAGATTCGCACTCTCGCGGTGTGATCGAAACAGCACTAAAACGTGCTTTCGCGCCGGAATTCTTAAATCGTATTGACGATGTGATTGTGTTCAACTCTTTGCAGAAAGAACATATCTTCAAAATCATCGACATCGAATTGCGTGCCTTATTCGGAAGAATCTCCGATCTAGGTCATTCTATCGAATTATCTGAAGATGCGAAGAATTACATTGCAGAAAAAGGTTATGATTCCAATTTTGGAGCGCGCCCATTAAAACGTGCTATCCAAAAACATTTGGAAGATCCAATTGCAGAAGAAATCTTGAAAGGAGATTTGAAAAGTGGAGAAACGATTTTGGTTGAATATGACAAGGATAAAGATCTGATTGTTGTTTCCGGGAAAGCTACCGAAGCTACGGAAGACGACGATGTCGAATCCAAATCCGACAAGAAAAAGTAATCCAGAAATCATTAAAAAAAAGACGCTGCTACGTAGCGTCTTTTTTTGTGGCAATATTTTTGTTAAAGCAGTATTAAACCTTGGGTGCGCAATGGAGGTCTGACCTTTGAAGCATATACCTATTAAGAGATATTTAAAAACAAACTACACATGAAAAGAATTCTATTATCCCTACTGATAGCCTCCGCTACACTGCTATCATTTAACTCGTGTACCAAAGAGTATATTGAAGAAGCTAGAACGATCACTTTACCTGATTACGAGATAAGACCTCAAGATTGGAATGGACAGAACACTAGAAGAGCTAACTTTATCATCGACGCTCCTGAGTTATCGAATGACATTGTTGATTTTGGGGTAGTGAACATCTCCATGAGTATCGATGGCAGGAAAACTTTTGACAAATTACCAGCTGTAATCGAAGGCGTTTCCTATAGCTATAATTATACTTTAGGAGAAATAATAATTTTTGCAGAGGATCCTATTTATAGTGATGGATTGGTTAACATCGACGGTATTAGAAACTTTAAGGTGTCTTTGACTCCTGGGAGATAAAACACTTTCAAATAAAAGAACAGCATTTTACATTTACTGTAAATTGATTTAAGTTCTCATAAAGATCAATCGCTTAAGCCTACAACGTGCATGTTGTAGGCTTTTTTTCTGTAAAAACATTTCCAGTTTGATAGCAAAGAGTTGTATACGCCGTAAATCACATATACAAAAAAGCTTCAAACACCTGACTATCAAATTAAAATAAATCACAAACTCGCCATTTGATTAAGTTTTTTTTCTAATTTGCATTTACCAAACTAAATTATTGAAACGACTTATGAATATTATCAACTTTGAAACGGCCACGTTCAAAGAGTTTGAGAATATTCCGAATTACGACATGGTCGCTACTTCGCGAATTTTCAAGAACTTCACGGATTATATGGTCGACCACGATCAAATGAACTTTAGGTTCGTTACAAAAGGTTCTGGTCCAACGGTTACCGTCACCTCTCCTTTCCTCAAGAAATCTACTACATGCATAAGCTTAGTATCCAACGATTACCTGAATTTCACGCAGCATCCTGCTGTGAAAGAAGCGGCAATAGAAGGAATTATGAGATACGGTACTGGTGCCGGCGCATCGCCGCTTATTGGCGGTCATCATGAATACCATGTCATGCTCGAAGATAAGCTATCCGCTTTCTTCCACCGCCCTAAAGGGAGTAGTCTGGTATTTACGACCGGTTACACCGCCAATAGCGCAACTTTGCTAAGTCTATTGAAAGCGGATGATTGCGCAATCGTCGATATGGAAGTACACGCTAGCGTTTATGAAGGTTTGCTAAAAACAAATACCAAACGGTTTCCGCATAATAGCATGATTCACTTGGAACGAGCATTGTTGGAAACCAAGGATAAGTTCAAAACAAGGTTGGTAGTGGTAGATGGCGTGTATTCGCAAAACGGTGATTTGGCTAAGCTGAACGAGATCATAGATTTAGTTAAACAGCATGGAGCTTATCTAATGGTCGATGATGCACACGGAATCGGTGTGCTAGGAGAAAATGGTCGAGGAGCGATTGAGCTTTACAATGCGCTACATAAAGTAGATATCATTGCTGGAACATTGAGCAAAGCGCTCGGACATATAGGTGGATTTATCATTGCGTCTCCCGAACTTATCAATTACCTGAGGTATCAATCACGACAGCAAGTTTTTTCCTCTACCTCTACGCCGGCATCATTCGGCCTGATAAAAGCGTTGGAGCTAATCGATGAAGAACCCCATTGGCGAAAACAATTAGCAAATAACGTTGCTTACTTTCGATCTGGATTGATTGATCTAGGTATCGATGTCGGAGATTCCAAATCGCCTATAATCCCGATCAAGATTGGTGACCCGCATCGCACAGCTGCTGTAGCCAAATTGCTATTACAAGCTGGCGTGTACGCTAACTGCATAGTTTATCCCGGTGTAGCGAAAAAAGACGCAAGAATTCGAACAAGCTTGATGGCGACTCATACGCATGCGCACTTAGATTATGTATTAAATGTATTACAGGATATAGGTGGGAAAATTAGTCTTAAAAAAATAAGGTAATTGATCACATTTTTTTAAATTACGGATATAAATAGCTAGTTTTGAACAAGTAGATAATAAATGATGGCTAAACAACAAAGAAAAACTTACAGCGGTGTCAAAAATGACAAAGAGCGTACGATGGGAAAACTGATTCGTGCCGTTGGAACAGTTTTACAGGAAAAAGGCTATACTGGACTCACTATTGCAAATATTTCCAGAAAAGCAGGAGTAGATCGCAAATTGGTTACTCTATATTTTGGTTCGGTAGAGAACTTGGTAGAGACCTACATTAAGAACAAAGATTACTGGGTAGCTGCCACAGTTGGTGCTATGGAGTACTTCGGACAGTCGCCAAAAGAGGGTTCTAAAGGATTCTTGGAGTCGCTGTTAATCAACCAGATGAAAGAATTTGCGAAAAACGAGGAGATGCAAAAAGTAGTTTTATGGCAGATAAGCGAAAAAAGCGATATCATGTCTAAAGTTACACAAGAAAGAGAGAAGATGAGTGCCTTATTTTTCGCGTTCGCAGATCGCGAAATCAATCAGGAAAATTTGGATCTTCGTGCGATCAGTAGCGTGCTTGTTGCAGGGATTTATTATTTGGTTCTTCATTCAAAAAATACGGATAGCTTATTCTGTGAGATTGATCTGACCACAGATGAAGGCATGAAGCGAATTGAAGACGCGGTTAAGAAAATTCTTAAATGGACGTACGAAAGTGTAGGAGTCAAATCTTAAACATTCGAACACAACGAAACAAGCCATTCAGTAGGTTGACGTCAACTTGTCTAACAAATGATTTCGCTAGGCCACAAACAAATAACGGTCGATAGAAAAGCTATCGACCGTTTGTTTCTTATGCCGGTGTTTAAATGGTGTTACGTTGATTCACATGGAACACCTCCAAGCCATATATTTACTTTTGAACAACCGCACTTACGAAAGCGGGATCTGAAGGAGATACTTTGGAGCGATATCTGTGAGCCAGTTTGCCATTCTCATCGATTAAAAACTTCTCAAAGTTCCATTGAATTGGCCCGGTAAAGTCTGCATTTTCTGCTTCTGTCAAATACTTAAATAATGGAGTCGCCTCCTCACCTTTTACATCTACTTTCTCGGAAAGTAAAAACGTAACGCCGTAGTTTTCCTCGCAGAAAGCTTGAATATCTGCATTTTCGTCGAGCTCTTGTCCACCAAAATTATCGGACGGAAAACCAATGATTACCAGCTCATCACCATGTTGCTCATGTAGCGCTTGTAAATCTTTGTACTGCTTAGTAAAACCACATTTAGAAGCTGTATTGACCAACAATAATTTCTTGCCTTTAAATGTTGATAGCTTTACCTCTTTGCCACCAATCGTTTTTACCGTGTAATCATAAACGCCATCTGCCTTGGGCATGAATAGCGCGAAAAACAATAATATTGAAACCATAATATTTTAATTAAATGATTGAATTTTCCAATTCTCGCTTGATTACAAATTCGTAGAGCGGATGGATTGGATTTTTTAAAATCTTACCAACCCGCACCCCATGCAAGTCACAAACATCCCGCAATTGCAGATCAAAATGAAATGCGACGCGACCTACGAAATGACATTCATGGTCTGCAAAATTTGGGTACGTCATAATGTGCGAACGCACAAATTCGTCGAACCCATTTCGCAACAAATCATCCATATAAGAATTCGTCCGATGTTCGTCCATAAATGGCACAAAAGATGCCAAATATGCGTTCGGCCGATCTTTTTGATATACATTTTTTATTACTATTTCCTTAGTTACGCGATACTGCTCTTCAAACAATTTCGCAACATCCCTGGGCATTTTTCCGTACAGGAAATCCACAATTAGCTGTTTTCCAAACCAAGCTCCAGATCCCTCATCGCCTAAGACGTAGCCATTGCCATGTAAACTGGGAGACAGAAATTCTCCATCATAGAAGGTCATGTCCGATCCGGTACCGATATTACAAACTATACCTTCTTTTGTTCCTAACGTAGCGTAAGCAGATCCCAGCAATTCGGTTTCTACCGAAATAAATGCTCCGGGAAATATTTCTGATAATGCATTGGAAACGATTTCTCGTCGATCCGGCGTGTGGCATCCGGCACCAAAAAAGTACACTTCATGCACTTCAGAAATATAAGGTATTATTTCGGGCACTTCGCCCAGCACACGCGCTATCTCACGCTCACTAACGAAATAGGGATTCAACCCTTTCGTTCTAAAATATAAAGGATCGCTATCTGGTAGATGTAGCATCCATTCCGAACTAGATGAGCCACTGTCCGCTACTAAAATCATATCGTTGTTCTACTAATGTTGCTTTATCAAATATACAATTTCTTAACCATTTGTTTTTGCGACAAGCAATGCACCCTCTAGAATTTCCGTATAGAATTCGGTCTCTGACATACCGTGTGCGCGTACTTGCTGTGGAATAAAACTTTGTTCCGTTTGCCCTGGCGTGGTATTGATTTCAATAAAGTAAAACTTGTCGGTTTCGCTTTGCAGAAAAAAATCGACGCGCACCATTCCACGGCAATTAAGCTTTCTATAAACATCTTTAATAATTCGCTCGCTCCGATCGTTTTGTTCATCGGTAATGTCTGCCGGCGTAATCTCATCCGTTAAACCAGGAATATATTTCGCCTCGAAATCAAAAAACTCGCGTGTGGTAATCACCTCCGACGCAGGTAAAACCACCAACTCGCCTTTCGAATTTTTAAAAATGCCGCGTGAGAACTCCCTTCCTTCAATAAATTCTTCGACCAATACTTGCTGCCCGGTATGTGCTGCATCGTAAGCTTTAGCAATCGCCTCATCTAAATCCGAAACGGCTTTTACTTTCGTCATACCAATACTACTTCCTCCAGCATTTGGCTTCACAAAGAAGGGCAGCGATAGTCGATCTTGCACCTGTTGCGATGCGCTATCGCGATCCGACGCAAATAATAGCACTGAATCCGCCAAGTACAAATCTGAAATGCCAGCCAATACCGCCTTCGTATATCCTTTGTTCATCGTCAACGCAGACGTTAACGCATCGCAACTTGTATAAGGCAATCCGATCATATCGAAATATCCTTGCAATCGCCCATCCTCGCCCGGACTGCCGTGGAGAACAATGAAAGCAATGTCAAATTTCACAACATGCCCATCCATCATAAGTGAAAAATCCTGTTTGTTAATTTCAAATTTTATCCCAGCATCATTGACATAGTACCATTGCTCGGGCATGATAGCAATTTCGTACACTTCATAAAGCGATTTATCTAATTGGGTATAAACAAATGCCGAACTCTTGAAAGAAACTTCCGATTCAGCCGTATATCCTCCAGTAATGAGGGCAATTTTTGTTTTCATATAGTATTGTCTGATATGCTGTATTGTGGACAACAAATATAACTACTTTCCGATCACATTATCGAACTGCAAGCTTCACCACAATTAAGGCGAATATCAACAAACACAGCGGTGTATAATAAAGATTATCTAGGTACGCAAACGTCGTATGTTTAACATATTTGAAAAAACCGACATACTGAAAATCCCCAATCGCTCTAGCAAGAAATACCAATGCAATGATTGCCCATAGAACTCTTTCATAAAGCAAGGGCAAAGACCTAAGTAATTCTTTTTGATTAATCAGCAGCAAAACACTAAAAAACAAACCTATTATTACACAAGAGCCTAATCCGGGATCAAACAAGGGCGCTCCTTCTTGCGTAGTTGGAATGGCGAGTCGCTTAGCCCATAGCCCTCCGAAAGCCCAGTAAAAATGTATAACGCCAATACCAAAAAATATAATCGTCAGGAGGATTTTTGAAAGTTGTAGCATATCGAAGAGCTAAGAATAAGCTACAAAATACTAAATTATCTTCCGCATTTAATTGTGAATCGCTAACTATCTTTTCCGTTTGCCACCAACGAATTTCGAATGGATAAATTGGCTCGCCAAGAACTAGGCTATCTTCAAAAGCGACAACTCTGCAATTCGAACATACGACAAGACGGGTTTATACTTATATTTGCGTTGAACATTTGCGACAAACTGTTGTTACGATATATGTTCGTGATGCAGAACAAAAAGATGGTCAATTAGTCAGCAACTTATTTTATTGTTTATATAAAACATGTCAAAATTCTTTCTTTACCTAAGAACAAACACCTTTCGCAAAAACCTTATTTATGCAATTGTCGGTATTATTGCATTGTTTGTTCTCGTTTATTTTGGACTACGCGTTTACACTAAGCATGGCGACAGGCAGGAAGTTCCCGTCCTAAAAGGTTTACATATTGGGGAAGCTATCGATATTTTGAAAAAAGCCGGATTGGAATATCAGGTGGATTCGGTTTATCAAATGGATGCCAGACCGGGATTGGTAATCGATCAAGATCCAGAACCGGCGTCTGCCGTAAAAGGTGGACGGACGATTTATCTTACGATGATTACGCAGACTGCGCCAGAAATTGCATTTCCGGAAGTGGTCGATAAGACTTTGATTGAGGTAATTTCTATTATTAAAAACCACTCTTTGGTTCTAGGCGACACGACTTACATCAATGACATCGCACGCGATGTCGTTTTAGACGCTCGATTTGGTGGACAGCCTATTACGGCAGGACGAATGATTCCTAAAGGATCGCGCATCAATTTGGTATTAGGAAATGGTCGTGGAAATGATCAGGTAAACATTCCGGAATTGGTAGGACTCCCGTACAGCGAGGCGGAATTTGCTTTGCGCGGTTTGGGGTTGGTGATCGGAAACATCAGTTTTGCGGATGGCTCACGCGATACGCTGAATGCGACGGTAGTGGAGCAAACGCCGGATATTTCTTCGCAATTTATTTCTTTAGGTTCTGCGATCCACTTGAAGTTGTCCAACTCCGTTGTTCCAACAGCACCATCCACTATTAACGAATAAGCGACATGGAGAATCAGAATCATCCTCAAACAAAAAAACGAAGTAAAATTTGGATTCCCGTTGTTATTGTAATCTTTGCAATCGCGTCAGCAGCTGCATGGATTGGTTATTTAGCCGTCTTAGCACCTACCATCCAAACGGATGCTGAATATTTCTATGTGCACAGCGATGACAGTTACGATGATGTGCTGGGACGCATCAAAGATGAGAATATCGTCCGCCATTATTGGCTGTTTGAGCGCATGGCGAAAGCGATGGATTTATCTGAAAACATTAATCCGGGCCGTTATCGTTTGGAATCCGGCATGAATAATCGCCGATTTATCGGCAACTTGCGCGGAGGTTATCAAGAAGCGGTGAAGTTTCGTTTTCAAAACCTGCGTTTGAAAGAAAATTTCGCAGGATTACTTGGGCAAACATTTGAGGCAGATTCCGCAGAGTTTGCGCAACTACTTCAAGATACTGCGGTGGCAACCAAATATGGTTTTACCAGCGACAACGTATTTTCGATGTTTATTCCGAACACGTATGAAATCTATTGGAATACCAAACCAGAAGAGATTTTTGCTCGCTTTCATACAGAGTACAATAATTTTTGGAACGCCGATCGCAAAGCGAAAGCAGATGCGTTAAATATGACCACACAGGAAGTAAGTTCGTTAGCGGCGATCGTGAAAGGTGAAGCGATGCACGTCGACGAAATGCCGAAGATAGCAGGCTTATACATCAATCGTTTAAAAAGAGGCATACTTTTGCAAGCGGATCCTACAGTAATCTTTGCAAACAACGATTTCACAATCCGACGTGTTCTTAATCGACATTTAACCATCGACAATCCATACAACACCTATCGCTACAAGGGTTTGCCTCCGGGGCCAATTATGATGCCGAGCATTGCTTCAATCGACGCGGTTTTGAACTATGATAAGCACGATTACATTTATATGTGCGCTAAAGATGATTTCAGTGGTTACCATCTATTTGCCAAAACAATGGCCGATCATTTGGTTAATGCACGAAAATTCCAGCGCGCTTTAGACGAACGCAACATCAAACGCTAGAACATTTAAATTGCCGTAAACCATGTTTGTATTTGAAAACAAAATACGCGTTCGCTACGCAGAGACTGATCAAATGGGATATATGTATTATGGCAATTATGCTTCCTATTACGAGGTCGCACGTACCGAAATGTTTCGAAGCACAGGTATTTCTTATAAAGAACTAGAAGAAAATGGCGTGATGATGCCGGTTATCGAAATGCAAACAAAGTATCTGCAGCCTGCCAAGTACGATGATTTAATTACCATTAAAACCACTATCCGAGAATTACCAAGCGTGCGAATCTGCTTCGAATACGAACTATTCAACGAATCTGGTGTGTTGCTGAATACCGGTAAAACCTTATTGGTTTTTGTAGATATGAAAAAAAACCGCCCATGTCGTGCTCCCGATATCTTCATGGATAAAATAAAATCCTACTTTCAATAAATGAGTAAAGTCCATAAAAATCTTCTACGACTAAAGCCGTACGATAAATTTATTGATTGGACAAAATCGGCGGTGCTTCCCGGATTCGGATCGTTACCACTATATACCGTCTTTGCATTCTTTTTCCAAGAAATAGCACGCGAGTCGATCATCAACAAAGCTTCTTCCCTAGCCTACAATTTTATGTTGGCCATTTTTCCGGGAATCATCTTTTTATTTACGCTGATCCCCTACATTCCGGTAGACAATTTTCAGGATCAGCTTATGGAGTTAATTCAGGTAGCGATGCCGCAGAATGCGTTCGAATTTCTAGAAGTGACACTTCAAGATATTATTAAAAGACAAAACACGGGATTGCTGTCGGTTGGTTTCGTGCTTTGTACATTTTTTGCAACCAATGGGATGACGACCTTAATGATGACTTTCAATAAGTCGTCCCTCTCCAAAGAAGACCGAAGTTGGGGACAAAAGCGATTAGTGGCTTTAGGATTATCCGTCGCTATTGTATTAGCATTAGCGGTTGGGATTTTTTTATATGCCGGCGCAAATTTTCTTATCAATTATTTAAAAAACACTATTGATTATGATTTAAGTTGGTTTTGGCAATTTTTAATCAAATTTGTTCAATGGCTTTTCATGTTCGGAATTTATTTCTTTACGGTAAGTTTCGTGTATAAATTTGGTCCTAGTCGCAGCAGACGCTGGAAGTTCTTCACGCCCGGCGCGACGCTGGCCACGGTGTTGGCTATCCTTACCTTCTCGGGATTTGCGTACTACATCAACCAATTTGGCGCATATAATAAATTATACGGATCCATTGGTACGCTGATCGTTATGATGATTTGGATGTATTTGAATGCGTTGATTTTAATTGTAGGATTTGAGCTAAATGCAAGCATTGCACTTTCTAAACAAAGCATCAAAATCGTTCGTCCGCGCACATATAATTCTTTCAAGTCCGAGAACGAATCTGAAACGAAACAATAGTGCAAACATCTGACTTGTTCGTACGCAATCTTTTTTACACATAAATAGTTGTATATAAAAGTTTTTTGTATTTTTGCAGTCCTTGCAATGCAGGGAAAAGGAGAAAATTAATTAATGGCAAAAAAACAAGAAGCAGAAAAAGAGTTAGCGGCGAAAAACGCAGAGCTACAAGGTGCTGACACTAAAGTAGTGAAAGACACTGAGACCATCGAATCTGAAGCAGATTCAAACCTAATCAACGAAATCAAAACCAGCACATTGAGTACACCAGAAGGTGACTTTGACTGGGATTTCGATGAGAAAGCCTTCGGTAACTACAGCGAGGCTGAGCGTGCTAAACTAGAAGAGCAGTACGCAGGTACATTCAATCAAATTAACCAAGGTGAAATTATTGAAGGTACTGTAGTATCGATCAATAACAAAGACGTGGTATTGAATGTTGGATTTAAATCTGATGGTTTAGTAGCACTTTCTGAGTTCCGCGACCTTCCTGAGCTATCAGTAGGTGACAAAGTTGACGTGTTTGTTGAATCACAAGAGGATGCAAACGGTCAGTTAGTATTGTCACGTAAGCGTGCTAAAACGCAAAGATCTTGGGAAGCTATCAACGAAGCTTTGGAGAACGATGCAATTATTGACGGTTTCGTTAAATCACGTACTAAAGGTGGTTTGATCGTAGACATCAAAGGTGTAGAAGCTTTCTTACCTGGTTCTCAGATCGACATTAAACCTATTCGTGACTACGATATCTACGTTGGTAAAACAATGGAATTCAAAGTGGTTAAAATCAACCACGAATTCAAAAACGTTGTTGTATCGCATAAAGTATTGATCGAAGACGATTTGGAAAACCAAAAATCAGAGATCGTTGCGAAATTGGAAAAAGGACAAGTATTGGAAGGTACTGTCAAAAACATTACAGATTTCGGTGTATTCATCGATCTTGGTGGTGTGGATGGTCTATTGCACATTACAGATATTTCTTGGGGTCGTATCGAGCATCCAAGAGAAGTTCTTGCATTGGATCAAACAATTAACGTGGTTGTTCTTGACTTTGACGATGAGAAAAAACGTATCGCTTTAGGCTTGAAACAACTTTCTGAGCACCCTTGGGAATCTTTAAGTACTGATCTAGAAATCGGTTCTAAAGTAAAAGGTAAAATCGTAACTGTTGCAGATTACGGTGCATTCCTTGAAATCATCCCTGGTGTTGAAGGATTAATTCACGTTTCTGAAATGTCTTGGTCTCAAAACCTACGTTCTCCTCAAGAGTTCTTAAAAGTAGGTGACGAAATCGAAGCTCAAATTTTGACTTTGGATCGCGAAGATCGCAAGATGAGCTTAGGTATTAAACAATTGACTCCAGATCCATGGCAAAACATCGCTGAGCGTTACCCAATCGGGTCTAAAGTGAAAGCGGCTGTTAAAAACATGACTAACTTCGGCGTATTCGTTGAGTTGGAAGATGGTATCGATGGTTTGATCCACATTTCTGATCTTTCTTGGTCTAAGAAAATCAACCATCCTAACGAATTCACTAAAGTTGGTGAAGAATTAGAAGTTGTTGTTCTAGAATTAGATGAAGAAAACCGCAAATTATCTCTAGGTCACAAACAATTGGAAGAAAATCCTTGGGATACTTTCGAGACAATCTTCACAGAAGGTTCAATTCACGAAGGTACTGTGATCAAAGTAGGTGATAAAGGTAACATCGTTGCTCTTCAATATGGTGTAGAAGGTTTCTGTCCATCTAAACATGCAGTGAAAGAAGACGGTAGCGTATTGAAAGTTGATGAAACGAATGATTTCAAAATCATTGAATTCAACAAAGAAAACAAACGCTTAGTAATTTCTCACTCACGCATTTGGGAAGACAAAAAATCTGAAGCTCGCGTAGAAGAATTCAACGCACGTAAGAAAGAAGCGAAAGCTGCTACTTCTGCCGTGAAAAAAGTGAAAGATTCTGTAGAGAAATCAACTTTAGGTGACCTTGATGTACTTGCTCAATTGAAGCAACAGATGGAAGGTGACGAAAAAGGCTCTAAATAGTCTTAGATCGAAATCTAAATCATATAGCGGCTGTCCAAATCGGGCAGCCGCTTTTTTTTGTGCTGTATGAGTATTGAGGTGTGGGTATTGCGTATTGAGATTGTTCTGGTAGGTTAAAGATTTTTGGATCAACAACTTCACGCCTTACCATCTATCAACTCTATAAACGCTATCAACCCCATTAACGTCTTTACAAATCCACAGTTTTTCATTATATTCGATTTGTCCGAAAGAAAAACGACATGCAAAACAAACCATTGATCGATGTAGCCACCTTGCAGCGTTGGCTGAGCGAGGCTAAAGATGTTAAAATCCTAGATGCGACGATTGACAAAGTAAATCAATCCATCGATGCTGATGGAAAACAGGCGGAATATATTCCAAACTCACTTTTTTTGGACATTGAAGGAAAGTTTTCGGATCACAGCAATCCACTTCCACATACCATGGTTGATGCAAAAACTTTCGAACAGGAAGCACGTTCTTTGGGTATTAATGCAGATACGATTGTAGTTATCTACGATCGTTGGGGAATCTATTCTAGCCCGCGTGCTTGGTGGATGTTTCGTTACATGGGGCATCCAGAAACCTATGTATTACACGGTGGGCTTGCTGAGTGGAAAAGTGCAGGTTTACCAACGACCAATATTCATGAATCGAACACTCAGATCAAAGAAGGAAACTTTGTAGCTAAGCCTATTTCCGATTGGCTCACTGGCAAAAACGATATTTTGGAAAAGTTGAATACTGATGTCGCTATTATCGATGCACGGAGTAAAGGTCGATTTGAAGGAACAGCTCCTGAACCGCGTGCGGGATTGCGTTCGGGACATATTCCCGGATCTAGCAACTTACCGTTCGACAACATTCTGCATGGTCCTCATTATCAAAGTGAGCACGATCTCCATCAAGTGTTCGAACCCATTTTGACTGATAATCAAGCGATCTTTACCTGCGGATCAGGTATTTCTGCTGCGATCTTGGCGTTGGCCGCTTACCAAATTGGACATGAGAACATTTCTATTTACGATGGATCTTGGTCTGAATGGGGTGCCAACGATAATTTACCTGTTGCTTAAGGTTATTCACTTTTCTATATCATCCTGATTTATCAGCAACGAATCAAAATACTTAAATACTATAAAAACGCATACCTATGGAAGCATCCTCTTCACAGCCAAAGTTGGCTACATCCTCTGGCGTCGGAATTACCCTATTGCTAGGTATTTTAGCTGCCATCATTCTCCCAATTATTTACGTCATTATAAACAGGATGATTCCGAATATTTGGTTTTCAGCCATCACCGCTGCCTTGCTAGGTTTAGGAATTGGTGCAGCCATTAACTTTGGGATTCAAATCGGAAAGCTGAGAAGCAAAACCATTGCTTTTGTTGTTGCCACTTTCTGTGGATTGTTAGGATTTTATGTGCAATGGGTATTTTTTGACACGATTGCGTATAGCCAAAATGGATTTACGTTCGATTTGAACAGCGACGACATCAAAGTGCTGGCTAGTGATTTCTTTTTTCTATTTACGCATCCCAATCTATTATTTACAGAAATCAGCTCGCTAAATGAATACGGAACGTTTAGCATAGAAAGCAGCAGTACGGTGTCGGGCGGATTGTTGTGGCTGATATGGTTTGGCGAATTTGTTATTATTTTAGGTGGCTTATTTTTCGCTGTATTTAGAGAAGGAACAATTGACACGCCTTATTCGGAACTAAACAACGCCTGGTTCAAAAAGCGCAAAGAATTGCATTTTATCCCTTTCGTAACAGATAAAGAAGCATTCTTACAAGATTTGGACAACAAAAATTATGCAGTATTGGCGAATGATCCCGCACTTCAAATCGCAGCAGAATATGCACAGGTAACGATTTTTGAATCGCCAAATGAATCAATATCATACATCAATGTGGTAAACATTACTAATCCTAGCGGAAAAGCAAAAGACAGGAAGGTGAACAAAGTGGCGCGCTTGCATCCCATTGAGGATTATCAGGTCCAATCTATAGATTCCACAGATGCTATGGATTCTACAGACAGCGACCAATCACTCGCTTAAACAAATAAACCTAATTTGGTGTGCTTTCGGCACACCAAATTAGGTTCCAGGAAATGGCACATAGCCTGCATCTCCGGGCACATCAGCAAACTTACGATCAATCCAGTCTTTCTTGGCTTGCTCTAATGTTTCTTTACTCGTTGCTACAAAATTCCACGAAATAAAACGTTCTTCAGGGAATGGATCGCCTCCAAAAATATATACCGACGTTCCAGCTTTCATTTCAAAGGTGCACAAATGCGCATCTTTCGTGATCAAAATCTGCTTAGCACCGTAAGCGTGTTCACCGCTTTTGATTTCTCCCTCCAAAACATACAAACCACTCTCACCGTAAAGTTCCCCACGAATATCGATCAACGTATCGTTTTTCGCTTTAATCTCGATCATGTATAAATTGCTGTAAACCGGAACGGGAGATGTTCGACCAAAAGCCTTTCCTGCGATCAGTTTATACGTTGCGTCCTCATCTTCCCACGCGGGAATATCCTTTGCTTCGGTGTGATGAAATTCAGGCTCCATAAATTCGCGATCTTTCGGCAACGCCACCCAAATCTGCAAGCCATGCATAAATTTATCTTTCTGTCGAAGATGTTCGGGCGTACGTTCAGAATGCACAACGCCCTTACCTGCTGTCATCCAGTTTACCGCGCCCGGCGTAATTTCCATCGCACTACCGATGCTATCCCGATGGAAAATCGCTCCATCAAACAAATAAGTCAAGGTCGACAAACCAATATGCGGATGCGGACCAATATCTAAATTTTCGTGATCTGCTAAACAGGCCGGCCCCATGTGATCGATAAATACAAATGGTCCGATCGAACGTTTCTGCCGAAAAGGCAATAATCGACCCACTAAAAAATTACCAATATCCGCTGCTTTTTCCTCGTGGATGAAATCAATATTTGACATAGCTTATTTCTTCTGGTTGCCTAAAGTTAGCCTAAATTACCGACAATTTATACCTGACAGTTCAAGCATGCCAGAGAGCGATTTTACTCCACTCCTCCGCCCAGCGCACGATATAAGTTCGTCACGGCTTCCAATTTTTCTCGTTTGATATTGATCGCGTCCAACTCATTTTCCAATGCACTGTTTTGCGCGGTGATCACTTCCAAATAAGTCGCCATACTGCTTCTATATAATAACATCGCATCGCTGGTTGCCTTCGTTAGTGATTGTTTCTTCGCTTCCACCAATTGCAAACGCTCATCAGCATGATTCGATCTGGCCAACGCGTCAGAAACCTCACCTACGGCCACCAATACGGATTGGCGGAATTGAATTGCTGCTTTCTCTTGTTCGATTTTGGCAACTTCATAAGCCGTTTTTAATTCTTTCTTCTGAAAAATTGGCTGCGTCAGATTCCCAGCGACGGTTTTCACAATGGATCCCGGCAGATCGAACCATGTATTAAAACGAAAAGAATTTACCCCGATTGAAGGCGTCAAGCTCAGAGATGGATACATGGCTGCTTTTGCCAATCCGCTTTGCGCATTCGTTGCTACCACGCCATATTCTGCCGCTTTCACATCGGGTCGTCTGCTTAAAAGCATCGCAGGTACGCCAGCAGAAAACAACTCATCGGGCATCGCTTCAGTTATACTTCCCGATCGCGCTAACTTTGCAGGAAAGCTTCCGCATAAAATATTCAATGCATTTTCTTGCACGGCGATGTTTTGCTTCGCTAAAGGAATCAACAGCTCCGCCGTTTTCTTTTGCGCTTCCGCCTGATCCAATGCTAAAGAACTAATTTGTGCCGATTCATATTGCAGACGAATCATCTGCAATGTGCTATCTCCCAACAGTACATTTCGCTCCGCTACTTTGAGCTGTTCATCCAACGTGATTAAGGTAAAATAAGCTTGTGCAACTTGAGCTACTATGCGCGTTTTCAGTGCTTGTAAGTTTTCTTGCTGCGCAAAATAATTAGCCCACGCGCCTTCTTGCTTCATCTTTGCTTTGCCCCAAATATCGGCTTCCCAAGATAAACGTAAGCTTGCCGTATAATCATCCATGTATGGCGTTCCCAAAAATTGTTCACTCAACGATCCGTTTAGCGAGTTGCGCGACAACCACATTCTATTAGCGCCAACTGACAAATCTAAAGTGGGTAACAAGCCTAGTTTGGATTGCTTGTAGTTCAATTCCAATTGATTCATCGTCAAGTGAGCTACCGCCAAATCGTTATTCTTTTCTAATGCTTGATTGATCAAAGAAAGCAGTAATTTATCTTTGAAAAAGGTATTCAACGGCAATAGTACGGTATCCGAAGTAAGTTGTGCGGCCGACTGATCACGGAATTCATTCGGAATATCGATTTCCGGACGACTATATTTTTGTCCTACCCGACAAGCGCCCAAACTTATCGTGAGCAGAGCAATCCAAAGGATTGGATTTAAATTCTTTCTCATCTTTATTTTTTTATGGGATCGACTTTCGGTTTCCCAGATATTAATTCTTGTAAATACTGAAACAGGATGTAAAGAAGCGGAATCACAAATACACCGAGTACTACACCACTCAACATCCCTGCGGCCGCACCCGTACTAATTGATTTGTTTCCAGTCGCAGAACCACCCGTTGCTAACATTAAAGGCACCATTCCGGCAATAAATGCCAATGAAGTCATGATAATCGGACGCAAACGTGCTTTCGAACCTTCCAGTGCCGACTCCAAAATGGAAAGTCCAGCTTTTCGACGTTGTACAGCAAACTCCACGATTAGAATTGCATTCTTCGCGAGCAAACCAATCAACATAATTAGACCGACCTGCACGTAAATATTGTTATCCAATCCGATGGCACGAATACCGATAAACGCGCCTAGAATTCCTGTCGGAATAGATAGCAAAACGGCCAAGGGAAGCAAATAACTTTCGTACTGCGCAGATAGTAGGAAATAAACGAAAAGTATACTCAACAAAAGGATGAATACCGTTTGATTTCCTGACGATTTCTCCTCCAAACTTAGACCCGTCCACTCATAACTATAATCGCCCGGCAACTTGTTCAAAACTTCCGTTTCCAAACCATCCATAATCGCTCCGTTACTCGTTCCGGGATTCGCCACCACATTAATGGTTACGGAATTGTAGAGGTTGTATCGACTTACAGATTCCGGACCGTAAACCTTATTCAACGTCACCATAGATTTTACTGGCACCATTTCTCCTACATCGTTACGTACAAAGATCTCGTTAAACGCTTCTTCATCCGTTCTGAATACACCATCCGCTTTAATATTGACTCGGTAAAACTTACCAAAACGTGTAAAGTTCAACGATTGATCACCAGCAAAATACGTTTGGATGTTACCCAACATACTGCTTACATCCACGCCCATTTGCGCGGCTTTATCCTCATCGACTTCCAATTCAAATTGCGGAAAATCGGCACGAAATGTTGTATATGCATATTGCACGCCCGGCTGTTGCATGATCTGTCCCATCACTTGATCGGCCATCGCTTTCAGCGAAGCTGGATCTTTACCCATACGATCCTGAAGCACAAGTTCCGCCCCAGAAGTCATTCCGTAACCATCCACTGGAGGCGAACGAAATGCCATAATTGTACCTTCTTTTACCTGCGCAAACTCTTGCGTAATCAAGCCTAAAACCTCGTCGATATCGTTGACTTCGCCACGATCTTTTTTATCCTTAAGCTTCACAAAACCGACTGCATACGCTGGCCCTGTGCTATTACTTAAAATATTAAACCCAGTGATTCCAGAATTACTTTGCACGGCTTCCATATTCATCAAAATACCGTTGATTTTCTCAGCAACCTGCGTCGTGCGATCCAATGCGGTTCCCGGCGGCATACTCAAACTGTAGACGATAAAGCTATCATCTTCCATCGGAACAAAACTTCTCGACGTAGTATTCATCATATAAATCGCTCCTGCGGTGATTAAAGCAATAAATCCGGTAGCCAACCATTTTCGTTTTGCCAAGAATTGAACACCGCGAATATATCTGTTCGTCATGTTCTCAAATCCAACGTTAAACGCCTTTGAGAAACGCGCACCAAAACCTGCTTTTGCGTGTTCATCTTCTCCTTCCGCATGATGATTTTTAAGCAACATTGCACAAAGCGCTGGCGTCAAAGTCAGTGCGTTGATCGCAGAAATGATAATCGCAATCGCCAAAGTATATGCGAACTGCTTATAAAATATCCCAGATGATCCGGTCATAAATCCAATAGGAATAAACACCGCCGACATCACCAAGGTAATGGAAATCACCGCGCCCGTGATTTCGCTCATCGCGCTATGGGTTGCTTCCCGACCATCCATTTTGGAGCTTTCCAACTTGCCATGCACGGCTTCAACCACCACAATCGCATCATCCACCACAATACCAATGGCAAGCACCAAAGCAAATAAGGTTAGGATGTTGACCGTAAAACCGAAAGCCAGCAAAAAGAAGAAAGTACCCACAATGGCAACGGGAACCGCTACGGCCGGAATAATCGTCGAGCGAAAATCTTGCAAGAACAAAAACACCACCACGAATACCAAAATAAATGCTTCGATTAAGGTAGATCGTACTTGGCCAGTCGCTTCATCCAAACGTTCCTTTGTACTCATCAAATTGCCTTGCTTAATGCCCGGCGGATAACGCTTCGCAGCATTCGCCAACTCTTGTTGTACCCCAATCTCAATTTCGTTGGCATTGGAACCTGATGTTTGCAAAATCGCGATGGTAACGGCGTTCTTTCCGTTGAAACGGTTGTCGCCGCTGTAGCTAATTGAACCGAATTCTACACGAGCAACATCCTTCAGGCGAACCAAATCCGCTCCATTTCGCTTTACAACAATGTTTTCATATTCTTCCGGCTGGGTCTTCTTTCCACGGTAGCGAATAACATATTCCAATGCTGCATCCGATTCTTCCCCAAACTTACCCGGTGCAGATTCCAAACTTTGCTTCGCAATCGCCGCCGTAACATCTTCTGGAACTAAGTTGTAGCTGAACATTTTTTGGGGATTCAACCAAACGCGCATCGAGTAATCCTTCGCTCCGAAAACTTGCGCTTGTCCGACCCCCGGCACCCGTTTTATCTGAGGAATCAAATTGATATTGGCATAATTCTGCAAGAACAACTCATCGTATTTATCATTATCATCCGCGTAAATACTGAAGATCATAATCATACTGTTCTGTTGCTTCGAAGTGGTTAATCCCATTCGGATCACTTCTTGCGGAAGAATCGGTGTTGCTTGCTGCACGCGGTTTTGTACGTTCACTGCCGCCTGATCCGGATCTACGCCTTGCTTGAAAACGACACGAACGGAAAACGTACCATCATTACTCGCTGTGGAAGTGATGTACTGCATATTTTCCACCCCATTAATCTGTTCCTCCAAGGGCGTAACCACCGAACGCAAAACGGTTTCGCTATTTCCTCCTGGATAGCTTCCGGTTACTTGCACGGTTGGAGGCGCGATATCAGGAAAACGTGTTTGCGGCAACCGCAACAAACCCAAAATTCCCAAAATCAAAAATATAACTGATATGACCGTCGCCAGTACCGGCCGATCTATAATATTTCGTATCATGGATACTTCTTTTGCTAATTAAAATTTATTATTTACCCACAGAATCTTGTGCCATCGTAGGTTGCACAACCATACCTTCATTCAGTACATCAATGCGGTTTAACGCAATCTTCTCTCCTTGCGCCACACCAGACTGAACAATGTATTGATTGCCTGCCTTTCCACGAATCTCAATCGGTTTCATTACCACCTTATTACTATCTGCCAAGGCAAATACGAAGAAACGATCTTGAATATCGCGAACGCTAGCCATAGGAACGGTTAGTGCTTCCGACACTTTTTTCGTCAAGATAATTTTACCTGCTCCGCCTGCACGCAACACCTTATCCGGATTCGGAAAAGTAGCTTTCATAGCAATACTTCCGGTCGTACGGTCGATATTACCGCTCGCAATTTCTACACGTCCATTCTGCTCGTAAACGCGACCGTCGGCCATAACGAACTGAACCGTATTCATACCTTGATCAGATTGACGATCTTTTACGAAGGCAATAAAATCGGCTTCCGTTAGGGAGAAATAAACATTTACCTCATTAATCTCGGACAAAGTGGTTAATGGCGTTGCATCATTCGGTGTGACCAAATTTCCGATGCGTTTCGGAATTCTGCCGATATATCCGCTAACCGGTGCTTTTATCAAGCTGAAATCTGCATTAATTTCCGAAGAGCCCAATGCGGCACGCGCCTGAGAAACCTGTGCTTTCGCTGCTGCGTAGTTGGCTTCAGCCGTTTCAAGCTGCAATTCAGTGTACACTTTTCCCTGTACCAAAGGTTTCACTTTCTCTAGCTCGATACGCGCATTCTGCTCCGCTGCAACTGCTGCTTCGTAGGCTGCGCGACTGCTATTTACTTGTTCATTAAATACATCTGCTTTAATGCGAAACAAGGATTGTCCTTTTTGTACATAGCCTCCTTCTTGCACAAAAATCTCATCTAGATAACCGCTTACTTGTGCTTTAATATCGACGTTCACTGTTCCTTCTACGCTACCGGGATAACGCTTTTCTATCTGTGCGTCATCGTGTCGAAGTTCTTGAAAATCTACTTCAACGGTTTCCATTGGCGGTGCTTCCTGCGATTGATTGCTGCAGGAAAACGAAAGGCCAAGAAAAGTCGAGGATAACGCTAAAAATTTGAACACGCTGTACGTGTGAATATGCTTCTTCATTGGAAAAATTTTCAAAATGTGATCAAAAGTAAGTGCTAAAGCGACAGATTAGCAACGATTTTCACCGAACCGTCGTAATTGGTAACCAAAACGACAATGATGTAATCTGAAAAAACGAGGAAAAAGAGCGCTTAGTAGTTGAGCCAGTTTTTAAAAATCGGGGCTTTTTCTCGGCTTATAATGACCTCGACCGATGGGTGATTTTGCAGATCAACTTTCAGCTTTCCATTGAAATAATTGTGAACCTGACCGATAGCATCGACGCAGATAATATATTGTCGATTGGCTCTAAAAAATGCATTTGGATCAAGCTGTTGTTCCAACTCTTCCATAGTAAAAGGAATGACTACTTCCGTATCATCAGCTAACTTTGCGTGCGTTACTTTCCATTCTGAAAAGAAGTAAACTACATCCTTCACTAGCACCGATCGATATCCATCTCGATAGGGTAAAAGGAATCTTTTCCGAAAGTTTTTGGGTTGGAGAAAATTGATCAATCCGGCCAACGTAGGTTGATCTAAGGTCGGCAAGTCGTTGCTCTCCAGCTTGTGAAAAGCTGCAGCGAGTTCTTCCTTTTCGACCGGCTTTAAAAGGTAATCAATGCTGTTATGCTTAAACGCGCGAACTGCGTATTCGTCATAGGCAGTAGTAAAGATGATCGGACAAGTAATTGTTCGATGTTCGAGAATTTCAAAGCTTAATCCGTCGGAAAGCCGAATATCCATCAACATCACATCGGGTGGCCGATTCATAGATAACCATTCGATGGTATCGCCTATGCATTCCACAACCCCTACGATTTCGAAATGAGGACGTATTTCGTTTACCAAGCGTTTTATGCGATCGGCATTCGGCTTTTCGTCTTCAACAATCAATATTCTCATAACCTAAACAATGGAAGTACAACCGTGAATCTTTCTTCATTACGATATAGTCTGGGTTCAGGTTGCGAAAGCAGTTTATATCGTCTTATAATATTTTTCAAACCAATGCCTGATGAGGAAATAATTTTTTCTAAAGGCAGCAATGTATTTTCTACAATTAGCTCACCTAATTCATTCGTAGAAATGCGAATTTCGAGCGGATTTCTTTTACTGGTTTTATTATGTTTCAGCGCATTCTCAACCAACAGTTGTAGTGTTAGCGGAGGAAGTTGATAGGAAAAATAAAGCGGATCTACATCGACACTAAATTGAATCCCATCGCCAAAGCGTTGTTTTATCAGAAATTGATAAGTTTCCAAAAATCGCCATTCTTCTTTTAGTGTACATACATCTTTCTTTGCATTAATCAATAAATAGCGATATATCCGACTGAAATTCTCGGCATATTCGTAGCCCAATTGCTGATCTTCTAGGATTAATTCAGAGAGTACGCTCAGGTTATTAAACACAAAGTGCGGATCGATTTGCAGTTTCAACGATTGCAATTCCGCTTCCATCGCAACTTGTGCATATTCTGCAGATCGTATAGCTTCATTTTTCCAATTTAATACCAAATGATTCCCGATATTGATTCCCATAATCATCAACGACAAAACAATGCTTACCAAAACCCACCGCAGCATCTCGCGCGTTTCGGCATCGCCGGAAATTGGATTGTTGTCGATCAGCAATTGTTCCTGAAAAAAGGTTAAATAGGTCCAACAAATGATTTGATTGATGAGAAGTACCGAGGAAACGTTCATTGCGGTTTCTAGTGCCAGCCGCTTTCCGGGATGCGAAGTCCAAGAAATTTTTCTATTTAAATAGTTGCCAATCGCGATGCTGGATTCGGATATGGAAAAGCAAAAAAGCAATGAGGAGGACAGATCTGTAATCAGATGGCTACTTGGACGCGTAAAGAAAGTCGCCCAATAATCGGTAAAAGGATCCATGAGATACATCACCAAGTATTGCAATAGCAAAGCTGACGTCACGAATATAATGCGTTTCGATGTATCGTTTAAAAATGTATCCCTGCCTTTACTCACGATGGAAAATTGAACTTCAATGATTGGTACAAAGATGCAGAAAATCAGCAATGCTTTGAGACTTTACGCTGCCAAAGCGATTGGATTGTTGCTTGAATAGTAGCAACCTTTATACCGAAGCGTTTTGGAATTTCGCTTGCGAAATAGCGCAATTCAAGTGGTTTTTACTTGAATGATACGTGGATTGTACTTATTTCCGCAAAACGACCAGTTGTTGGCATCAGCTTTGTAAATACAACTGCAATTAACAAGCACATTTTTTTACACAGCATATTTGGTATTAAGTCGTCCACCCCCCCGGACGACTTTTACTTTTTGTAGCTTTCTGTAAAAAATCTTTGAATGTCGGGTCCGATAATTTCAGCACAGAATACTTCACGAAAAAAAAACAAAAAATTTATTCTATTAAAATTTGCAATAGTGTAGTTTGTACACTACCTTTGTATCATCATAATTTAGGTTTATAATTGGTTAGTAAAGGTTTTCATTCTCCCCGTTTGAAAACCTTTTTTTATGACCAAACGCTAACATAACTATGGATATTTTGTTGGTTTAAATAGTTAAGTATTTAAACCATTTTGCCATGAAAAATCAGATATCAGTTGCATTTGTTATACTTTCGATCGCAGCATCGATTAGTGTATCCTGTTCGGAATCGAAAAATAAACAAAATGAACCCATCCTCGCACCTGAAAGAATAGAATCCGGAAAGGAAACATCTGCTTCCGACAGTTTACGCGCGGATTCTGCTATCGGCGATTCGGTTGATTACAACCAGCCGGAATCTCCTCGTATGTAAAATTGGCTTTAAAAACGCCGACTGCAACTTGTAACAAAGCCAAGACTAAACTTTCTATCATAAAAGAATTGCTACATTTGTTGCCTTATCATTTGTGCTTTATTTATTATGAAGAAGGTTGTTATTTTGCTGTGTCACCTGTTGACGATATCCCTTTCCTCCTCCGTTTTTGCCCAAGTCGAGCGTCCGAAATTAGTGGTTGGTCTGATGGTGGATCAAATGCGTTGGGATTATTTATACCGATTTGCTGACCGTTTTGGCGATGATGGTTTTAATAGATTGCTGAAGCAAGGATTTTCTTGCGAAAACACGGTAATCAACTATGTTCCAACATTTACCGCAATTGGCCACAGCTCGGTCTACACTGGATCTGTACCTTCCATTCACGGCATCGCTGGTAATGATTGGATCGAACAAGCGACCGGAAGATCAATGTATTGTACGCAGGATGATTTAGTAAAAGGTTTGGGTGCAGAAGGTCGTGATGGACAGCAGTCTCCACGAAATCTATTGGCATCCACAGTAACCGACGAATTGCGCTTGGCAAGCAACTTTCGTTCGAAAGTAATCGGTATTTCCATCAAAGATCGTGGCGGAATTCTTCCTGCTGGACATTTTGCAAACGCAGCATATTGGTTCGATAGCAAATCCGGCAATTGGATTTCTAGCACCTTTTATATGGATGCGCTACCGAAATGGGTGAATACCTTCAACGGAAAGGATTTAGCAACCAAATATGTAAACCAAGATTGGAACACGCTTTATCCGATCGATACCTATAAAAACAGTATTGCCGACGATAATATCTACGAGGGCACTTGGCAAGGGGAAGAAAAGCCCGTATTGCCCAGAAAAACATCTCAATTGGTAAAAGATGTTGGTTTGGAAATCATCAAAACCATGCCGCAAGGAAATAGCTTTACGTTAGATTTCGCAAAGGATGCCATCAAGAATGAAAATCTGGGCAACAATGCAGATAAGCAAACTGACTTCTTATGCGTGAGTTTGTCTGCAACAGATTATGTTGGCCATCGTTATTCCCTATCATCAGTCGAAATTGAAGATACTTATTTACGCTTAGATCAAGATATCGCAAGTTTCTTAAAATATTTAGATGAAACGGTTGGTGAAGGAAATTACACATTCTTCTTAACAGCAGATCACGCCGTATCCTACAATCCCTTATATTACACGGATCAAAAAGGAAGCGGAGGATATTTATTCGATCGACAAATTCAGCGCACGTTGAACGGTGCTTTGAAAGAAGAGTTCGGCCAAGATAAATTGGTACGAAGCATGACTAATTATCAAGTTCATTTCAATCACCAATTAATTGATTCTTTGCAATTAGACGAAAAAGCGATTCGCGAACGTGTTATCAAATTGCTGAAAAAAGAAGATGGAATCGCTTACGTATTGGATTTGGAAGGTTCTCAAGAAATGGTCGTTCCTGCTGCGCTGAAAGAGAAAGTAATTAATGGTTACAATAGAAAACGCAGTGGCTCAATTCAGATTCTCGTTGAACCACAATGGTATGCCGGAACGCCGCGTTCTCCGGGAACCACACACGGTGTTTGGTCGCCTTACGATTCTCATATTCCCCTACTATTTATGGGATGGGGCATTCCACAAGGGAAAACGAATCGTCCGGTTGCTATTACCGATATCGCACCTACGATTTCCGCATTGCTCCATATCATGGAACCAAATGGTAGCATCGGGAAACCGATCACCGAAGTTTTGAATCCATAAAAAAACAACGAAGCCTCCACATTGGGAGGCTTCGTCATTTTTGTACTTAAACACGATTGACCTTTTAGTAACTAAAATTATGGCATCAACACGTGGTCAATAACGTGGATAACACCATTTGATTGATGCACATCAGCGATCGAAACCTTTGCATCTCCACCTTTAGCGTCTTTGATATATAAATCCTTATCTTTTTTCCAAACAGTCAGCTTCTCGCCTTGAACGGTTGTTAATTCAGCCTTGCCATCTTTGTCTAATTTTTTCCAAAGCGCTTTGCTGTCCAATTTACCGGGAATAACGTGGTAAGTAAGCACGCTTGTCAATGTTGATTTATTTTCTGGCTTAACCAAGTTTTCAACGGTACCTGCCGGCAACAAATCGAATGCTGCGTTAGTAGGTGCGAACACAGTAAATGGCCCTTTACCAGATAACGTTTCTACCAAACCAGCTGCCTTTACTGCAGCTACCAATGTAGTGTGGTCTTTAGAATTTACTGCATTTTCTACGATTGTTTTCGATGGATACATCGGTGCACCGCCCACGGTTACTGTTTTCTCTTTTTGTTGAGCTTGCACATATCCTGTTTGTGTTGAAAGTGCTAATGCTAATAAAGCGGCACCAAATAATGTTGACTTTTTCATGATTCTTCTTTTTATGTAATGTATTTTATTGTTGTTTCTATTATTTACGAGGCTGGCGAACGAGTGGTTCTTTGAAATGAATAATTTTTATGATTTATTTTTTAACTGACTTAGCGTCAGGCTCAAAATCTAGGCTAATGGAGTTCATGCAATAGCGCTTTCCGGTTGGTTCCGGTCCATCATCGAAGATATGTCCAAGGTGAGAATCACATCGTCCACACTTTACTTCCGTACGTACCATATTGTGCGAACGGTCCTCTTTATAAATCACTGATTTTTTTCTAGACGGCTCATAAAACGATGGCCAACCGCAGGTAGAAGCGAATTTGGCGTCTGCGCGGAAAAGTTCATTCCCACAAACCGCACAGAAGTACGTTCCAGGCGCATCCAAATCCGTGTATTTTCCGGTAAATGCTCTTTCAGTAGCACCCTCACGCGCAACGGCATACAAATCTGGCGACAAAATATTTTTCCATTCTGCATTGGAAACTTTCAGTTTTTTTATTTCCGTTCGGCTGTAGTACGGATTGCTTTTTTGCTGAGCGGATGCCGTTACCGTTGTAAATACGACAGCGAGCATCGTGAAAGTTATTTTAATCAGCGATAAATTTGATTGATTTCTCATGATCTGTTTTTCTTTTATATACGCTTATCAAGCTTCTTTGGTTTGATCCGCATTTGCCGAATAGAAGAAATTAATGGCACCCTTCGATATATGATAAGTTATACCTACATTTGAAATAAATAAAACTTGCTTGAGCCCCATACGTAACCTTTCTGAAGAAACCTTGATAGAACTGCTCCTAAAACGGGACCGCAGGGCTTTCAATTATCTCTACGATAATTATTCGGGGGCGTTGTATGGTGTGGTCATTCGCATTGTACTTTATAAAAATTATGCTGACGAAGTTATCCAAAATGTTTTCGTCAAAATATGGAACAATATTGATCAATTTGATCAACAAAAAGGACGCGTGTACACTTGGATGCTAAACATTGCGCGTAACGCTTCTATCGATTACATTAAATCGAAGGGAGTAAAAAACGAGCAAAAAAACCAATCGCTTCCCGATGTCGTAAATAGGACTGAGAGTGCTAGTTATGCTGTGACAGAACCTCAGGAAAAAACGGATGTAATCGGTGTAAAAGAAGTTTTAAATGCTTTGAAACCGGAATGGAGAACGCTAATTGATTTGGCGTACTATCAGGGGTATACCCAAAAAGAAATTGCTGAAGAGCTGGATTTGCCCATTGGCACCGTAAAAACTAGAGTCAGAGCAGCATTGCTACAATTGAAACAAGTGCTGAATGAATATCAATAACTGTGGATATTAAAGAATACATATCGTCCGGAATCGTTGAACTATACGTTCTAGGTGTCGCAACCGAAGAGGAAGCGAGTATCCTAGAATGTGTGCGCAACAAGCATCCCGAGGTGGAACAAGCCATTCGGGAAGCGGAGCAGTTGATGGAAGATACAGCTACTATACAATCCATTGCGCCGCCTATAGATTTGAGAGATAGTATTTGGGCTAGTTTGGAATCTACAGTTGCTGAATCGGAAACACCTTCGGAGATTTTTAAAGAAAACAATAGCGCGAAAACGGAAACAGCCTTTCCAAAAAATGAGCCAATCCGCATTGTCAGTTTACGCCCATTCGCTATAGCTGCTACCGCACTTTTAGTTGGTAGTGTAGCTGCAAATATTTATTTCTACCAACGAAACCAAACGTCAGAACAAGAAATCATCGCTTTGCAAAATAAAAATCAAAGTAGTGAATTGCTGTTATCAGATGCTTACCGCAATTTGGATATGTTCCAAAATCCAGCAGTGAGCAGAATTGCGCTTGCTGGCGTGGAAACACATCCAGAAGCCAGTGCGATGGTTTTATGGAATAAGGACGACAACTCCGTCTACCTTGTTGCGGAAAATTTACCGGAAGTTCCTAAAGGAAAGCAATATCAACTTTGGGCATTGCTAGATGGCCAACCAATTGATGCCGGCGTAATTCCTTTGAATGGGGCTGGAGAAACGCATAGCATGAAGCCAATCAATAATGCGCAAGCGTTCGCTATCACATTGGAAGATGAAGGAGGGAAACCAACTCCTAACCTATCCGAATTGCACGTCATTGGCGAAATTTAATCCATAAACGCAAATCCTTATTCCAATAAAAAAGGCCTGCTTCGTTTGAAACAGACCTTACGTCACTATCCCCCTCCTAAATAAACAAAAATGTATTTTTTGATTAAGCCTTTATAAATAGCTTAGCAATATCTAATACAGCTGGTGCTGTTAATGGCTCGTCGAAAGACTGTGTTGCGATATTGGTAGAAACTTTACCGCTAACTCCGTCGAGCGTAGTAATATCAGCTCCCGCTTGGATTTTATTGTCTTCTCCCGCGTATACAGGATCCACCGCCGCACCAATTCCGGAATCATTTGCTCCAGTAATCCAAGGTTTTTGACCCGATGCCGCACCACCGCGAGCAGTACGCATAGAACGAATATGCGCCGCATGACGAGCTTCTACTGAATGGATTTGCAAAGCAGCGGTTAAGACGATTTGATTTCCTTTTAATAGCCCCGCTTGCCCTTTGTAAGCACGCACTCCCGTATCTTCGAATGCCTGTGCCAACGCTAGAAAAGTATCATAATTACTAAAAACATCAGCGAATGCTCCGCCGGCCGTAAAGTCGAATGTAGGCTTAGAAACCGCCTTATCTTGCAATACGCCTTGTAAAAACTTTACGTGAGCAACTTCGTGATCACGAATAGTTTCTATCGCCTGCAACGGTTTTCCTGAAGGAACCAAACCTGACTGCTGAGCTCCCAACGTATAATATTCCGCTTCTAAAAATTCCAACGTCAGCGCATAGTTAAGTACGCCAATCACATCTGTTGGAGCGGATTGTCCGTATGCTTTATTGAACAATGCCGATACCGCTAATGGTAAAGCTGCCATCGTTACTTTCTGCCCCACGTTGAACATATTGCGAATAGCTTGGCGACGTGGACTTATTCTTTCGTTGAATTCGGGATCAACATGTGAAATCGATTCTAAAATATTTTGTAAGTTCATGGTTTTCTATTTTAAATGAGAATACTAAAGATTAATAGGTTGGTAAATCGCGTACGTCGATTTTCGATTTGATAAACGGTGCCGCAGCTTGAATAACTTTTGTCGGGCTGTTTGATACATCCAAACCGTTGCCATCGATTACCTCACTATTCGCAAAACTTCCGTTATCTATTAAATCGCGCACAACCGCAGCATGGCGAGCTTCTACCGAAACGATCTTTCCGGCCAAAAGCAGGTAGTTTTCATCTTTGATTAACCAACCCGCGCCATTATATGCGGAAACGCCCAAATCTTCGAAAACTTTAGCCGTTCCCAAAACGCTATCTCTGCTAGAAAAATTAACAGAAGAAAAATCAAATTCCAATTGTTTAATCGCGCCATCTTTTAGCGCAGCTTTGAAAAATTCGCGGTGAGCAACCTCGTGATCACGCATATCAGTCAATAAGGCTTTTTCCATCTCCGTCATTCCCGAAAACGGTTTATTAGCCACCTCAATATAAAATGCTGCTTCCAACTGCTCTAAAGCATAAGCATAATTCAGAATAGCGATATCGCCACTTCCGAAATAAAAATCTCGACCTCCCATGTCGCTCGGACCGTCGTCTTTTGTACAGCTCGCAAAATTTAGCAATGCAATTCCGGCCAAACCGCCGCCTGCCATTTTCAAAAAGTTCCTGCGTTGAAGGTTTTGGCTCGACAGACCGGACTCTTCCGATGCCATTTGGTCTGTAATCGTGTTTAATTCTTTCATGACGAGTTATTTTAGTGTTTAAAATGATAGTTTTATGACATCTACGACGATAGATAGCTCTTTGGATTTTCTTAAATGCAATTATTTTCAGAATCTATGTATATGCGCGGTAAATGCATAAAAAAATTCTTTAACCGTGTAAATAAAAGGCATATTCTGACCGATTTGCACCTTGTATTTTCCTTCTAGCCAGTAAAACCATCTTTTCCATTTAATGGTTAAATAAGCATATATTAGTTTATCACAAACACAAGAACTATGATTTCAACAAAGGGATATGCCGCTATGAATGCGGGTGAAGATTTGGTAGAATGGACATTCGAACGCAGAGATTTGGGACCAAAGGATGTCCAATTCGACATACTTTTCTGCGGAGTTTGCCACTCCGACCTACATCAAATTAGAAATGATTGGTTCGAAGGAATTTTTCCTATGGTTCCGGGACACGAGATTGTCGGTCGCGTCGCGAAAATTGGCGACGAGGTTTCCAAGTTTAAAGTTGGCGATTTGGTAGGCACCGGTTGTATGGTGGATTCCTGCGGGAAATGCGAAAGTTGTCACGATGGTGAAGAGCAATACTGCGCAGAAGGAAATATTCAAACATATAACAACGTTAATAAATATACGGATGGTATGCCAACTTATGGCGGCTATTCGAAAACCATCGTTGTTAAGGAAGAATTCGTACTTCACGTTCCTGAAAATTTGGACATCGCTGGCACCGCTCCATTGTTGTGTGCCGGCATTACTACTTATTCGCCATTGCGCCATTGGAAAGTAGGGAAAGGATCGAAACTCGCCGTTTTAGGTTTAGGAGGATTAGGACATATGGCGGTAAAGTTTGGCGTTGCTTTTGGCGCAGAAGTTACGGTATTGAGCACTTCGGAAAGTAAGCGAGAAGATGCAAAACGCTTAGGAGCACACCATTTCGTCATCACAACTAATAAAGATGAATTTAAAGCTGCTGCTAAATCATTTGATTTTATCTTGGATACAGTAAGTGCTGAACACGATATCGCGTCCTATATGTCTTTGTTAAAAACAAATGGCACCCATATCTGCGTAGGCGTTCCGCCTAAACCGGCTCAGATTCCACCGTTCTCCTTGATTATGTCTCGCAATAGCGTAGCAGGATCGATGATTGGTGGTATTGCTGAAACGCAAGAAATGCTTGATTTCTGTGGAGAACATAATATTACCTCCGATGTAGAAGTAATCAATATGAATTATATTGACGAAGCATACAGCCGTATGGAGAAGAACGATGTAAAATATCGTTTTGTTATAGACATGACTACGCTGTAACGCTTTATCCTTCAAATATTTAAAAACTAAAAACAACACATATATGTCAAAACTGTTTAGTGCGTTGACGCTAAAATCAATCACATTAAAAAACCGAATTGTCGTATCTCCCATGTGCATGTACTCTTCGCAAGACGGCTTTGCTACAGACTGGCATTTGGTGCATTACGGAACCAGAGCGATAGGCGGTGCCGGCACAGTAATGGTAGAAGCTTCCGCCGTGAATCCGGTAGGTCGTATTTCGATTGGTGATTTGGGCATTTATAAAGATGAGCATGTCGAAGGTTTATCGCGTATAGCGCGTTTTATTCGCGAGAGCGGCAGCGTACCTGCTATCCAGTTGGCACACGCTGGCCGCAAGGGAAGCACGTGGACAGCGGGAAGCGAGGTGAAAATACTACATAGTACCGAAGAGGGCGGCTGGCCACTAATCGCGCCATCGGCGATTCCTTTCTCTCCTGAAACACCCTTGCCACGCGAGATGGACGAAAACGATATTCAGCAACTTATTCAAGATTTTAAAGATGCTGCGCGTCGCGCATCGGAAGCTGGATTTCAATGGATTGAAATCCACAGTGCACATGGCTATCTATTGAACGAATTCCTATCACCACTATCCAACAAACGCACGGATGATTATGGTGGAAGTCGGGAGAATAGAGCGCGCCTTCTTCTTTCCATTGTTGATGCTGTGCAAGAAGTTTGGCCAGCAGAATTGATTATTTCCGTGCGAATCTCTGCAACGGACTGGGTGGAAGAAGGCTGGACATTAGACGATTCAATCTGGCTCACACAACAACTCGCAGATAAAGGAGTTGACGTGATTGACGTTTCGAGCGGTGGCGTGGTTGGAGGGGTAAAAATACCAATAGGTCCTGCCTACCAACTGCCGCTGGCAAGTAAGTTGAAAAAGGAACTATCCGACCGTATTTCGATAGCTACCGTAGGATTAATTACTAATGCGGAGCAAGCGGAAACTATTCTGTTAAATGGCGATGCCGACTTGGTATTTATGGCTAGAGAATTATTAAGAAATCCCTATCTCCCATTATCGGCAGCCATTGCGTTCGGAGAAGAAAACATCGAACCAAAACAATACGAGCGAGCGTTCTAAAAAAACAAAAATCCTATACGTCGTATCGTTTTTCATTCAGCTCATTCCGTACGGAATGAGCTGAATTATTTATGACAGTCTCCCTATGGTTCCGCGTTCGGCGATGTATCCGAGATTATGATATTATCTTAAAAATGCTTACCTTTGTATCAACACTTCACAAGAGATTGGTCAGACCGACCAATATATCGAAATAGCCGATACACATCTAAATGTTGACTATTTCATTATTGTTTCACTTAAATCCATATATGTCAAGAAATCAGCTCACATTCAAGAAAAAAGAACGCGCTAAAAAGCAACAACTAAAGAAAAAGGAAAAACTGGAAAGACGCGAGTTTAACAAATCGAACAATAATAAAGGTAAAGACCTAGAAGAAATGTTCGCGTATGTTGACGAGTTTGGAAATATTTCCAACACGCCGCCTCAGACGACCTACAAATTTAAGGAAGAAGATTTGGAACGTCCGGTAGATCCGACAGAACTTTATCATTACGGAAAAGTATCGTATTTCAACGAAACGGGTAAATATGGCTTCATCCGTGATAACGAAACCAGTGAAACCGTGTACTTCAACGATCGCCTTGCAGGGATCGATTTGAATATTGGCGACAAGGTTAAGTTTAAATATGCGCGCAGCAAACAAGGCAATCAAATCACCGAAGTAGAGCTACAAAGTTAACCGCTAAGCGGATAGCCGATTGTAACACGATGTCGGTTATTGATATAAAACATAAAAAATCCCTTTTCATCATATTGATGAAAAGGGATTTTTCTTTTTATAAGCGTTATATTAAGCTCCTTTCTCGATTTGAAAACCGATCAGCTTCTGAATACTTTTTAATACGCTTTGTTCCTCGGGGCTACAAAATGACATTGCGACGCCTCCACGCCCTGCTCTGCCGGTCCGACCAATGCGGTGCACATAAGTCTCTGCATCAGCAGGCAAATCGTAGTTGATTACATAAGGAAGTTCTTGGATATCAATCCCTCGCGCAGCAATATCGGTTGCAATGAGCATACTGATTGTTCCCGCCTTAAAATCTCCCAATGCTTTTTGTCGAGCGTTCTGAGATTTATTGCCATGAATACTAGCAACGGTTATTCCCTTTTTCGTTAACTTTTTAGCTAAACGATCCGCGCCATGTTTGGTACGTGAGAAAACCAAGGATTGCTGCATGTTCATTCGCTTTACCAACTTCAACAGCAAGTCTGATTTTTCTACTTTTTCTACGAAGTATATGGATTGCTTTACCGTTTCAGCGGTAGATGAAACTGGAGATACGGAAACTTCTTCTGGATTTTGTAAGATCGTAGATGCGAATTTGCGAATAGGTGCAGGCATCGTCGCGGAAAGAAACAAGGTTTGTCTTTTTTCAGGCACTTGTTTTAAAATACGTTTAATATCATGGATAAATCCCATATCCAACATATTATCGGCTTCATCCAGCACCAAATATTCGACTTTGTTCAGCTTGATCAAACCTTGGTTCATTAAGTCCAACAACCTTCCCGGAGTAGCAATAACAATGTCTAAACCGGCTTTTATCGCATCCACTTGTTTGCTCTGCGAAACTCCTCCGAAAATTACACTATGTTTTAGTTTCGTAAACTTTCCGAATAGGCTAAAGCTCTCCCCAATTTGGATACTCAATTCGCGCGTAGGTGCTAGCACCAATGCCTTGATAGCCTTATCTGTATTGGTAGATTCGCAAAGGTGTTGAATAATAGGAATAGCAAATGCCGCCGTTTTTCCAGTTCCGGTTTGGGCGCATCCAATGAGATCGCGACCGGAAAGAATTACCGGAATAGCTTGTGATTGTATAGCCGTCGGCTGATCGAATTTGATCGCCTTCAAAGCTTTTTGTATAGGATCAATTAATCCTAATTCTTCGAATGTCATGTATTTTCTTTTGAACGTTGATTATTTCCCGTATTGCCTCTTGCAAATACGATACGATCCACTAAACCGTCAAATATGACAAATTAGCATTACGCCATCAGTGGTTGGCGCGACCGCATGCAAAAGTAGGGATATAAATCAGGATAACGCAATGTTAATCCACGCTCGAAAATTCAGCAATCATATTATGTGCTTTTTGTCGAACCTCATCTGGAAAATCATCCAATGCTTCATCTTTTAAAGCATATAAACCTTGCTCTTCATACATGTCTGGGATGTAAAAGCATTCTCGAAAGGATTGGATACTGGCTTTATTACTGGATAGGTAATCGTTAAATTCCTTATCAATAGCTTCTACAAGCTTCTCAAGTTGTTCTGGAGTAATCGTATGTGTATTCATACTATATATACATATAAAACAGTCGACTAGTTTTCTTTAATCCAATCTTTGCGCCGACGCGATGGATTATTCGCCCTATTGTTTTATTGATATTAAACACTACCTTTACAGACTATCCCAGATTGTAATGACCGTAAATCAAGTCCTGTGCGAAAACGAACCAATCCATCTTGTAGGAAAGATTCAAGGTTTTGGAAAATTTATTGTATTGGACGACAATCATCAGATCATTGGCATCAGCGAGAATACCGAATCTTGGCTCAATACTACAGATCCTGCATCGTATCTAGGGCAATCCATTAGCGAACTATTTAATCAATTTGATCAGGAAAATAACGCTGTTCTTGATGATTTATTGAAAAAGCTACCTCATTTGAGTACCGAAAAGGAAATTGCTCAAACCACAATCTTCGGCGATAGTTATGTAATTCGTGCTTATCGCGTAAATTCTCTGTTGTATATTGAGTTTGAAAATAGCGATAACGAACATCAGGACGCGCTCCAACTCCCTTCGTATTCTAAAGCGCTCAATCAAGCTGAAGATCGGGTTTGGGAAGCTTTGTCAGCAAGCATTCGTGATATTATCGGCTACGATCGCGTGATGGTATATCAGTTTTTAGAAGACGCCAGCGGTCAGGTTATTGCCGAAAGCAAACGCGAAGATATCACATCCTATTTCGGCTTTCGCTTTCCTGAGTTTGACATTCCAAAACAGGCGCGTGCGTTGTATCTGAAGAATCACGCTCGACAAACATCAAATATTGATGCGGAAACGTATGCTATTCTTTCTAAAACATCGGATGCTTTCGACTTAACAGATTGCGATCTTCGAGCACTTTCACCTATTCACTTACAATACTTGAAGAATGGAGGCGCGCAAGCTAGTATGAGCTTCTCCATTATTGTGCAAGGCAAATTATGGGGCTTAGTGGCTTGCCAGCATGGCGAAGCATTGCACGTCGACTATCACAAACGCAGCTTAGCTTTATTTTTAACCGAATTTGCAGTTAACAAACACCTAACGATGGCACGCGAGCGCGATCTGGAATTCGATCGCCAAATTGCATCGCTAGAGTTAAAGCTAAAAGAGCAGTTATTAATAAAAAATGATGTCTTTACCGCGCTGAGGGCACATCTGCCGCAGCTCGCTCAATTGCTAAATGCAGATGGGCTCGCTATAGTAGACAAAGACCGTATCTTACTGTACCGAACTTTGATTATGGACGACGAGATGATTGAGTTACATCATTTTGTATCCAATAAGACAGGAAAACTACTTTTTGAAGACCACCGTTTTACCATAAAATACGAAGACGAAATTGCCTTCCCTATCCCTTTTGCCGGATTAGTACGTGTAGATATCGATTTAAGTCGTACGTTCAGTATTTACGCATTCCGCAATGAAGTGGTTGTTGAAGAAGAATGGGCTGGAAATCCAGAGAAAATCATGCAATATGATGCTGGAGAAAATCTGTTCAGGCCATCTCCGCGTCAATCTTTCGATGCGTGGAAAAAACAAATTCACGGAACTGCTCCTGCTTGGAGCAACGACGAGCTGTTTGCACTAAAACGTATTCGACAGATCGTACGTGAAAGCATGCTTCGTAAATCTGAAGAAATAAACAGCCTAAATCAGGAGTTGATTCAACTAAACAACGCTTTGGATACGTATTCTTATACGGTCACGCATGATCTGCGCAATCCATTGGCTTCTATAAAATTGACTGGTCAATTTTTGCAACTGAAGCTCGGAAAAGAAAATGATCTTGCCGCGCGAAGTGCTGCCAACATTTTGGATGCAGTGGATGTTATGGAAAATTTAATGGAAAAAATCTTAGAATTTTCTAGAGCGAAAGTATATCAATACACACCAGAATGGGTGGATGTTTCTACTTCAATCCGAAAGATTGTAACGGAATATTCTGACCGCTTCCAAATGGATCCTATTAACATTGAGATCAAAAATCTATTACCAGTTTATGGAGAAAAAACGCTGTTTCATCAAGTTTTCGCAAACATCGTAGGCAATGCAATAAAATATAGTAGCAAAACACAAGACCCAAAGATCTGCATAGAAAGCCAAATTCGCAACGACAATATTCAATATACGATCCGCGATAATGGTATTGGGATTGATGTAGCCGAATTGGCACACATTTACGATGTTTTCAAACGTATGTCCAATTCGGGCTCTTTTGAAGGCTCTGGCGTCGGTATGGCGATTGTGAAGCGCATAATCGAAAGACTAAACGCATCCATCGAAGTTGAAAGTGAAATCGGCAAGGGCACAACCGTTCATTTGACATTCCCAAATGCGGAAATTCCCGTCGAACTTTTATCGCACAGTACGAAAGCAGGTTAATAGTTTAAAAATCTTCGTCAGGAAGAATTTCAGCAACACGTCCGATACTTCCATCTTCCAATCGAACTTTTATTCCGCGACTGTGATAAGCCGCTGATGTTAATATATCCTTGACGATACCTTCAGTTAACGCTCCGCTACGCTGATCTTTCTTCAAAATGATATTAACGAGTGCTCCTCGTCTAATATCCGCTCTAGTCTTTCCATCCATATATTTTTCAAAAATACAAAAATAGCTATCTTCGTACTATGGATTTAACGCCCGAACAACTCGAAGCCGAACTTTTAGGAAAAACCTACCCCGACAATATCCGCATCAATCAGGCCGCTATAGTTATTGAGGCGGCACCGTTCCTCCATATACAATTCGACATGATAAAGCGCCACAAAGGCGATATTAACCGATGTGCAGCGTGGCAAAGATTGAAAGAATTCTATGCTGCCACGCAGGAACTTGACGATTAGTCGAAACCAACTGCCGTGCTTTCAGGTTTATTCAAAAATGATTTGATAACTTAGGAAAACAAATAAATCCATCATGGCAACACCAGAAAAGACATTTTACGAAGGACAAGTTTTATGGGCACAAATTGATGCCAATCGACATTTAAGACATTCTTCTTACGCCGATTTCTGTGCGCAAGCTCGATCGAATATGTTGAAGAAAATTGGGCTTTCACTTACTGATTTTGCCAAACATCAAATCGGCCCCATCCTATTTCGTGAAGAATTGATCTATCACCGTGAGGTGCATCTGGATGAGTTCATTCGCGTAGAAGTCGAAATGAACAAATACAATCTTAAAAATTCACGATTCTCTTTTCGGCATACGATCTACAAAGAGAACGGCGTAAAAGCGGCTGAAGTAAATGTAGACGGCGCATGGATGGATCTAAAAGCACGAAAGCTGACAAACATTCCGGCAGATTGGCAAGGTTATATACAGCATATTCCGAAATCCGACGACTACATTGCCATAAACGAATAACGTTTAAAGCGTATATTTGCTTATGCTATTTTTAGTTCCTACACCGATTGGCAATTTGGAAGACATGACTTTCCGAGCTATTCGCATTTTAAAAGAATCTGATTTGATCTTGGCGGAGGATACGCGCACCAGCGCGCCTTTGCTAAAACATTTCGGTATCGAAAAGAAGGTATTTGCGCATCATCAGCACAACGAACATAAGGCCGTTCAAGAAATCATTAAGTTTCTGAAGCAAGGACAGCAGATTGCTTTGATATCGGATGCTGGAACGCCCGCTATATCCGATCCCGGATTTCTTTTGGTACGCGAAGCGATTCGAGAAGGCATTGAAATCCAGTGTTTGCCCGGAGCGACAGCTTTCGTACCTGCATTAGTCAACTCCGGATTGCCCAATGATCGGTTTTGTTTCGAAGGTTTTTTGCCAGTCAAAAAAGGTCGACAAACGCGCCTAACGGCTTTAGCCAATGAAACGCGCACGATGATATTTTACGAATCGCCACATCGTTTATTAAAAACCATCGAAGAATTCATTCATTACTTCGGAGAGGAAAGGCAGGCATCCTTATCCCGTGAACTATCTAAACTTTACGAAGAAACAGTTCGTGGAACGCTGACGGAATTAAAAGCACACTTCGAAGCCAATCCGGTAAAAGGAGAATTTGTTTTCTGCGTAGCGGGTCGGGAAGGGAAGTAAGGCATTTTGTTTATATTTGATCAAGGACACATTCCTTGGGTTTAACCACTTTATTATAGCAGCAATGAGTATAGAAAAATATACATGGGACGGCCAAGATGCCAAAATCATTGAAAAAATTCACGGCAAAATTATGGATATGCTAACTTCTGGCGAATCCATCGACTACATCGCTGTACAGAAAAAACCTGCGGTAACGCTATTTCCGGACAGCATCACGGTAAGCAACAAGCGTATTTTCTTGTGTGAATTTGCAAAATTAGGTTTAGCTACCAATTTCGAGATTTTCTCTTGGCACGACATCAAAGATATATCGTTCAAAGAAGAAATATTCGGCTCGAAAGTAACTGTAATCCCGTTTACCGGCGAGAATCTGACGGTAGATTATATTCCCAAAGTACAGGCGCGTAAATTGTATCAGCTCATTAAAGAAGCTTTAGATAATATTCAAAGTGGAAAATCCAACGCCGTAGAGCGCAAACCAGACGTGGAATCGACGCCATTACACATCCCGCATCCTGAAACGCCTGCACCGAAAACGATTCCGGTAGAAAATGAAATGGATAAACTTCCTGGTAATTTCTCGGCACCTTCCGAACGTCCGGCTCCTGCTTATGTGCAACCGCCATCAACGCCAACGCCGAAAGAAGTGAGCAGCGAAGAGGAAGACGATGAAACGACAAAAAAATTAACACGCCTAAAAAGCTTATTCGATCGCCAACTGATCTCCCAAGCGGAATATGAATCGAAGAAAGCAGAAATACTGAAAGATTTCTAAAAAATAATGCGAAATAATTATCTTTTGGCACTGTTAAGTGCCTTTTTATTGTGGTTTGCTTGGCCGCCTATTCCGTACACGAGTGGTTTATTGCTGGTCGCTTTCATTCCATTGCTGATTGCAATCGAACAAATTGCTCGAGGCGATTACAAAAAGAAAGGCCGAAAAGTATTTGGCACAGCATTTCTTACCGGCGTACTTTGGAATACTGCGTCCATTTATTGGGTTTACAATGCGATGAATGCCTTTCTACCGGCGGGCGTTTCCATTTTGATTGCATTAATTCCATTTTGTTTGGGACCGCTTTTGATAGCACTCGCTTTCCGCGGTTATTATGCTTTGCGACAAAAGAATCAGATTCTAGTAAGCTTCCTTGGATTAATTGCATTTTGGGTCAGCTACGAATACTTGCATCAAAGTTGGGATTTAGCGTTTCCATGGATGACGTTAGGCAACGGTTTTGCTTCGACGCATCAATTGGTGCAGTGGTATGAATATACAGGCGTTTATGGTGGAACGGTTTGGATTTGGTTAAGCAACATCGCTGGGTTCTTGCTGTTTTGGCAGTACAGAGCGAAAGTTGCTATCTATTCAAATCGCATGCTAGGCGCGACATTAGCAGGAATTATCGTGTTACCCATTGCATTTTCGCTTTGGAAATACAACAGCTACGAGGAGCATATCAATCCATCTGAAGTGGTTGTCGTGCAACCGAATATCGATCCTTATGGCAAGTTCGGTCGCATATCTCCTAATGAACAATTGGAAATCTTACTTCGACTTTCTGGCGAAGTGGCAAAGTCAAATACGGAGTTTTTCATTTGGCCAGAAACGGCCATATCTTCATCTCAAGGAATTAACGAAGAAGATTTTCGAGCGCACCCATATTATGAAAAGATTTTCGATTTCCTAAATACTTACCGCAATGGAAACGTATTGTCTGGCATAGAAAGTTATCAAACGTACAGCTCCCAGCGAACAATTACGGCGAGAGAATATGCTCCGAACATGTTCGTTGACCATTTCAATGCTGCAGTTTTAATTGATCAATCCAGCAAATTGGATTTTTACCACAAATCAAAATTGGTTCCTGGTGTGGAGCAATTACCATTCGGAAAAGCACTATCTTTTATGAAGCCACTTTTTGCGCATTTCGGTGGTACAACTGGCGGTTATGGTAGCCAATCTGAACCTAGTGTTTTCTATTCACAAAGCGGAATAGGTGCTGCACCGGTGATTTGTTACGAATCAATTTGGGGAAATTACGTTGCGCAATACATTGCGCAAGGCGCACAATTTATCGCCATAGTAACTAATGATGGTTGGTGGGGAAATACTTCCGGCAAAGATCAACATTTCGAATATGCAAAACTTCGTGCTATTGAAAATCGTCGTTGGGTGGTTCGCTCAGCAAATACCGGCATATCCGGATTTATCAATCAGCGTGGCGATATTGTCCAGCATTCTTCTTGGTGGGAACCGACCGCGCTTACGCAGGAAATTAATCTCAACGAAGATCTCACTATATATACACAATATCGAGATTGGTTGGCTTATGTATTCCTGATTTTGACAATGTTATTTGTGATATTATTGATTATCCGAAGGACTTCCCAATAGATTTATTTATCGCTAATCCTTATCTTTGTTGCTATGCAAGTTTATCTCGATAACGCAGCAACCACGTCCATCGATCCGCAGGTGATTGATGTAATGGTGGAAGCTATGACAAACAATTATGGAAATCCGTCGTCGATACATGGACATGGTCGTGAGGTAAAAACGATGGTCGAGCGCGCACGCAAAACTGTCGCTAATTTGCTCAACGCCTCTCCGTCCGAGATCTTCTTTACTTCCGGCGGCACGGAGGCTGATAATATGGCGATTGTTCGATCCATCGAAGGCTTCGGAATTACGCATGCCATAACTTCTCCACTAGAACACCATGCTGTACTACATACGCTGGAGGAAATGGAAAAAGAAGGTAAAGTTAAACTGGACTTGCTTCGCGTAAACGAAAAGGGAGTGATTGATCTAGATCATTTAGAAGAACTTCTAGCCAATAATCCTAAAACGCTTGTATCCATTATGCACGCCAACAACGAACTTGGTAATCTAACGGATATCGCACGAGTTTCCGCACTTTGTGAGCAATACGGAGCCATCTTCCATTCCGACACCGTACAAACCATGGGGCATTACAAACATGATTTAAAAGAATTGCACATTGATTTCATTACAGGTGCTGCTCATAAATTTCATGGACCAAAAGGCGTCGGGTTTTTGTATATTAATGGTAAAAATAAAATCAAACCTTTGCTATTTGGTGGTGCCCAAGAACGCAACATGCGTGGTGGAACAGAAAATGTTTACGGGATTATGGGTTTAGCGAAAGCTTTGGAGTTGGCTTACGAGCACATGGAAGAGCACCGCCTACATATCCAATCACTTAAGGACTATATGAAAGAGCAACTTACGCAAAAGATTGCGGGCGTTTCTTTCAATGGCGTCACCGAAGAAAAAGATTCGCTATATACGGTGTTAAATGTTTCCCTTCCTCCTAGCGATATGGCGGATATGATGTTATTTAATTTAGACATTAAAGGTATTTCTGCTTCTGGCGGTAGCGCCTGCAGTTCGGGCTCAGATATCGGTTCACACGTTTTACGTGGCATCGGTGTTGATCCTTCACGACCATCCGTTCGTTTCTCCTTCTGCAAACACAACACGCGCGCGGAGATAGATTATGTTATCAGCGAATTGGAAAAAATTTACGCCAAATAAATTCTTCGAAACCATTATTTCGAATAGTAGTAAAAAGACAAAAGCTAACAATATTGTTAGCTTTTGTCTTTTTATGTTTGTGTGATTATGCCGCTATGCTTTAGTCAACTTTGTCCAAAATATATTTTCCAGCTAAGTTTCCTTTCATTTCTTTTCCCGAAAGATCCAATTGGCTCAATCGATTTCCTTCAATTTTGTAGTTATAATCTTCGCTTTCCAGTAATAAAACATCGGAATTCACACTCCAATTTCCACTTTTTTGGAAAAGCTCATCGCTTTTACCTACATAGCGATAGTGAAGAGAGTACGTACGATCTTTATTTAAAACCAATGTAGTGGAAATTGCGGAACAGTCCGCGCAAGGTAAATCGCCTTCGTAACGTCCTGTCAAATTATATGCATGTCTACTACGATCTCCCGATGCATCCACATCAGCATTCGCCTTATTGTTGATGCAGGATTTCATCACTAAGCAAAGCGAAATAAAAATGGATATGTAGATTAGGACACGCATAACGGTATAATTGTATACTTATCCGAATGCTAACAAAAAAAATACCACGCTAACAGAATTGTTTTAAAATTAACATTTATTTACACTTTTATTTAGAGGAAGTCTTCATCATTCTCGTCATCAAATCCGGAAGCTAAGGCATGTGCACCACGTAATTCTCCCAAAGCGTGCATGTTACGTAAACTTTTCGCCAATTCCATCCCTTGTTCGTAAATTGTAATCGCTCGGGACGTATTACCTGTTTTTTCTAAAAATTTCCCAAAGTGATAATAGGTTCCTAAATAATTGGGAAATTGGCTTACCAGATTTTCGAAACCTTGTTTCGATTTGGAGTCGTCGCCAAGTTTTACATGTTCCATCGTAATCGCATAATGTAGAAATGGATCCGTCGGAGATTCCTTCAGAAGTTCCTCTAATTGCACTAATCGTTCGCTCATAAACCAAAGTTAACAAAAGGAAATATAGCGATGCAAATTTCATTTTATGCACGCACCATCAAGCCAACAATAAAGCAAAAATTACTATGCAAGCATAGATTTTTACAAGGATGTGATATTTACGGTAAAATCAAAATTAAGACACATAAATTAAAAATAAAATCAAACAACAAGTTATTAAATAAGAATATCACAACAAAATAGCTTAAAAAGGAAAATAATGAAATCAGTAAATCACCAGATTTAAAACACAAACACAACAATACACGCTAAAAATTAGTTTATAATAGTGTAAGTTTGAGAGAACGCACACACATCGTTATATATAAATTATGAGAATCTTAGTTTGCATTAGCCATGTGCCTGATACGACATCGAAAATCACATTTAACAGTGATTTCACGGAGTTCAATACTGCAGGCATACAATTCGTTATCAATCCATATGATGAAATCGCTTTAGCGAAAGCTGTCGAGCTGACTGAAGGCTCTGACGGTACCATCACCGTTATCAATGTTGGCGATTCCAGCACAGAACCGACTATTCGAAAAGCACTTGCTGTTGGCGCAACGGATGCTGTTCGCATCGACGCTGCACCACGGGATGCATGGTTTGTTGCTAAACAAATTGCGCATTATGCAAAAGATAAATCGTTCGATTTAATTCTGACAGGAAGAGAATCTATCGATTACAATGGATCTCAGGTTGCTGCTTTGGTAGGTGAAATTCTGAATATCCCGTCCGTTTCTATCGCTAAAAAATTGACAATCGACGGCCAAGAAATTACGATCGATCGGGAAATCGAGGGTGGTAAAGAGGTGCTTAGTACGCAGTTGCCTGTGGTTGTTGGCACAGCAGAAGGTGTCGCTGAACCGAAAATCCCAAATATGCGCGGTATTATGTCGGCACGTACCAAACCGTTGGAAATACTTCCGGCAATCGACGTTCCCGTGTTAAACAACATCGCGAAATACGAATCGCCTGCGCCACGTGGACAAGTTTCTATGGTGGATGATGTCGATCAATTGGTTAACCTTTTGCACAGCAAGGCAAAAGTATTGTAAACACATTTTAGAGAAATAATTATCATGGCAATACTCGTTTATGTAGAGCATATTGAAGGCACTTTTAAGAAGTCTGCTTTCGAAGTTGTTTCGTATGCAAAAGCAATCGCAAGCGAACAAAATACAACGGTAACCGCACTTTCAATCGGAAAGGTGGAAGATTCCGAATTGAATAAATTAGTCGAATATGGCGCGAGCAAAATCCTGAAGGTCGATCAAGATCAACTTAAGCAATTCGTCAACAAAGCGTACGCTTCGGTTATCGCGGAAGCCGCAAAGGCAGAACAATCCGATATTATCGTTTTATCGAATTCCTTTAGTGGGAAAGGACTTGCGCCTCGCTTGGCCGCAAAATTAGAAGCAGGTTTGGTAGACGGCGCCATTGAGTTGCCAACTACGTCAGGAAGCGAGCTGCACGTCAAGAAAACCGCGTTTTCTAACAAAGCTTTCGCTACGGAAGTAGTGAGCGCTGCGAAGAAAGTAATTGCGGTCAACCCGAATTCAATAGAGCCAACTAAACAAGAAGGCAGCGCAACAATTGAAGCGTTGAATCCTTCTGTTGATGCTTCCGATTTGAATGTATTGGTCAAGGAAGTTGTTCGTGCAACGGACAAAGTATCTTTGCCGGAAGCAGAAATTGTGGTATCTGCCGGACGTGGATTGAAAGGTCCTGAAAACTGGGGCGTCGTAGAAGAATTGGCCGAAGCATTGGGCGCGGCGACTGCATGTTCGAAACCAGTTTCTGATGCGGGATGGCGACCGCACTCGGAGCACGTTGGCCAAACGGGCATCGTGGTGGGCCCGAACTTATATATCGCAGTGGGTATTTCCGGAGCGATTCAACACCTAGCAGGTGTGAGTTCGTCGAAAACCATTGTTGTCATCAACAAAGATCCCGAAGCACCATTTTTCAAGGTAGCAGATTATGGGATGGTTGGTGATGCTTTGGAAATTCTCCCCAAATTAACCGCAGCCATTAAAGCGCATAAGGCAAATTAATAAGAATACCGAACAGCTTACAGGCTGATTCAAAGGCAACCACAGCATCTAAAAAATGCCGTGGTTGCTTTTTTTTTGCTTTTAATATTCCCATCTTTGTAGCGGAAAACGGGCCGATTTGAAGTTCGCGTCTAGCTAATCAAGTTTAGCTATTCCGCTAAGTTTCGAAAACGGCCAATGGGACACTGTGCATGAAGAAAATACAACTAGATATCGTAGGACTTTCCTACAGCCAAACACAATCCGGAGCATACGCACTTGTATTGGGAGAAGTGGGAGGAAATCGTAGACTACCGATAATTATTGGTGGATTTGAAGCACAGGCCATCGCTGTGGAGATCGAGAAAATGACTCCAAGTCGTCCGCTAACCCACGATCTTTTTAAAACATTTGCCGAAACATTTTCTTTGAGCGTAACAGAAGTCCTTATCTACAATTTAGTAGACGGTATTTTTTACGCGAAATTGTTTTGCAAAGACAAGGAACATGGTATCACCGAGATCGACGCGCGCACATCGGATGCCGTTGCGTTGGCGGTACGATTCAAATGCCCGATATACACGTATGATTTCATCATGAGTTCGGCAGGTATTGTAATCGAAGGAAATGATTTCGCATTTTTGGAAAATATTGAAAACTTTTCTACCAGCAATTCAGACAGCGTAAGCGAAGAGGAAACGATCGCTTCTAAATCATCAGAAGAAAAGCCGGAAGATAAGAAATTCGACGGCGCGAATTCGCCATACGCATCTTTTTCTATGGAACAATTAGAGAAAAATCTAGAAAAAGCGATTGAGAACGAGCAGTACGAAGCGGCAGCGCAGATTCGCGACGAGATTGATCGACGAAAATAATAAAGTATAACTAAATAACCTTTTTTATTATCCTACCTTTTTTATATGTCTGTAAAATTGCGGTTGACCATCATGAGCTTTCTTCAGTTCTTTGTCTGGGGAGCTTGGTTAATTACCATTGGCGTTTATTGGTTTCAAAATAAAGGCTGGTCGGGCAACGATTTTGGCGCTGTATTTTCTACTTTGGGAATCTCCTCGCTGATCATGCCTGCATTGACAGGAATTATTGCAGACCGTTGGCTGAACGTAGAAAAGTTGTACGGCGTATTGCACATCGCATTCGGCCTAATTTTTCTCTACCTACCACAAGTAAACGACCCAGATCAGTTCTTTTGGATTATTCTTGCTGCGATGTTTTGCTACATGCCGACCATAGCACTTTCCAATTCGATTGCGTACAGCATTTTGGAAAAGAAAAAGTTGGATGTGATTAAGGTCTTCCCTCCTATTCGCGTTTGGGGAACGATCGGCTTTATTGGCGCGATGTGGTTCACAAACCTTTCGGGAAACAAAGCTTCTGAAGGCCAATTCTACATTTCCGCCATTGCGGCATTCATCTTAGGTATCTATTCGTTCACCTTGCCGGCGTGCCCACCGTCCAAATTACCTTCCGAAAAATCAACGCTTTCTGGGCAGTTGGGTTTAAAAGCTTTTAAGCTTTTCGCGAACTACAAGATGGCGCTATTTTTCATCTTTTCTATGTTCTTAGGCGCTGCATTGCAGTTAACGAATATGTACGGAGATACTTTCCTTTCACATTTCGAATCGTATTCAGAATATGCGGATTCGCTGGTGGTGAAAAACTCGACAATTATTATGTCGATTTCTCAGATTTCCGAAACAGTATTTATTCTTGCAATTCCATTCTTCTTAAAACGGTTCGGCATCAAACAAGTGATGTTGATCAGTATGTTAGCGTGGGTGCTTCGTTTTGCTTTGTTGGCTTATGGAAATCCGGCGGATGGATTGTGGATGATCGTTTTGTCTTGTATCATCTACGGAATGGCTTTCGATTTCTTCAATATTTCGGGTTCGCTGTTCGTAGAAACATCCACAACGCCGGATATTCGCTCTTCCGCGCAAGGTATGTTTATGATGATGACGAACGGATTTGGTGCTATTTTGGGAAGTCGCTTGAGTGGATATGCGATCGACAGCTTTTTATTGGATAGCGACGGACAAATGATGTGGACAGAAATTTGGCTGTGCTTTGCTGCTTACGCCTTAATCGTTGCATTCTTGTTCTCCTTTATGTTCAAACACAAACACGATCCAGCGGTCGTTAAATAAGAAAAGTTTTAATTCTTCGAGATACAAAATGGCCTTTTTAAAAGGCAAAATGCCTTAGGTTCTCACCTAAGGCATTTTGAATGATGGAGGTGGCGTATCTGCGCCCCAAGTTCGATTCGGGCGATCGCCCATCTCAAATTCCAATACGCCGCCTTGCGCTAAATCTTCATGGCTGAACCAAGGCTTCGACCAAGTTTCGCCATTTAACTTAGCAGATTGAATGTATTTGTTTTTCTCTGAACGTCCTTTCGCATTTACCGTGAATTGCTTTCCATTGGACAAGGTCATGGTGGTTATTTCGAAGAATGGTGTTCCGATTGTATAAACAGGCAAACCTGGTGTTACGGGATAGAATCCTGCCATAGAAAACACTAAAAATGCCGACATACCGCCGCCATCTTCATCGCCCGGCATACCCATCAAATCATTTCTAAACCATTGATGAATCAAATCGTCGATTCGCTTTTGCGACATCCAGGGCTGACCGGAATAGTTATATAAATAAGGAATGTGCAAACTCGGCTCATTAGCCATTGAGAACTGCCCAACGTTTCCCGTATGATCCGGCAATTTGCTATAGAAATCGTACTTGCTTTTTCCAAGTGGCTCGCGGAATGTGCGGTTCAATTCGTAATTAAATGAATCGCGTCCGCCCATCATTTCGATCAAATCTTGTACATTATGCGGCACATCCCAGCGGTAAACCCAACCGTTGTTTTCGCCATAATATTCACGCGCACCCTGCCCGCCATCATAACGATAATCAAATGGTTCAATGAACTTTCCATTTTTATCCTTCGGATGAAAGAATTTAGTATCTGCTTTATACAGATTCCGATAGTTTAATGCATTTTTGAAGAAACCTGCCGTATCTTGATGATGCCCTAAATTGGAAGCCAGTTGTCCAAGCGCCCATTCATCATATGATGTTCCCAACGTTACGGCGATTGGTTGGCGTTTCTCAAAACGATGCACTTCGGGAACCGTTTCTTCTTCGCCGGGATAAAGCGCAGGAATAAATCCATGATCTTTATAGAACTGATCTAACCACCCCGCTGGCGCAGCTGACCATGGTGCTAATGTTTTTTCTTGAACCGCGCGTTTTCCACTTTCATACGCCTTTTCAATATCAAATCCGCGCAAACCTTTAGCATACGCATCCGCAACCGTAACCACACCGTGGTTAGAATTCATACGACGCGAATCCCCGGTGATTTCTGGGAATGTGGGCATCCAAAAATGATCCATTTGCTCCGCCATGCGCACATACGACTGCAAAACATCGGCCTCCACCTTTTCATCGATCAATAAACGCAAAGGATGTGTTGCGCGATAGGTGTCCCAAATCCAGTCATCCGTATAAAACGGACGTTCGTCGGTGTGCACTTGACCATCAAATGCACTGAAATAACGCCCATCTTCACTAATGTTTACCGGCCGTTCAAAGCAACGATACAATGATGTATAGAATACAGCACGATCATCCGCTTGTCCACCGCTAACCTGCACGGTTGACAATGTTTTGTTCCAAATTTCACGTCCGGCATCAGCTACTTGCTGCACATCAAACCCTTTGATTTCACGCTGCAGATTTTTCTTTGCCTGATCGGCACTGATAAACGAAATACCGTAACGGAAATGCACGGATTTATTTTTACCCGCAAAAGAAAGTGCTACCGCAGCTTGTTTACCGGAAACCTTCTGTTGCTTGCTATTAATCTTCCCGTTCGTCAACGCACCGAACGTTTTCGCCTTCTGATCAAATTCTCCGTAAACGTAAATAGTCGTATTGTTTTGTAGTTCCTGCGAAGCGATGATGTGATTCGCTTTCACTTCCACATTTCCCGATCCCGAATTAAATACGATCGTGCGATCGCCATCTTGCTGAAAATCCAATGCGTAAATCCCTGATTGATGCGATGGCGCATAGGAAACATCAATTTGCTCATCCAACAAGGAAACACCATAATGATATGGCTTGATTTCTTCGTTATCGTAAGCATACAGTTGCACATTTTTTAACGTGGTTTTACCATCGGAATGAATTGGACTTAAGTTGAAAGCCGAACGGCCGCGGTGGCTCGTCACAACCAGCGGCAAACCGCGTAATTGATCCGTCGTGAAATCGTTTCTTTCCGGATAAACGCGCAACATACTATTCGGTAAATGCACTGTGGGAAAGGTTGGTACCAGCAGGTGGCTGATGTTTCCCATATAAGGATTCACATAATCTACAGGCGATTTATCGCTGCTTTGCGTGGTTTGATCTTGCGCGACCGCACCCTGAAACAAAGCAACAGCACCCGACAAAAGAATAAATGACTTTAAGCTTAGCATATGATGTATTTTTGAGCCGTTAAGATAGCGATTATACTTGGCCTAAAGGTTACAAAAAACGTTTTAGTTACATCGTGTAACGCAGATGTTTCCAAATATTAAAATCCTTTTTCAGACGACAATCGATTACGGATCGGTTGTCGAAATTTATTATATTTGAGAAACTAGTCGACGCACCTACATCTTTCTATGAGCCAAACTTTCCAAATTGACGAACAAACCTATCAGGATTTGCAAATTGTTAGCAAAAATGGCATTAGCGTTATCGACTATTTCGACAAAACAATCACTGATGGTGGCAAGGAAGAGCTGTATGCTATTTTCCGTTCGCCGAGCACAGATCTATCAGTTATTGAGGAAAGGCAAGCGACAACTCAATGGTGCTTAGCAAACAATAAGTTGTTTCCATTTGATGCGCAACTCATCAAGGACATTGCCAAATATTGGAGCTCGTCGCACGATTTACCCCAGGCGGAAAATCACTGGATGGATCGATTTTATTTTTGGAGAAAATACAACGCGAACTTTTATTATCGTTCGAGAGATATTGCGGATACGTTGCTTGTTATTGAAAGATTAAACACATGGTTACATGCAAATGTAGAAAAGCAAAATGTTCCTGCCCGTTTCCAAGAATTGGCTGTGCACGCGCGCGAAGTTTACAAACGCTTATCCGCGTTCGCAAAGAACGGATCGAGAATCGCCATACAAACAGCCAACATAGATAGCTTAGATCGAACAATTCGTGTGGAGCTTCGTCAGCAATTACGGGATATCCTTCAGTTGATTTACGAAATAGATGCATTCTGTTCGATTGCACAAGCTGCCAGAACTAACGGCTTAACATTTCCAAAACTAAAACCAAAAGCTCAACAGCACGCAATGGAGATCGTGGGATTATATCATTTATTTAAACCCGACAGCGTGAGGAATGATTTCATTTTTTCGGCAGATAAAAACAAATGGTTGTTAACAGGTGCTAATATGGCTGGCAAGTCGACATTCATCAAAGCACTTTCTACAGTTGTATTTTTAGCACACGCCGGATTGCCCGTTCCCGCCGAAAAAATAACGTTGCCCGTCATTGATGGTTTATTCACAACAATTAATATTCCAGATGATTTACATGCTGGATATAGTCAGTTTTATCAAGAAGCGGTAAGACTGCGCGAAATTTTCAGTCAACTAAAATCGGATTCCAATGCGTTGATTGTTTTCGATGAACTATTTAAAGGCACAAACTATCAAGATGCATTCGACGCCTCTTCTGAAGTGATACGACAGTTGAAAAACATTCCTGATCCGTATGTTATCCTATCTTCTCACATCATCGAATTGGCAGATCAAATAGATGGAGCTGGTCAGTTTGTCGCGAAATGTATGCAAACGGATACAAACGAAAAAGGCTTTCCACATTTCACCTACAAATTGACCAATGGCGTTGCGCAAGAAAAGCTAGGCATGTGGCTATTAAAACGCAGCGGGCTATTTGAAGAAATGTCTGCGAAATCGTCAGAGCAACAATAAATCAATAATTTTTAAAAAAAATATCATGTCGATACAATATCGATATACATACCGCCGTTATATATGTAAATTTTCATAATTTAGGTTAATAATTGGTTTGGTTTAAATCCCGTAGCTCCCCGCTACGGGATTTGTTTTTACCGGTGAAAATCAATCAAATACATCTTACCGAGATCAGCATTATCCAACGATCGCATTTACCGATTTTTGCAGAACGTTTACCGAGTAATCACCAACATTGATCTATTTCCCATTCGCTAGGGCGCGTTTTCAGGCTAATTTTGGACTATACAAAAACAAGAAACATATAAAAATATAGCCATCATGAAAACAATCATCACCACCATCACCGCAGCAGTCCTTATGATTACCAGTTTATCATCTTTCGCTGCCAATCCAAACGAGAACAACTCTTTGAGTAACTCTGGAAAAACAATTAGTGCTTACATCAGTTCCCTAACTGAAGGTTCAGACGGGCTGAATGAAATGATCTTCGCTAAAGAATTCGAGTACACCAATGCGGCCGATGTGAGCCAAAGAAAATACAGCCGCAAACAATACTTAAAATTCTTGAAACAAAACAAAGGCTTGAAATTCGATTGCAGAACGACATTTACTTTGTTGGACGAAACGGGAAATACGAGCGTGGCAAAAGTAACTATGCAATTTGAAGATTTTACGCGTGTGGATTACATCACTATGCACCAAGTTGACGGAACTTGGCAAGTTAGTAAAGTCGTGACAAGCTACCCTGCTGCAACGACGCGTTAACAGCATTTAAAAATCAAGCTTCTAGTGAAGCCAAAAATACAAACAGCCTGCAATTCAACATTGCAGGCTGTTTGTATTTGTCCGTACCAGAAACTACTAATCCAGCAATTTAGCTAGTAAATCGTGTAAATCCTGTCCAGCCACATTCCGCGCAACGATAACGCCGTCTGGCCCGATCAACAAATTTGATGGAATAAATCGAACGCCGTAAAGCGCTGGTGCTTCGGTATCCCAAAATGCTAAATCCGAAACTTGTGTCCAATGCAACTGATCGTCTTCGATTGCCTTTAGCCAAGATTCCTTTTTCTTATCTAGTGATACACCAAACACCGTAAATCCTTTGTCCTTATATTTTTGATAGGCCTTTACGATATTCGGATTCTCCGCACGACACGGAGGGCACCATCCCGCCCAAAAATCCAAAAGCACATATCCCTTTCCTAAATGATCAAAAAAACGAACTTCGTTACCATCCACATCTTTTGACACAAAATCAATAGCCTTATTTCCCGGCAATACGGCTTCTTGCTTATCCGCCAAATCCTTTAAGATACGAACATACTGCGTTTGCGCAAGCGATGGATCAAGCAGCGCCAAATGCTCGCGAATCTCTTGCGGCGACAAGTCGTAGGAATAATTACGAAATAGCACAAAGGCAGCAACCACTGAGGTCGGATCTTCTTCAATAAAACTTTTAGCTGTCAGTTTTTCTGAACGCTTCTGATACGACAAGAACTGATCTTGCAATTTCGATCCTTTAATTTTTGCACCCCGTAAATCTTGGTCTTTTACAACGTCGATGGTTGTAGGGTTTCCATCTAAGAAAAGTTGCAGATCAATATTTTCAGGATGAAAACTTACACCATACAATTCCGGCAATTGAACCGATGTTTCAAATGCAAACCTCCCATCCACAATTTCCGCAGAATCAATGGTTTTAAATAATTTGTTGTCGTATCGTTGCAGGTAAACCTGCTCTCCGTCGAATCCTTTTATGGTTCCAGAGAGGTTTACGGGCTTTTTATTTTGTCCAAAAACGTTTACCGCGCTAAGTAAAGCGAACGCAAAGAAAATATACAATTTGTTAGACATAGAAATTTATTGATGTTATCACTTTATCAACCATATTCTACATTTTGTAGAATAAGCACTCAAAATTAAATAATATCTACTTAAAAAGTAGATATTTTGTTAAGAACTAATTTTAATTTAAAAGAAATATTTATCATCTTTGGTAAACAAAATATTGATTTATGAAAACAAATACTTTTAGGTGTGTAATCGCGTCGATTACCTTTTTAGTAAACATCTTACAGCTCCAAGCCCAAGAACGCAAAGTCGATTTATACGAGTCCGGAACGCGCGCACAAGGATTTTTCGTTGAAGCTGGCGGCCCCGGTTTCCTTTCGTTAAACTACGACACCCGTTTTAATAAAATGAGAAATGGATAAGGTGCGCGCGGCGGTATTGGCTACTTCAAAATCGAGGATAAAAGCGTATTTACTATCCCGGTACAAATCAATTATTTAATTGGAAAAAATGGCAATTACTTCGAGATTGGGGGTGGTGCATCTTACGTATTAAACACGTACGATACCCATTTTTATGGTGAAGGTTATTACCAAAGCGATTACATCACCCGGAAGGACAGCCATATCATGGGCACTTTGTTGTTCGGATATCGTCGACAACCAGTGGATGGCGGTTTCAATTTCCGTGCAGGTCTATCACCTATAATTTACGATGGTGATTTTATTCCTTACCTACCGCAAATTTCATTTGGTTACTCCTTTTAAGGAGCAACCAAACCATTCTACATATTAACTGTTTCATAAGTAAATAACCTAATTCTTTGCTTATGAACAGTTCTCGCAGAAAATTTCTTCAAAAACTGACGTTGTCCGCCATCGCGCTTCCGACAATTTCAGCTTATCCATTCTCCATTTACGCGAAGCAAAATCTTGATCCAGACAGACCGATACTAAAGGTCGCATTGATGGGATTGGGCGGTTACGCCGAGCGTGTAGCGGAAGCTATGCAATCTTGTCAACGAGCTAAAGTTACTGGGCTAATTAGTGGGACACCAGAAAAGTTGGAAAAATGGGGAAAGAAATACGGGGTCCCGAAAGAAAGTCGTTATAACTATGAAAATTTCGATCAAATTAAGGATAATCCAGAAATCGACGCGGTTTACATCATTACTCCGAACGCATTGCATCACGGACAAACATTGCGCGTCGCGAAAGCGGGCAAACATGTGATTTGTGAAAAGCCAATGGCAGTAAGCGTCAGGGAAGGCCAAGAAATGGTGGATGCTTGTGAAGCCGCTGGTGTTAAATTATTGATTGGTTATCGGATGCGGTTCGAGCCGAATACGCTGAAAGTTCATGCTATGCGCGAAAGCGGCGAGCTCGGCAAAATAAAATTCTTCCAAGGACAAACGGGATTTAAAATTGGCGACCCAAATCAATGGCGCGTTGATAAAACTTTAGCTGGTGGAGGTTCTCTGATGGATATTGGAATTTATGCCATCAACGGTGCGCGTTATATGGTCGGTGAAGACCCGATTTGGGTTACTGCGCAAGAAACGAAGACAAATCCCGAAATTTTTAAAGAGGGCGTGGACGAAACGATTCAATTTCAATTAGGTTTTCCAAGCGGAGCTGTTGCTTCTTGTCTTTCCACTTACGCGATGGATCATCTCGACCGCTTCTACCTGCTAGGTGAAAAGAATTTCGTAGAAATGCAACCTTCTACAAATTACGGTCCTATAAAAGGCAGAACGAAAGATGGCTCATTGAACCAACCGCATACAGTGCATCAAACGACCCAAATGGATGAAATGGCACAGATCATCTTGGATGGAAAATCTCCAATCATCCCGGTAGACGGCAACGTCGGCGTCCAAGACATGAAAATTATTGAAGCGATTTACCGAGCCTGCGAAACTGGACAAAGGCAGGAATTGGATTTGGGGTAAAAGAAACGCGGGTTGTCTAAATAGACAACCCGCGTTTCTTTTACATAAAAATACCTTAATCTACTTTTTCCAAAATACTACCAGTCACAGTTCACAATTACTTAACAAATAGTGACCATTAACATAATTTACCCTTAACTCTAGGGTAACACTTTGCTTATAGATTTGCAACAAAATATTAACAATGCTTTGAGGCGAAAAGTGATATGTTCACGCGACATGCACAGAAAATTGCTCATCGGATTGGAGTAAAAGCAATCAAATATGCAAACAATGAAGTATCTACTAATTTCTTTGGCACTATTCATCGGTGCAATCGTCAGCGTTTCCGCCCAGCAAAATGGCATTAAAGGCGTTGTTTTAGACGTCGAAACAATGAAAACGATTGAGGGAGTGTCCATCCAGTTAATCGAAAGAAACTCACAAACATCTTCTGATGCTCAAGGTAACTTCTTTTTTGAGGTTCCTAAGGGTAACAAATCATATAAAATTGTAGCGAGTGTAATCGGTTACGATTCTGATACCATCATAGTAGATCGTGGAAATGATGACGTGGTATTTGCAACCATATCGCTAGTTAGCAAAAATTCTGTATTAGATGAAATCGTTGTCTCGCGCCGTCGCGAACGTGCCAGCGAAATTGCATTGCTCGACATGAGAAAGCAATCGAATTTGATGGTAGAATTAATGGGTGCGCAAGAGCTTTCAAGAAAAGGAATCTCGGACGCTGGAGCTGCAGTGAATAGAATGACGGGCGTGTCGAGACAAGAGGGAAGTAACGAGGTTTTTGTACGTGGATTAGGAGATCGTTATAATAACACCACGTTGAACGGCCTACCTGTACCATCGAATGATCCTGAATTAAAAAATCTCGAGTTAGGTCTTTTCACTTCAGATATTATTGAGTATATAACTATTGATAAAGTTTATAGCACGTATCTTCCTGGTGATTTCGCAGGCGGAAACGTTGATATCGCTTCCAAAAACTACGAAGGAAAAGGATTTTTCGAGGTTAAATTAGGAAGTAGTGTCAATACGAATGTGTTAAATAACTGGAACAACTTCTATTTACAAGATGGTCCTAGTCCTTTGGGATTTGCGAATTATGGTGTTCCAAACGATCCCCTAGGTGGATTCAACTTTCAGAACAGCATGAATCCAGTCAAGAAAACTCCTTGGAATGGAAACTTCGGATTGTTGGGAGGAAAATCTTTTGATTTCAGTAACGGGCATAAGTTGAATTTATTTGCTTCCGCCAACTTTTCAAGCGATACTTACCATCGGGAAGGCGTGAACAGACAGTTAAGTGCCGGCGGCGGGGTAATCAATGACCTATCACAAGTACGACAAGGGTTTACAACAAATTCTACCGGTATGCTTACCGCAAACTATGCACTTAACCAAAACCACAAAATAACATACAACTTTTTGTTAATGAATTCTTCGGATCAATTTTATGATACCTACACTGGACATCTGACCGACATGGCTGAAAACAATAATGGTTTAATCCGTCGTTCCACGTTCATGCAGAATACCGTAATAACGAATCAATTTTTGGGAAAGCATAAGCTGAACGATAAAATCGATATCAATTGGGGGGCTTCTTACAATGCGGTAAAAACAAAAATACCAGACCGTATACAAAACTACATGTCGTACAATGACACGCTACAAAGCTATGTCTTCATCCGAAATACTTCTACGGATAACCACCGATATTTTCAAGATTTGACAGAAAACGAAGTAGCAATCAATCTTGCCGCAAATTACAAACTCAATAACGACAAAGGCTTATGGTCTGTTGGATATAGCGGAAAAATCAAAGAACGAAGCTTCGAGGATTTCCAAGTAAATTTCGTTGTTCCTAGAGATCGACCGATTGACCCTAAAAATTTGGATGAGTTCTTCAACAAAACGAATCTCAATAACGAAGATTTCTCTCAAGAAGGTTTTAATGCAGATTTGCCTCAGACGTACGATGGTAAACAAACTATTCATGCGCCTTTCACAAACGTACAATATAATCTGACAGACAAATTAAGTAGTGTGTTAGGATTAAGATATGAAAATATTTCTCAAGATATCAGCTTTAGAACACAGTTAGATCGAAGCGGAAGAAACAATAACATCACGAGAAATGAATTTCTACCTAGCTTACTCTTAAAATATGTTTTAAAAGAGAAACAAAACCTAAGAATGGGTGTCAGCAGAACATATACATTACCACAATTTAAAGAAAGAGCATTTTTCAACTACAGAGATGTCAACGAGTCTAAACAGGGTAATCCAAATTTGTACCCATCGACGGATTATAACTTTGACCTTCGTTGGGAGGCATTTCCAAAATCTTCTGAACTTCTTTCGGCAACACTTTTCGGAAAATACATTCAAAACCCCATCAATGAGGTACAGTTGACTTCTTCTTCAAACGATATATCCTATGTGAACATTGGCGACTACGGTACCGTATTCGGCATAGAGGTGGAATTCAAAAAAGATATGATTGAATCAGAGGGATTTGGAAAACTATCTGCAGGTGCAAATGCAGCGTATATGAATACCGATCAGGTTATCGATCCAGAAAAAGTACGCAGAGAAACTCAATTTGCATCCGGCGGTCAATACAATATTAATACAACGGATAAGCGGTCTAAGTTCACTGGTGCTTCGGATTTTCTTATTAACGCAGACGTATCCTACTATAAGTCATTTGAAAACTCTTCTGACATATTAGCAACGGTTGTATATAATTATTTCTCTGATCGATTGTATGCATTCGGTAACGAAGGACGTGGCAATCAGATTGACCAGGGCGTAGGCACTTTAGATTTTATCCTCAAATACAAAATCAATAATCGTTTGGGTATAGATGCCAATATTTTAAATGTGACGAATCCAAATTTCAACCGTATTCAAGAGAACAAGTCATCAGAAGGCGAAGTGTTGGCCCCTTCCACGTTGTTTAATTATAAAAGAGGTGTTCGATTTTCAATTGGAGTAAGATACCGCCTTTAACAATAGGATAACATAGAAGTAAAACAAAGGATAAATTGTAGCATTAATTTTGAGACAGAAAAAACAATAACAAAATGAAAAAGACATTTTTAACCAATTGTAAAAACCTAGCCTTGGGAGCTATTGTTTCATTGGTCACTTTCGCTTCTTGTAGTAGCGATGACAACACAGGTAGCACCTCAAGTTTTGAATTAAACAGAGAAGATTTAAGAGGTGTTATCACAGATGGCGAAGTTGTATTAAACTCTGGAACTTATAAACTTACAGGAAAATTAGAAGTCCGTTCTGGTGCTACCCTTACTGTGGAACCAGGCGTGATTATTGAAGCTACCGATGTTACTACTCAACAGCAAGAAATTCGCTATATAGCTGTAGGACAAGGTGGAAAAATAAATGTAAAAGGAACGGCTACTAACCCAGTGGTAATGACCGCTACGACAAAAAACCCTGGAGCATGGGGTGGTTTGGTATTGTGCGGTAAAGCTCCAATAAATAAAGGACAAACTGGAACAGCAGAAGTATCCGAATTGACTTACGGCGGGACTGATGCTAATGACAACTCGGGATCTATCAAATACCTTAGATTAGAATATACAGGCTATTCATACAGTACAGACAAAGAATTCAATGGTCTTTCTCTGTTTGGTGTAGGTAAAGGCACAACTATAGAATATGTTCAAGCTTACGAGGGCTCAGATGATGGATTTGAATGGTTCGGTGGAACGGTTGATTCTCGTTACTTAGTAGTGATCAACAACAATGTAGATAACAAAAAAGTTGGTGATGATTTATTCGACTGGACTGAGGGCTGGGTTGGAACTGGAGAAAACTGGTACGGTAAAAGAACTAACAATGGAAATAGAGGTATTGAAGCGGATAACAACCAAACAAACAGTAGCCTTACCCCAATTTCTAACCCAACACTTCGTAACATCACTTTAGTAGGCAATAACGCTGGAGACGAAAACCAAGCAGTTAAAATGCGTTTTGGAACGAATGGCAATTTGGATAATGTGGTTTTAGCAAACTGGGGAACCGGTTTCGACATCCAACACGATGCTAGTATTGCTTTTGTTAACGCAGGATCATTGAAAGCTACCAACGTTAGATTTATTAACGTAGGAACGAAAGTTAAAGGTTCGAACACTGCTGGTACAGCTGTTGACATCAACAAAATGATCACTGAAAATGCTAGCGCAGTTGGTGCTGGTTCTGGAGTTGATCAGCCAGAGTGGGCTAAAGGCTGGACTGTAGGTTTCTAGATTAACCCATATATAAAACAGGAAATGTCCTAGTGAAAATTTCACTAGGACATTTTTTGTATAAATAACTCGTTATTCATTACATTCCTCCCCTACTCCATTCGCTTAAGCCTAAAAAAAGTGCTATTTTGCAGAAAAAAGACGTCGGCATGGAGAATTACGTCCTGAATACGGAAAGTTTGACTTTTCGGTATGGATCAAGCAGTCCGCTGCTCAATTTCAATAACCTTACTATCACTAAACAGCAACACACCCTACTGCTCGGAGATTCCGGAACGGGAAAAAGTACCTTGCTCAACCTTTTGGGCGGACTTTCCCATCCAACTTCCGGAAGCGTCCATATAAAAAACGAAGATGTTTATCGCATGTCCGAATCCGCTTTAGATAAATTTCGCGCACAAAATATTGGATTCATTTTTCAGGAAGCGCATCTTCTCAAGAACTTGACGTTGACGGAGAACATCCAACTTGCACAATCTTTGGCGGGATATAAGGTAGACAAAGCACATGTGCTTACATTATTACAGCAACTGCAGCTTGCGGAGCATGTTGATAAACGACCCAATCAGCTTAGCCGTGGACAATTACAACGCGCGGCAATCGCTAGAGCAGTAATCAATAAACCTGCAATCTTACTTGCCGATGAACCAACAGCTTCTTTGGATGACAATAATACGCAACGTGTATTGACATTATTAACAGAGATGGCCAATCAACACGGTTCAACCTTGGTAATCGCAACGCACGACAAACGCTTGAAAGATGAATTTGTAAATACTTACCTCCTTTAATTGCTATTTCTGATATGAGTACATTACATTTAGTTTGGAAAAACATCACGCAGCAATTGGGATCGGCGCTGCTCAGCATTTTATTAACAGCATTCGGTGTAGCGATTTTGGTAGTCATTTATATCACGAGCGATACATTCGAAAAACAATTGGACAACAACAGCAAGAATATTGACTTGGTTGTTGGCGCAAAGGGCAGTCCACTACAATTGATTTTAAGCTCAATTTACCACGTCGATTATCCAACGGGAAACATTTTACTGTCCGATGCGGAAGAATTACGCAATAATCCACTGATCGATTTGGCGGTCCCGATGTCGCTTGGCGACAATTACCAAGGCCACCGCATTATCGGAACAGATAGCAGCTATTTCGATCTATATGAGCTGACTTTAGCAGAAGGCAAGATGTGGGAAAAGAGCTTCGAAACGGTTATTGGAAGTGAAACAGCACGGAAAAATAAATTAAAAATCGGGGATGAAGTGCACAGTGCACATGGACTAGCGGAAAATGGTCATGTGCACGACGAGCATCCATTTAAAGTCGTCGGGATTCTTGAGCCGACAGCAACCGTTGTAGACAACTTATTGTTATGCGATTTGGCGAGCATTTGGGATGTGCACGATATTGCTCACGATGAAGCAGATCACAACCATCAGCACGCCGAGGAACATGAAGATGCGCATCATCATGCTGAAAGCGACGACCACGATCACAAACATCATGATGCAGAGGAATTGCATGCTCATGATCATACGGTTGAAGAAGCAGATACTTCCGAAGTACGTGTGGTAAAAAGCATTGGGGACGATGTGTACAAAACACAAGGTTTGGAAATAACCTCCTTACTGATTCGTTACAGCAGTCCGGCAGCAATTAGTACGCTTCCGCGGATGATTAACCAATCCACTTCCATGCAAGCCGCTTCGCCAGCGATGGAAACAACACGCTTATTCTCTTTATTGGGGGTAGGTATTGATTCTCTGGAGATATTGGCTTATGTGATTATGTTAATCGCTGGATTAAGTGTCTTTATCAGCTTGTACAACGCCTTAAAAGAGCGTAAATACGACTTGGCCGTCATGCGTTCCTTGGGTGCAGGAAAAACTAAACTATTCACTTTGGTGATAGTCGAAGGATTAGTTATTACATTCATCGGTGGATTAGTCGGTCTATTACTCGGACATTTAGCCTTGTATTACATCAGCACGCAAACCGGACAAAGTGCAGATTTCATTCAGGCGCTAGCTATTAATCTGACCGAATGGTTGATTTTACTAATCGCATCCGCTATTGGAATGATTGCAGCCATTTTACCGGCCATCAAAGCATACAACACAACAATTTCCAGCATACTGGGAGATAAATAAAATATACAGAAACAGATGAAAAATTTAGTCTTTGTCCTACTCTTAGCATTTACAGCAATCAGTGCAAAAGCGCAAATCGGCGGGCAGCAATATCCGGAAATGAATGTGCCTGATCATACGCCCATGATGAATAAAACATGGGAAGCGATCGATAAAATGATGTACAAAGTTTCTACCAAAGGAAACAAAAAGGTATATACTCCAGAATATCCCCCTGTTCTAAAAGCGTTAGAAAATAAGCAGGTAGATTTGCCTGGGTATATGGTCCCATTGAAGAGTGGTCGTAATCATAATACTTTTATGATGTCGGTTTTACCTTTGGCACAATGTCAATTTTGTGGGACAAACGGTATTCCGCCTATGGTGGAGATTATCATGAAAAATGGATCGACGGTAAAATTTTCGGACGAACCAATCAAATTGCGAGGTAAGATGGTCTTTAACCCGGAGCCTTTGAAGGGAAATTCAGAAGTGCAGATCGTAGATGCCGTATTGGTAAAGTAGATATTGTTTAGCTGTGAAGTCGTTGATTCGTAAAGTGTTGAGATTGCTTCACAATCATTTCTGGGCCACGCGATAACGCAAACTTTTAAGGTTGTCCTCCTCTCTTTTCGTCGTTACGAGGAGGAACAACGCGGCACAATCTAATTGAACCAAATTGTCATCAAGATAAGTTTAAGAAACACCAAAAATATCACAAGAAAAAAGTTATTCCTCTTCTATCGGTTGATAAAAGAAACCTCTGCTACCGCCATTAATGCGGCTGTTTCGGTACGCAAACGACTATCGCCAAGCGATGCCATCGCAAAACCAGCGGATTGAGCGGATTCTATTTCCTTGGGAGAGAAATCTCCTTCAGGACCTATTAACATCAGCGCAGACGAATTCGGCGGAAAGATTGCAGGTAAATACGTTTTCTCCATATCCACACAATGCGCAATCGCTTTATAATGATTCTCAGAGTTATTCTGTTGCTGAGTAAGAAATTGCGAATAGCTAATTGCGGGATTGATTTGAGGTAGATAAGCTTTTAAAGATTGTTTTATGGCAGCGACTGCCACTTTATTCAAACGATCAATTTTCACTTCTTTGCGCTCTGAATGTTCGCAGATAATTGGTGTTATCTCGTCGACTCCTATCTCGGTCGCTTTTTCGATAAACCATTCTAAACGATCAATATTTTTTGTTGGAGCTACCGCGATATGCAGGTAGTAACTTCGCTTTTCAAATTCGCTTTGAATGGATAAAATACGTAGAGCAGTGCGCTTTGGGTGCGCATCAATAATTTCCGCTTCGAACAGATCACCAATACCATTTACCAAGTGAATTTTATCATTCACGTTTAAGCGAAGCACACGAATAGCGTGCTTACTTTCTTCTTCTGAAAGTAAATATTCTTTGTGATTGGGACGTATATCCGGTGTGTAAAACAACAACATAGATTACTCGTCATCTTCCGAATCATCATTCGGTGTTTCCACAAGATCGAGTTTTACAAACTCAATGTTTTGCTGTGTTTTTTTGATAACGGTAAAGTTGTAACCCAAGTCTTCACAGCTATCGCCCACATCAGGAATGCGTTCGAAAACATGGCTTACCAAACCAGCTACGGTATCGTAGTCTGAACTTTCCGGTAATTCAAGTGGCAAGAACTCATTTACGTCGTGTACATTCGCACCCGCATCTACCATAAACTCGGTGTCGGAAATACGTTCTACCAAAGGTGTTTCCTCATCGTACTCATCTTGAATATCGCCGACCAACTCTTCCACAATATCTTCCAAGGTTACCATACCAGCTGTACCGCCAAATTCATCCAACACAAAAGCGATTTGGATACGTTTCTGTTGGAACTCCGCCATTAGATCATTGATCTTTTTCGTTTCCGGAATGAAGTAAGGTTTGCGCATGATGCGTTTCAATACCACTTCCCTCCCATTGGCAACGATCGGCAATAAGTCTTTGGTATGCACCAAACCGATAATCTGGTCGATATTATCTTGATAAATCGGTACGCGAGAATAACCTTCCTCAGTAACACGATTAATAAAATCCTGCGGATTTTCATTCACTTCAGCCGCCACGATTTTGGTACGTGGCACCATAATGTTTTTAACAATTCGTTCGTTGAAATCAAAAACGTTCTTGATAAGCTCGTGCTCTGAATTATTTAAAGCACCGCTTTCACGTCCTTTTTCCAATAAATATTGTAATTCTTCCGATGAATGGCTGACTTCATGTGCATTTACCTGAATGCCAATTAATCTCAACAGGAAGTTGGCGAAGCCATTCAATACCCAAATGATAGGTTTGAAGATGTAGTAGAAGAATTGCAACGGCAGCGCAATACGCATGGTTGTGGCCACCGGTTTTTGAATAGCGATGGATTTGGGCGCCAACTCGCCGAATACAATATGTAGGAAAGTGATGATGGAGAAGGCTAGTACGTGACCTAAGTTGGTCGCCCAACGGCCTGTTAACTCTACATTGAACCATCCGAAAATACTATTTACGATTTCCGTCATCACTTTCTCGCCCACCCAACCAAGAGCTAGGGAAGCTAAGGTAATACCTAATTGTGTGGCAGCTAAATAGCCATCTAGGTGCTCGGTTATATTTTTGGCCATCGCGGCCACTTTGCTTCCAGATTTTGCTTGAAGCTCTATCTGTGATGCGCGAACTTTTACGATTGCGAACTCCGCCGCCACGAAAAATCCGTTAGCAAGTACCAAGAAAATTGTCCAAAAAAGATCGAGACCCATTTATATTTTATCTATTTATTACCAAACTCTTTCTTATACAGCTCAATGCTCTCTAAGATAACATTTTCTGCGTATGTTCTGCCATATAAGTTTTCAATTGTAACATTCTTATTTTCCAAAGCCTTATAATCTTGGAAGAAACGTACAATTTCTTTCATTGTGTGAGGAGGCAACTCAGAAAGATCGTTGATGTAGTTGACAGACATATCGTGTTTGGCTACCGCAATGATTTTATCATCTTGCTCACCGCCATCGATCATGTGCATAACACCAACAACTTTCGCTTCGATCAAGCTCATTGGATATACATCTACCGAACAAAGCACCAAAATATCTAACGGATCTTTATCGTCACAATATGTTTGCGGGATGAAGCCGTAGTTTGCAGGATACATCACAGACGAAAACAATACGCGATCCAACTTGATCAAGCCACTGTCTTTGTCGATTTCGTATTTTGCTTTAGAACCTTTCGGGATTTCAATAATGGCATTTACGGAACTAGGCAAATCGTCGCCAGGCGACACTTGGTGCCAAGGATGTTGTGTACTCATGTAATGGTATTAACTATTAATTTTTTATTTGATTCTTACGTTGTTTGATCTGTCTTCTCAATAAGGCAATAGCAATTGGCAGGAAAGCAATAACGATCAGGCCAATAATGATGTATTCTACATAGTTGATGATTTCCGGGAATTTCACACCTAGGTAGTAACCGGTCAATGTTAACAACGAAACCCACAAAAACGCACCAATGATATTGTAAAGCACGAATTTTCGAAAGTTTAGCTGTACTACGCCCGCAAATATGGGAGCAAATGTACGAATAATCGGAACAAAACGCCCGATAATCAGCGCAGTACCTCCCCATTTCTGAAAGAATTCCTCCGCCATAACCACATATTTGCGCTTGAAAAGAATGGAATCTTTTCGTTTAAACAGCATTGGTCCGGCTCGATTACCAAACCAATAACCAACGAAATTACCTAACACGCCAGCTGCCAGAATCCCGAAATACAGGGTAAAAATATCGACATCAATCTTTCCTAGTGCGCAGAACAAGCCTGCTAGGAATAACAGATAATCGCCCGGCAAAAAGAAACCGAAAAATAAACCTGTTTCCGCGAAAACAATGAGACAAACGATATAGAATCCGCCATGACTTAGCAGGTACTCCGGATCCATTAATTGTTGAAACGATAGTAAAAACTCGTGCATGTCAATCAATTTAAATCCGTACTGATAGAAAATCTATCCAAGGTTGGGGAACAATGGTCATCAGACAAACTATCCATGTGTAATTTGAGAAATTGCTTCTCGAATTTGCTCTGCAGTTTCGGACATTTCATCCTCAGAGAAACTCAGTTTGGGGTTTTCGAAATTAAGATCTGAGATTTGGTTGATAGGTACTAAATGAATGTGCGCATGCGCCACTTCCAAACCTACTACCGCTACCCCCACTCGAATGCAGGGAATTGCTCGTTTAATTCCTTGTGCGACGATCTTTGCAAACATCCACATACTCATGTAGGAATCATCGCCGATATCGAATATGTAATCCGTCTCTTCCTTAGGAATAACCAAAACATGTCCTCTTGTAAGTGGTCTGACATCTAAAAAGGCCAAGTAATCATTACTTTCTGCTACCTTGTAGGCTGGTAATTCTCCAGAGACAATCTTCGAAAATATTGTTGACATAGATACTATTCGTATATAAAAAACCCAAATCTTAAATTCCTACATAGCTAGTAGAACAGCCGATCGGAAAACTTAAGCAAGCAAAAGTCGACTTGGTGATCATTAGCAAATATAACAAAAAAAGAAAGAAGTCGGAATATGGTATTTCGACTTCTTTCTTCACTGTGTTGGTTTGTACCGTGCGGCTATGGCAGAACCGCACATAACCGACTATATTTTTAACGTGATATTTCCAAGATTTCCAAGTCCATTTGACCAGCAGGAACGCTAACTGTAGCGACGTCTCCTACTTTCAAGCCCAATAAACCTTGAGCGATTGGCGATTTCACAGAAATCTTACCTGACTTCAAATCTGCTTCCGTTTCAGAAACCAACTGATAAGTCATTACCGCACCGTTTTTCACATTTTTAATTTTCACAATGGATAAAGCCAACACTTTTGATGTATCTAAGTTGGATTCATCGATAATACGAGCGGTTGACAACACTTCTTCCAACTTCGCAATTTTTGCTTCATGCAATCCCTGTGCTTCTTTAGCAGCATCATATTCCGCATTTTCAGAAAGATCGCCTTTATCGCGAGCTTCTGAAATGGCATTGGCAATCTTTGCTCTGCCTTCTGTTTTTAAGTACTGCAACTCTTCGCGCAGCTTTGCCAGCCCCTCCTCGGTGTAATACGTTACTTCTGCCATAATTGAATTATATTAATCTTTTTTACTTTTATAATGGACAATAAAAAAGACAAGACCATATTATCCGACGTGGATGACATGGCCTTGCTCATTATTACGAAAATAGGCAACCCTATTTAGAAAAGCAAATTTAATCTGGATTTTCGGACTCTTCGTCTACAAACTTATACCCCAACCCTCTAACTGTTTGTAAATAAGAGGGTTTATCAGGATTTTTTTCGATTTTTTTACGCAAACGAACGACATGCATATCTAAGGTACGCGTATTTACATTAGAACTATACCCCCAAACAGCTTCCATCAATTCTTCTCTCGTTACATCTTTTCCCTTGTTGCGCAAAAAGTGCAATAGAATGCGATTTTCCAAAATCGTCAACTCAATCTTCTTCTCGTCGCGCACGAGCGAATGGATATTGGGGTGATGTTCTGTTTGACCAAAATGATAAATTTCGGAGCCTGATTTCGGGACAAAAAAGCGTACTTTGTTCTCAATCATCGCAACCAAAACATCCATATTAAATGGTTTGGTAATGTAATCGGTAACTCCATAGCTATATGCATCAATTTTGTCGACATCCTGCGATTTTGCAGTCATCATGATGATGATATTTTCGAAGCCTGCCTTACGCACAGCTTCACATACTTCAATACCTTCCTTGCCCGGGAGCATCCAATCCAAAAGCACGATATCTGGCTGCTTCTCTAGAATCTCTCTCTCAGCTTCTAATCCATCGCCGATTTGTATAACTTGGTAGTTCTCGGTCTGTAAGCGATGACTTACCAAGAATCTCAAGTTCTCATCGTCTTCAACAACTGCTACGGTAATTTCCTTTTCCATATTATCTCTACTATTATTTAGGGAATGTCAATGTAAACGTGGTGCCTTCGCCCAACACACTTTCTACACGAATTTCACCACCCATAAATTCTGTGATTTCTTTACAAAACGCTAATCCTAAACCGATACTTCCGCCTTGGTTGTACTGATTTTTTATACGATAAAACTTCTTAAATATATTCTTTAGCTCAGTTTTAGCGATGCCAATTCCTTCGTCCTTAAAAATGAGCGTAAAATGCTTCTTCGCCTCAACGACCGAAATATCGATCACTTTATTATTTAAATCCGAATATTTATATGCGTTATCCACCAGATTTTGAAAGACCGACGTAAGTAACACTGGATCCGTGTACATCTCATCTGTAACCTCCACCCGATACGTCAACTTAATATCGTGGTACTTGATTCGGCATGCGCTGAACATCTCATCGCAAAAGTCGTGCAAATTAATCCACTCGCCTTTGTATCGTATCGATTTGTTTTCAATTTGAGCGAATGATAATAATTTATTCATCAGATTATTCAGCTTATCAGCTTCCTGATCTAAGATCCGCCCATACATTTGCCGTTCTTGCTCGCTTACGTGTTGTGCGCTTTTTATATTGTTACCAGCGATCTTAATAACGCTGACTGGTGTTTTGAATTCGTGCGTTAAATTATTGATGAAATCATATTGCAATCGATACAATCTGCCGTTATTACTAATGTTTCGGTAAATCAAATAAATGATCGACAGTAGAACTAAGTATAAGAAAGAAAGCCCAACCACCACCGGAATCAACCAGCGATAAACTTCTTTGGAAACAAATTCTCGGGATGACTCGAACTTAATTTTAAAATCTGAAAGTGCACCGGGTAAAGGTAATTCCGTAGCATAATATGGTGTTTCTTCCATTGCAGCGGGATCCGTTAGCGGCGTAATCATCACTTTCTCATAATAACGCGGTTGCGTATTACTCAGCTTCAGCTTTTGCGGATTGATCTGAAACATAAACATATCTTGCTCAAAATACGCTTCCGGTAAGCTATCGTTTACCAACAAGGTTTTATAAAGCAGTAAATCGTTGATCCTTGGGATATTTAAGTACCCGATTTTTCCGGGCGACAAGGAATAGAATACACGGTAAATCTCATCTTCCGTCAGCGTGGTTGATTCGTCAACCTTGGCAATATAATCGAAGAATTTGATCGCCATATTATTGAAATCGCCGCCAAAGGGATCCAGCTGTTCGCGAAAATTAGAATTGATGATTAGTCGATATGCGGAATCCAATGCAAAGCTGATAATCGATTTGGGATGAAACAGCAGATTATCGCGATAGCGAACTCCGCGATTTACCAACTTCGAATTGGTGATATTCACGTCATAGAAAACCACCTCTTCCACGAACGGATTTTTACGCAAGGTTTGATCCGCAAACTGTCTGGCTTGTGCCGAATCCAGAAAACCTTGATAATAAGAAAGCTCCGGAATTCCGTTGTAAAGGAAGTCGTTGAAAGGTTTAATAGTAGCGTCGAACACATCTGTTTTTCGGTTATAAAACTCGGACTCTACATGATTGGTAATTGTGGATCTAGCCAACACAACCGACGCCACATACAAAATGGTAACGATAGCCAAGAAGGCTATCAGCAAACCAAAATTTTTCTGATAACGGACAACAGGTTGGGACACTTAATTCAGTTTATTTTAAATACTTGGCCAAGAACTGTTCCACTTCTTGAAAATACAAAGCCATATTTTCTTCGTTCTTGAAACGCCTGCCTTCTTCCTCCTTAAAAATATAGCGAACAGGCACATTATTTTGTTTTAATCTCGACACAAATTGGTTCGCATCTGTTACGGACGTGTACTTATCCTTTCCTCCTTGAAAAAACAAGACCGGTTGTTTGACCCTTCCGGCATGAAATAGCGGAGAAATGGTTTTAAAAAATTCTGGTTCGCGTTCGGGGTCGCCGATAATCTGCGCGTACATCTGTACGTACGGTTTCAAATGTGGCGGTATTTCTTTAAAGTACGTAAATAGATTGCTGTAACCCGATGAAGAGATGATACATTTATACATAGATGGATGGAAAGCCGCTGCGTACAAAGCAGAATAACCGCCAAACCCAGTTCCCATAATCGCCATTCTATTTTTATCGACTTTACCTTCGTGAATCAACCAAGTTACACCATCTATGATATCCGCTTGCATCTTACCTCCCCATTCTTTAAAGCCGGCAGACCAAAATTTCTTACCATAGCCGGTCGTACCGCGATAGTTTACTTGGAAAACGGCATACCCACGATTCGCTAAAAATTGCACTTCCGGATTAAATCCCCATTCGTCGCGACGTCCCGGCCCATCATGCACCAAAACAACCAATGGACAATTTACCTTTTTACCTTTCGGATAGGTAATGAACCCATGAATCTCCTGATTATCCCGCGCATTGAATTTAATGGATTCCATGGGGCGCATATCATCACTTTCTAAGTCCGGATAAACCGTTACCAATTTGGTAAACTCATGCTTAATGCGGTTGTAATGGTAGATATCACCTGGACGTAAATCGCTGTAAACGCGTATCAAAAAATTCTGCAAGTTCTGATCGACATCCGTAAAATCAATCGAAAATCCTTCAAACTTTTGTTGCACAGCATCGTGTACCGCACGCATAGTTGGGTCGAAGAAAGTATAGTGTTTACGACAAGCGCTGGTCGACGCGAACAAAGGCTTTTTGCGATAATGCGAATATCCTTCCCAGTTTACATCTACATCCACATCAGCAAAAACTTCCCGTACTTCTTCTCCTTTCGACACGTCGTATTCTACCACAGCCAATTTATCTCGATCTTGGTTCGATAATGCAAAAATATGCGTAGTAGATTGTCCTGCGTAGCCGAATGGATAGATGGAAGTTTTAAAATCGTTTGATGTCACCTCTTTAAATTTCTCCTTATCAGTCGCTCGATACAAGATCGATTCTTGTGCGCTATCACTCGTTAAAGCTAAACGAACAACACCGTCGTCCGATGGAATCCAAGAAGTAATTTTACCCGGATTTTCGTACACCAACTGTGGCTTTCTCCCATCTAAAAACACCTTATATAGATCAAATACCGTAGAATCGCGTAAATTGATCGAAGCATATAACGCGCCGTTGTAATCTCGAATGGGTTGAGCAAACTTTAGCTTGCTTTGTGTTGATTCTAAAACGCTACTTATAGAATCTGTTTTTACGTTTACTGCACTCACTTTCAGCGCATCATCCGTGTACCACGAATTAAAGAAAACGATTATGCTATCATTTGCCCAATGAAAGTTGGCAACGTTAAAATTCTCTTGGTAAGTCAGCTGTTTCGAAAGATCATCGTTCTGCAAATCTTTGATAAAAATATTTTTGCAATGATCGTGCATACCCAAATAAGCAATCTTGCTACCATCAGGAGATAGTTTGAAGTTGCTCTTTTCAGATTTGAATATGAAATTTTCGACCGGAATACGTTTTTCGTCTTTAGTTTTCTCCGCACATGATTGCCATAGCAACGAAAACAAAAACAACAGGTAAGCCGTATGTTTTATCTTGTATGTCATTAATTCCAGCAGCACATTTTCAAATATTGGAATTATTTGGTGATTTCACTCTTCTGCAACTTTAATTTTACAGGACGAGGAATAGTTCGCTGTGGATGATTTTCCTCGTTCAAAAAGTGTATTTTCGCGTTATGTATTTGTACAACATCTCAATCATAGTAGAAGACAGTGCTAACGCTGAAGCACTAAATTGGATCAAAACCTCATTTCTTCCATCACTTGCTAGCGAATACACGCCCAAGCTACTTGCTATGTTGGATTCTCCGCATGAAGGCCATACGTATTCTTTGCAACTTATTTTTAACGATAGGAACAGCGTAGAAAAATTTAAGGATCAACACCTGACGCAATTACAGTCTTATTTGGGAAGCAACCATCCCGAGCGCGCATTTATCTTCGATAGTTTGATGCAATATATGCAACACTAGTTCGATTTCACTCTAAATTTCTTGTACCAAAGTAATCCGACGCCGGCACCAATTAAGAATGGCATTGCCAACAAAAACAAAATGCCGTCGTTTAATCCTTTGCCCTGCATATTCCCTTCTTTGGTACTATTTTCCGCGTTCAATGTACACATAGCGCATTGCGCTTGTGCAGTTGGCGGAGTCAAGGTAGAAACTGCTAAAAACAGCAGTGTTGTCATTACAAAGTGCCTGATATAAGCCATGCTACAAAAGTAAACAATTATCGTTCAAAATCCCAGAAAGGGATTATAGCAAGCTGTTGAATTTTTCCCAAAATCCGTCTGTTGGTAAGTTGGCTTTCAGCAAAGTAGCTTCTTGTTTCACCGGATGTTCGAAACCTAGTGAGCGAGAATGCAAACAAATAGTGCGCTGATGGCTTCCGCGCTGATAGCCATATTTGTTATCGCCGACAATCGGACATCCCATGTAGGCTAATTGCGCGCGAATTTGATGAGTACGACCAGTTAAAGGTTTTACCTCCAACAAATAGAATCCATTTAATTCGCCGATAACCCGATAATCCAATTCCGCACGGCTACCGTTTTTAACTTCTCGATTGTAGGCTTTCGTGATCATTTTCTTACGATCACGTAATAACCAATTCACCAATTTATCCGCTTCTTTCGGTGGTTGCTCGCGCACAACAGCCAAATACGTTTTTTCCACCTTACGGTCATGAAACAGGCGATTCATGCGATCCAGCGCTTTACTCGTTTTCGCAAAGAGAATCATCCCGCTGACAGGGCGATCCAATCGATGAATCACACCTAAAAATGCGGCATTGGGTTTATCATACTTCTTGGCCAAGTATTCTTTTACCATATCTTCTAGCGAAAGATCACCCGTTACATCCACCTGGACAATATCACCACCACGCTTATTAATCGCGATGAGATGATTATCCTCAAAAATGACGTCTTTATCCGAAATACTCATTTACCTTTTTGATAATTCGAATTAACGATTAATATTTTTGATGGAATCCTGACGCGCTTTTTCTTGTTCTTTGGCGCGACGTTTGAAGAAACCGCGAAACAAGAAATTACTCTGAAGCGCTTCCATATTTTCATCCAGCTTGGCCGTACCTTGGTTCAAGTTTTGCAGGATTTGCTTGATTTCTTCAGCAGCCTGCGCATCGTTTGTCAGCACGCCAACGGCGTTATCCTTCTCGTTCAAACGCGTCGTTACCTGATCCAAATTGGCCATTAATGCGTTGGCCGTTTGGGTAACACCTTGCAATTGTGCCGCTGATGCACGCAAGCTAGCAAAAACAGCTGTATCAGTTGTCAAATCATGAATCAAACCTTGTTCAGTGTTCAGCTTTTTAGTCAACACTTCCACATTCTTCATGCTGCGATCTACGCCAGCCATGGCACCTTGCATGGAAGCCAAGGTTGCTTTTAAAGAATTAGCGATCGATTCATCAGCAAGCAAAGCACCAACAGAACCTTTCCCTTCTACCAAGTTCTCCGAAAGCGTGGCGAAGTTCTTCGTAATCTGCAACAAGTTTTCGTTGTTATCTTGCAAAGTATGCAACATCGCTTCTACGCCACCAGTCGCTTTTGAACCGATCTGATCGCCTTCTGTAATCGCAGGAGCAGCGGCAGTTCCGCCTTCCAAATTGATAATCGCATTACCAATTAAACCATCCGAACCCAAAGATGCTTGCACATCTTTACGAATGTACTCCACCGATTTCTCCTCGATGTTCATCACCACGCGAACGTTGGAAACGCCATCAAAAGCAATTTGTTTAACGATACCAACCTTAACCCCCGAAAACCAAACGTTGTTACCAACTTTTAATCCTTTCACATCCCGGAAATAGGTCGTAATCTGAATATTTTTACTGAATCTGTTCTGTTGTGTCCCCAAAACTAAAATTCCGGCAACCAAAATAACTAAGCCGACAAGTACGAATAGGCCAACAATTATCGAACGTTTTCTATCTGTTTTATTGCTCATAGCTATAAACTACATTATAAAATTATAATCATAAAAAGGTTTGACGCGGGCATCCTCCGTGTCAAAAATCTGTTCGAAAGTTCCCTGTCTTTCGAAACGGCCATCCAAAAGCATAACCATTCTATCGCCCACCTGTTTGGCACAAGCCAAATCGTGCGTGATAATAATCGACGAAGTCTGGTAGCGCTCTTGCACGCTATTAATTAATCGGTTGATATCCAAGCATGTGATTGGATCCAAACCAGCTGTTGGCTCATCGTAAAGCATAATATCTGGACGTAGAATCAACGTCCTGGCAATACCAATCCGCTTGCGCTGTCCACCACTTAACTCTGAAGGCATTTGATTAATCGCTTGCGATAACCCCACTCCTTCCAAAACATCTTCTACTTCTTTATTGATCTCCGCGCGTGTCAAATTCCTTTTGTTTCGCACAAGAGGAAATTCCAAATTTTCGCGCACCGTCATACTATCGTAAAGTGCGCTATTTTGAAAAGAAAAGCCGATGCGCAAACGTAACTTCATCAGTTCCTTTTCGGGCAAATCAGTTACTTCTTCGCCTAAAACGCGAATCTTCCCGGCATCTGGCATCAACAAACCGGAGATCAACTTGATCAACACCGATTTACCTGTTCCTGAACGTCCAAGTACAACGAGGTTTTCTCGGTTATAAAGTTTCAAGTCGACATTTCGCAATACGTGTAAATCGCCGAACGATTTACTCACATTGTCTACATGGATTACCGCATCGTTTCGGTCAATTGCCGTTGTTTTAGTCTTTTCCATAGTTTGCTACCCGATTAAAGCTAATACCTGAACAATTAACAATTCTTCGATGAAAACGATGAACATCGATGCAACTACCGCAGCATTCGCTGCTTTACCCACTCCTTCTGTTCCCTTCGATGAATAAAAACCTACGTATGTACTAACGAATCCTATCGTAAATCCGAACACCAACGCACGTATGGACATCGCGAAGATATCAATGAGTGCAATCTTATCGAAAACCTGCGTTAAAAAGCTCAATAAGCTAAGCTGATCTTTCGAAATGATACTCAGATATCCTCCAAATAAGCCAATTCCCGCCACGTAGAACGTTAAGATCGGAATCATGAACGTGGTCGCCAAAATACGGCTAACAATCAAAAACTTAAAAGGATTTGTTCCGGAAACCTCCATCGCATCAATCTGTTCGGTAACATTCATGGAACTCAGTTCCGCGCCAATTTGGGAACCAACCTTGCCTGAAGCAATTAAGGCCGTCACTAGCGGAGCGAGTGCTCGAACGATTGCAATTGATATCAGCGCGGGCAACCAAGATGATGCACCAAACTCCTCCAAAGAAGGTCTGGACTGTTTGGTAAATACGAAACCTACAATGAACCCCGTTAAACTGATCAATGGAAATGATTTCCAACCTACTTCATAGCATTGTCGGATTATCTCTTTGAACTCGTAAGGCGGACTGAATACTTCGCGAAAGAAACGCATTAAAAAGCGGTGGATTTTCGCAAACTCCAGCAATAAGACCTGTATCTTGTTTCCCATCGGAAAAAATGATTTTTCTAGTATTGACTAATTTGAAGAAACAGGTCAAAGTTACAAACTTTTTCATTTGCATTACTTCTGCTTCTCTAATAATTGTTTTACGCAAAAACTCAGCCAATCGACGAGGTTACGTTAAACCAAAAAAATACTATGCAGTCATAGTATTAGTGACAATGAAAAAACTAAAACTTGGAGCCATGAAAAGAATTTTTACATCCGTTATTTTGGCCACGATAGTAACCACCTTATTTAGTGTGTTCACTGCCAAAACTTCACTTGCGCAAGGACGCATTTCTTTGGAGGTATTTCATCAAGAACTTTCACCATATGGACATTGGACAAATGATCCGCGCCACGGCGATATTTGGTTTCCGGAAGTAGATGGAGATTTTATGCCTTATGGTTCGGATGGTTATTGGACAATGACCGAATACGGAAATACTTGGGTTTCCAATTACGATTGGGGCTGGGCGCCGTTTCACTACGGCCGTTGGGTACACACTTCCTACCGCGGTTGGGGTTGGATTCCGGGATACGAATGGGGACCGGGCTGGGTAGAATGGCGTAATGGCGGCGGTTATTACGGCTGGGCGCCAATGGGACCTCGTGTTTTGGTGGCAACGAGCGTACCGATGGACTTTTGGATTTTTATTCCGACACGCCGCATCTACGCGCAAAACATGAATCGCTATTGGTCGCGCGGACATCGCAGTATTTTCAATAGAACAACCGTTATTAATAATACGTACATCGTGAACAACAACCATTATTATGGCGGGCCGTCGAGACAAAACATCGAAAGAAATACTGGTCGTCGTGTTCGCGTCAACCAAGTGGCTTACACCGATCGTCCTTCATCGCGAGGTGTATCCAATCGCACGGTAAATATTTATCGCCCGGACCGCGACAGCAGATCCGTAACAAGTGGACGAGCGGTAACAAGCAGTCGCGGAGCGACAAGTAACACAAGCTCGCGCGGTGCTTCATCACGAGCGAATGCATCGGATCGCGGAGCAATCGGTTCTCGAAACAACAGCGGACGCGGCGCAGCTTCCGGACGTACGTCGACCAATTCGGATCGTGGAACAGTCACCTCCTCGCGCGGAGCAACTACTAACCGCGGAACCGCAACTAATCAGCGTACTAATGAGCGAGCAACTTCAACCAGCAATCGTGGCGCGAGCAATCGTTCTACAGGTACCGTTCAACGCGGAGCAAGTTCATCGAGTTCAAGCGGAAGAGCTTCATCAGGTCGATCAGAATCGCGCGTCAATAATTCTTCGCGCGGAAGCGCAACGAGCAACAGAGGCGCTGCACGTTCAGAATCTAGCGTGAATAACAGCAGTTCAAGAGGAAGTTCAGCAACGATGAGCCGATCTTCATCGTCATCATCATCTCGAGGAACCACGATGTCGCGCGGTGCGTCAGGCGGCAGTAGCAGTCGAGCAACCTCTTCTTCGTCAAGAGGAAGCAGCGGCCGCTCATCATCTGAAGGTTCGTCATCGAGAGGTGCATCCGGCAGAACTAGTCGCTAACGGAGAAAGTTTTCAAGAAGTCTATTTAATTGTTTATTTATATGCAAAGCGGGCAGAGCGATCTTCCCGCTTTCTTGTTGATTATGGCCAATCTCGAAAGTATTTGCTATTTTCACAGGCTACAACAACATTTTCTCGCATGGCCGGAATTTCTTCCATATTGGACAACGACTTTTACAAATTTACGATGCAGTTTGCCGTGGTAAAGTTGTTTCCAAAAGCAAAAGCACGCTATCAATTTATCAATCGAGGAAAACATAGCTATCCAGACGGTTTTGCGGATCGCCTTCGCGAACGCATAAACGAAATGTCAGCACTTCGATTGACAAAAGGAGAAAAATTGTTTTTCGCATCCCGATGTCCATATATTGATCCCGTATATTTTGATTTTCTGCAAGGTTATCGATATGATCCAGAGGAAGTACGCATCCAGCAAATCGGCGGAGAATTGGAAATTCATATTGAAGGTTATTGGTACAGGACGATTCTTTGGGAAGTGCCAATTATGTCTATGATCTGTGAGTTGTACTATGAGCTGACTGATCAAAAGCGTATATCCGATGAAGAGGTTGTGAGCATTGTGAAAGATAAGATTACGAAGTATGACGCGCTAAATATCACCATTGCGGATTTCGGCACGCGCCGTCGCCACTCCTACGATGTCCATGATTTGGTCATTAAAACTTTACAAGGTCATCCATCCAAAACATTTATCGGCACAAGCAACGTGCATTTTGCCATGAAATACGAAACGCGACCAATCGGAACACACGCACATGAATGGTTTATGTTTCATGCCGCAAAATATGGCTACAAGATGGCTAACCTTTTGGGCTTGGAGCATTGGTCGGAAGTGTATCGTGGCGATTTAGGGATTGCTCTGTCGGACACCTATACCACGGAAGTATTCTTCAAACAATTCGATAAAAAATTGACAAAATTGTTTGATGGCGTTCGCCATGATAGCGGCGATGCGATTGAATTTGCCAACAAGACCATTCAACATTACGTAAGCAAGGGCATTGATCCATTATCTAAAACCATCATATTTAGCGACGGATTGGATTACGATAAAGTAGCTCACATTGTCAATTTCTGCAAAGGCAAAATTGGGCATTCGTTTGGAATTGGGACGGATTTCACTAATGATGTTGGTCTTCCGAGGATGAATATTGTACTGAAAATGACCGAAGCATTTCCCGATGAAGGCGAATGGACACCAGTTATCAAACTATCCGACGAACCTTTCAAACACACGGGCGACGACGAAGAAATTACACTAGCGAAACACGTTTTAAACATCCATTAACCTTTTTATTTTATGCAAGCTGATCCCTACGGCGAGGCCTTACTTGATATTTTTCATCAATCCGCAACAGCGGAACCACTTTATTTACACACGAGCTACGGCGACACAGACGAAATGCCGGTGGATGTATTCTTTCGCGATGAAGATGATTTTTCGGAGTTGGAGCATATCGCGCTAGCACTTTGCGATGGCCGCGTGATGGACGTTGGAGCCGGTGCAGGCGCACATACCTTGTATTTACAAAACAAAGGATTTGCTGTGACCGGATTGGAAATCTCGCCGACTGTAGCCAGCATTCTGCTGCAGCGCGGTGTGGATGATGTCATTCAGGGCGATTTCTTCGAGCACGAAGACAGTAAATACGATACGTTGTTGTTTCTGATGAATGGAATCGGGCTTGCTGGTGATATAGCAGGATTTCGTAGACTTCTGCAACACAGCAAAAAATTATTGAGCGAGCGCGGACAATTGCTGTTTGACACATCGAATATCTCCTATTTGTACGAAGAGTTTGACATCGAAAAACCCGATCATTATTTCGGAGAAATTCGTTATCAATACGAATACCGCAACAAGAAAGGTTCAGAATTTCCATGGCTTTACTTAGATCAAGAAAAGTTGGTCGAAATAGCGAATGAAGAAGGCTGGGTTGTTCAGATCCTTTTCGAAGATGAGAATGATCAGTACTTGGTTCGCATGGAACCGCGAGCAGAATCAGCATAAATCTCGCTTGCTTTCAGAAACGCAACTCGTTAATTACTGTTAAAAATCACTGTTTACTAAAACTCGTGCCTAACTTTTTTGTGCTAAGGATGTTATTATTTTACAAACGACGTCGAAGTAATAAAGATTAGTAAACACACACAAATAACAAAAGGAGGAAATATGAAAAAGCTATTTTTAACAGGAGTTAGTTTATTGTTCGCCGTAACATTGACATTCGCTCAACAGGTGAACCCCGAAGAAAAAGCAAAAGAGAAAACAGCAGAGCTGACGGAAAAACTAATATTGACACCAGAGCAGCAAGCACCTGTATATCAAATTGTCCTAGCGGGTATTCAGGAAAAACATGCTTTAAAAGAAGACAAAACGTTGACGGACGAAGCTAAAAAAGAACGTCTGAAGACCAGTAAATTGGAGAAACATGAAAAATTGAAAGCTTTATTGACCGAAGAGCAACGCGTACAGTACGAAGCTTGGGCTAAGGAAAAAGACAAAGATTAGTTTCTTTCCAGCAACCCTATACAACAATAAAAGGCATGTAATCCATAAAATTACATGCCTTTTGTATGTTCAGCGATTGTGCTTAATCGATGTATTCAAATCCGACATAAGGAACCAAAACCGCTGGAATGCGAATTCCTTTTTCTGTTTGGTTATTTTCCAACAACGTAGCAACAATACGCGGCAAGGCCAAAGCCGATCCGTTTAAGGTATGTGCCAAAGTCATTTTTCCATCTTCGTTGCGAAAACGCACTTTCAAACGATTCGATTGAAATGTTTCGAAGTTCGAAACGGAAGAAACTTCCAACCAACGTTCTTGTGCTGTACTATACGTTTCCATATCGTATGTCAATGCTGAACCGAAACTCATATCGCCGGAACATAACCGCAACACGCGATAAGGCAATTCTAACTTTTGCAACAAGGATTGCACGTATGTACTCATTTCCTCCAATGTGTCGTATGATTTATCCGGATGAACAATTTGCACCGTTTCTACTTTGTCGAATTGATGCAGGCGGTTCAGTCCGCGAACATGCGCGCCATACGATCCAGCTTCACGACGGAAACAGGGCGTGTACGCACAATGTTTAATCGGAAATTGTTCTTCTTTCACGATTTCATCGCGATAAAGATTAGTAACGGGAACTTCCGCAGTTGGAATCAGGTACATATCATCATTAGTAACATGATACATCTGTCCTTCCTTGTCCGGCAATTGCCCGGTGGCATACGCCGATGCTTCGTTGACAGCATGTGGCACCTGCACTTCTTCGTAACCCGCTTTAATGGCTTCGTCCAAGAAGAAATTGATTAAACCGCGTTGCAAACGAGCACCTTTTCCCGTATAAACCGGAAAACCAGCGCCTGCAATTTTGGTTCCCAATTCAAAATCGATCAGTTTATATTTCGCAGCCAATTCCCAATGTGGCAATGCATGTTCGCCTAAATTAGGAATGTCGCCGTGTTCCAAAACTACTTCATTATCATCAGCAGAAACTCCAGTTGGAACCGATTCGTGCGGAAGATTTGGCAACTGCACCAATTTATCATGTAGGTCTTGCTCTACGCGCACCAACTCATCCCCGAACTCTTTCAATTGCGCTTTGAAACCCGAAGTTTTCGCTTTGATCGCTTCGGCTTCTTCTTTCTTTCCCTGACGCATTAAGTCTCCGATTTGCTTGGCACTGGAGTTAGCCTCCGCAGCGATGGACTCCGAATTGCTCTGTAGCGAACGACGCGATTCATCTAAGGCGATGATCTCGTCCACCAAATTCAACTCTTTAAAGTGTTTCTTCTGCAATCCGGCAATTACCTTGTCCTTGTTTTCACGGATATAACTTATCTGCAACATAAAAATTTAAAATAAATTGATTTTCTCGTATCAAATATACCAACCTGATCGGACTACAAATGTCTAAAATAAACTGGCATTTTTTAAATTTATCGTAGATAAGTATCGAATAAAGGCAAGTATGCTATAAATTCGATCGGCATATTCCGCTTTTTTGTATACTTGCACTACCAAACGATCTGTACGGCATGCGTTATATTTACGGTTTCCTTTTCTTCATTACTTGTTTGACATCCACGGCTCAAACGCAAATGATCAGCGACTTTATTGTCAAAGAAAATCTTTCTCAGAATGGTAAGTTGGCGATTATTGCGGTGGATAGCACGGAAAAGGCGAACGATCGTATCCGAGGAACATTTCTATTTAGCGTGAATGGTTTCCAGCAGAACTTGGCATTTCAAGACGGCGTTGCCGTGATCTCCGATCCGGTCGAATCTTCCACTTTTGTATTTTTCAAACATAAAAATATCGAAAATGAAGTGGGCAAATTCTATTTTATCCGCAAAACGGATGGCGGATTGAGCCCATACAAAGTGAATGGATTGACATTGGTGTTGATACCGATTATTATTTTGCTAATTGCTTACGCATTCAAAAGGCTTTTAGTTGTTTTCGTGTTGATTGCTCTAGTTTATGGCTATCTGCATTTCTCCAAAGGATTGGATTTATCGCAACTGTTTGAAAGCTTCTTTTTCGGCCTGAAAGGATTGCTCTAGAAAGGCATTCCAACCCCAAAATTATATTGGATAAAGCTGTATCGATCGGGACGGTGTGTTTCGAAATAATTCGCTTTGAAGGCGCGTGATTTGAATAAATGTTGAATCACCCACTGATCCGAACCCGTAAACTGAGGATCTTTGACCTTCAAACCTGCGTCCAGACGAATGGTGAAATAGTTCATATCGAACCGCAATCCGAAACCTGTTCCTAAGGCAATTTGATTAAAGAATTGATCCGCGCGGATTACGCCGCCGGGGTTGGGATTTTCTGATGTTTCGCGCAAGCGCCAAATATTTCCGGCGTCTAAAAATGTAGCACCATTCAATCGCGCACCAAGAAACTTATTTAGGATCCGAAAGCGAAACTCTGCATTGGTTTCCAATTTAACTTCACCCAACTGATCGAGGTTACGCAGGTTCAGTCGCAAATCTTCTGTCAAACCCGATCGGTTGTAATTTCCAGGTCCCAACGTACGAGCTTGCCAAGCACGAATACCGTTCATTCCGCCTGCAAAAAAGCTCTTCTCAAAAATCAGCAATTCCGAATTGTTCCCATAAGGCACCGCAACACCGCCATTGAAACGCCAGACAAACTGACGGTTTCCGCCGAGATGTTTATACCAACGGTAATCGACCTCCCCTTTAATATATTGCAGATAAGGAACACCCAAAACCGTGCGCTGTCCCAAATCATCCTTCGAAAAATTAAATAGATTACTGAAAATGCCCAAAGTATTTCCGCTCACGTCCACCATTCCGCGTAGGAAAGAAAAGTTTTCCAAGCGGTTCAATCGATTGCCGTTATATGTAATCGTATATTGAGAACCTAAACCAAAATACTGACGATCGTTGGTTTCCACATATAAGCGGTAACCTTCATTCTCCATGCGTTGCTTGAAGCTTTCGTTCAGCCTACCTTCTCGATATTCTAATACGATTGGCGTGTAGCTGTGCAAAATGTTTTCCGATTGATGCCAAGAATAATTCAGCGTGTTCAACCAATAACGATTTGAATAGGTTTGATCTTGGAAGAACAATTGCAAACTGGACGAAATCGTCGTTTTTGGTAATCCATACCAACCGACGCTTCGAACACGAAATGGCGTGAGAATTCTCGGGAAAACCAAACTCGCCCCGATTTGAAAATCGTTATTAAAAATCTTATTCCCTATACTTCCAGGCAATCTCGGATCGAACAAAATTCCGTAGCGCGCCCGAATTTCTAATAGCTCGGCACCGCCGAAAATATTCCGATGCGAATAGGTATTAGCTACGTTGAAACCACTCATTCCCGAACTAAATACAAACTCTCCTTCTACCTGATTGCTCATTGCAGGGCGTGGTGTGAGTTCGTAATGCACATCTAATTTCGTAGAATCTACCTTGTCGTAGCTAATTTTCACGGAGCGGAAACCGTTCGTTTCGAAAAGACGATAGTACGATTGCTCTTCCTGCTGGAGGCTGTAGTGCATGCCTTTCTTCAAAAACGTATATCGCGCAAGCGGACGTAAACGATATTTACGCGTTTCATCCTGAAAATACATATTCAGCGATTCGCTGTAGCGTGCCGATACTGTTCCATTTGTTGGAGATCCCGGTTTGCGGATATGTAGATATACATTATTGATATCGAAAATTCGATGTTGTGAAGAATCCGGATTGGCTACATCCACCAGCAGTTTGGCGTGCTTATTTCTACCGATTGTATCCACGCCTACGCGCATATATTGTCGAAGGTATTCGTAATATCCGGCATTTTTCATGGCGACATACATACGCTCTCGTTCATCGAACAGACGGCGCTCTTGATACGATTGGCCTACACGCACACGCGTAAACGGAAGCACCTCATTGCGGTAAATTTCTTCTACACGACTATCTGCAAATTGCCGATCAATCTCTGAAATTCGATAGCGAGCGCCCGTATCCACCTGAAAATCAATCCACGCTTTCTTTCTGCGAATATCGATCTGTGGATTGACCTTGACATCGAAATAACCATACGTTTTAAAGAAACGCTCCATTTGGTTTGCCGACAAATCGACCATAGCCGAATCAAGTAAATGCGGTGCCTCTCCAACACTTTTAATCCCTTCCTCTTTATACCTACCATTTTTGGTGTTGAAGAAATTGTAAATACTGAGATATAGCGGCGAATTTGGTCGAATTTCGTTGCTAATGTATGTCGACGCAGATTCGCGTAAATTAGGAGAAACGCCAACCACATCGATATCTTTCACGAGTGCTTGATCGTCTTCAAGATATTTAGCAGAACGACAAGATGCGGAAATAATAGCGAAAAGCGTTATAATTGCACCTAAAATACACGTTTGGTACCTAATCATCCTGCTATGTTATCAAAATCGCTCATTCGTCTTATTACTTCGCTGCAACACAAAAAGTTTCGTAAACAACATGGTTTATTTTGCGTAGAGGGCATCAAGTCGATTTCAGAATTCACAGAATCCCACTACATCGTAGAAACGATTTATGCCACGCCTCGTGCCGTTGCAAAATTGAACAAAATCCCTCAGAATATAAAGCTTGTATCAGTTAGCGATGAGGAATTTAAAAAACTAACATCATTAAATAATCCACAGGGCGCGTTGGCTTTGGTAAAAATCCCGGAATCGGATCCGCCACATTTGAATGATTTCTTGGGGACACACACTTTAGTTTTGGATGACGTACAAGATCCAGGCAATTTGGGAACGATTATCAGAACGGCAGAATGGTTTGGTTTTGAACGAATTATTTGCTCGTTGGATACTGTAGACGTTTACAACGCAAAGGTTGTACAGGCGACGATGGGTTCGTTGTCGCGAATACGCGTTGATTACCTTGATATTTCCGCTTTGTTGGACCAAATTTCTGTTCCAAGTTTTGGGGCGTTATTAAATGGTCAATCCATTTTTGAAACCAATTTTGGCAAAGAAGGGTTGGTGGTTTTAGGTAATGAAGGGAATGGCATTCGTCCTGAAATTATTGAGAAATTGGATTACTCCGTTACCATTCCTTCATTTGGTAAAGCTGAATCCTTAAATGTAGCAGTTGCTGCCACCGTATTTTGCACGGAAATTGCTAGAGGAAGAAAAACAAATATCTAAATCTATAGTTAACAAGATTAATGATTCAAATCCACGCTAGCGTTTAAAACCTATAATTCAATATGAAAATTCAACAAGAACCAAGAGCATACTCCATAACTTTGGCAAGTAGCTTACTAGCTTTGATCCTAATCATTGTGATCTTGGCGTACACAAGCAGCGTCGTTTTGCCTTTGCTATTTTCGATTCTTATATCGATTATGCTGTATCCTTTAGCTCGATTTTTTGAGAAGTTACGGTTAGGAAAAGCGTTTTCAGCTATACTTTCGGTGATCGTTGCTATTGTCATTTTGTCCGGATTAGGTTGGTTTATTGTTTACGAGAGTATCATTATTGGTCGGGATGCGTCGGCTATTACCGGCAAAGTAATGTCGGTATTGGAGAACTCGGAAGCTTGGCTACAAGAATCCTTCGGTATCGAACGCAATCAGGTTGTAGCGCAATTGCGTGAGCAAGGTAACAAAGCCCTCAATAACGTTGGAGGCGTATTGTCCTCTACTTTCGGCTCGATTGGTAGTATGCTTGCGGCAGCTGTTTTGGTTCCACTATTTTCTTTTTTCCTATTGTACTACCGTGTGTTTTTCCGAGAATTTTTCTTCAAAGCATTTCATTCGGTACCAAAACAAAAGATCCATGACACATTGGAGCGTATCTACGACGTCGTACAAAGCTATTTGTTGGGATTGATTACGGTAATGGGAATAGTTGCTGTTTTAAACACAATCGGATTGATGGTGATGGGTATTGACTACGCTTGGTTCTTTGGTACGTTAGCTTCCTTGCTGATGTTGCTTCCATACATTGGTATTGCGATTGGCTCCATTTTGCCAGCGCTATTTGCTTTGGCAGTAAAAGACAGCGCGTGGTATGCCGTTGGTGTTATTGCTTGGTTTCAAGTTGTGCAATTTTTGGAGGGAAATATCATCACGCCGAATATTGTGGGCAGCAAGGTTAGTATTAATCCATTAATGGCCATAATCGCTATTCTTCTTGGCGGTATGTTGTTTGGCCTTGCTGGATTGATTTTAGCTTTACCAATTGTAGCAACCATAAAAGTAGTTTTCGATGCGATCCCATCCATGGAAGCATACGGTTTCCTAATTGGCGAACCTGAAAAAGTCCATTTACAGCGGAATTCTACCCAACAACTTTTGATGAAATGGGGAATTGTTCGCGAACCGAAAGTGAAAAAGAAAAAAGTCGTCATCGAAACCGAAGTTGCGGAAGTTATCGTGGACGAGCGTAAGGAAATCACGGAGCAATCTGAGCCGAAAATCACAGAAATAGATCAAAAGGTTATCCAAAACCCTAAAGATAGTGACCAAAATACTCCAAAGGACTAAATAAGTTGCGGTCGGGTGTTTTAAATATTAAAGCACCCGAACCAATACGCCTTTTAAATATTCCCCTTCTGAGAACGATGCGCGAACAGGATGATCTTCAGGTTGGTGAAATTGATGGATGAATTGAATTTCTTTACCTGCATCTAACGCCGCCCAAGCAATAACTTGCTTAAATGTATCGATATCCATTGCACCCGAACAAGAGAACGTAGCCAACAAACCTCCGCTTGCTAACAAAAGCAATCCACGACGATTTAAATCTTTATAAGCGCGAGAAGCTTTTTCCAAGGAAGAACGTGAAGGCGCGTATTTCGGCGGATCCAAGATGATTAGGTCGAACTGCTTTCCCTCCTCGCCTAATTGACGCAAATATTTATTTACGTCCGATTGCACGGCTGTATGGCGCGAAGAATCGAATTGATTTAAAGTGATGTTCTGTTGTAAGGTAGATATAGCTAGTGCCGAGCTATCCACCGAGGTTACGTGTGCTGCGTCAGTTTGAAAAGCGTTTAAAGTGAATCCGCCTGAATAGCAGAAACAATCCAATACGTTCTTACCTTTCACATAAGCTGCAACCAGTCGGCGGTTATCACGTTGGTCGCAATAAAATCCCGATTTTTGACCTTCTACTATGTTGATATGATAACGTATTCCATTCTCCACCACTTCCACATATTCGGGTGGCGTTTCTCCGTAGCGTAAACCATTATCGTCTGGAAGCTGCTCGTATTCGCGCGATTTTAGATCGCTACGCTCATAAACGCCTTTCGGCTTCAGCAACTGCACCAATTCGTCAACTAACACGTCTTTGACACGATCTACGATTGCTGCATGCACTTGTATAGAGATAAAATCTCCATACAAATCGGCAATCAATCCGGGCACAAAATCCGCTTCCGCGAAGATCAAACGACAGGTCGTATTCGATTCGTGGATCAGATGACGGCGCGCTTCCACGGCTTTGCGCACGCGATTTCTCCACCATTGTTCATCCGGCCGGCGATCGGGATGCCATTCCAACAGACGCACCGCCACGCGAGAATGCGGATTATATGCGCCGAAAGCAATGAATTCCTGATCAACGTTGTACACTTCAATCAAATCCCCCGACAGTAAACCATCATCCTTATGCTTAATAGCGCCTGAGAACACCCACGGATGAAGTTGCCATGCTGATTTGTCTTTCCCTTTATGAAGTATAACTTTTTTCATTATTGTGGAGTATTTGCCGATCCAGAACCTCAGCCCGTTATGGCGAAGCGAATTTGGAGTGGGCAAAGGTAGGGATTTTTACGCCTCGTCGCAATCTATGGTAACAACACGCACAAACAGTCCATTGAATTCATTATTCAACGAGCCATCAAAGTTAAAATGGTAAATCAAATTATTCACGCGATTCCACCAACCGTAAGTCAGCACGTAATCAAACGCAATTTCTTCTCGATGATCCAATTGCATGTTGGCTTCATATTTTGCCCAAAGGGATTCTGGGATTCCATTGTTTTCCATTTGTCGCTTCACAACGTCTGCATAGGCAGCCAAAAGCAAATCTCCTCCTTTTACCAGCGCTTCCACATAGCTTTTTACCAGCTTATCGTCCATAAACTTACGCTTTAAGACTTCCGGATTATCCGTCGCTTTCACGCGAATTTTTTGAATAGCATAAGATTCTTCCACGTACCTTAACATGGAATCCCGCGCCACAGAAAAGGAAGAATTTGGAACAATCTTTAGGGCTGACAATCGTTGTTTTATCGCTTCATAACTTTCCTGAAGACTTTCTTCGTCATCTCCATCGAAGAACAATTGCGATTGGGTTAGCTTATACGTATCCTTCAAAATAGCTTCCGAGTATTTATCGGCATCATAATATCCTTTATACGTGCATAGTTCGTCTGCAAATTCCAGCACAGCTAAATTTTTCTGTCCAAATCCAGGACAAGCCAACATCATCACGGCGAACATCAAAAACACCTCACTTAACTTTCTCATTGCTATACGATTTGTCTCAAAATTACTTCTTTTCAAGCAACTTCTTAGAACAATTCGCTTTTCAAAAAACATTTTCAAACATAAATAGCAAAATTATGATGTGGTTTATAACCCATTCCCGCATAACCACATTTATTACCTATATTAGGCTAACATAAAACTTCCAAAAGCTAAAAAATAATTATGAATCGACGAGCACTAATCAAACAAGCCGGACTAAGTATGGCTGCATTTGCTATGAGCAGAGATCTTTTCGCGGAAACTGCAGGCATTCTTGCTCCATCGGCCCAAAAGCACAATCTGATTTACTTGCAATCCAACGAAAATCCTTATGGACCATCTAAATCTGCACAAAAAGCAATGCTCGATGCCGTGTTGACTACAAACAGATATCAATGGGCAGAAACCGGAAAGCTCGTAAGTGCTATTGCGAAATGCTATAAGGTGACGGAAAAGAATGTTCTGCTCGGTGCAGGATCTTCCGAATTACTGGGATTAACTTCACATTACGCTTCATTTCGTAAAGGTCACATCATCGCTCCGGATCCAACTTTTCGCATTTGGACAGCGGCGGCCGAAAAAATGAATTTATCTATAAAATGGATTCCGCTAACAGCTGCCAAGGATACTGATTTAAAGGCTATGCTCGCCGCAATTGACGAGAAAACGAGCATGGTATATGTTTGTAACCCGAATAATCCTACCGGAATCCCAATTCCGGATGTCGAACTTCGAGCGTTTATAAAAGAGATTCCAAAGCACATCACGATTTTGATGGATGAAGCATACACGGAATTTGAGGATACGCCGAGCACGGTGGATATGATCGGAGAATATCCAAACTTGGTCATTGCAAAAACCTTCTCGAAAGTGTACGGTTTGGCTGGAGCGCGGGTTGGCTATGTGCTAGCGCACGAATCGATCATCGAAAAGCTCAGCGGACTACAACCTTGGAAAAATGCAAGCGCAAGCGCCATCAGCGTCGCAGCGGCATTGGCATCTATTCAAGATTTGGAGTTCATTGCGTATTGCAAGTCGGAAAATGCAAAAAGCCGAGCAATTTATCACGAAGGTTTGAAAGATTTAGGGTTAAAACATACGCCATCGATTACCAGTTTTACCTATTTTGACACAGCCAATTACAGCGGTAATTTTTCGAAAGTTTTGGAAGATCGAAATATTGTAGGTGCACGCAGTTTTGAAAAAGATAGCACATGGATGCGATTGAGTGTCGGTACAGTTGCAGAAATGACCGAAGTGGTACGTACACTAAAAAGCGGGACATCGTAGTTGACGTCCCGCTTAGCAAATATTTACTCAAACTAAATAGCCCGAACTTATAAATTCGGATTTTGCTGCTCCTCCACTAATGGAATAGCAAACAAATAATAACGGCTATTTGCCGTAAATGGTTGACCATCACCAAATCGTATTACACGATGTCCTTGACCATTTACTAGCTTGGTTTCGCCGGAAGGAATGGTTACCGTTACCTTAATCGGGCTTCCAATATCATCCACAAACGCTCGACGTTCTACAGATTTTTGATTTCTGAGGATATCGGATAATCCGAAGCCCTCGCCCCACAGTTCTTTTCTCCTTTCGAGCAGAATCGCCTCTACTAAATCGCCTTCAGCAGCGGTATATGGAACAGCATTTCGTGCTTCACGCAACGTATTTAATGCTGTAATTGCACCAGCCGAATTTCCACCACGTGCAAGGCCTTCCGCTTGAATCAGCCACATTTCCGAAGAACGCATGTACACAATATCCCCGATCAGATTTTGCTTAAACTTAAACTTTTTGTACCGTAGAAATCCTTCTCGACTAGGTAAGCCATCCCACTCGAACAGCGCATGGCGAATATCCTGCGTATCGAATAGGTTTTTGAAATACGGATCGGCCATAAAGCTGAAATAATACGATCCGGACGAAGAAACATCTAAATAATGAAAGGTATAACTCGCCGTACTTTGATCTGTCGTTTGAACATGCCCCCAAATCCATTCTGGATTTTGCACATCATTAAATCCGGCATAATACGTTTCTGCATTCATCAACGGAAAACCTTCGGCTGCCAACGCAGCAACTTCCGCCGCACGCGTCCATTCACCCATATTCAAATAAGCGCGTGCTAAAAGACCATTAGCTACATGCTTATCAATACGGTATTTTAGCGTGTTAGGACGGTTGTAACTTTGTAGTTTGGCTACTGCATCCGTTAAATCTGCCGTGATTAACGCGTATATTTCTTCTAAACTTGCTTTCGGTTTTCCTTCGGTTGCCGTTGTACTTGCTTCGGTATAGATTGGCACCGCCAGCGCGCTTTTGTCTTTCAGGTAACTGAACTGGTAATAGGTCGCTAAGTTTAGATAAGCAAACGCACGCAACGTTTTGGCTTGCCCGATCAGTTGATCTTTTTCTTCTTGAGCACCTTCTGCCGCCGGCGTTTTCTCAATTATATTGTTGGCGTTATCGATTACCTTATATAGTAAGGTCCAAAAAGCATTGACGCGATTCGTTGTTTTATCGAACGTATCGCTAAATGTGTACGAATCTCGGTAACCATATTTAGTAGTTACCGCAACATCATTTGCCATAGCATCACTCGTACGCATAATAGCGGAATAACCCGGATTAGCGAACGTGAAATAGGTATCGTTTAGATAACGCCAAGTTCCATTTACGACCGTTTGTATGTTGCTCGTCGACTTATAAATTTCTGTGTCAGCCACTGCATTGGTCGGCAAGGTGTCTAGTCCGTTCTCGCAAGAGAGCAATCCCAGAAGAATGAAACTTACCGCGTATATTTTATGTTTTATAGAAATTATCTTCATGTTATTTCGAATCAAAATATGCATTCTGTTAATAGCTCCGTGTTACAATCCAAGCTGCAATCCAGCAGAAAACGTGCGAATAGCGGGATAGCGGAAATAGGTAGCGCCTTCCACCGTTTGTTCCGGATCCATACCTTTATGGCCGTAGAAAGTCAATAAGTTTTCTCCTTGTAAGAAAATACGGAGGCGACTAATGCCGATACGACTCATACTTGTTTGCGGGAATGTGTATCCGACGCTTACGTTTTTCAATCGCGCGTAAGTACCGCTATATAGAAATCGAGTGGAAGCCGACGTCCAATTTAAGTTGTCGGTCGTCAGACGTGGCACGTCCGTATTGGTATTTTCCGGTGTCCAACGTTCCAACATTTCCTGACTCCAGGCACGCCCTGGGTTATTTCCATTGTGCATCAATTGCGTGTAATCGTTATCTAAAATTTGTCCACCAATGCTATAACTCAGCAAAGCATTGAAATCGAAATTTCTATACGTTACGCTGTTATTGATACCACCAACCAATTTCGGCAAAGAACTACCTTGAATAAACCGTCCTGCGCTTCCGTAAACGGAAGTGGTTTCTTCCAATTGATTTCCATCGTCATCGGCTAAATACCATTGCGGCGAGCCATTTTCCGGATTTACTCCCGCCCACGTTGGTAGATAGAAATCATACAAAGATCCGCCGACGCGCAACATTTTATTCCCACGTGGAATTCCTTCCTCCTGTGGTAATTCGGTAATTTTATTCTTAAAATGAGAGAAATTGAAATCTAGATTCCAACGTAGGTTTTCGTTTCTAACGGGAATAGTGCGAACGTCCACATCAACACCCCGATTGCGCATGGTGCCGATATTGGCATCATAACCCGTATAACCGGTAGAAAGTGCCATCGGCATAGTGAATAACAAATCTTTACTTTGGCGGTTGAAATATTCCACCGATAGCGCCAATCGGTTATTCAAAATTGCAATATCCAATCCCGTATTGAAATTCAAATTAGTTTCCCATTTCAACTCCGGTGTTGCCAAACGATTAGTAATTGTTCCGCCTTCGCCTAAGCTGTTCAGAATAGCATATAAACCTTGATGTGCATAGTAAGTTCCTAAATTATCATTACCCTGCCCACCATAGCTTGCTCGCCATGTCAACTGACTTAACCAAGATTGATCTTTCAAAAATTCCTCATTCGATAATTTCCAAGCGGCACCCAACGACCAAAAAGTTCCCCAACGCGTACCCGCTGCAAATCGTGATGATCCGTCTGTACGAATTGATCCTGAAATCAAATAACGATCGTCATAGCCATATTCGGCACGACCTAGGAAACTCAACAGTTTGTAATCCTGACTCAATCCGGTAAATGAATTGAGTTGCGACGCTGCAATTGGTTCATCAAATCCGGGCAATACAAAACGCTGACGACTTCCGCTTGTATTGCTGGTATTAAATTGATAGTATTCTTGCCCAGCTAAAATATTGATATGATGCAGATCGAATTGCTTGTCAAACGTTAAAATATTATTCCATGTCTGCCCAACCGTACGTGCATTTCGTTTCGTTACGGAGCCTAAGTATTCTACTCCAGCGCCCACCGATGGATTCACATAGAAATGTTCGTTTCCATTGGTGTAATCCACACTGTACGTAGAACGGAATTTCAAATCCGGGCGTATAACTGCTTCCAAATAAGCGCGTATTGACGCATTCTCTTGTTGAATATCATTTTTGTTTAATGGCAATGATGCCGCTAAATTGGAGCGAGGAATCGCCGCACTTGGGCGATATTCACCAAAATCCCAAATTCGATCTCCATTTGCATCCAATCGGTATGATCCATCCGCTTCGCGCTCGTAATATGGGTAAAAGGATGGCGTCAATCTTGTAAAATTGATGATGTTTGCCGTATTACTATCTTCCGATTGCGGATAGCGCTGTAGTCCACTTGAAGCTCCTGCACTCAAACCAACGTTCAACCATTCGCGTGCTTTCGCTTCAATATTAGCGCGCACGTTATATCTTCGGAAGGATGATGAAATGGCAATACCCTGATCGTCTAAATAACCACCTGATATGAAATAACTGTGCTTCTCTCCGCCTCCGCTGATGTTAAGATCTGCCTGCGTACGTTGCCCGGTGCGTTGCAAAACGTCCGTCCAGCTGCCACCCCAAAGTGGCGTTGCTCCTGCTTGCAATCTCCCATCCAATCCGACGGGTTGTGCATAGTTTGCGCCGTACGGATTGATGCCCAAATCAGTAATGAGATTCGCACTTGCATTTCTTGCCGCTACATCTGGTGCTAAGCCAGAAGATAGATTCTTATTACGCAACGCCTCCCAATACAATTGAAAATAATCGTCGGTCGACAGCTGCGCATAGTCGCTTACCGCTCTGTTGGAAATCCCTTTGGTAACGTTCAAGTTAATGAGTGCTTGCTCGCCAGCACGCCCTTTCTTCGTCGTAATAATAATAACACCATTTGCTCCGCGAGAACCATACAGAGCACTCGAAGCGGCATCTTTCAATACGCTGATAGATTCTATATCGTTTTGGTTGATCGCGTTAATATCGCCAGAATATGGATTTCCATCGACCACATATAATGGATTGCTGGATGCATTGATCGAGCCAATACCACGAATACGAACGGTTGCATTTGTGCCGGGTTGGCCGGATGCAGAAACGGCGGTTAATCCCGGAACTTGCCCTTCCAACGCTTTCGTAATGTTAGACACTTGGCGATTTTCTAATTGTTTGTTGCTGATCGTACTCACCGATCCAGTAATGTTTTCCCGACGTGATGTTCCGTATGCAACGACAACCACTTCGCCTAAATCCCTGCTGGCAGCCTCCAATGCCACATTGATTTGATCGTTACTTATTGCACGTTCAATAGTTTCGTACCCCACATAAGTGAATATCAATTTTGCGTCTGGTTGCGAAACTTCAATGCGATAGCTTCCATCTTCCTGCGTAGACACGCCAAACTGTTGCCCAGTTACTTGCACACTCACTCCAGCAAGCGGTTTGCCACTTAATGCTTCGGTTACCACACCCTGCACCACACGTTGTTGTGCGAAAGCAGAGGTAAACGGCGACAATAGCAGTGTAAACAAGATGCTTGAAAGCAAGATGTTTGTAGTAATTTTCTTTTGCATACACCCAAAAATTTAAAGTTAGTATTCGACAGCTGCGCCCAAACTCGTGCTGCCGTTAAATATGGGTGCAAATATAATATATAATCTACCTAATTAGTAGTCTTTGTAGTGTAAAAATTACACTATCATCTATTTTTCAATGGTTTATTTTTTTGATTGAAAGCAACCCCTAATCAGAAGGGTTGCTGTAGTTAGATATCCAAGGTTGATCAAAGCCGAATTCGGTCGGTTCCGCGGAGGTGGTAATAAGCAATTCGCCACCGTTTGCCAATTCTTCCCGAGTTACCCAAACGCGATTTAGCGTCTTTCCATTTAATTGCACCTTTGCAATGTAACGATCGGCTGAGTTCCCTTTCTTTCGGATGGTAAGCACTTTCTTTACTTGCTGAACACGTACTTCTTCAAAGAACGGCACAGAAAGGTAATAGATTGGTTCGCCAATCAGCGGCTGATGCAGACCTATGGCAGAGAGCACCCACCAACCCGACATGGCACCCGCATCATCATCCATCGTACGCACAAATGCTTTTGGTTCATTTTTGTAAATACGATCAATATGTGCGCCGATTCCGCGGCTATTGTCGTTGAAATAATATTGTACGACCGTATCTAGCGCCAGCCTATGCACCCATTCTTGATAGCGCCAAGGTTTTGCGCTGGCGTGATACAGCGTGAATGACTGTAAATCCGGCTCATTCGCGCGGTTGAAATAATAATTATCATAAAAATCGTCTAACTGCTCGGTAAACGCATTTTTTCCTCCAGCTAATTCCGTTAAACCTGCTATATCGAACGGCACGTTCCAACGATATTGACGAATGGTACCTTGATACATATTTCGTGCAGACATCCGATCGACATCACGCTTCGTCAAATCTTTGAATTCCTTCTCCCAAACTGCTTTATAACTCATCGCACGATCTTTATACGTTGAGTTTTTGCCGTCGAACAATTGATCCATTGCCCACATATCATACGCTGCTTCCAGTGCCTTATCCGGTTTTGCAAAATCAAAACGTGCTGTATCGCGAATCAAAGAATCACGAATAGCTTTGAAATGAATATCATATCCTTTTCGCTGTGCATCCAACAGAACAACCGCAGCGTGTTCGGTGCGTACGGAATTGGCGGGCTCAGAGGGCCCTGCAAAATCGAATTTACCGAATCGATACAAATCAGAAATGGAAGAAGCCACCTGCTGGTACATTTTTGGAAAAGCCAATTCCAACAGCGGAAGCTGCGTTTTGTAATTATCCCAAATTGCCCAACCATGCAAACGTGGCGTTTTACTATTTTGAAGTTCTCCATTTGTTGCCCGATAACTTCCATCGGCTTCACTAATTCGGTAAGGCGATTGCAATGCGCGGTAAAACAAGGAATAAAACAGCTTTTCTTTTTCTAGATCGCCTTTTACTTGGATTGCTCCAAGCCAAGTATTCCAATCTTCTTGTGCTTTCTGTTTTAATTCGGTGTAGGAAGATTGCAGATTCCGCTCTAAACGCGCTAAGGCTGAAAGTGAATCCACCGCTGAGAATGCAATATTTAGCTCCGCTTCCTCCGTATCTTCAGGAAGTGAAACCCAAACTTTGTTTCCTTCGATGCGCCATTCGAATGCCAGCGGAATTTCGATCGCATAATAAATGGTGTATGTTCCGACATGGCATGTCGTTTTTGCTCGCACCGCGCCTACCAAACGGTCGCCTTGGCGTTCAAAATGATTATCGACGAATGCGTTGTTGAATGTATGTGATAAATCTAGGTAAAAGCCCTTCTTTCCAGCAGGAAAAGTGAATACTTCTTTCCCATAATCTTGGTAGGATGCGATTTTAGCAGAAACTCCTTCTTTCGTTTTAATCTCGTAAAAACCTGGCCCAGCGTTTTCGACTTCCTTATGTAAAACCGGAATTTCTTGGCCGGATCCCAAATAAGGTTGCACCAATAATACGCCGCCAGCTCCCTGACAACCTACGCCTTCCATACGATTGTGCGTAAATCCGCGAACTTCTTTGGCCAAATACTCGTAACCGGTATGCGTAGTCGGATTAGTCAATGGCACGATGCTCAACTGATGGAACGCGGAGGATGCCGCAGGCGACATTTGTCCATGATCGCCAGACGATCCTAAAAACACATTAACCTTTTCCACTTGCGCAAATAAGGTATGCGCACAAAAAATGAGATATAGCAAGAAGATTTTTTTCATGGGTAACTTAGTCGAAAGTATATTCGCAAATATAAAAAACGCCTATTAACAAGATGTTAATGAAAGCTAAAGGAGGTATTTAAAAACACATTCTTTACAATACCGATAAACAAATAATTATTTCCCTGATCACAGAAAGTTTTATTTAATTATATTTGATGATCTAACCATGAATCTATGCCAGAACTAATTACATTTCCATCTGTTATTATTGTCGTAGTTTGCCTGATTGTGCTATGTTATCATGTAGCAGCAATAAAGAAAGAACTATTAAAACAAAGCAAGTTTCAAAGCGCTATCCTTAATCGATTAGAGGCAGAACAAGCCGCGAACACCAATACCTTCCAAAACGCTTTATATAATCTACAAATTTTTGATTCTAAGAACCGTAATTTCCTTGTTCGAAATATTAATAGCAATGGATACGAAAAGTTGGCAGATGAATATATTTTGGCAACAAAGATGACATCAACGAAACAGGATGTAACATTAGAGATCATCAAACAAAGTGGCTTAGCCAAAGAACTGGCGTTGGTAGATATCAGTTTGAACGCCGGCGTTAATAATAAGATTGATATCGCGGAATACTTAGCGTGATTTAGGAATCATCGGGTTGAGAAGAAAAAGGAGTTAATCAAATAACTTTCGACTTTTAGGATCTTTCACATGGCTATTTAATGCCCATCGCTCGCCAGTAAGTGCAATTTTGTAGACCAGCCCAGACAGCGAGCGCAATAACAAAAATTACTGCTATATTTTTCATTTCATCAAGACAATAATTGTTTAGAAAGATTTGTTCGTGAACGAAGTTAATTCCGAAGATTTTTAAAACAAACTTAGCTGCCGACCTTCTTTTGGTATATAATCCGGACCTTTAAAATTGGACATGGTAACACCAAGAAGACGTACTCTGAGATTTTCCACATTTACTTTTTCCATTAGCTCTTGCACAACAAGATACATATCGTTTCCCCGATGTATGTCGTAAAAATTGGTTTTGCTTCGCGTGATTTGCGTAAAATCGGAGAATTTCACTTTTATAGTAATCGTTCTTCCTGACTTAGATTTATTCTCCAACCTTTTTTCCAATTTATCACAGAGCGTTTTAAATTCCAACATCATTTCGTCTCTGTCTGCAATATCGGCTGAAAAAGTATCCTCAATACCGATTGACTTGGAAATTCGATTCGGACGAACGGGACGCTGATCCTCACCTCGCACCATGTGGTAGAAAAACTTGCCCGACTTACCAAAATATCTTCTTAATTCATCTTCCGAAAAACGCTTCAAATCCGCACCCGTATGTATGCCCAATCCTTTCATCTTTTGTGCCGTCACTTTTCCTACGCCAAAAAACTTATCAATAGGTAGATTTTCTAAAAACGGAATCACCTTCGAAGGGCCAATAAAGGTCAATCCATTCGGCTTTTGATAATCAGAAGCAATTTTAGCAATGAACTTATTGATTGAAACACCCGCGGATGCAGTCAAGTTCAGTTCATCTTTGATCGCATCCTTAATCGCTTGCGCGATTTCAATGGCCGAACCTATTCCCGCTTTATCCTCCGTAACATCCAAAAAAGCTTCATCCAAGGACAAAGGCTCAATCAATTCCGTATAGCGCCGAAAAATCGAACGAATGTGATCCGAAACCTGCTTGTACACTTCAAATCTAGGTTTGGTAAACAGCAAATGCGGACACAATTGCAATGCTTGTCGGGACGACATGGCAGATCGTACACCGTACTTCCGCGCTTCGTAACTTGCTGTTGCGACCACGCCGCGGCCGTCGGGCGAGCCGCCCACCGCCAACGGTTTACCTGCCAATTCCGGGAAATCACGTTGCTCCACCGATGCATAAAAAGCATCCATATCGATATGTATGATTTTGCGTAAAACTTCCGTTGCGGACTGCATAATTCAAATGTACGGCAAAATTTGAAAACCTATGTCAACTTGTACTTGCGCAAACTTTTTACCATTTCGTCAGTTAATAGAGGGAGTCAAGAAATCCAAAAAAAAATATGCTATGGAGTTCAACTACCTTATTGAAACAACAAACAGTCCTTTCTGGGCATTCGCTGTACACGACGGCCATGATATTGATAAAGATTTGCATCCTTATTTAATTGCTGACGATGCAACGCGGTTGCGTGAAGAAGATCCCTATACGGGCAGTTTTGCGGAATTGCCTTTTAACCGATTTATTGTTGCGACATCGCGCTTTCAATTAGATTTGAATCGCATTCGGAAAGATTCGGTGTATTTACAGCCGGAGCAAGCTTGGGGCCTTTCTGTTTGGAACGAAGATTTGCCACGCGAACATGTCGAACAACTCTACGAAATCCACGATCAAACCTTTGCGAAAATCGATGAATTGATCCAATCTACGATTCAAGATCACGGCTACTTTGTAGTATACGATATCCACAGTTACAATGCGAAGCGACAAGATCAATTTGAATCGGTAGATACAGAAACCAATCCGGAAATCAATTTAGGCACAGCACATAATCATCCGAAATGGCGTCCTTTTATTGATCATTTCATACAATCTGTACGCGATCAGAACGTTGGTCTACCACCGATTGATATTCGTGAAAATGTAAAATTCCGTGGCGGTTACCTTGCCAAATATATTACCGATCGTTACGGCGCTTACGGGTGTGTGCTTTCGATTGAATTCCGAAAAGATTTTATGGACGAATGGACGGGACAGCTTTACCCGGAAAAGTTACAGAGCTACAAGCAGTTGCTATTGCATACCGCTGATTCCCTTCCCGATTTTTTTGCCCATGAAGAAAGAAAATAGCATACTGGAGAGCATCCTCCAAGATATCCACATGAAAAAACCTTTTCACGTACAACTGCCCGTGAAAAATAAGTTGGTTTTTAATAAAGTAGTTCCTTACCTATTTGTGTATCGCCAAAACGACCACCGCGACCCGATGCTTGCGGAATTGGTAAAAACGGAATATGCACATTTGGCGATCCATGATGAATCATTTCCGGCTCAGCAATGGGTAGAACCCATAGCGCAAAAATTGGTCGAGGAGTTTGGAGGTTGCCTGATTGTCGAAGCTTGGGTGGCTCCACCCACGCAGCGAAATGACATTGACATTATCATTAATCGAAAAAACATTCAAAGCGTAGCGCAGTACCTATTAAAACATATACAAGCGGAGCATTCGGCCATGTCTGCTGAAGTAATAAGTAGCACGAAATCCGTAGGTCCGACGGACACGTCGATGCTTATCGATTTCAAAGAAAAGAAAAATAGTCAGGTGCAATACATTGGAATTCGTGTGAAAGACACGTATTTACATAGTGATCATGAAGTACTGCCCATTCTGCTACGACAGTTTCGGGAAACATTATCAAAAAGTTTATCGCGTACCTTTTTCGAATTTATCCGTATCCATACCACAGCAAAGCCGACAGCATTTAAAATCACACATCCAAGCGAGCTAGCGCCGCAAGTTTGGGATATTGATCAAAAGTTAGCGAAAGAAAGTCAGCGCTTTGATTTTCTTCTGCTGGTAACTCCCATCAATGCGCACGATGCTTGGTTGCAATTTAAGAAAGATAATTTCAGAAAAACACCAACGTTTCAATATCGTCCGATGCCGATTGATCCGGATATTATCAAAAGAAATCTCTACAATCTACCGATTGAGGATTTATATGATCCGACGATCGCTTATCTATTTCGCGACAAACGTCGCGAACTGGACGCTATGATGACCATGTTGAGCGAGCGCGGCAAAGAGGGCTTCATGTTGGGGAGTTTGCAAATTTTTGGCAATGTTAGTGAGCGGTTGTTAGAAAAGGCAAAAGCGATTTTAACAATTACAGAAGATGAAGCGGTTTGGAAAGGCAATACCGAAGACATTATGGACGCCGAGGAGTTCGCCGCATTGGCCGAGCAAGAGATAAAATACCTCAAAGCGCAACATCCCGAATTTAGCAGTACGGTTCGCTTGCGCGACGATGTTTCCGGCATTATGGTAAATAATGGCGTTCTGAATATCAGCAAACAATACAGCCTACCGAGAAATCGTGCAAAGGCATTGATTCAGCATGAGGTAGGCACGCATATTGTTACCTTTTTCAATGGCAAGCAGCAACCTTTCAACTTGTTTAAACTTGGCGTTCCAGGATATGAAAAGTTGCAGGAAGGTTTGGCGGTTTTATCAGAATATTTGGTTGGCGAATTAACCAACGACCGCTTACGCACTTTGGCCGCACGCGTGATTGCGGTTCATAACATGATTGCAGGCAACGATTTTTTAGACACCTTCGATTTGCTCTCGGAGCATTACCATTTCGATCATCACACGGCATTTCACATGACCATGCGCGTTTACCGAAGCGGCGGATTAACGAAAGATGCCCTATACCTACAAGGACTAATCGATATGGTTAAATATATCAAAGAAGACAACGACATTGCGCTGCTCACCATGGGCAAAATCAGGAAAGAATACATTCCAATCATTCAAGAATTGATGTTAAAAGGCATTGTGAAACCACCGGCATTACAGCCTCGATATTTGGAAAAACCTTATATCGATCAATTGGAATCTTTGCGAAAAAGCTCCGGAATCTTTCAAATGATCCAGTAAAAATTAAGTAAAGGCTTTATAAATATAAACAGCGAAAAAACTATGAAAATAGCATTTGTCATCAACCAGACACACAAGGAAGAAGCATACTTCACGACCACGTCGCTGGCACTAAAAGCCTTAAAGCGCGGACACGAAGTGTTTTACATCGGCTTAGCTGATTTCTATTATGATCCAGAGATTGTAGTCGGTGCACATGCGCGACAGGTTTCTCCACATGAGAACATACAAGATGAGTCCGATTTGTTGCACGTAATGCGCGAAACGGAAAAAAGTTTAGTGAATCTAAAACACTTGGATGTGCTTTGGCTTCGCTTTGATGCGGCATCAGAAATGATCGGTCGTCCATGGGCGGCATCAGCAGGTTTGCAATTTGCGGAATTAGCACAGCGCGAAGGCGTTTGGGTCATTAATAACCCGGAAGCACTCACACGAGCGAGCAATAAATTGTATTTAGAGAATTTCGATGAAAGTATTCGACCGAAAACCATCGTTACGAGAAACTACACGGACGTGCAAAACTTCTTTGATAAAAATGACGAGAAGATTATTCTAAAACCTTTAAAAGGATCAGGTGGTAAAAACGTATTTTTGATCAATAAAGAAAGTGCGCAGAACCTAAAGCAAACGGTTGAAGCGATTGCACGTGATGGATATATCATTGCGCAGGAATACTTACCTGAAGCAAGCAAAGGCGATTTACGCTTTTTCCTTTTAGATGGTCAGCCGATCGAAATCGATGGAAAGTATGCGGCCGTTCGTCGCGTACAACCCGAAAACGAAATCCGTAGCAATGTGCATCAGGGAGCTACAATTCAGGTGGCAGATATCGACGAGGAAACATTGAAGGTGGTTAAACTTGTATCCGAGCAGTTAGTCAAAGACGGCATGTACCTAGTTGGACTGGATATCGTTGGTAGCAAAATCATGGAAATCAACGTGTTTAGCCCAGGCGCATTGCAGCAGGCATCCGAAATTAATGGAGTGGATTTCATGGCTGCGGTTATTCAAGATATCGAACACAAAATACACGAACGTAAAAAATAATGATGGGTAAACTTGGTTGGCTGATGATCAGCATATTGTCGTTTATTTCTTTGACAAACGAGCTGATAGCACAAACGTTAATCACCAACGAAGAATCCGAAAAACATCAAATAATCCCCGGCGCAAAGGTCAGCATGATCCCTTCGCCGGGTTTTTCTATTGCGGAAAGCTTTACTGGATTACAAAACCTATCATCGCAAAGCACCATCATGGTTATGCAGGTAAGCACACCCTATACCGAGTACATCAATCAAGCCATCCCAATAATCACGAATAACACACGATCAAAAATGACGGAACGTGCTTCGTACAACATCAATGGACTTCCTGCTAAATTATTCGTTGGTACGCAAAAAGGCGATAGCGATAGCTTGGTATTTAACCGCATCTTTTTGGTTTTAGGCAATGAAACGGAAACGATCGCTTTAAATTGTCATTATCCCCAGAAAGCAGATCGGGATGGTGGCGATAATGGCATACTGGAAACCATTCTTTCTGTCCGCTACCACCCAGAATTAACCATCGACCCGCAAGCAAATATGGGTTTCCGCATTAATACGGCCGGAACATCCTTTCAGTTTACCAGGAAAACAGGTTCTGCATTACAATTCGTACAACAACAAAAAAACAACTGGTCGCCCGCAGCATTTTTCATCGACCGCAAATCACTAACAAGCGAAGTGAGCGATAAAGCAACATTCATGCTTCGGCAGGTGGACGCGCTCTTTGAATTAGATAGCACATTATTCTCTCGCGATTTGCAAGTTCCTCAAGGTATAACCGCGCACGAAGTTTTCGCTGACTTGCGCAGCAAGAAGACCGGACAAATTACCCAAGCATATTTCATCACGCTATTCGGTGAAAATCGCGCCTATTCTATGATCGGCTACAATGTAGATGCTACAGCAATGGAAGAGATGAAAACCATCGCGCGTAGCTTGGAGATTTTATAAAATTGTATTCTACACAATTCTTTCCGTAATTTCGCAGTATGCATCAGACATTTGCTTTCATTTTTCTTTTACTTATCGCTCCTATATTCACAACAAAAGCGCAATCTGCAGACGAACGTTTGAATAGAGCGGTGTATAACCGGATTGAATATTTCTTTAATAGTCAACAACCAGATTCTATTTACAATTTGGCGAGCGATTCCTTTAAGGATCAAATCAGTCAGGAACAATTGAGCGGAACATTGCAACAGTTATATGCATTAGGGACCATCCGTAATGCGGAATTGGTAAAGTTCGAAAAAGGAATGGCGGGATATCGTTTGGATTTTGATACAGAACGTCTGATGCTCGTTTTGGGTGTTGATAGCACCCACCATTTCCATAGCATTTTATTCCAACAATATAAGGAGCAAACCCCGAAAGCAGAAGAAGAAAAATCTGTTGAGCAGAAAGTGGCGACACCGGTTAGCGAAGGCGAAACTTTCGAGTCTAAGATTGAAAAAATTGCAAAAAGCTATACGCAGAAAACGAATGCGCGTTCCCTATCCATTGGCATTATTCATCAAGGACAGATACAAACTTTCTTCTTCGGAGAAACCGATGATGGAAACGAAACACTACCCACTGAAAATAGCGTGTACGAAATTGGATCGATTACCAAAACATTTACCGCCACGTTATTAGCCGATTTAGTGGAAAAGCAAATCGTTTCTTTGGACGATAGCATCACGAAATTCTTGCCTGATTCTTTGGCACAGAATCCTGATTTACAAAAAATTACTTTCCGCAGTTTAGCCAATCATACCTCTGGTTTACCGGGTCTTCCAGATAATTTTACGAAAGTGAATGGTTACAAAAGAACTGATCCATACGCTACGTACGATCGTAAAGCGTTATTCGCTTATTTGAAAAACGTGAAGCTGGAGCATGATCCTGAAACGGAATACGTTTATAGCAATCTAGGTTTTGGTTTATTGGGCGAATTGATTTCGATTATCTCCAAGAAACCTTATGCGGCGTGCGTGAAGGAGTTGATTGCGCTGCCTTTACACATGCGAACAACGGACATCACCATCGATCCTAAAAACGAGAACATTCTAAAAGTTTTTAAAGACGGAGAAGAAGTTCCGAAATGGAGTTTTCAAGCATTGGCAGGTGCTGGCGCATTGAAATCTACGCTGAACGATATGCTTCGCTATGCTATCACACAACTTGCCGTGCCAGAAAATGACATTCAACGTGCCATGTCGGCAACGAAATTGTTCACCTTCTTTATTCCACCTAATATGGATATCGGCTTAGGCTGGCATACGAATTTGTTAGAAGATATTAGTTATTATTGGCACAATGGTGCTACAGCTGGCAGTTATTCGTACATCGGATTAATTCCGGACGAGCGTTCTGCCGTGGTTATTCTTTCTAATAGCAACGTGCCGTTGGATGATACTGCTCAAGAAATTATCCGCCAAGTAATCAAGAAAAAGTAGTTCCGATTCCTTTACGGGACAAGATGTTTTCGCATCTTGTCGGTGGCATTTGCTCCATCGTAGCTTTCGATCAATTTACCGCTTTCGGCAGAGTAGATATAGGTTGATGGAAACGTTTTTGGGTCGAACAAGGTAATGAATTCTCCAATAGAATCGCGCAGAAATAGCACATTCGGTTGATCGCACAAGTTCTTTGCGAAGCGATTGATGTAGTTATCTACATCTGCTTTCTCTAACATCGAAATGAAATAGAACGATGTATTTTTCGACCACGATTCGAAATTCTGCGAGATATCAAACCCAAGTTCCTGGCAATGTCCGCAACCGGGATCATAAAAAATCAACACATTTATACCTTGCTTCGACAAAGAATCCACCGTAAATGAATTCCCGTTGTCGTATCGCGTAAAAGTTTTAAACGCCGGAATGCCGGAACTTTCTTGCGCGAAACTTGAAGCTTGACCTACCAGTGTAATTAGAAAGATAACCCATATTAGCTTAAAATTCATTGTCATTCGAGTTAAGTATTCATTAAAGTACTATTAATACCGTTAAAGGCTATAATCTCATTTTGTAAGCTACTGCGTAATTACCTGCTTTAGCGCGATACGATTTCCTTCCGTGTCACCGATCTCGGCAATTGCATAACCAAGTTGCTTATTAATGGTTTTAGGATAAAGAATTTCAATATCAAACTGCATTGCGCGCTCGATAGTCTCGTTGATATTATTGGTATGAAAATATAATATTGCGCCATTTTTCGTCGGCTGATAGATATCTCCCTTTACCAATGATCCCGCAATTCCCTCCAAATCGCTATCAAAATAAATAAAAGCCATTTCGTAACCGTCAAGGATTTCTCTCTCCAAGGTAAAATCGAACACGCTTCCATAGAAATGTATAGCTCTATCCATATCCAAAACAGGAATTTCAAAATAAATGACAGGATTTGATTTTATCATAGCGGTAAAAAAGGCTTTCAACATCTTGCTTAAGGCGCTAATGGCAAAGATATGCGTTTCAATTCGTAAAGATGTCGTTCGTAGGATATCTGTTTGAATACGTAAATACGGATAGTTAACGATCGGAAAAAGACAACGCCTGAAGTACAGAACCTCAGGCGTTGATACAATCAGCCGCTAACTATTAGCTGATGAGCATGATATTAATTGTTGGATTATTGCATTTGCATATCGCCCATCGGATTCGCATTCCTGTTTCTTTTGAAAAGATTCATATCCATTTTACCGAAGCGATAGGAGAAGTTCAACTTAATCATCCGCGGATTGGACAAGCGATAGTAGCTTTGAGAGAAGCCTTCCCCAAACGATACGATCGTGTTGCCTCGCGTTGCAAAAATATCATTAGCCGATAAGGTAAGGGAAGCGACCTGATTTTTCAAGAAATCCTTTTTGATCGCTAAATCTACGCCGTGATATGGTTCAATATAGCCTTGAGATGAGCTCTGCGCAAGAGACGGAGGCCCGAAGCTTTGACCTTGATTAATCGGCATGTTTGTTTTACCTTGATATTCAAACGCAAGTTGTATAGTCCAGTGCTTTTTGAGCGTAAAATTGTTATTTAGCTTACCAAACACCGTCCATAGTGGATCTTGCGCATTTACACCATCACTAACCGTGATTTTTGAATTGTAAAAGTTCAAATCAGCCGTTAAGTCCCACCATGATTTTATATTGTTTGTATACGTAAACTCGGTTCCATAATTCTGTCCAGAATTTGCGTTGATATAGGTATTGATGAGGTCAAGGTTTCCAGTAATGGGATTGGTTTCCTGTGCTAAGAAACGGGTAATCAGGTTGCTCGTATGCTTGTAATAAAAAGTAGCAATAAATGTACTTTTGTTGCTGCTCCGGCTGTAGCTTAATTCGCCGGAGTTGGTAAATTCGGGAACTAGATCGGCGTTACCTCGCGTAATGTTTAAACTATCTGTATAATCTACAAATGGAATGAGTTGAAAGAAATTCGGTCGATTGACTCTACGCGTTCCGCTGATTTGAATTTCATCTTTGTCGGATAGCTTTTTACTTAAAAACAAAGACGGAAAAAGATTTAACGGAAAGCGGTTGCTAAATTCTTCTCCGGTGTTGATCAAGCGACCATCGTAAGCAGAGCTTTCCGTTCTAAGGCCAACTTTGTAGGAAAATAGATCCTTAACTTTCCCGCCAAGAGATGCATATGCTGCGTACACGCTGTTTTTGCTATCATAGTTTGCTGATGCGGCTTCGATATTTTCAAATTCGGTTTCGCCGACGCGTTGCAACAAGTTTTGATTGTTATTTGCCACATTATTAATCTGAGCACGAAGCCCAGTTTCTAATTTCATGCCGTTAGCAAATGGCTTTACATAATCGAGCTGAAAGGTAAAATTTTCGTTATCGCCATTACCGAAGTTACGTTGTATTTGCGTGCCACCGATCTGTCCAACAGTGTTAAGATAGTTGGTGGTAAACAAACCATCCGTCTCGTTACGTCCACCAAAGTAATTAACGTCGGCGGTAAGCTCCTCGCCTTCTGTGGCAAATTTTTGAATCAAACCAGCTTGAAATCCGCGTGGCTTAAAACTTCTTTCTGATTCAGCGATACGGTCACTCACCGATGATATCCTAGAAGAAAAATTGGTAATACGTGTGTTTTCTACCGGCTTAAAATTTCCGCCACCCATGATACCTGCTACAGAAAGCGTCGTCTTATCACTGAGGTCGTAATCCAAACCTAATCTTCCAAACGTGATCATCCCTTTTGTCTTGCTTTCAATGTCTTGCATCACCTGAGAACTCGTCCCATCCAATACGCTCGACCGATCGCTATTTCCTTCTATGTTATTACGTATACGCATGTTCATAGCAGTCAAGGAAAGATTGAATTTACCTTGTCTAGCATTGAAACTACCCATAAAATTAGAACCGCCTAAACGATCGATGCCGGCATTGACCATACCATTATAGCCTGTTTTTTTGTTTTTCTTGAGAACGATATTCAGAATTCCTGCCATACTGCCGGATGCATCATACTTCGCTGATGGATTGGTAATGATTTCCACCTTTTCGATCACGTCCGCTGGTATCTGGTCGAGTGTCAAAGTCGTTGGCCTACCATCTACAAAAAGTGTTGGTGCAGCATTTCTCAGCTTTACATTGCCATCAATATCGACTTGAATGGAGGGCATGTTTCTTAAAACATCAATGGCTGTACCTCCGGTAGACACAATATTTTTCTCTACGTTGAACACCTTCTTTTCCATATCGATTTCCAACAATTTCTTTCGCCCTGTTACGCTTACAGCGGCTATATCAGTTGCATCGCCCAATAAGATGATCGTGCCTAAGTCTTTATTGAATGCTGCCATAAATTTGGCGATTGTAGCTGCATCGGGCTTACCACCTGCTGGAGGTCCTGCAATGCTGTCGCGCTTCGGCATTTCATACTCCACCAGCATTTCGACCGTAGAGTAGCCGATGGCACTGATTTTTACCTTCAGTTTTTCGCTTAAGGGTACTTGCTCAAACTTGAAAACGCCGGCAGCGTTAGATACAGTCGACTGCACCAAGACCTCTTTGCTGGCACCACTCGTGCTATCATGGATAACTTTAAGCAGTACAACCGAGATTTGCGCTAATGATTCGTTGGTGTCATTTAGGATTTTTCCGGTCAAGGTACCTTCGGGCTTTCCGCCGGATTTATTTGCAAATGGATGTTGAGCATGTGCCGCGTAAAGGGAAAATGTCAGGACAAGGAGTGATAAAATTTTCTTCATGTGATGTGGAAATATCTGTCAGTTTCTGCTATCCATCAATTGGTAAATCAGAATCTATACAAAGATTGCCAGGATTAGATACTTCCGCAACAATCTGTAGACAAACGACGGGTATCTGTAGACCTTTATGCGTTCGAGGGGATGGCATTTGATCAAGAATTGAAATGTCGGATGGATTCCGCATACTTTTTACCGATGGGCAAACACGTTTCTCCTATATATAATTTGCTGTTGTGAATAGCCGAAACCTTGCTGGTATTTACAATGAATGAATTATGAATGCGAACAAAAGCATACTTGGAAAGCACCTCCTCCATTCCGCGCAGATTCATTCGCGTCAAAAGTGGTTGCGCTCGACTCAACAAGTGAATCTTCACATAATCTTTCAGCCCTTCGACATAACTAACGTCATCCACCAAAATCTTCACTTTTTGATACTCTACGTTAATGGTAAAGTAATCGCTCACTTGGTTATGCAATGCATTCTTGGCGATTTCCAATCGCGCAGACACCTTCTCCAACGCGATGCCCAATCGCTCTCTGCGGATCGGTTTGGTAAGATAGTCGACCACGTTTAATTCAAAACCTTCGACGGCGTATTGATGATAAGCGGTTGTAAATATGACCAAAGGAATAGTTTCTAGGCTTCGGATAAATTGGGTACCCAATATTTCGGGCATTTGGATATCCGTAAATATCAAATCCACCTCATGCGCACGCAAATATTCCCGAACAGGTAACGTACTCGTAAATTTGGCTAACACCTCAACATTCGGAAACATGGATAGATCATCTTCTAAGAGATTCAGCGCAAACGGCTCATCGTCTATCAATATACACCTAATTACCATGGCATTTTATATTCAGCAATACATCAAAAAATCCATTCTCTTTAGAGATAATAAGCTCATGTTTATCCGGATATAACAACTCCAACCGTCTCTTGACATTATTCAGTCCAATACCTGTGCTATCTTCTCTGCTAGCTTGTATCAAAATTTTATTCCTAGACTGAAAGATAATTCGATCAGGCGTTGTTTCAAAATGGAAATAGATATCCGGTGGCGTCTCGCTGTCGACACCAAATTTAAAGGAATTCTCTATGAAATGAATGAATAGTAACGGATGAACCCAATGATTTTGGAGATCCGGTGCAACGGATAGTTCGGCTCGACCTTCAACGGGGAACCTTAATCTTTGCAGCTCCATAAAATTTTTGATGTGCTGAATCTCCATTTGCAACTCAACCCGATTATCGCCCACATCATAGAGAATATAGCGCAGTATTTCGGACAACTTGAAGATAGAATCTTCCGATTCCAACGGTTGCTTCCGCACTTGCCACCTAATATTGTTGAGGGTATTAAATAAAAAGTGCGGGCTGATCTGCAATTTCAACAAGTTAAGTTCTGCGGTGGTTTTCTGTAACTGAATTTGCTTATTCAGTTCTTTTTGACGGTCTTGTTCATTGTAAAAAAACAGCATGTTGCCGATAATAACACACAGAAAATAAATGATACTAGGACCGACAAACAATCGAACGACCACTAAACCTTCCCGTTCCATTTTGGCAAAGTCGCCATTCGGATTGCCAGCTATCAAAAGGTAGTTTATCGCGATATAGCAGAGCAAACCAGCTATCGTAAATAGAATAAACTTAGCGCGCTGGTGGAAGAAAAATTTCGGAGCTAGGTATTTACTCAGTAAATAAAACGCTGAGCAAAGAAAGCATACATTCAACGTATGCGATTTGAGAAGGTACGGATCGAAATCTTGCATCTTTTCAGGTTCATACAGAAGATTTACAAAGGGAAGCGTAAATATCATGAACCATACGAAGATGTGTACGTAGTAGTTTCGGAAGAAAGTTGCAATCATAAGTTGGACGCTATGTGAGCTATCGGGTGTAATCTAAAAATATTTTTGTCCCAAATGAATATTTATGCATAATAAAGTAACATTATTAAGCTCTCTTCAGCCATAAAATTCCGTACGCACTTATCTTTTACAGCAAAAACGCGCTCCGAAATATGATGGAGCGCGTTTAAATAATTTAAGAATAAGACATTTACCGTCGTCTAGGTGCTAGACGTTCATTCCCACCAGGTGCACGCCATTTTTTTCCCTTCCCCTTTTTATGATATCTTGCCCCATGATGTTTTCCTTTGTGCACTTTTGCGTGACCGTGTCTTGGTCCACGTCCATGTCTAGGGCCGTGTGTGTAGCACGACGAAAAGCTGAACAACATCGTGCAAGCAACCAAGATCATTGTTATTATTCTTTTTCCCATATTACGCATTTCGGCAAATATTAGACCAATTGGAAACAACAATTCGGGATTACAGAAAAGCTTACTGTAGTAAAAATGATTTTTAGCGATTCCATTCTTTTATTGGCTTAGTCCGTTATTAATAGAGAATATGAGGTTTTTGGGTCAAAAAAAACCTATATTTGGATATAACAAGATTTTCGGTATCTATTATTATTGATTTTCGTGAAAAAACGTATTGCTATTTTTGCCTCCGGATCAGGTTCCAACGCTCAAAAAATCATGGAACATTTCAAATATGCAGACCACGCGGAGGTGGCTATTGTATTAAGTAACAATCCGGACGCTTATGTGCTACAACGAGCGGACAATTTTGAAATTCCCTCCCATTTATTTGATAAAACAGCGTTTTACGAAACCGACGAAGTAGTTGACCTATTAAAACGTTTGGAAATTGACTTGGTGGTGCTTGCCGGATTTTTGCTGTTGGTTCCCGACAATTTATTGCGCGCATTTCCTAACAAAATCATCAACATCCATCCCGCTCTATTGCCAAAATTCGGTGGAAAAGGCATGTACGGAGATCGCGTGCATAAGGCGGTTTTGTCGGCAGGCGAAAAAGAACACGGTATCACCATTCATTTCGTCAACGAACATTTTGATGAAGGTGAACATATTTATCAAGCGCGCTTCACTGTGGAAGAAAACGACACGCTGGAAGTCATCAAATTTAAGGGTCAGCAGTTGGAACACGTGCATTATCCGAAGGTCATCGAAAACTTGCTCAAGAAATACAACTAAATCCGTCGTAATTATTACCTTTGCGGCTTCATAAGTAAGAAGATAATGACCCACGCCGTAAAGATCAAAAATGCCTTGGTATCTGTCTACTACAAAGACGGATTGGCTCCTCTAATTGAATTATTGAACAAATATGGAGTAACTTTCTACTCTACCGGCGGTACGGAATCCTTTATCAAGGATTTAGGTATCGGCGTAGAACGTGTAGAAGATTTGACTTCCTATCCATCGATTTTAGGTGGCCGTGTAAAAACTTTACACCCAAAAGTATTTGGCGGAATTCTTTCTCGTCGTCCGTTGGAAAGCGATAAAGAGCAATTGGAGCAATACGAAATCCCGGAAATTGACTTGGTAATCGTGGACTTATATCCGTTCGAAGAAACGGTAGCTTCAGGCGCTTCGGAGCAGGATATTATCGAGAAAATCGACATTGGTGGTATTTCTTTAATCCGCGCAGCAGCGAAAAACTTCAATGATGTTGTGATCATTTCTTCGAAAAACGATTACAAAGAATTAGAGGAAATCCTGGCCGCACAAGCGGGCGAAACATCGTTGGAACAACGTAAGTCGTTTGCGAAACGCGCTTTCAATACTTCATCGCACTACGACACGGCGATCTTCAATTACTTCAATCAAGAAGATCCACTTCCAGTCTTCAAACAATCTACACAACAAAGCCAAGTATTACGTTACGGTGAAAACCCACATCAAAAAGGTGTTTTCTTTGGCGATTTAGATAAAATGTTCGAGAAGTTGAATGGTAAAGAACTTTCTTACAACAACTTGGTTGATGTAGATGCAGCGGTAGCAATTATTGATGAATTTCAAGATCCTACATTTGCAATCTTAAAACATACAAACGCGTGCGGTGTTGCATCTCGCCCGACCGTGAAAGAAGCATGGACAGCAGCTTTGGCATGTGATCCGGTTTCGGCTTTTGGTGGCGTTTTAATTACCAACGCAACAATCGATGCGGCGACTGCAACGGAAATCAACAATCTTTTCTTTGAGGTATTGATCGCACCAGCTTATGATGCTGATGCGTTAACGATCTTGACTGCTAAGAAAAACCGTATTATCCTGAAACGCAACGAAGTGAAATTGCCGGAACAGCAGTTCAAAACCTTGTTGAACGGCGTGATTTTGCAAGATAAAGACAACACATTGGAAGGTCCGGATCAAATGACCACCGTTACGGAAATCAAACCGACGGAATCTCAATTGGCGGATTTGCACTTCGCGAATAAAATCGTAAAACATACCAAATCGAACACCATTGTTTTTGCAAAAGATAATACGTTGATTGCTTCCGGTGTTGGACAAACTTCGCGTGTGGATGCGTTGAAACAGGCAATCGAAAAAGCAAAATCTTTCGGTTTTGATGTCAACGGAAGTGCTATGGCTTCTGACGCGTTCTTCCCTTTCCCAGATTGCGTGGAAATCGCTGGCGAGAACGGTGTTGCGGCAGTATTGCAACCGGGCGGATCAATTAAAGATCAATTATCGGTAGATATGGCTAATGAAAAAGGCGTCGCGATGGTCATTACTGGCGTTAGACATTTCAAACACTAAACACATACGTTTTAAATCATACAGGAATCCCTTTCTTACGCGGAAAGGGATTTTTATTTTACTTTCCTATTCCCTATTTTTGCCCTTAACATGTCAGACTTAAAATACAATCAACGAGGTGTCTCGGCCGGAAAAGAGGACGTACACAATGCTATCAAAAACATTGATAAAGGACTCTATCCACAAGCTTTCTGCAAAATCATTCCCGATATATTGGGCGGTGACGATGCTTGGTGCAACATCATGCACGCAGATGGCGCGGGGACGAAATCTTCCTTAGCGTATGTGTATTGGAAAGAAACTGGCGACGCATCCGTTTGGCGTGGTATTGCGCAAGATGCAATCATCATGAATTTGGATGATTTGTTATGCGTTGGCGCGACAGATAACATCTTACTTTCATCGACCATTGGTCGCAACAAAAACTTAATTCCGGGCGAAGTGATTGCGGAAATCATCAACGGAACAGAAGAAATTTTGGCGGAACTTCGCGAAATGGGAATCGGCATCTACTCTACAGGTGGCGAAACAGCTGATGTGGGCGATATCGTACGTACAATTATCGTGGATAGCACGGTAACTTGCCGGATGAAACGCGAGGAAGTGATTTCTAATCACAACATTCAATCCGGTGATGTGATTGTTGGATTAGCTTCGTATGGAAAAGCAACCTACGAAAAGGAATACAACGGTGGAATGGGTTCAAACGGACTAACTTCTGCACGCCACGATGTGTTTAATAAAGCAATCGCTGAAAAATTCGCAGAAAGCTTTGATCCGGCAGTTCCTTATGATCTGGTGTTTAGCGGCAGCCGCTCCTTGACAGAAAACATTGCTATTGGCGATGGTCAGGAAATCACAGCCGGAAAATTGGTTTTATCGCCGACGCGTACTTATGCTCCTGTGATCAAACAAATATTGGATCAGCATCGCGCTCAAATTCATGGCATGGTGCATTGCTCCGGCGGTGCGCAAACGAAAGTATTGCATTTCGTGGACAAGGTGCATGTAATCAAAGATAACCTCTTCCCTATTCCTCCGCTTTTTGAATTGATTCAAAAAGAATCTGGAACAGATTGGCAAGAAATGTACAAAGTATTCAACATGGGGCACCGCATGGAATTGTATGTGCCGGAAGCTATTGCTGCGGACATTATCGCTATTTCTGAATCATTTGGCATCGATGCGCAAATCATCGGTCGCGTAGAATCTTCAGAACAAAAACAAGTAACTATTCAATCGCCATACGGCGAATTTATATATCATTAACGGACTTAAATTCGTGAAGTGAGAGAAAAAAAGACCATAGGACGTACGGAAATTGTTGATCTACCCGAGTTGGGGCTTTATAATCTGCCTGCGAAGATCGACACTGGAGCGGAAACCTCGGTAGTGCATTGTGAGGACATGGAGGTGATTGAGCAAAATGGGCACGCGTTTATTGTGGCGCATATTGCGACATCTGAAGATTCCGACGAAACATTGGAAATTCGATTGCCTGTACATCGAGAGCGAACGGTAAAAAGTTCTTTCGGACAATCGGAAACCCGACATATCTTTCTCACGAAAATTAAATTGTTCAACGAATTATACGATATCAAGCTATCATTTCGTGATCGTTCTGCGATGACTTATCCCATGTTATTGGGGCGGAACTTCATCACCGGAAAGTTTTTGGTAGATGTATCTAAAAGAAACTTAGGCAAGAATACCCGATAAAACTAATCCACCCATTCTTTGTTTTCTAAAAAAAGTACGTTTTGAAAATCGCCATTTTATCTACAAATAAAAATTTGTATTCCACACGACGTTTGGTGGAGGCCGCAGAACTTCGCGGTCATGAATGCGTCGTAATCGATCACAGTAAATGTTATGTCGGTATCCAACAGGATAAGCCGAGCATTCACTACAAAGGTCAAGATATTGCCGGGATTGACGCGATCGTTCCGCGTATTGGTTCTTCTGTCACTTTCTATGGATCGGCTATTGTTCGTCAATTCGAAGTGATGGACGTTATTTCTGCAAATCCGAGTCAAGCTATCACGCGTTCGCGCGATAAACTGCGCTGTATGCAGATCCTTTCGGGCGCCGGACTTGGTTTGCCGATTACGGGTTTTGCACGTACCGCATCGGATGTAGATGATTTGATTAGCATGGTTGGAGGCGCTCCGCTGGTAATCAAGTTATTGGAAGGTACTCAAGGAATTGGTGTTGTTTTGGCGGAAACTAAAAAAGCAGCATCATCTGTTATTGAAGCTTTCTACGGATTGGGAAATAATATCTTAATTCAAGAATACATTAAAGAATCGAAAGGTTCGGATATTCGTGCATTCGTGGTAGACGGAAAAGTGGTCGGAGCTATGAAACGTACAGCGAAGGAAGGTGAATTTCGTTCAAACTTGCATCGTGGTGGAAGTGCGGAAGTGATTAAGCTTACGCGAAAAGAGAAAGAAACAGCAATATCTGCAGCGAAAGCGATGGGATTGACCGTAGCAGGAGTGGATATGTTGGCATCTGATCGCGGACCGCTCATTCTGGAAGTGAATTCTTCTCCGGGATTAGAAGGGATTGAAACTGCAACTGGAAAAGATATTGCTAGCGAAATTATACAATATTTAGAACGGCAGCACGAAACAAAGCTTGCACTTAAGCCAGCCGTTCGGGTGAAACGCACTGTAAAAAGAGAAAGCAAACTTTAAAAGTTTGCTTTCTCTTTTTTGTAGCAGCCAAATAATCAGTGGCAAAAATAAGGTGACAATTCTTAGAAAATGGCTTCGGCGAAGCAAAGCAGAAGATAAACAAACAAATCATCGGCTCTTTCGATCATCAACTTTATAAAGGCTAAAGATCATACGAACAACCTGAGTTCGATTAATACTAAGGTTAAATTATTCAAAAAATAGCATCTGTAATACGCAAAGACAATTAATTTAACATCAGATTTTTAAAACAAATACTCACCATAAACAACTTCAATAGAATCAGTGATATTTTGTATATTATTGAATAGTTTTACCAGCAATTTCAGCAAAGCACTGATCAATGAAACCCTAGCCGATGGTCAGGTCGACAAAATACACCATTTTAAGATTGTAATTTCATAACTTTTCGCCGTTCACTTTGCTATTTAATTCCGTGTCTAAACGTGATTTCAATTGTCTAGCTTTTATATTCACAGCAAGTATACGACCGCTTGGGTCTAATAGAAAATTCGAAGGGATAAAATATATACCAAGTTTCTCAATTACAGCTTTGTCAACCTCATTTTTAATACGAGTGTTTACCCAAGTGAGTTGATCCTCTAAAACAGCTTGATGCCAAACGCCGTCATTTGTATCGAATGATACACCTAAAATTTCGAATTTTTCACTGTACTGCTCGCGAGTATTAATTAAAAACGGATGCTCAGCCCTACAGGGATCACAACCTGCGCTCCAAAATTCTATTAAAAGATACTTTCCCTTAAAGTCGTTTATAGAATATAGTCTATTATTTTTATCGGTAAACCCAAAGTCGAACAGTTGGGAGCCAACCCGATATATTTTCTTTTTTTCAATCGCTTGATTAATCTCCTCCAAACTTTTTTGGGGTATTGCTTCTTTATTTAATATACCAAGAAGAGATTCAATTTCATATATAGTGATAAAATCCATGCTTGCAAAGCTGGAAAGTATTTCAGCTGATAGGGGATGATTAGGAAACTCCTCTAATAACTCACGTGTTGTATTGACAATCTCTTCCGTCTTGCCGACATCAAGTAACATTTCCAATTTAGTTTGATCCATTGCATTAAGCATCTTTGGTATTACTACGTCGTGTGTTTCATTGCCCGAAACATGCTTAACGGAAGTTAGAACAGGTCCGTTTTCTAAAGAATCTATAGTTGAAACGATTTTAGTAATACCTTTATCAAGATATAAATATCCTGAAGAAAATCCATTTTTTGTTCTTAATGAAGCCTCCGTGGGCCCTGAGATAGCACCTGTAAACGCATATTCCAAGCCGTTCACCAAAACACTATCAATTATAGAATTATAGAATAGATAAAGGGTTCCGCGGAATGGTTTATCAAATTTGCCCTCAACCCGAAATTCAATCTTTTGACCGCAAGATATTAAGGGACAAATAATAAGGGTTAATAGTGAAATAGCCTTAATGAGTTTTATTTGTTGATCGTGTATTATTTTAAACATTGCTTTTATTTTAATTTTTCGAGATATGAGAAGCACGTGCAACGATATATGTCAAGAACATGACCACTATAGATAATGAAAAGATTGAAGTGGCTTTCTAAAAAGAATCTAGTAATATGAAATAANTATTTGCTATCATTTCGTTATCCTGTTGAATCGATTATTATTATTATTATTATTATTATTATTATTATTATTATTATTATTATTATTATTATTGACATAGAGAGAATTTAAAAACTATTTCGCCTTGCTTAATTGACGATCTAGCTCTTCCTCACTAAGATTGAATCCTACGACCGCGCCCTTTTCATCGATCAAGAAGTTTGATGGTATTCCGGAAATTTTGTATTGTTTCGCTACGACATTATTCCATCCTTGCAAATCCGAAACATTTAACCATTTTAAATTTTCCCTCTGAATAGCTTTTATCCAATTTTCACGATCCGTGTCTAGAGATATGCCGATAATTTCAAAATTTTCACCTTTATGCTTATTGTAAATATTTTTAAGGGAAGGCAAATCTGCCAAACAAGCGCCACACCAACTAGCCCAAAATTCAATTAGTAAAGTTTTTCCCCTAAGTTGAGATAATGTTCGTTGATTTCCATTCCAATCTGTTTGAGTGAAATCTATCGCTTCCATACCAAGGATATCTGTACCAAATACTTTCGAGGTTATAAAATTGTTAATTCTCCGTCCTGTTGGTAGATTTTTTATCCTTTTTGAAAGATTGTTGTATAGGATATTAAGGGTTTGTATATCCATTCCCGGACTATAACAATATTCTTCAAGTTCTACAGTTGATGCCGGAGAGCCGGGATGATCCTTTATAAAGTTCAGAATTTTATCGTTATAATAAACTGGATATTGCTTACGCGCAAAATCCATCACAATCGGTCGTACGATGGAGTCTTTATATTTTTTGTCATCGATTTCCGGATACTCATTAAGTAGTTGTATATATTTTTCTTCGATGACTTCTTGAAAACCATTTTTTAATTTTAAGAGTAGTGCATATTCCTTTTGAGCATTTGTGGGATTAATAATATTGCTTTTTGCAATAACACTATCGGTTATAATATGACATTGACTTGCCTCAGCCATGAAATTGTAAAAATCATCCAATTCTGCTGCAATTTCATTCAGACCTTTGCTGGGGTTTTTACTAATTACATCATCCGGATAAAACGTCAAAAATGACCTACGCGGTTCGTTTAATTGTGTGGTTATTTTTATGACGTTATTTTCAGCTTCTGGTAAGATTAAATTTCCTCCAATCATTATCAAGAATTTACCAGAACGATTTTTCAGTTGATTAATATCAATTGTCAATTCAAAGAGTCCTGAATCCCCTTCGTTACGGATCTCTTTGTCACATGCAAAACTAGTGTTCATGCATATTGCTGTTGTGATAACTAATAATAAGTAGGGAATTACTTTAATAATTGTAGTTGTACGAATTGGTATCAATATAATTTTCACAGTATAAAGGTTTGTGGCTTATTCATTATAGCACAATATAGAGAAAATTATCGTTAAATATTTTTTTTCATCTAGACTTCACAAAATTTAGATTTTATAAAACCTTAATTATACTTCTATTAATCAAATAGTGGAAATTTAAAAAGTAAAATCGGAGCATAAATTTGTACTTGAAATAACATTTTTAACTGTCATTTAATATCTCAGTAATCTGTTCATGTACTTTACACCGACTCTACTGCCATCTGTAATCAATAATATACTTATCGGCATCTCATTGTATTTTTTCATAATTATAAGAATATAAAAACAGAACAAGTTAATAACGAATAAATACATTTCAATTTCTAACCATATAGGCATGTGTAAATCATCATCAGAATTACAACTACCCTTCAAAAAGCATCTATCTCAAAAATCAATTTTAGCTATTTCATAACAATTTGGTTTTCAAATCTAAACTAACCAGATAGCAAAGGATCGAAATTTTTAGTAAATTTCGATCCTTTGCTATTACTCAAGCGAATGCGGTATCATCTACCAAATTTTGTTCTGATTTCCTATTTTACGCCTTAATCCTTCGTACGCTGATCGCTCCGATAATCATCAAACATCCTGCCCCAAGCAATGCATAAATGGCTTGCCCTTGAAACACATATTTGATTAAATATCCACTGGTTAATCCACTAACGATTTGTGGAAAGGTGATAAAGAAATTAAACAAGCCCATATACAAGCCCATCTTCCGCGCCGGCAAACTATCGCTCAATATCGCATACGGCATTGCCAAAATACTTCCCCAAGCAATTCCAATTCCAACCATAGAAAGAATCAGCATTTCCGGTGTGCTCATAAAGTAAATGGAGCCGAGCGCTAATCCTCCGATCGTTAATGACAATGCATGCGTAGCTTTTCTACCGATCTTTCGCGTAATGCTCGGCAAGCACAAAGCATACACCGCCGATACCGCATTATAAATCCCAAACAAAACACCAACCCAATTACCCGCATCCGCATAACCAACCGAAGTAGTATCTCCGGCAGGCACATTGTAGATATGTTCAGCAATTGCTGGCGTAGAAAAAACCCACATCAGAAATAACGCAAACCAAGAACAAAATTGCACCACGCCGAGTTGGCGCATAGCAGTTGGCATGTTTTTAATATCTTCTGCTAACCCAACGAAAAATCCGCGTTTAACTGTATTATCCATTTCTGCTTGCCCTTCGCCGGATTCAAAACGTTCCAATTCTTCGGGAGAATATTCCTTCGTTGTGAATACCGTCCATAGCACGCTAATCAGCAAAACCGCCGCACCAACGTAAAAAGAATAAATTACATTATTCGGCACAAAGCCTGTTTCTGCTACCTTGGAAACGCCTCCATATTCAGCAAGAATATAAGGAAACCAGGATCCCAAAACCGCACCCAATCCGATCAGGAAAGTTTGCATGGAAAATCCCAAACTTCGCTGTTCGCTGGGTAAATTATCAGCTATTAATGCACGAAAAGGTTCCATGGTGACATTGATGGATGCATCCATAATCATCAACATCCCCGCACCGATTAACAAGGGCGGTAACATCGCAGCCAAAACGGCAGAATTCGGCATAAATATCAATGCGATGGCTGTGAACAGCGCACCACCAAAAAAATATGGTCGACGTCGACCTAAGCGATTCCAAGTACGATCGCTATAATGCCCAATAATCGGCTGTACAATCATCCCCGTTAAAGGCGCAGCCAGCCAAAAGAGCGACAAATGTTCTACATCTGCGCCGAAGGTTTGCAAAATGCGTGAAGCATTTCCGTTTTGCAATGCAAAACCCATTTGAATACCTAGAAAGCCGAAGCTCATGTGAAAGATTTCCGCAATGGTCAATCTAGGTTTCTTTATCGTCGTTTCCATGCTATTATCGATCTACTTTAAAACTTTAGAATCAGCGATTGATTCGCTGGCAGATGTACTGAAATATGATCTTCAATCGCTGAAGTGGTTATTTCCTGTCCGCTCAACAAATCTTTCATTTGTAACGATTTTCCTTGTAAATGAAAAGCTTGGCGCACATCTTCCGGCAGATTAATACGAACATGTTGTTCGTTTTTTTCGAAATTGTTGACGATCAAAACCTGCTCCTTTTCGGTGAAACGAATATATGCATACACGCGTCGTGGCATCTGATCATTACCGTACTGCGCAGACATCAAATCATAGAATCCACCTTCACTAATCGCTTTTTCTTCGCGTACTAAACGTAACAATGTTTTGTAAAACTGACGTAAATCCTTCTCCGAATCGTTCAATTTTCCGCCATCGAAAGCACCGCCGTTCATCCATTTCTGATGCTGTGGCACGCCCCAATAATCGAAAATCGTGGTACGTCCATCTTCTCCGCTGAAGCCAGAATTCCCCGCTCCCGGTTCGCCAACTTCTTGCCCGCTATAAATCATCACCGGACTGGTCGACAACGTTGCTGTAACAACCATGGCGGGAACGATTTTCCATGCATTTCCTGCAAAATTAGGCGAAGCGATTCGTTGCTCGTCGTGATTCTCTAAAAATCGCAACATCTTCGATGAATATCCTTTTACTTCATGACGCCAAACATCCTGAATACCTTGCGAGCCGGCATGATCCTCATGGCGTGTCAGCACTTTCAGCGTATCATAAAGTCCTACTTTATCATATAAGAAATCAAATTTACCTACGTCATAAAAAGAGGCATATTCGTTTTTGTTATAGGCTTCCCCGATAAATAACACATTCGGATATTGCGTTTTCACTTCTTGAACTACCCAACTCCAAAATTCTACTGGCACCATTTCCACCATATCGCAACGGAAACCATCCACGCCTTTCGCCGCCCAAAACAATAGGATATCGCGCATTTTATTCCACAGCGGTGGAATTGGTTCAAAATGTTTGTTGCCATTTTGCTGAAAATCTACGCCGTAATTTAGCTTGATCGTTTCGAACCAGTCATCTTTAGATGGCGTAGCGGAAAACACATTGTTTCCGGTTGCTTTTGCCGGAAACTCATCGAATTGGCCATCTTTGTTCGGCGCATGAAAATCGTCTCCTCCCGGATTATAACCATGTGGAACCTGCAAATGCTGATCCGGCAGATAATAGAAATCATTGTTCGCGGAGAAAGCAACGGATGTATTATCATCGGCGCCCAAATCGCGAACGCCTTCCGGCTTTTGATCGGAATGATAGGAACGCGCGACATGGTTCGGCACAAAGTCCATAAGCACTTTCATGTCCGATTGATGCGTGCGTTTAATCAACGCTTCGAACTCCTGCATCCGATTATCGACATTTGTCGCAAAATCCGGATTCACGTCGTAATAATCTTTGATCGCGTACGGCGAACCTGCACGACCTTTTACCACATCCGGATCATCCATTTTGATACCGTTGTAATCCGTCATGGTTGCATGCTCCAAAACGCCCGTGTACCACATATGCGTAATCCCAAGATCTTTCAATTCTCGCAATGCCTTTTCCGAATAATCATTGAATTTTCCGACGCCATTTTGTTCCAGAGAACCGTAGTACGCGTTAGTCGTATTTTGATTACCGAAATGACGAACCATGGATTGATAAATAACCAACTTGTTATTCTCGGTAGGTTCGTTTAGCGTATTATTTTTATCGAGCAATTCTAATTTGTTCATATGCGAGGCACAGGATGATCCCATTATTAATGTAAATAGCAACGGCCAATATCCGCCACCTTTTGCAATATACTTCATTTCTGCTTTTATGTAAGATGGACAACCTTCCGGCGGTCGACCTTTGTTTTACCTTGGCACTTCTGTATTTGCTGTTCAATTTATGCAACAGCAAAAAAAGGTTACCATTCGCGATGATAACCTTTTTAGACCATTTTATTATTCCGAAATCGCTATGTTTTCCAACGTAATTTCTCCATTAGCTTCTACATTCTGCGATTGGCCGTTTACAACCAAATTAGCTGTTGAATCTCCCGAATTTTTGAATTTCAGTTGGTTTTTGCTAACAGCAACCTGCAAATCCGCACCGCGGAAATGAATACGGAAGTTGTAACCATTCCATTCTTTTGGCAGAATCGGTTGGAAATGTAATTTGCCATCGCGCACACGCAATCCGGCAAATCCCTCAACAATCGTCATCCACGTTCCGGCCATGGAAGTGATATGCAATCCATCTTCCGTGTCGTTGTTATAATCGTCTAAATCTAATCTCGACGTACGCAAATAGAATTCATAAGCCTTATCTTCCTTACCGAGCTTCGCTGCCATGATCGCATGCACGCATGGCGATAAAGAACTTTCATGCACAGTTAATGGTTCGTAGAAATCGTAGTTGCGACGGATGGTTTCCAAATCATATTGATCTTCCAAAAAGTAAAGCCCCTGCAATACGTCCGCTTGTTTGATATAACAAGAACGCAAAATACGATCCCAGCTCCATTTTTGATTCAATGGTCGCTCGGATGCCGGCAATTCACTCACCGGAATTAATTCTTTATCCAAAAATCCGTCCTGCTGCAAGTACACGCCGCGCTCCGCATCCTCCGGATAGTACATATTATCGATGATATGTTGCCATTTGTCTTTCTCCGAAGCATCGAAGTTTAATGTTTTGAAAATGTCTTCCAATCGGTTCACATCTTCAGATTCCACATGCTGAATAGCTTGCAGCGTGTATTTCAAACACCAACTGGCAATACGATTGGTGTACCAATTATTGTTGACGTTGTTTTCATATTCGTTTGGTCCGGTTACGCCAAGCATCACATATTGTTGCTTTTGCTCGCTCCAATTAACACGTTGTGCCCAAAAGCGAGCAATGCCGATCAGTACGTCCAAACCGTATTCTTGCAAATAACTACTGTCACCCGTATAACGCACATAATTATAAATGGCGAATGCGATTGCACCATTTCTGTGGATTTCTTCGAAGGTAATTTCCCATTCGTTGTGGCATTCCTCACCGTTGATCGTTACCATTGGATACAGCGCTGCGCCATTTTTGAAACCTAGCTTTTCTGCATTTTCGATCGCTTTTTGCAAATGCTTGTGGCGATAAACCAACAAATTGCGAGCGATTTCCGGTTTTGTAGTCGCCATGTAAAACGGCAAACAATATGCTTCGGTATCCCAATAAGTGACACCGCCGTATTTTTCGCCGGTAAATCCTTTCGGACCGATATTTAAGCGCGCATCTTCTCCCGTGTAGGTTTGATACAATTGAAAGATATTAAAACGGATGGCTTGTTGCGCAGCGACGTCACCATCGATCTGAATATCACTATCCTTCCAAATTTTCGACCAACCTTCTTCCTGTTTCGCCAGCAAATCGGCAAAACTTTGCGCATTGAAATTTTCAGATAATGCAGTCGCTTCTTTTAACAGGTTTTCAATCGGATGATTTTCGCTGGTAACAATCGCCACCTTTTTATATAATGTCGCCGTTTGTCCTTCGTTAAGATGGAAATCAAATTGTTGCGCTACATATTTTTCCTGATTGATGACTTGGCTTACTACGATGTTTTGATCAGCCGAAACCAGATTTTGTGAAACACGAGAAAGCACCTCAAACCCAGTTTTCTTGGTGCGAAGTTGCAAAGCGATGTGTTGATCATCCGCGGAACGCGAAACCTCATCCCAAAACTTCTCCTCGTAATTCGAGTCCCGATTGCTAATATCGCCATCCAAACCCGATTCCAATTGAATTTCTGCGCGGCCACGAAGCACCTTTATTTCGTAAGCCAAAGCGGCAGTTTGCGATTCATGGACGCTGTATAACCGACGAGAAGTAATCGCCAGTTCGGTGTTGTCGGCCAACGTCAATTCAACTTGACGATGTAACACGCCGGATTTCATATCCAAACGGCGTTCGAAACGCGTAACTTTTGCTTGCGCTAAATCGACAAGCTGTCCATTTACCGTCAGGTGCAAACCAATCCAATTCGTAGAATTGATCACTTTCGCAAAATATTCTGGGTAACCGTTTTTCCACCAACCTACGCGTGTTTTATCTGGATAGTAAACCCCTGCAATGTAGCTTCCTTGCAATGATTTACCTGAATAATCCTCTTCGAAATTAGCGCGCTGCCCCATTCGGCCGTTTCCGATGGAGAAAATACTTTCCGAAATCTCATTGTACTCTGGGCGGAATTGATCTTCGATAATTTGCCAAGAATCTTTAACTATATAATCTTTCATTCGTTTTGTGCTTGTTAATATCGCATCATTTACGGCACGAAATCGCCGATGATAATGGCATGCTTACTTGACTAATTTCCCTAAATTGGCGACCAATGCGTCGGCGTCCGGCAAGGCGCCCTCTTCACCAATTCCAACTACGGCCATTCCGCCAGCGATTGCCGCAGCAACGCCTGCTTCTGCATCTTCAAATACTAAGCAATCGGCAGGTTGAACCTCCAATTTTCTTGCTGCGCAAAGGAAAACTTCTGGATTCGGTTTCGATAAACTCACTTCGTTCCCATCGACGATCGCATCAAAAAAACGAGCGATCCCTGTCTTATCAAGAATCAGCGGCGCATTCTTACTGGCGGATCCCAAAGCGATTTTCTTACCTTCAGCGCGCGCTTGTTCCAAGAATGCCAAAACACCCGGCAGCAGATCGGAAGCCGTCATTTTAGCCACCATTTCCAAATACCAGTCGTTCTTCTTTTTCGCCAATTCCAACTTCTCGGCATCTGTTTTTTCAACGCCACCCCACGCTAAAATTTTCTCCAACGATTCTACGCGACTGACGCCTTTCAACTGCTCGTTTTGAGCCACCGTAAAATCGAATCCCAATTCATTTGCTAAACGTTTCCAAGCTTCATAATGGAAAACCGCTGTATCGACCAGCACGCCGTCCAAATCGAAAATGTAGGCTGGACGATTTAATATTGTTGTAGTTCCTAAACTCATTGTTGTGTTGTTTCTTTCGCTATTTTAATTCCAATGCCACCGCCGAATGACCCGCAATTGTGATTTCGTTGGTGATATCCATTTCGTCTTCCGAAACGATGTTCCATCCTTTGGTATATTTTTGAATGCGTTCTGCGAAACGATTTGTTTTGATGGATTTTTCACTTTCGTTTGTGTTCATCACAATCATGACCGTTTTTTCATCATTGTAGCGGAAATACACATAAACGCCATCTTCCGGCACGAACTGCATCATTTTTCCGGTTTGTAAAACGGCATTTTCTCGACGATATACAGCAAGGTTTTTCACCAAATCGAATACGTCATTCTCGACATCATTTCGACCATCTGCAACAAATTTATCCTGCTTATCACCTTCCCAACCGCCTGGGAAATCTTCTCGCACTTTACCGTCAGGATCGGCAAAATTTTTCATCGCGATCTCCGCTCCGTAGTAAAGTTGAGGAATTCCGCGTGTGGTCAGTAACCAAGTTAATCCCGATTTGTATTTATCGATATCTTCATCGACGACCGATAAAAAGCGACTCACATCGTGGTTATCTAGAAAGACCACATTGCGTGTTGGGTCTTTGTAGACAAAATCATTGGCCAAAACGCTATACAAACTATTCACGCCCGCTGTCCATCCGAATGGTTCATTGAAGGTTTTGTTGATAGCATGATAGGTTTGAAAATCCGTCACCGCCTGAAGATGTGTATCAAAAGGTTGGTTGATCGTTTTACCTTCGGTAAATGCTGCCTGATTAGCAATACCGTGCACCCAAGTTTCCCCGAAATAAGTCATGCTCGGATATTCTGCAGTAATATCCTGCGCCCATTTCGCCATGTAATCGGCATCGTTATAAGCATACGTATCCAACCGAAATCCATCTACACCCGCATACTCGATCCACCAAATATGGCTTTGCGTGATATAATTTTGCATAAATTCGGTGCGCTGATTGAGGTCTGGCATCGATGGAACAAACCATCCATCGGTCATTTTCAACTTATCGGATTGTGATGCGTATGGATCGAACAAAACCTGATCTTTATAGGTCGTATTAGTGTACTCATCCCAGTGGTTCAACCAATCTTTTGTAGGTTGCGATTTCACGGTCCAATGTTCCGATCCGACGTGGTTATGCACCAAATCTTGAATCAATTTCATGTCGCGTTTGTGCAATTCATCTGCCAGTTTGCGGTATAATTCGTTGGTGCCTAAACGTGGATCAACCTGATAAAATTCCGTTGCGGCATAACCGTGATATGATGCTTTTTCCATGTCATTGGTCAACACTGGATTCAACCAAACGGCGGTTACTCCCATATCTTTTAGATAATCCAACTTGTTGATTACACCTTGAATGTCGCCTCCGTGACGATAATACATTGAATCGCGATTCATGGCCGTTTCGCGCGCGTTTTTGATCACATCGTTGTTTGGATCGCCGTTCGAAAAACGATCGGGCATAATCAGATAAATAAAATCTTCGTTGGTTACGCCTTGTGCTTTTTTCTGTTTAGCATCGCGAGCAGCCAATGTATATGGCATTACCAAATCCTTTTTCCCTTTTGCAGAAAACGTAATTTTAACATCACCAGCTTTTGCACTTGGATCGATTTTAATGTCCAAAAACAAATAATTCGGACTGTCTACGCGATTTACTTTCAACAGCTCAACGCCTTTGTAATCGATCTTCGGCGTACGACCATTTAGATCGGGATGAAAAACCATAAGCTGTACGTTGGGATTATTCATGCCCACCCACCAGCTTATCGGCGCAATACGTGGCGCATCGCTAGCGCGCATTTCCTGCGCACTTGCAGCATGCCAAGTGCTTCCTATGATTGCAGCAGCGGCAAAGAATTTCGTTAACTTCATATTTCTATCGTTTTATAGCTAAAAAAAGGTGCCCTTGCTATCGCTGCGAGGACACCATGAAATTATTAATTATTGTGCTTCGATCGTGTAGGTGTAGTATCCCGCATTTCGTAGATCGAGCGTTACTAGATAGCGCCCGGCTTCGGTAATTTGCAAATCGCCCCCGCCGTAACTTAGAACGCCAGCTCGTGCTCCAGCTCCAAAGCTTATAGTCCATGCTTTATTAGCACGGAATTTGAAAGGTCCGGCCGAGAAATCTACAGTGGCCGTCCAAACGTTTTCCTTTTCATCGTATGTTAGAGCAACATCATCGTTATCGCCCCAACCCTTCGCTGCGGCACCAATGATCCCCCAAGTTACTGGAGTAGCAGTCCATGTTAAAGCTTCAGTATCCGCTTTCAACAAGTAATAACCACCTGCGGGTACTTCTAAATTATCTGCGTTGCCAGCATTACTTAACTTTCCGGTTGTTCCTCCGTAGTTCGTACCACCCCAATTCGCCTGACTAGAGAATTTGAATGCTAAATTTCCTGCAGTAAAGTTCGCGTAGCCTTCATACTTCGTATCGCTATTGATCGATCCGACGCGAAAATCGTTACTATGTACCCAATTATTTAACGCTCCAGCGATAAATAACGACGGAAGCATAACCACATCTTCGTAAGGTGTAACCTTCAACTCCAATACATTGGAATATTGAACCTTATTAGGCGCCAATGTTAACGCCAACCGAGCAACGAGATTGGACTGTTCTTCCAATGGAAGTTTAGCTTCAATCATCGCTGTATTTAGTTGTTGAACCGTCGCTGCCGCTGTGGTACCTTGCGCGTCGATCGTCAAGATAGGTGCACCTTGAAAATTACGCTCTTTCGTACTGATTTGGACTGCGTAAGTTAAAATATTTGTACTGACTTCATTATTCGACCAATTGACATCCAATGGCGACCAGTTAAAAATCACCGCTGTATCCGCTGCGTTTTCCTGTAGTAAGATCAACGAATCTGTCGAAGCGGTCAATGTCGGCAATTCTCCGATATTGACAGTAACCATCTCACTATCTTTTTCACAAGCGCTGAATATCGCCATACTGGCAATAGCTACAGCTAAATATGGTGTGAATCTCATGTTTATTTATTCCTAAAATTTCAAATATGGTTGATTAATAGCCTGGATTCTGTGTTAGGTTTGGATTCGCGATAACATCAGATGCTGGTAATGGATAAATACTTCTAAATTCAGGAATCGATGTTCCCGCAGCAGTTCCACCTTTGAAAGGCCATGAGTATGCATTGCCGGTATATCGACCAAAGCGAATCAAGTCTGTACGGCGATAACCTTCCCAATAGAATTCGCGCGCACGCTCATCCAAAATAAAATTCAAGTCGATGCTGCTCACGTTTCCGGAATCGTTGCCGTATGCACGACGACGAACTTCATTTACATAATTGATAGCCTCGCCCATATTGCCACCGCCACCCCGTAGTACGGCTTCAGCATAAATTAAATAAGCATCCGCTAAACGCATTAAAGGAAAATCGATAGAAACTTGTGTACCATCGTTCGATGGAGCCGCTTGGCCCGCACGGTCTATATTTTTAAACTTTGTAACTGCCAATCCTTGTTGAAATATGCTCGGGTCGCTGATCGCTGGATTCTCGCCAAAGAACATTGCACGGCGATCTGTGCGTCCGCTTGGGTCAGAAAATTTGGCTGGTAAAGTACGGCGACTACGGTTTCCACCCCATCCGCCACGCGGAATACCCAATGCTGCCATATCCATTCCTGCACCGCTGGAGGAGTTTACCAAGAAAGTTGTACCGCCAAAATTCTGCGTTCTAATCGCATCATAATTGATCGACAGAATAACCTCATCTTGTCCGATATTATTGTCGGCTAAGAAAAGATGCGCATAGTTTGTTTTCAACGTGTAAGCAGAGTTGATCACGCGAGATGCATAAGTCAACGCATCTGCATAACGACCTGTTCCTGTGTACACTTCAGCATTCAGATAAAGTTTGGATAGCAACATCCATGCTGCAGCTTGATCTGCACGACCATATTCGTTTTGGCGTGGAGCAACCAATTCTTCTTGCACAGCTAACAATTCCGATTCTACATATTGAAACAATTCACCGCGAGAAATTTGCGTTGGCGGCGTTTTTCCAATCGCATTTTCTTCGGTAACGAACGGCGGATTTCCGAACAAATCCATCATCACCCAATATTGGAAAGCACGCAAGAAACGTGCTTCCGCACGAAAAGCACGTACAGCATCTGCGTCCTCGCCAACAATACCACGAGCTGCAAGCTTCTCATCAGCACTTTCTCTGATAAAGTCGTTCGCAACAGTAATTTGATACATTGAACGAGCATACATACCCAAAAGAATAACGTTATTGGACGACCACGTCAAATTGTTGATTTCCGAAACTCCTGGATCTTGTACCCAAGCACAAATAGCATTATCTGAAGCCACTTCCTGTAAGTTAAAATACAAACGCAGAAAGTCAGAAGCTCCTTGATCGATACCTTTAATATCTGCACCTGTGTCATCAGAAATACCTTTACCGCCACCCATAGCCATACTTCCATAAACTTTAGCCAAAGATTGCTTGTATCCGCCGACGGTTTGATAAACTACATCTGATGTAACATCATTCAGTGGCACTAAATCCAATTTATCGTGACATGCAGATGCACTTAATAATATGGAAACTGCTACTATATATTTTAGAAAATTGCGTTTCATAATTTCTTCTTTTTTAATACGATTAAAAATCAAGGTTAACCCCTAATACAAAAGTGCGCGGACGTGGGTAAAGGTTATTGTCGATACCTTTTTGTACTTCAGGATCAATCCCGTGATAACCACTTAGCACAAAAACATTCTGTACATTTCCAGAAACACGAATGTTTCGTCCTTGTCCCAAAGCATCTTGGAAGTTGTATCCTACCGAAATGTTATCCATACGTAAGAATGATCCGTCATGCAAATAGAAATCACTAAGTGCTCTATTTGTGGCAAAATTGCTATTTGTGATGTTGTTCGGCGCATTATTGATGATTCCAATCGGACTCAACACATTGGTTTTAATACCTAAATTAGAGCCGATGTTATCATAAATACGTTGTCCAAGATTTGCGCGTAGTACCGTGCTGAATGTCCAATTTTTGTAATCGATGCCGGTAGAAAAACCTAACAAATAGCGCGGAAGTGGTGATCCGAATAATTTTCGATCGGCATCGTTACCGACACCATCACCATTTAAATCTGCGTAAACACCTTCCAAAGGACGTCCGTCCGCATCATAAACTTGTTGTTGCAATCGATAGGTAAATGGGGTGTGACCAACAACGTGTGCTTGTACATTCTGTCCAGTTCCTCCGGTAATACCACCCACTTCTACAAAATAGTTGGGGTCTGGCACTGCAGTCAGATTGGTCACTTTATTGGTATTATAGGTAAAGTTGAAATTCACATTCCAGCTGAAATCATCACGACGGACAGGAATGGCATTCAAATTAAACTCGACACCCGTGTTCTCCATATTACCCACATTTGTCAACAAGAAGTTGCTAAAGTTGGTACCGATGGGAATTGGAATAGTACTTAATAAATCGCTCGTTTTCTTGCGATAAATATCAACGCTACCATCGATACGGTCGCCAAGAATTCCGAAATCTATACCAGCATTATAAGTAGCTGTACTTTCCCAACGAAGGTCGCTATCGTAGGCGATTGGTGTGTACGTGCGATAAAACTCATCACTAAATTGATATTGTGCCTCATTTACACTGATGTAATAATTTGGCAAGTACGAGTAGTTGGCGATACCATCTTGTTGCCCGGTAACTCCATAACTCAAACGAAGGTTAAGTTTTGACAGTGTCGCAACATCTTCCAAGAAAGATTCCTTATTTACTCTCCAAGTAACACCTGCTGATGGAAAAAAGCCCCAACGATTTTCTGGGCTGTAACGAGATGAACCATCTGCACGTAATGTTCCAGAAAGAATGTATTTCTCATTCGCTGTATATGTTGCACGTCCGAAATAGGAAATTAAGCGATTCTGTTGGATATCACGAGGAAATACTGGCTCAGTGAGCACAGAGCCGTCTGCTCTTAATCTGTCGTAATTTCTGGTAAGTGTTTTGTAATCGTAATATCCATATCCAGCGGTAGCATCCAAATGACCATTGATATTGGAGAAGTGTTTGTTATAGTTTAAGTAGAACTCACCAACCAAATTTGTGTAATCGTTCATGTAACGCGTCTGTAGACCTTGCGTGCTATTTTCGAGCGCCGCAAATGCAGGAACAAATACATTACCTTTTCCACGAGACACATCGTAACCCAAATTCAAGTTTGCTCGCAAACCGGAAACGAAAGGCATGGAATAGTCGAGCTGTACGTTACCAAAACTGCGCGCAACCTTTGAGTTGTCGTCTTTAAGTTGAAGCATTGCCACGGGATTACGAGGTGCTAATGGATGTGGCACATCTCCTTGCATATACTCAAAGTAATTCCCATATGCATTCTCCTGATAAACGGGCTGTGTAGGATCGAAAACCATAGCTGCACCAATCGCACCGTCGTTAGCAAACATGGCGTTTTGCAACGATCCCTTTAGGTTCACATCTACTTTCAAACTCTTATCAAAGAATTTAGGGGTTACCGACAAACTTGCGCTAGTACGATCCATCACATCGCGTAGCAAAACACCTTGTTGATTGAGGTAACCTACTGACGCACGGTACGGCACACCTTTGTACGCTCCAGCAATACTTAGGTTGTTATCGGTTGTAAATGATGTACGATAAATCTCTTTTTGCCAATCTGTATTTGCTTCACCAAGACGCGCAATTTGTGCAGGAGTACCATAGGTGTTTACATAGGAGCGTAACGAATCCGCCGACATCACGTCGTAATATTTACTGATCGTTGACAAGGAATTTACCGTACTAAAGTTTATGCGTGGCGCACCGCTAGCACCTTTTTTTGTGGTGATTAAAACAACCCCATTCGAGGCGCGAGAACCATAAATAGCGGTTGCATTGGCATCTTTCAAAACAGTAAATGATTCGATATCATTCGGATTGATTAACGACATGGGACTGGCTGTACCACTTACCACGGTAGGGCTGAATGGCACTCCATCAATTACGTAAAGCGGATCGTTACTTGCATTCAAGGAAGCTCCTGCCCGAATACGCACAGTACTTCCGGAACCTGGACGACCGCCTGAGGAGGTAATTTGCACACCAGCAGCTTTACCTTGTATAAGTTGTTCCGGCGTGGTAATAACTCCGCTTTGGAAATCCTTTGATCCAATCGCCGTTACTGATCCAGTCAATTGATCTTTGCGTTGACTACCGTAACCGATAATAACGACCTCTTCCAGTTCGCTGGAAGATTCCGTCAACTGAAAATCCAAATTATTAGCGCCGGCGGCAATCGAAATGGATTTGGTCATGGTTTCGAAACCAACGATCTCCACGCTGACGCTACGATTTCCTGTAGCAATAGAATTAATGGAATAAGCTCCCGCTTGATCCGTAGAAGCAGCTGATTGAGATCCGAGAACGCGAACGGTTGCTCCTTGTACTGCTTCTCCGCCACGTGTGGTTACACGTCCAGTCAATTGACTCGTTTGCGAATAAGCAGATACCATAAGCACCATTAGCAGGCCAAAAATCGAGGCTGCACGCAATGTAAATTTGCTCATCATAACATTACTTGGGTTTATATTTGTATTTGTTGTTTGTGTTTTTCAAAAAGCAAAAAGCCATGGCAGGTATGAAATCTTGAAGACTTCTTTCTACGCTCTTTCCTAATTTGGAAAAAGCATCGATCAAATTCGCGCACGGTTTGTATTCTGTTTATTTATAATTGGAGCATTAAGCTCATATCATCAATTTGAGATCGTTCCCGGGAACGTTCCCATAACGGAAGCTAAGGTAATATAAAATTCGAGTTACGCCAAAAAACTATTTGAGATTTTTCACGCTTTCGTACTCGAAGCTTGGAAAATTAGTTCGGAATCTAAAAACACTATTTCCCGTACACCTCCTTGCTTCCGTCCACAAAGTATATCGAAAAGTTGCGTGGTGGCTTGGATCCCCATTTCGTAAGCTGGCTGTTTTACTACGCTCAAAGCTGGTTGCAACATATCGGCAATATCCAAACAAGAGAAACAAATCAATTTAAGATCATTTGGAATCGTAAGGTTTAATGCCTTTGCTACGCGAATAGTGCTCATTGCCAATCGTTCTACCGATGCGAATATAGCATCTGGCTTTTCATTGAGAATGAGTTCTCGAATATCTTCATAATTGATAACCGCTTCATTTGAGGTATCGAGAATCAGTCGGTCATCAATCGGTAAAGCAGCGTCGTGTAAAGCTTTTTTATATCCTTCCATTCGAATCCGACCGATAGAAACATCCTTGTTAACCGCCAAGTAAGCGATTCGCTTTGCATCATTCTCGATTAAATGCTTGGTGGCCTCATAGCTGGAATCAAAATCGTTACCAGTAACGCAAGCTGTTGGAACATCCTCATAATAGCGATCAAAGAATACAATCGGTACCTTATTATATTCGAGCAGCTTCAAATACTCATGGCTATTACCTTCGCCAGATCCAGACATGATTACGCCATCGACACGTCCATTAACTAATGTTTGTATAATTTCCGCTTCTTTTACCGCATTATGATCCGTCACATAAATAAGCACATGGTAGCCATTACTACGTGCCACCCATTCAATGCCTTTTATAGCTTGAGAGAAAAATTTGTTTCCGAATTCGGGAATAATAATAGCAATAGTTTGGCTTTTGCTTCCACGCAGATTGCTGGCGTAAAGATTCGGTGAAAAGCCCAATTCCTTTGCTTTTTCCAAAATACGCTCCTTAGTCCTCGGGTTGATATCTTGGTTATCTCGGAACGCGCGCGATACCGTTGATTTGGATAGCCCCAAAGCTGATGCTAATTCTACGATTGTGATGTTACTCGCCATAATAAATGAATGCACAAACATAATCAAAAACAAGTCGATTTTGTGCATATAATTGAAGGACCTGTAAGCTCCTTTGCGTCACGAGGAATTCGCTGTTAACAATTTAAAACCCTCAACATAATTCATAGTTATTACAACACAATTAAAAATGCGGCATTGCTTTCTCTTTAAAACGTATACAAATGCAAAACGCGGCAAACAATCAAGCCAAGCTATTTACGATTTAATACGCGTTAAGTAATTACGTTAAAAATAAATAATAGATCGACAAAACAGATAAGGTTGATCGCGTTGATGATTGGTAAAGTGTTAAGACAAAAAAGGTGTTGACTAGTAACATTGGCTACGCGAAGTACCATTATCAGAATGGACGGATTGACATGGTCAACATAGCAAGAAGTAATAGTAACTTCAAGCGTTAGTTTATTTTATAAATACTGCCTCCCTACGAAATCGGTAATCTTCGCCAAGTAGGAAACTATCTATTGAAGGTAGGTATTGAAATAATAACGGGCATTAAAGGCATTTACTCTACGCTAAAATAACCTGTCTACCTCTTTAACTATTACCGCCGGTCACGAATAACTTCTATCATTCGAATATAGAAATGTAAGCCTATAAACACAAAAAAGCCCTTGCGATTATGCAAGGGCTTTTAGTATAAAATTAGGCACCGACCTACTCTCCCACCTGTTACGGCAATACCATCGGCTCTGGCGGGCTTAACTA
>NZ_JBHUMA010000007.1:0-163607 GCF_042684745.1 Sphingobacterium corticis | reverse complement strand
CGCCAGAGCCGATGGTATTGCCGTAACAGGTGGGAGAGTAGGTCGGTGCCTAATTTTATACTAAAAGCCCTTGCATAATCGCAAGGGCTTTTTTGCGTTTATAGGTTTACATTTCTATATTCATATTCTATTCGAATGATAGTAGTTATTCGTGACCAGCGGTACTAGTTAAAGGGTTACACAGGTTACTGGTCAAAAAGGGGAATTCCGATTTTGTGTAATATTAAAGAATATTAGGAGCTCTTAAATTACGAATGAGCTACAACATCCTAACGAAATCATTGTAATAACTCCTATAATGATAATAATGTATTCAATCATACCTAAAATTACCCTATACAGTTTAACAACTTCATGACTTTTTCATCCTAAGCGGCCACCAACTCAATTAACTATTTCGATATCTTAATTTCTCAAATAACCAAACTTGTAAGACCTAGTTCAAACGCCTCAAGACTAATATTTATAATCAGAAATTTATCCGCAAATGTTTTAAGTTTATTGGATGCAGCGGGTTTCATTCCAAAATATTTTTTGAATGTTTTGGTAAAGTGCGTAGCGTATTTATAACCCGTCAATTCGGCAACTTCGCTCACTTTATAACTATTTGGATGGGAAAGATATTCTTTAGCAGATTCCATTCTACGGCGTAGTATATATTGATAAACAGTAGAGCCGAAAGCTATTTTGAAATGTCTCTTTAAGTATTGTTCGTTTGTACCAACTTCGCGTGCTAACCTGCCGATAGTAAGATTTTCTTTAAATCGTTCATCGATAATGCGTTTTACAGCAGAAACTCGATCAAGTTCTAAAGATTTAAGTTGCTGCTCGCAGTAGGTTCTTTGGTCAGAATCCGTTAAGAATTCTAAGCAGTTTTGAAGATGATGTAGCACAGTCATCTTAAGATTTAAATAATTAGTTTTTTTGTTAGCGATTAAATCCGAAAGGTCTTGCGCTTGTGTTGGAAAACAGTGATTAATGGATCGACGATATGTGATGCAATCGGTTTCCTCGAATTGATTCAAGTCAACTGTATCGTCAAGTAGGTAATTGAAATAGGATCTTCGGATAATCGCAAATAAGGATAGGTGCGTTTTCTTTGGAATCAGTAACCTATAGTATCCGTTTTTCAAGAAGACGATTGGATTCCTCGGATGATGGCTTATGCTTTCGGAATCGCTTGATATGGTGTGTTGTTCATTGTAAAGAGGGAGCAAAATCTGTTCTTCCTTTGACACAAATCTAAATACCGATGCGCTCTCGGATTTGGCTTTTATTACCAAAATATCCTTTGAAAATCTTAAATCAAAAATTTTTTCAGGATCAATCAAATTGTCAAGATTATGTATTCGACCAGAATCTAACATGATATTAAAGTTGACTTTATGTGTTTCTTCATTAGCTGAAATTATCACGACCGTTCATATAGTGTTAAAAGGATATATTTCCGATTTTATAAGTTTTATTTCCGATGTTATACTTTATAAATTCCTTTTGAATGTATTTTTGTGCGCCAAGATTTATTTAGACTTTGTCTAAATATACAGTTATTATAGTTTATGTTCAAATACATTTTTACGCTAATTGCTCTTTTTTCTTTCTCAATTGTTATTGCGCAAACAACTTCAACAGTTCGCGGTAAGCTAAGCCTAGCTAACGGCAATCCTGCTGCACAAGTTACGGTGCAAATTGAAGGAACCAATTTAGGATCGGTGTCGGATTCTGATGGGTTTTATATGATTAGTAATATTCCTTCCGGCTCGCAATATATAATTTTTTCCTCTATTGACATCAAGCGCCATCGGCAGCGTATTTTGGTAGACAAGGAAGAGTTGAGTGTGAATGTCAAGCTCGTTACACGCGATGACACGGATATTGAGGAGGTAGCAGTTTCGGGTACAACTGTTAAACGTAACATGGAAACCAGTGGATTTGCAGTTGGTGTTATTGAAACGAAAGAAGCCTCACTTCGTAACTTGACTACGAATGAACTGCTTGATCGCGCAGTAGGGGTGCGGGTGCGTCAGAATGGCGGAGAAGGATCTCCTATTGAGTATAATCTGAATGGAATGTCGGGGAGCACTATCGGATTATTTTTAGACGGTATTGAGATATCAACTTACGGATCATCTTTCAACCTAAACAATATTCCTCCGGCAATGATAGAACGCATTGAAGTGTATAAAGGTGTACTTCCAGCACATCTGAGCGGAAATTATGTTGGTGGTGCTATAAATGTGGTAATGAAAAAGGATGCGTCTGCAAATAATATCACAGCTTCCGTTTCGTATGGTTCCTTCAATACGTATAGAGCTGATATCGGCGGATTGTACAGAAACCAAAAAAATGGATTTACAGCCAGAGCATCGGCCTTCTACAGCTCTTCCGATAATAATTACGAAATGTGGGGGAAATTTTCAAAATACACAACACAAAATGGGCGTGTCGAGCGATATAATCGTACTAGACGACCGAACGATAAATTTGAAACCATTGGAGGGCGTTTTGAACTTGGATTTACGGATGTAAAGTGGGCAGATCAATTTTTCCTAGGATATAATGTTTCCGATTCCTATAAAGAAATTCCTCATGGTTTAACGATGACGAAGCCGTATCAAGGTAGATTCAATGAGTATCAGGCGCACGTAGTTAGTCTAAATTATATCAAGAAGGATTTATTTACTGAAGGATTGACGCTAAACGTGAATGCAGTTCATAGTATGAGAAATACGTATTTGCAAGATACTGTAAGTCGACGTTACAACTGGGCGCGAGAAGGAAGTGATAATTATGAGTTGGAGTTATTGCTGGCGCCGCCAAACGAACGTGGCGAAGTACGGCCGCTTCCTTATCAACCGGGGATGGGACAACAGGGCGTAGCTGTGATAAGTGATATTGATAGGACAATATCAAATGTGAGATCGAATTTATCGTACGAAATTTTCAATGGTCACCGTATTTCCTTAAATCACAAATTTGAACGTTCTACTCGCGACGATAAAGATTTGTTAAGACCGGATCGCAGTCGATGGATTACGAAAAATAATTTGCTAACGAACATTTGGGCACTAAACTATGAGTTGACGGGATTTGACGGTAGATTAAGAACAAATGTGTTTGGAAAATATGCCACCGTGCGCACCGATCAAATCATTCCAGTCAGTGAAGTGGATGGCGTCATGAATTATCAAAGACCATCTTCCTCACGTAGTAACCAAGGTTTTGGCGGAGCAGCATCGTATGAAGCAATAAGAAATGGTTTTGTAATTGTATCCGCTGAAAAATCTTTTGTGATGCCAACGGAGCGTCACGTCTATGGTGAACCGGAAAATAATTTATTGGCAAACCCAAATATACTTCCGGAAATGGCGGTCAATTTTAATGCCGGAGCAAGGTATGGCATGTTGGAAATTGGAAAACATAAGCTGAATTTCTATGGAAATATGTTTTGGAGAAATGGCTATGATAAAATTATTCTGCAAACGCGCGTTGATCCGGTAATAGAAGGTCGTGAAAATCAGGTAGAGGATATTCAAGTATCCCAATTTGTAAACCTTTCTAAAACACAATCGATAGGATTTGAGGGGGAGATCAACTATATATACGATAACAAATTAAATGCGATGATTAATTTCTCCAAATTCAATTCTCTTTTTAAGGTAGAATTGGATGAACGAGGAAATCCCCATAGCCTATATGATAAGCAAGTTCCCAATGAACCATTCTTTACGGTAAATGGAAACGTCCAATATCGATTTTTAAATGTATTTCAGCCGAAGTCAGCGTTGAATGTCTATTACAATACTGGATATGTAGCACCGTTTAATACCATTTGGTTTGAGTCAGAATGGTTCACTACACCTACACAGTTTTCTCACGATTTTGGAGCTAGCTATAGATTTCCAAGTAGAAAGCTGGTGGCCAGTGTAGACTGTAAAAATGCACTTAATGCAGAAATGTACGACAACTTTGGTGTGCAGAAACCAGGTCGCGCATTCTACTTAAAATTAAACTATACAATAAATAATTTCAATTAGATAATAGTATGAAAACTACAACATTAAGATCAATCGTCTTAGGCTCGGTCGTAGCTTTAGGAACAATGGTTAGCTGTGAAAAAAGTAATAATGGATCAGAAAATGATGGACCATCTGGACCAGATATTTGGGGGAGGAAGTTTATTACCTTAACTGCAGCGTTTCCAGATGGAGAAGGGACTGCTGGTAATGGTGGTACGAGAGCATTTTCTATTACACCCGAGCAGGCAGCAGATCCGAATTTCGAAGTAGATGCAATTGGACAAGGTTATGTTTTAAGATCTCAGAGAACTGCGCGCGTTCAGGGTTCCGTAAATGGCAATTTCTTATATAATATTCAATACACGGGTGCAGATGGCGGTATTTTTAATAAATACCGAGTGGAAGGGCAAGCAAAATTTGCTGATACTAGAGAGGAATTAGATACTGAGCCGATCTTAGGCCAAGCTCCACGTTGGGTGGTAGCTGCTGAAGGAACTGGCGTCGGTGTTTATGCATCAGCAACAGTTCAAGCCTCTAAAGAAGGTGCGGATGCCGACTTTATTGATGTAAAAAGTAACGCAAGAATAGCCGTAATCGATTTGGATAATCCTGAAATTTCACGTCAAACGGAGTTCGAAATTCCGCTTACTGCCGAGCAGACAAAAAATGGATACCAAATCGGTCGTATAGATGTTCCTATCATTAATGCAGCAAAAAACAAGTTGTTTATCGGTTGTAACTTAACACGTATTGATGTTACTAAAAAGTCTACATTGAATAACTCTGGCAACCAAACTTGGTCGTCTGCCACAGCAACTTTAGGAACAGCCACTTTGGTTGTCGACTATCCGTCTTTAGCTAATCCAAAATTGATCTATTCGACAAATAGCCGTGCGAATAATCATTCTTACCGCACGATGACTCAGTACCTAGGGTCTGACGGCAATATCTATCAAGCTACGGCAACTAGTGGTTCCCAAATTCTTCGTATTTCTAGTTCGACAGGTGAATATGACGCTAGCTATAACTTCGATGTGAAGGCTGCTCTAGGCGCTGGTGGAAACGTACAGATCAGGGCTTGGAGATATATTCAAGATGGTACAGCAGTTGTTATGTATACTGAAACTGGAGTTAATGGTGGTTTCTTGGCAGTATTGGATTTGAATGCTAAAACGGCCACAAAAATTTCTACCGAAAAGCAAAGTGATGTAGGTTATTCAGGTCTTTCTGCCAACCAAAATAATGGTACAGCATTGACTGGAACATTTGGACAATTCCAACATATCGCAGTTTCTGGAGATAACGTATACATTCCGATGACTCCAAATGGTGTTGATGGAAACTTGTATGTCATTAACTGGAAAACAAAACAAGCGGTTAAAGGCGCTAAATTGAAAAATCAATCTGGTAGTTTCTACATCGGAGCATACTAAGATATCCGTTGATAAATTACAAAAGGCAGCCATTTGGCTGCCTTTTCTTGTTGTAAGCTTTTTCGAATTAGTCTTTTTTATCGACCAAGCCGCCTAAAATCATTTCCATGACAGCCACTGCAATGGCGAAGAAGAAAGCCGACCAAAATCCGTCCACCTGAAATTTGTCGCCCATAATATTGCTGCTTAGCATAATCATCAAAACAGTGATGATGAAGGATACCAAACCGAATGTTAGCCAATTTAATGGGAAAGTGAAAATGCGAAGTATTCCGCCGACAATTCCATTCACTAATCCGATTACCAAACCAGTGACGATTGCCCAGCCAAAGCCTGCCACCTGAACGCCGGGAATAATAAAAGATGCGCCAGCAATAATAAGTCCTGTAAGAAGTAGAGATAGTATGAAATGCATGATCTGATTGATTTAGTTGTAATTTTTAAAATCTAGTCAAAATAGATGCCAAATCGTTTGCAGAGCTTTTCCGTTTTTCTTATTTTTAAAATACTTTAACCCTAAGTTTGGATCAGCTTCAAAGTTTCCGCATTATGAAAAAATCATTGACTGCTTACGAAGTTTCGGTTGTGCAGGAGTTCATTATCAAAAAGGGATTCAAATCGAAGGATATGCTGCACGCGATTGCGGAACGTTTTGTGCCGCTCGTAGAACAGGCACGGTTTAATCAACCTGAACTTCCACTTGAAGAAGCTATCCGAAAAGCACATGCTTCGCTTGGTTCGGCTGGTTTCAGTTCGATCGAAGATGCTTATCAACGAGATATTCAAAGCCAACATTGGAGAAACCTGAAAATGGATGCAAAGAATTACGTGCTGTCCATTCAAGGTGTTTTATCGTTTGTAGGAGTGATGATTTTAGCATACTATGCATTCAAACATGGCAACGACGATTTTTTGGAAGGTGCGCGTTATGGTATGATGATCGCAATCTGTGTTGCGGCTGTAACTACGGGGTTGATGTATCGTCCAGTCTCATGGAGGTACACGAAGTACAAGTCCTTTCTTGGCTTTGCCACGGTGATTCTGTCGTTGCTCATTAATTTACAGGTATCAATAAATACGACGTCTCTGCATGTGAGTTTAGCTTGGCAATGCAGTCTTTTAGTCGTCATAATCTACTCGACGGCAATTTTTATCCATGTATTTAATAATGGTTTGAAACGCGTTGTGGTCGATGTAGATGAACTTGAATTGAACTACGCAAAAGCTTAAAACCAATTCGTATTTCCATCTGTTTATATCGAACATAAAACTATGTTAGCATAGTAAATTATTTGTATATTCACGTTGACTATTATAAACAACAAAAGCTATGAAGAAATTAATGTTATCATGCATGGCAATGCTACTGAGTTTGGCCGTGTTCGCGCAAAGCAATGATCCTGTTATCGGAAAATGGGAAAACTCCAGTAAAGAAGGTCGTATTGAAATCTACAAGAAAGGCGATAAGTATTTCGGGAAATTGTATTGGATCAAAGATGCTTCGAAAAAAGATGTCAACAACCCAGATGAAAAACTAAGAAGTAGAAATATCCAAGGATTGGAAATTCTGACAAACTTCACTAAAAAAGGCAAAACCTACGAAGGTGGTGAAATTTACGATCCAAAATCTGGCAAAACATACAGCTGTAAGATGACACCAAAAGGTGACAAGCTTGAAGTGCGCGGATTCGTTGGCGTAAGTTTATTAGGCAGAACGGAAGTGTTTACAAAGATAAAGTAAGAACTTAAAATCAAATAGAAGAGCAATTTAGGTTGCTCTTTTTTTATGGGCATTACTCAGGTGCGGTATCGCATTCAGCGAGAGCTGTAAAAATGTTGTATCTTTGGTAAGACTCCAAATTAAACGTATTTAAGCTTATGTATAACAAGTTACAAACTGCTTTACAACAAGAATTAGCAGAGATCAAAGAAGCAGGACTTTACAAAACGGAAAGGATTATCACCACACCGCAGGGCGCTGATATTAAAATCAGTACCGGTCAAGAAGTAATCAATTTTTGTGCGAATAATTACTTAGGATTATCTTCTCATCCAAAGGTTATTGAGGCTGCTAAAGCAACAATCGATGCGCACGGTTACGGTATGTCGTCCGTTCGTTTTATCTGTGGAACACAGGATATACATAAGCAATTAGAAGATAAAATTTCTCAATTTTTGGGTACAGAAGATACGATTCTGTATGCTGCAGCATTCGATGCGAATGGTGGTGTTTTCGAGCCTTTGTTCAGCGCAGAAGATGCCATCATTTCAGATGAATTGAATCATGCTTCTATTATCGACGGCGTTCGTCTTTGTAAAGCGCAGCGTTTCCGCTACAAAAATTGCGATATGCAAGATTTGGAAGCGCAATTGCAAGCTGCATCTGGAGCGCGCCATAAAATCATCGTAACCGACGGTGCATTTTCAATGGATGGTTCGGTTGCGCCTTTGGACAAAATTTGCGATTTAGCGGATAAATACGATGCATTGGTAATGATTGATGAATCTCACTGTTCCGGATTTATAGGAAAAACTGGTCGCGGAACGCATGAGTTGTGCGATGTGATGGGGCGCATTGATATTATTACTGGAACTTTAGGAAAGGCGTTAGGCGGTGCTTCTGGTGGTTTCACGTCAGGGAGAAAAGAAATTATTGATATGTTGCGTCAGCGTTCAAGACCATATTTGTTTTCTAACACATTAGCTCCAGCAATCGTGGGTGCTTCGATCGCCGTTTTAGATATGTTGAGCGAAACCACGGAATTGCGCGATAAGCTGGAAAACAATACGACCTATTTCCGTGAGAAAATGACTGCAGCAGGTTTTGATATCAAACCGGGCGTGCATCCAATCGTTCCGGTAATGTTATACGACGCAAAGTTGGCGCAGGAATTTGCTGCAAAAATGTTGGAAGAAGGTATTTACGTGATCGGATTCTACTATCCTGTCGTGCCGAAAGATAAAGCGCGTATCCGCGTACAAATCTCGGCTGGTCATGAAAAGGAGCACTTAGATAAAGCGATTTCAGCATTTACTAAAGTCGGAAAAGCACTTGGCGTGATTTCGTAACAATAGAAAATACATTAAAAGACAAATGCGAGCCGAACGGCTCGCATTTGTTTTTTAATATTCTTGAAGAAAATAGTTCTTCGCTTATTTTTTCAACTTAGCTTGTAAAACCTCTTCCATGATTTCGTAAGCTGGTCCTGTCGGATGTACACCATCTTTCGCGAATTTTTCCGGCAACCCATTGCGATCATCTTTTAGTGAGGAATGGTAATCTACATAATCAAAACCTTCTTTTTCTGCATATGCGCGAATCATACTATTTAGTTTAATGATTTGATCGGCCGCATCTTTTATTGCTGGTCGCCAATCGAACGCATAAGCGGGCAAAACCGAAGTAAGATAAACTTTGATGTTATTGCTCCTCGCTAATTCCGCCATTCCCTGAATATTTTTTAAGATATCTTCTAAGGATATATATCCTTGATTTTGCGCGATATCATTGGTTCCGGCCGAAATCACAACCGCTCGAGGTTTCAGCGCTACGACATCATTCGGAAAGCGAGCAAGCATTTGAGCGCTCGTTTGCCCACCAATACCGCGGCCAATGTATTTGTTTGCTTTGAAGAAGTCCGGCCGCCAGCGCGCCCATCCTTCGGTAATAGAATTACCCATAAATACGACTTGTCCTTCTTCTTCGTGTGTATTCGCCGTTTCGTATTTAGCAAAATTTGCCCAATCTTTCTTATTCTGTGCCATAGATGTTTGTGTTATCAAACCCATGATAATCACGGTTAAAAGCTGTTTCATATTAAGGAATCTTTACTATTCAACTATTCCAAATATATCATTAAAAAAGTAGCGGTTAGTTCTTTTTATTTTTTTACTTTTGCACCTTAGAATTTTTATACGACAAGCTGTAGCATGCAGAACATCAGAAACATAGCGATTATCGCTCACGTTGACCACGGTAAAACGACGTTGGTTGACAAGATTCTTTATTTCACGAATCAATTCAGAGAAAATGAGAATGCAGGAGAATTAATCCTGGACAACAACGACTTGGAACGTGAACGTGGTATCACTATCGTTTCCAAAAACGTATCAGTTACGTACAAAGATGTGAAAATCAACATCATTGATACTCCTGGTCACGCGGATTTCGGCGGTGAAGTTGAACGCGTATTGAAAATGGCTGATGGCGTTGTGCTATTGGTGGATGCTTTCGAAGGCCCAATGCCACAAACTCGTTTCGTAACGGGTAAAGCGTTAGGTTTAGGTATCAAACCAATTGTAGTTGTCAACAAAGTCGACAAAGAAAACTGTCGTCCGGATGAAGTATACGAAAATGTATTCGATTTATTCTTCAACTTAGGCGCAACAGAAGATCAATTGGATTTCCCTGTATTGTACGGTTCTTCTAAACAAGGATGGATGTCGACCGACTGGAAACAGCCGACTACCGATTTCACCGATTTGTTAGAAGCAATTTTAGCACATATTCCTGCTCCTAAAGTATCTGAAGGTACTTTGCAAATGCAGGTAACTTCTTTGGATTACTCAACATTCGTTGGTCGTATCGCGATCGGTCGTGTTGCGCGAGGAGTTATCAAAGAAAATCAACCGGTATCTTTAGTGAAACGCGATGGTAAAATCGTGAAATCACGCGTAAAAGAATTGCAGGTTTTTGAAGGTTTAGGTCGTATTAAAGTGCCTGAAGTTCATGCTGGAGATATTTGTGCAGTAGTTGGTATTGAAGGTTTTGATATTGGTGATACCATCGCTGATTTTGAAAATCCAGAGCAACTAGAAGTAATGACCATTGATGAACCAACAATGAATATGTTGTTCACCATCAATAACTCTCCTTTCTTCGGAAAAGAAGGTAAATTGGTTACTTCTCGTAATATTTATGACCGTTTGCAGAAAGAGTTGGAGAAAAACTTAGCATTGCGCGTAGTTCCTACCGAATCTCCTGATGCGTGGTTAGTATACGGTCGTGGTATCCTTCACTTATCTGTATTAATCGAAACAATGCGTCGCGAAGGTTACGAATTGCAAGTAGGTCAGCCACAGGTTATCGTGAAAGAAATCGACGGTGTGAAATGTGAACCAATTGAAGAATTGGTGGTTGACGTTCCTGCAGATGTTTCTGGTAAAGTAATCGAGTTGGTAACACAACGTAAAGGCGAGCTTTTGATTATGGAAGCTAAAGGTGATATGCAGCACTTGGAATTCTCTATTCCTTCTCGCGGTATCATCGGTTTGCGTAACAACGTTTTGACTGCGACTGCAGGTGAAGCGGTAATGGCGCACCGTTTGAAAGGTTACGAACCTTGGAAAGGAACTATTCCTAAACGTATGGCAGGTGTATTGATCTCTTTAGATACGGGCTCTACAACAGCATATTCAATCGATAAATTGCAAGATCGTGGTCGTTTCTTCGTTGATCCAGGTGTGGAAATTTATGAAGGGCAAATTTTGGGTGAGCACATTCGTGATAACGATTTAACAATCAACGTAACCAAAGGTAAGCAGTTGACAAACATGCGTGCTTCCGGTTCGGATGATAACACACGTATTGCTCCGGCAATCAAATTCTCTTTGGAGGAATGTATGGAATACATCCAGGCAGACGAATACATTGAGGTAACACCACAAAGTATGCGTTTGCGTAAGATCTATTTAACGGAAAACGAGCGTAAAGTAAATGCGAAAAAATTCCAGTAAGTCGTTAATATTATATTTATATTAAATATGAGAATATTAAGCTCTTAGCCATTCGGTTAGGAGCTTTTTTTTATACCTTGGAAGGTAGAATCAAATTAATGTTATTAACTACTATCCACATGAAATTTATTTATCTATCGGTGTTGTTGATTTTGCTGGGAAGCAGCTGTTCAAAAAATAAAAACATTGTCGAGCCTGAGGTGGATCCTGAACCTAAACCGGAAATTACAGAAGCATTTCCTCTGCATTTAGATATGCGCGCAGAGCGTGTTTCAATTTTTAAAGGTGTGAAATTCTCTTTGCAGGATAGTTTAAGCCCGCTTGAAAATGGGGCGAATGTAATGAAATATGATTTTCTTGATTCGTTGATTTGGACAATTGATGGAGCAAGTAAGCCGCTTCAACTGATACAACGAAGAGAGAATAGTGAAAATTATAAAGGCTCATGGACGCATTATTTTTACGAGCCTGGAAACTTCAAGGCTTATCTTAAAGGATATTTGAAAGGTGACCTTGTTGTTAATGACTCTACTAATATCGCTGTTTCTTTAAATAATGAAAATGATTTTCTTTTTGTTTCTTGGAAGGATATAAAGGGCGACATGAAATCGGGTAATATAGGTTATCCCGTAAATGGTTTGGAGGATTACTCATATAGTGTTTTTCATGGCGTTTACGACGGAGTGAAATCTGCGACATTAAATCTACAGTTTGATGATATTTACAAATTATCGTTGGAAGAGCGGTTCGCTCGCAAGAAGAAAATCTTTAGCGATTACATAACCAAGCTTTATGGTAGCGCTAAACAATTTGCATCTGATGTAGAAGCAAACACTTTTTACACGGAAAATTTTAAAAAGCCTCTAGATGAAGCGTCTGTCATTCAAATTTGGCAAACGGAAAAAGCAAACATCGCGCTAATTGGCGAATCAAAAGATTTGGGCGATCGAGGAGATTGCTTTATATACGCTGAACCTCGAAATTAAGAAGCAGAATATTCTATACAAACTCCCAGCAGTTTTTGCTGGGAGTTTTTTATTGCCCCAATCGCTTTATATTCATATATTTACGAATATTCCAAGCTAGCTATCTCTTTATGAAAATACTTTACGTCTTATTTGCTGTAGCGATTTTGGGCACAGCGTGCTCGAAAGATGAAATTATTGTTGATCCAGAGCCGGAGCCACTTCCCGAAAAGCAATTGCCGGATTCCTACCCCGTTTTTCTAGAGGTTGATGGTAGCAAAACGTCCATTTTCAAACAAGTTATCTTTACGCTGCGAGATAGTTTATATCACGGAGAAAACGAGGATATAGCATTGTTTTTAAATTATGATTTTCTGGATTCTTTAGTTTGGACTATAAATGGAACTAAAAAATCCAAGCACTTGATAAAGAGAACATCCGCAGGTTCCAATACATTTACATCATCTTGGTCGCATAATTTCTATGAGCCCGGGAATTATGAGGTTGCGTTGAGAGGTTATTTCAAAGGGAAGTTGTTAATTAACGATTCAACAAGGTTGAATGTTGTTGTTGGCGATATGGAAGACTTTCTGCACCTTTCTTGGAAAGATGTGGTCGATTCCGCTTCAAACGGATTGACTTATGAGAATAATGGTTTCCAAGATTACATGCTTAGTATCTACGCCGGCATTCATAATGGAGTTAAATCTGCTTCGCTAGAAACGATGTTTAATGATGCCAAATCCATGGATGCAGCGGATGCCTCGGGTCGAAACGTAGAGATTTTGATCTCCTACATCACAGAACTATACGGCGAACCTAAAGCGATCGAATCGACGGATTCCCTTATAGCATACTATGAGAAGCATTTTAAAAATCCCCTCGGTAAAGATGCCGTATATCAAGTTTGGCAAACTGAAAAAACGAACATGGCGCTCATTAAATACCTGAATGAAATGAGTTCAAGAGAACGATATAAAATTCACGCGGAACCACGGCTTTAGTTATTTATAATGCCGAGGCATAAAAAAGCTCCAAACGATATTTTCGTTCGGAGCTTTTCTGTTTTTATGGATTTTCGCTAGAGCGGATTAGAACAGCTTATTGTCCTGCTTCGCGTTTCGCGTCTTGTTGCATTTTTTCACTCGCAACAATAACGATTTCTACACGGCGGTTTTCCGCACGTCCAGATTCTGAATCGTTACTTGCAATCGGCTCCGAATAGTTTTTACCTTCAGTTTTGATTCTTCCGCCTTTCAAGCCTTGAGAAACCGCGTAATCGCGAACGGATTTTGCACGACCTTCAGAAACTTTTTGGTTGGCATTCATCGAACCAACATTATCTGTATGGCCAATTACCATAATCTCAGTATCTGGTTCTTTGTTCAACGTCTCCACCAATTTGGCGATGTTTGTTTTAGCATCACCTTTCAACTGCGTACTGTTAAAATCGAATAGAATACCGCTATCAAATTTCACGATAATACCTTCATCTGCTTTGATTACTTCAGCACCAGCTACGGCATTTTCGATTTCTTTGGCTTGGTTATCCATTTTACGACCGATCAATCCACCAGCTGCACCACCGATTACCGCACCAGCAATAGCACCCACTGCAGTATTACCTGCTTTACCACCAATCACAGCACCTAACGCACCACCAGCAGTAGTACCAATTACAGCACCTTTTGTTGTGTTACTTGTATTTTGAATGGTTGAGCAACTAGCTAATAACATAGCTGATGTTGCTAATGACAAACCATACACGGAGATTTTCTTATTAAATTTCATAACGTAAAAGTAAATGTCTACGAAATGGATATAATCAAAGCGGATGCCAAAATGCAATTTTCGATTGTAATTCGATGGATTCTATCCCGCTGTCCGTTAGAAATGAGCGGTTTACTTTTCCTGTTCAGGAATCTCTAGCTTCGGTAATTTTTGGGATTTCGGACGGCCATTTGCCTCCCATGATTCAAAAGATTTGTTGATATACACCATCAAATCATATCTTCCCCAACGTTCTGCGGTTGCCAAAGATGGTCGATACCAATCCATGAAGGATTGCAATTCTTCGCCCTCCAATTTGGTCAATTCCGACACGATGGTTTTATTAAAGATTCGATCGATCTTGGTTTCTTCCAGCTCCTGATCCATGTATTCTTGGAAACGGCGCGCATTCTTTGGTTCTTTACCAAATAGGTTATATAATGCCGTAGCCGGACTTCCTAAGTAAGTGCCCACCGAGTTCTTTCCGCCACGATAAACGCCCTTTCTTTCGTAATCCTTCATCATGCCACGCATTTCTGCTTCGCGTGTTCCGCGAGAAACCACAACCGTTTCGATCTGCAAGCCCGGTTGCATATCAAGAATAATATCCTCAATCGTGTTGACACTCGTTTTAATAGGCCCGTAACCTACTTTTTCAATGGAAATACTATCGCCAATAGCGACAGCAACGGTGAAAATGCCCATACTGGATGTCCGTGTCGATTGTCCAGTAACCAAATTTACTACATTGGCATCAGCAATTCGTGTATTATTTGTGCCGCGCTCCAGCACCATGCCCGAAATATTTTTCCGTTCTGGTGTTTCCGTTTGAGCATAGGTGTTCGATATGCCGAAAAACAGCATACAAAGTAAAAATGGAATGTATAGCACGGAGCGCATCATGTCGAATTCTAAATTAAATAAAGATTGGGAATCGGGATGTTAAATAACGCTAAACCTTACTTGTAAGGATAGAAGACGAAATTTGCACCTTCCGGAACCACGACGAATAGACACATAAAATCTTCCGCAGGTTTAAACTGCTTCAGGAAATAGTCTTTTCGATCCTCTTTGATTAATCCTTGCTCCAAAAACTCTTCCAAAGTGCTCACATTGATCGTCCAAGATGTATTTAACTCCATCTTGTCTAAAATCACTTCGCCGATTTTTACGCTATGTTGATGCGCGATAAAGATGGGGTGAGCAGTATATTCGGCCGCCAATAAATCGTAAGAAACTTCTTTTATGGCATCGCTATAAAAATCTAAATCTACTTTCAAGCTTTCCAATGGACTACTTGATTTGCCCTTTTCACTGCCGTTTCCGGATTGGTCTGCTAATAATTCTTCGATGTTCATGCGTTTATTTTCTACTTAACAAAACGACATTCTCCACATGTTGTGTATGCGGAAACATATCTACCGGCTTAATGCGATCCACCTTGTACTTTTCGGAAAGGAGTTCCAAATCTCGCGCTTGCGTAGCCGCGTTGCAACTTACGTAAACAATTTTCGGTGCTTCCACTTCTAGAAGGCATTTGATTACATCGCCGTGCATGCCCGCTCTCGGTGGATCGGTGATGATTACATCCGGCTTTCCATGTTCTTCCACGAAAGATACCGTTAAGACATCTTTCATATCGCCCGCATAAAACTTCGTATTCTTCACGTCATTTATTTCGGAATTGATCTTTGCATCTTCAATTGCCGATGGCACATATTCGATACCAACCACCTGCTTTGCGTGGCGTGCTACAAAGTTAGCGATCGTGCCAGCGCCGGTGTACAAATCGTATACCACTTCATTTCCGGTAAGGCCGGCAAAATCGCGAGTAATTTTGTATAGTTCGTACGCTTGTGCGGAGTTTGTTTGATAGAATGATTTCGGCCCAACTTTAAATTTTAAGCCTTCCATTTCCTCATAAATAAAATCGCGTCCGCTGAACACTTCTATCTCCTGATCAAAAATGGTATCGTTACGTTTTTGATTGACGATATATAATAAAGACGCCAAATTTGGGAATTTACTGTTCACAAATTCCATCAGTTGATCGATTTGCTCTAGAGTTGGATAAGCAAAAACAACAATTACCATGACTTCCCCAGTGGATGCTGTGCGAATAATTACGTTGCGTAAAGCGCCTTCATGCGCACGTAAATCGTAGAATGAAATTCCATGGTTTGTGGCAAATTCACGAATGCTATTGCGGATGTCGTTGGAGGGATCGGCTTGCAAAAAGCAATGATCGATATCCAATATTTTATCAAAACGACCCGGAACGTGAAAGCCCAGAGCATTCATGTCGCGGTCGGCTGTTTCTTCGTCTTTGTTGGTTAACCAGCGTTTGTTGGAAAACGTATATTCCAATTTATTGCGGTAGTAAGCCGTTTCTTCCGATCCTAAAATCGGCTCCATAGATGATGTGTCTACTTTGCCAATGCGGCTCAACACATTATCCACATATTTGGCCTTGAACAACAATTGTGCATCGTAGTTCATATGTTGCCATTTACAACCTCCACATACACCGAAATGCGGGCAGAACGGTTCTACGCGGTGTGGCGATGGCGACTTCACGGCCGTCACTTTCCCTTCTACCAAATTCTTTTTCTTGCGCAGCAATTCGACATCCACGATGTCTCCCGGAATTGCTTTCTCGATGAACATCACCAGCTCGTCTCGTTTTGCAACGCCTCTGCCTTCTTCTGCGATGTCAATTATCTCTATATCAGCGACAAATTTCTTGTCCTGAGGTATTCTCTTTCCCATTTGCGCACAAAAATACGCTTTTAATTTTATATAAGTTACGGTGGAGAAACTTGCGCGTTTTGGAACTTATTTTTTGCGCAGCAATGTAAGCAGTTTCTTGCTGTGAAGGTATTCGAATCGACGTTCCTTAATGAAGAAGTTTTCATCCAAAATAATGGTAGTCGGTAGCACTAAATCGCCACTGCGGTTTCCAAGTAATAAAGCCAATTCATGGTATTGGCCGCGACGTTTTTCTTTCGATTTATTCGCAAATACTTGTCCGTCGAATGTAATCTCTTCGGTTGATTCCACATCAAGTTGAACGGCGTAATAATGTTTGTTGATCTCTGCAATAACCTTTGGATTAGTTAAAACTTCTCGCTGCATTTTTTTGCAGTAAACGCACCAATCGGCATGAAAGAAGATCAACGTTTTCTTGGGCTTTTGGCTCAATGAATCGGAGAGATTCTCAAAAGAAAGCCAATTAATAGCCAAATCTTCCTGCGCGATGGCTGGCGCAGGAAGAAGAAGCACTAAGATCCATATATAGAATCGACGCTTCATGTTTTTAGTGGGTGAAATTTCCAATTTTCAGACCGATGAAATACGTGCGCGGTCTAGCCGGGCCATATACATAATCCGAATCGCGACCTGCTCCGCTGTCAAAATCTTTTTGGTAGCTGTTGAAGATGTTCTGAACACCACCGCTCAACTCCAAAGAGAAACTTGGGTGAACGTGAATAACACGCGATAAGCGCAAATTCATTTCCATAAATTCTTTAGTTCGTACCAAATCCATGAAGCCTGATTCACGAACGACATGAGGAACTACCATTGAGCCCGTGTAAACGCCCGTAACATCAATGCCGAAATCTTCGGTCACACGCCAATTGGTGTTTAGGTAGCCATAGCTATCCGGTGTACGCACCAACTTTTGTACAAATACCGCGGGGTCACCATTCGGATCTTCTTCACCTTCAAAGAGTTCTTGCTCTTCGCGATATTTATTGCTTTGTATAGTTCCGCCCAACTGAAACGTCAAACGATCAGAAGGAGCAATGCCAATTTCTATGTTGCTGCCGGTTACATAAAGGCCTTTACCATTAATCATCTGTTCTAAACGTAGATTTTCGCCGACCTTACCTTGGGAAACATAAGTAAATGGATTACGCAAATCCGTGTAGAAACCTTCTAGTAAGATGTTTGTTTGAGTACTGCCCATTGCTTTGTTGAAGTTAAGCGATGCGGTGTACGTATTGGAAAACTCCGTTTTTAAATCATCACTCAACAAAATAAACTGTTGATCGCCACCAACGGATGAAACGTGCATATCTTCGTTGAACGCTTGCGGTGCGCGGAACCCACGAGCATAGCCTGCACGCAATTGAAATGCAGTATTGATATCGTAAAGCAAGGTTAAACGTGGGCTAAATGCAGAAACTGAAACATCAGATGCACGCGTAATATCGCCCAAAATGTAATTTCCGGAAACATCGACGTGATCGAAACGCCCACCTAATAACGCTTTAAAACGATCAATCGGTTTCCATTCGTATTGCGCATAAACGCCAGTACTGTTTACGTTTTGCTCGATCGCGCGGTTGTACCCTTGAATTTCGTCGTCCACCTGATTGTGGTTAAATTCTACTCCGGCCGTGAAAACGTCTTCGTTTCTTAAAGTATGTGCAATTTGGCCGCCACCTACGAAAGCAAAATCTTTGGTGGTTCCGTAAGCATTGGCCGCAAGTAAGCTGTCCGCTGCCGTGCGCCCACCGCCCAATCCGCCATAATAGCTTTTACGCATGGTGCGCTGTGCGGACGCGTACGCGCTGAACTTCGTGCGCTGATCCTTTGTGTATTGATCGAACGTTAAGCCACCCATAAAGGTGTTGTGATCCAATTGCTCTGTAATATCTGTGAAATGCGGCGCCAAATCCAAACGATCGCCACCGCGGCGAAATTCTTTAATCGCACTAAAATCCAAAGTCAACTTATTCAGATCCGAAAACTTGAAAAACGCTTTCGATCCGAAGGCAGTACTTTCCAATTCGGTAATTTCCGTAAAACCATCGCTGTTAGCATCGAAGGCTTCTCGGCTTCTTTTCGCACCATAGAATGTAGCACCATGCGTCAAATCTTCGCTAACGATCGAAGAATTAAATGTCAAACTATTATCCAATGCTTTTCCGTTAATCAATCCGGTATTGTTCTGTACTTCCCAAGAGTTGACTACTGGATCTTTGGTAATAACGTTGATTGTTCCTGCAATCGCGTTGGATCCGTATAACGCCGATCCGCCTCCGCGAACCACTTCTATACGCTCAATCATGCTGGTTGGAATTTGATCCAAACCGTAAACGCCATTTAATGCGCTAAAGATCGGGCGGCTATTCATTAAGATTTGTGAATACGCGCCTTCCAATCCGTTCATGCGAACTTGCGTAAATCCACAGTTTTGACAGTTCACTTCCAAACGTACACCGGGTTGATAGTTTAATGTTTCAGACATCGCCACACTTTGCGTAGCATTCATCAATTTTGAACCGATTACATTCACAATAACGGGCGATTGTTTCCGATTGACATCGTAACGCGTGGCGCTAATCACCACTTCATTTAAGTTCAATCGGTCGGATTCTAAAGTTGCTTGAAAGGTTGTGGTTTGTCCTGCAGTTAAGCTTACGGATTTTTTTAGTGGAACATAGCCAATAGCATTGACCAAAACGCGACGTTGACCTGCCGGAATTCCGGTAAGTGTGAAGTTTCCATTTTCGTCGGTCGTTGTCGCCAAGGATGTACCTTCGATGCGAATGGTAGCTGTCGACCCGCCGTCTTTTGTAGTGATTTGTCCTTGTAACGTACTTTTATCCTGCGCATATAATGATAAGGCAGAAAGAAAAAATATGATAGTATATAAAGTTGTTTTCATAAAGAATGTGTTGCTTTCTCAGCAATAGAATAATGATGATATGAGCACGAAATTGTGCTTATACATATACTTAATAAGTAATTTTTTGGCAGCATGCCCACAAGAATCTTGTGCGCTATTGCGGTTTACATGAAATGACTGCTATCAATAGCAGATTTGTCAGAAAATATTATGAGAATAAATGATGGCGGATTGCCGGAGGACCACGCAGTGTCGGAGAATCGTGGTATGGATAACGTACAATGCCTTCGTCAGCAACGATGGGATCGTATGCAAAAATGACGCAAGGAATAATTTCTAAAATAGCAGCAAGTGATTCTTGTTGAACGATTCCTTGGTGTGCCAAGAAATCATAGAAAACCATCTCGTCATCGCTGTGCTCGTGCGCCGGAACATCATCTTTCGTGTTGTCCCAAGCATACGGGTGCACGTGCATTACCAAATGCCCATGCGAAACGTGGCTGTGCATGAACAACGCGTTGCTAACCAGGATAGCACCAAGCAGTACTAACTGGAAATAAGCTAAAAAAGATCGCGTTATTCTCATGTGTCGTTTCGGGCATTCAAATGCCAATTCGGTCGCTAAGTTAACAAATAACCGTCAAAAGGTATATCTTTGCATCACAATTGATGCACATGTTGAATTTTACAGCGATTGACTTTGAATTAGCTACAGCAGATTATAATAGTATTTGTGCTGTTGGAGCTGTGCGCGTGGAAAACGGTGAGATCGTGAAAGAATTTTTTAGTTTGGTGAAACCTCCAAACAACAAATACATGTGGCAAACTTCTCGCGTGCACGGCATTAAAGCAAAAGATACCGCTGAATCGCCCACATTTGCTGAACTGTATCCCGCCTTAGCGGAATTGTTGCAAGGGCAAGATATGGTGGCGCATAACGAAAAATTCGATCGTTCGGTATTGAAGCAAACGATGCAATTATATGGATTGAAGTATGCTGATTTGCGAATCAGCGACCAATGGTTGTGTACCAGTATCCTTTATCAGCAACTTGGATTTGCGCGCACCAAATTGAATATGTGTTGCCAAATCATGGATATTCCACTAAATCATCATGATCCATTGTCGGACGCGCGTGCCACTGCACTACTGTATTTGCGAAGAAATGATGCGCCTGAGCGGCTTAAACAAAGCTTAGGCGATTCTTTATAAAATCTTAATCGTCTGAAAATGATGGCTTAACAATGCGCGCGTTTATTTGTAAAAACGCCCATGAGAAGAGCTTTGGATATTGCGGTCATTTCCGATGTGCATTTAGGGACACACGGCTGTAGAGCGGACGAATTGTTGCAGTACTTGCATTCAATAAAGCCCGAATACTTGGTTCTAAACGGAGACATCATCGATATTTGGCAATTCAAAAAAAGCTATTTTCCGGAATCTCATTTTCGCGTGCTGAAATGCTTGCTTGATATGGCCTACTCAGGCTGTCAGGTGGTTTACATTACCGGAAATCACGATGAAATGCTGCGTAAGTTCGGTCCAATGACCTTCGGTAAAATTCAGTTTGCCAATAAGCTTCTCCTCGATGTTAATGGAAAGAAAACCTGGATTTTTCATGGCGACGTTTTCGATGCTTCCATTCAACATTCCAAATGGATTGCTAAATTGGGAGGTTGGGGTTATGATCGACTAATCCAGCTCAATACGTTTATCAATGCTGTTCTTGTGCGTATGGGTCGAGAAAAATATTCCTTATCAAAACGGATTAAAAATTCGGTCAAGAAAGCAGTCAAGTTTATTTCAGACTTTGAGAAAACAGCTTCTGAACTTGCTATTGAAAATGAATACGATTATGTGATTTGTGGGCATATTCATCACCCAACCATCCAGCAAGTGGAAACCAAAAAAGGTTCATGTACATATATGAATTCCGGCGACTGGATTGAAAACCTTTCCGCTTTGGAATATAAAAATAACAACTGGAGTATCTTCTCATATGAAGAACAAAAGCATTTGCTGAATCGCGAAGTGCACGACGAATATAAGTTTAAGCACTCGATAGAAGAGTTGCTTACCAGCATTATCAAGGGAGATTTGTAATAATTCTACAAACGTACAATATCATCGACTTGCTCTTGAATGTATTTCACGGTAAGCGGATTGCTAAAATTTCCTTCCTCATCCAGTTCGTTCTGAATATGTGAAATATGAATCTTCAGCGGCATAACGTGCATACGCATATAATGACAGACGCCCGTGAAATGATCGATGCCACGCACGTTTCCGTACTTTCCGGTCGAAAGTCCAACCAATGCGGCCTTTTTATGGTGAAAGGAAGCGGGGTAAGCACATGCGTCCATAAAAACCTTCAAAACGCCAGGGAAACTGCCGTTATATTCCGGAATGACAAAGATAAATCGCTTCGCTTCGGAAATGCGTTCCTGTATCGGCGTAAACGCTTCGCTACGTTTTCCGTATAGATCAGAAACGATAATTTCTGTAGGTAAAGTATCGAGGTAGAGAATGTCCCAATCTTGCCCTCTAGCCGCCAGTTCACGTTGGTAATACTGAGCAACTTTCGTTGAATTATTTTTGGGACGGTTGGTTCCTACAATGATTAAATCCATATTTTAATTGTTCAATGTCCGTTGGCAAATGCGATAATCAAATGACGGACTACATCTATTTTTTTGTAACTTAGCGTCCTGAGATTTGAGGCCGTTCTGGGTTAGCAAAAGTAGCAAATTTAACATGTTTTAAGTAGGATGAATATCATCAGAATGTTATCTTGCTAACGCGTAACCGTCGGCTAATTAGCATCAAACTCAGTTACAGGTTATCATCAATATGGGAAAAATCATTGCAATTGCAAATCAAAAAGGCGGTGTAGGTAAAACAACCACTGCTATCAATCTTGCAGCTAGTCTTGCAGTATTGGAATATAAAACCTTACTGATCGATGCTGATCCGCAGGCGAATTCTACCTCCGGAATTGGTTTCGATCCGCGCGAAATTAAAACCAGCGTTTATGAATGCTTGGTAAATGATTTGGCGCCACATGATGCCATTCGTCCGACCGAAACGCCACATCTAGATTTGTTGCCTGCACATATTGATTTGGTGGGTGCAGAAATCGAGATGATCAATTTGGAAGAGCGCGAATACCGCATGAAAAAGGTATTAGATCAAATCAAATCCGAGTACGATTTTATCATCATTGATTGTTCTCCATCGCTTGGTTTGATTACTATTAATGCACTTACTGCGTCTGATTCAGTAATTATACCAGTGCAATGTGAGTATTTCGCTTTGGAAGGTTTAGGTAAATTGTTAAATACAATCAAAATTGTCCAAAACAGGTTAAATACTGAACTTGAAATTGAAGGAATTCTATTGACCATGTACGACGTGCGTTTACGCTTATCAAATCAAGTAGTTGAAGAGGTGCGTACGCATTTCAATGATTTGGTGTTCGATACTATTATTCAAAGAAATACACGCTTAAGCGAAGCGCCAAGTTATGGTATTTCCGTGATTATGCACGATGCATCCTGTAAAGGTGCTATCAATTATTTGAATTTGGCGCGTGAAATTTTGCAGAAAAACGGACTTTTGTCGATAGAAAATAAAGAGTCAGCTACGGTATAGATATGGCAGCACAGCAACGAAAAATTGGATTGGGTAGGGGATTAGGTGCTTTACTTCAGGATCAAGATATTAGTAGAGGATCGGCTACGGAAAAAACTGCTCAAGCTCCTAGTGTAAATAAATCGGACGCACAGCCCATGGGCAATATCAATTTCATTGAGGTAAGTCAAATCACAGTAAATCCTTTTCAGCCGCGTACAGAATTTGATGCGGTTGCCTTGCAGGAATTATCGGATTCTATCCAATTGCAAGGGCTGATCCAGCCAATTACCGTGCGTCAGGTCGGTAAGGATGCTTACCAACTAATCAGTGGTGAGCGCCGTTTGCGTGCATCGAAATTGGCAAACATCACGTCCATTCCAGCTTACGTTCGTACGGCGAATGACCAACAGATGTTGGAAATGGCACTGATCGAAAACATTCAACGTGAAAATCTGAATGCGATAGAAGTGGCGTTGAGCTTTCAGCGAATGATTGAAGAATGTAACTTGAAGCAAGAAGAGTTGGGTGATCGTGTTTCGAAAAACAGAAGTACGGTAACCAACTATTTGCGTTTATTGAAGTTGCCTCCGGTTATTCAGGCTGCTATTCGCGACGGGCAAATTACGATGGGACACGCACGCGCGCTGATCAATGTCGGTGAAATTGAAAAGCAGATTTATGTTTTTCAGCAGATCGTAGAACAAAGTTTGTCTGTTCGTAAAACGGAGGAATTGGTTCGCGCGATTCAACAAGGAAAAGAAGCGAAGAAATCAGCTGCCGCTGGAGAAAAGAAACCATTAAATTTCCAATATCAAAAGATAGAAGATGATTTGGCTTCCCGTTTCTCCACGCGCGTGAAGCTTAATTTAAAAAGCAAAAAAGGAAAAGGTGCTATTGAGATTCCATTTGATTCGGAAGATGATCTTGGACGTATATTGGAATTGCTTGACTGGTAATCGTATGCGTTATCTAGGGATTTTAGCGGTGATTTTGTTGTGTTGCCAAAGTGCAAACGCACAGCAAGATAGCATTATCCGTAGGACGGACAGTTTAGCGAATACCGTTTTAGCGGATTCTGTGTTGGTTGCCGATTCGATCAAAACGAAGGAAACCAGAGCGGAGCGTCGAGCACGTACCAAAGAAGAAAAGGAACGCGATAAATATTATTTTAAAGGTATTAAGAAGGATTCCGCACGCCTAGAAATTGAACGGATTTCACGCGTTGCGTGGCGAAGATCATTATTTGTTCCCGGTTGGGGACAATACACGAACGGTGGGTTGTGGTGGATTAAAGTGCCCGTTATCTACGGTGGATTTGTCGGTGGATATTTGGTTTTTGATTATTGGCAGTATTTCTATCGCGAATATCAAACGGAGCTTCAGTTTCGATTTAATAATAATGGAGATGTTTCTGACGGTCCGTTAGGCGATTCTAGAATCAATGAGCAGGCACTAATTCGTCAGCGAGATTTTGCCCGCCGGAATCGTGATATTACAATCTTGGTAACTTTAGGTTGGTATGGATTGAATGTGGTGGAGGCGTATGTAGATTCTATGTTGAGCAATCGCTGGAACATTAGTGATGACCTTTCTTTCAAAGTAACACCGACAATTATTCCGACATTCGCATCAGCACGATCAATAACATCCTATGGCGGCGTTTCATCGATGTTCACACCAGGATTGAAACTGACGTTCAATTTGAATTAGTATATTAACCAATTACAACGATTAAACATGAAAATTGGATTATTAGGATATGGAAAAATGGGGCAGCTCATTGAACGGTATGCCTTGAAACGCGGACACGACATTGCCTGGACTGTCGATGCAAATAACCGCGCAAATATTTCCGAGATGGATTTGTCGTCCGCGGATATCGCCATTGATTTCAGTACGCCCGATGCGGCGTTAGAAAATATCAGCTTATGCTTCGAGAATAATTTGCCGATCGTTGTAGGTACGACGGGTTGGTACGAGCATTTGGAAGAAGTAAAAGCTACCTGTCTAGAAGCCGATCAATCCATGTTGTATGGTTCCAATTTTAGTATTGGCGTTAATATTTTCTTTCACGTCAATCGCCTGTTGGCTCAAGCAGTTAGTCCATATAAGCAATACGATGCGCAAGTGGAAGAAATTCATCATATCCATAAATTGGATGCACCGAGTGGAACGGCTATAACTATTGCCGAAGGCATATTAGATGCTTATGACGAAAAAGATCGTTGGATTAATCGTTTGGACGGCACAGAGGATGAGGTAATTCCAGCGAAGAATGAATTGTTAATCGAAAGTTTGCGTCTGGAAGAAGTACCTGGAACGCATACCGTGTTGTACAGTTCGGAGGTTGATCAGATCGAGTTTAAGCACACCGCTCATAGCCGAGATGGTTTCGCTTTAGGGGCAGTTGTAGCTGCTGAATGGTTGGCTGGTAGAAAGGGATTCTATCAGGTAACTGAAATGTTTGATTTTAATAAATAGTATATATGATTTATTATATTTTTTTGGCGATATACTTTATCGGATCTTGGGTCGGACTTTCGCTTCTTTTTAAGAAGGCCGGAAAACCGACTTGGGCAGCATTCGTTCCCTTTTATCGGGAAGTTGTTATCGCTGAATTGGTTGCTCGTCCAAAGTGGTGGGTGCTTTGGCTGTTAGTGCCAATTGTGAACGTTTTTGTTTTCTTTGGGCTATATTTTGATTTGATTAAAAGCTTCGGAAAGCGTCGTTTTTGGGAAACAGTTGCGACCGCTTTGGTACCTTTTATCGTGTTGCCAATGTGGGGAAATGATCCCGCCGTGCGTTATTTGGGACCATCTAATACTGAAGAATTCAAAAAGAAATATCCCTACAAGAAATCTGCGGTTCGCGAATGGACGGATGCGATCATCTTCGCTACCGTAGCAGCATCGTTGATCCGTAGTTTCCTAATCGAGCCTTATGTGATTCCGACAGGATCTATGGAACGTAGTTTATTGGTTGGCGATTTTTTGTTTGTTAGCAAATTGAATTACGGTCCGCGTATTCCGATGACGCCATTGGCGTTTCCGTTTGCGCATCATACCATGCCAATTACCGGCGGTAAAGCTTATAGCGAACTGATTAAAATTCCTTATAAGCGTTTGCCAGGTTTTCAAGAAATAAAACGTAATGATGTAGTGGTTTTCAATTATCCGATGGATGCGGATGCGCCATACAATCGTCCGGTAGATAAACGCGAAAATTACATCAAGCGTTGTGTCGGTATGCCAGGTGATGTACTTACCATGAAGGAAACGAAACTGTTTGTCAATGGTGAAGAAGGTTACGAAAGTAAAAATTTGCAACCCAGCTTTATCGTCGTTACGGAGCAACCTTATGGTTTGGATCCAGAGCGCTTAAAAGAAAAGCGTTACGAATTGGCGAGCAGCGATCCCTCTCGTGGCGTATATGTATTGCTGATTACACGCGAAGAGGCGGAGGAACTTCGTCAGTGGAACAACGTGAAAGAAGTTATCGAGCAAATTTATTCCGCCGATGATAATTCTGCTGAAATTCAGGCTTTTCCATTTTATGAAGATGGCACGATTTGGAATTACGACAACTTCGGTCCATTTACTGTTCCTAAAAAAGGCTGGAGCGTTAAATTGGATAGCAAAACATTACCTTTATACCGCCGAGCGATCAGTATTTACGAAGGGAATACATTGGAAGAACGCAACGATGGCGTTTATATCAACGGAAAACTTGCCGATAGCTATACCTTCAAAATGGATTACTATTGGATGATGGGGGATAACCGCCATAATTCATTGGATTCAAGAGGTTGGGGATTTGTGCCGGAAGATCACATTGTCGGCAAGGCCGTGATGACGTTCATGAGCTACGATGAAGATGGTAGTTTCTTAACAAAAATCAGATGGAATAAGTTGTTCCGAGGAATTAATTAATCCTTAGAATCGAATCATAAGCGAAGGCGTATTCAAGATGTGGAATCTTGAATACGCCTTTTTTCTTTATGCTTTCAGCGCAGCTAAATAGCGCTTGATGGTTTCTTCCAATCCTAAAAATAAAGCATCTGCAATCAGTGCATGACCAATACTTACCTCCAAAAGATCGGGAATGTGTTGATTGAAATAGGCCAAGTTATGTAAATCCAAATCATGTCCTGCATTCAGTCCTAAGCCCATTTCACGGGCTTTTACAGCTGCCTTGTAATAAGGAGCAATCGCCTTTTCTTTATCATAAGCAAATTCAGCAGCATAGGCTTCGGTATATAATTCTACGCGATCTGTTCCGGTGCTCGCTGCTGCTTCCACCATATCTTCCACGGGATCAACAAACAAAGAAACGCGAATGCCCTGATCTTTAAACACCTTCACCATATCGCGAAGATAATCTTGATGCTTAATCGTATCCCAACCGTGGTTAGAAGTGATTTGTTCATTCGCATCAGGTACCAAAGTAACTTGCGTAGGATTATTGGCCAAAACCAATTCTACGAATTTTGCTTCCTGACAATTTCCTTCGATATTAAACTCGGTTTGAATATCTTTTTTCAAATCAAATACATCTTGGTAGCGAATATGACGCTCGTCCGGACGAGGATGTACGGTGATTCCTTGCGCGCCGAAACGCTCGCAAGCTAATGCTGTCGTAAGCACATTTGGGATATTGCCTCCGCGCGCGTTGCGAAGCGTGGCTACTTTATTGATATTTACAGATAGTTTTGTCATTCCGAAACGGTTGTTGTTTCACAAATATAGTTATTAAAAATATTCGTTAAATTGCCGAGTATATGCAAGGTCTGGATTTCAATATGCTCAGTGGTTTTCGGCTGTTCGATTTTATCGATATTCTGTTGGTTGCCATTATTATTTACTATGTATATAGTTTGATAAAAGGTACCATCGCCGTAAATATTTTGTTGGGCGTTTGGCTTTTCTACGTGATTTATTTGGTGGTAAAGCAATTGGAGATGCGTTTGCTTACCGAAATATTTGGTGGATTTATTTCCGTTGGATCTATTGCTCTAATCGTCGTGTTTCAACAGGAGATACGTCGATTCTTGCTTCACGTCGGAAAGAACATCTCTATGCGTCGGAAGAAATATCTTTGGTCATTTTTTGGTGCCCGGCGGGCCGTGGAAGGGGATCGTTCTGAATTGATAAAGCCAGTTATCGAAGCGTGCCGAAGCATGTCGCGATCACAAACCGGTGCGCTATTGGTTTTCTCCCGTCATTTTGATGAAGAATATTATCAATCCAGTGGTGAATATATTGACGCACCTATTTCTAAACGCCTGTTAGAATCTATTTTTTTCAAGAACTCGCCGTTGCATGACGGCGCTGTCGTGATTGTGGATTTCCGGATTATGACGGCAAGTTCAGTTTTGCCGTTGTCGGATAGTGAAGATTTGCCGCCACAGTTCGGTTTGAGACATCGAGCAGCCATTGGTGTTACCGAAGTTTCTGAGGCAGTTTCCGTGATTGTTTCAGAAGAAACCGGGGAGATTTCCTTTGCCAAAGATGGCAATGTAAATATGAATCTTTCTCCAGAAGAATTGGAAGCGATTCTGAAAGAAGAATTGTAGATATTATTCGCAAAAAATCCGTTTGTTCGGCGCTCTAATTTATGGATAGCCAGAACGAACGGATTTTCAGTTATTGGATCAAAAACCTTTGATTACTTTGCCGCTTTCAGCGCGTCGGTATTCAATTTGATGTATTCTACATTGTTGGATTGCTTCGCAATCTCAATACCTTCTTGTGCTGCTTTTGCTGCACCAGCTTTGTCGCCAGCTTTGTTTAAGATCTGCGATTTCCAGTATTTGATGTATGGAGCTTTCGTGTTGCCTTTGTCCGCTTCTTCTACCCATTCTTTCGCTTTGTTAATATCTAATCCGTTTTGGAAATAATATTGAGCAGCTTGGAAATACGGTTTCTTCTCTCCTTTCATTGCAGCTTCCAAAGAAGCCATGATTTCTTCCTTCTGATCCACTTTAATGGTAAATGGAATAGCTACATTTTCCCAACTTAAAACCACATCTAGGCTGCTGCTTGTTACATTCTCAAAGTTGATGCTGAACGTTTCTACTTTTTTCGCCAATTTGGTCGGCTTCACGTTGAAACGCAAAACATCATCTTCTTGCTTGTATGTATAAGAACCCCATTGCTCGTAAGTTTTGTTTAGAATTACCGTCCAATCTCCTTTCGTTGGGATCGTGAACAAACCGTATGTTCCGGCCGGAACTTTCTTTCCAGCAATTTCTACTTCGCTAGCAAAAGTAATAGCCGTTGCGTTATTGGCACCAGTACGCCAAACCTGATCGTAAGGCACTAACCCGCCGAAGATAGTCCGGCCATTTGCGCTTGGTCGTTGGTAGGTTAATTCAATTTTGCTAATTCCCAATCCTTGGGAAACGTGCTGAGAACTACTTGCAGGAGGTAATTTTGCTTGAGCGAATGCGCCCGATGCGGTAGCGAATAAAACGCCAGTTACGCAAAGTAGTGTTAGGATTTTTTTCATGTTTGAAATTTTTCTTCTAAAGTATCAAAGATTACAGGCATATGCAAGGATAGCGTCACAGATGACATCTTGTCACGCATTCTAAGATTTAATTATTAACTTTGGAGCTTTGAGAAATGGACATGTTAGACTTATTGCATACAACCAAAACACACGACGAAACGCGCCAAGGCGAAGCGTTGGATATGGTGCCCACAGGCGCTAGTAACGGTCGTAAATTATATATTGAAAGTTACGGTTGTCAAATGAATTTTTCCGACAGTGAGATTGTGGCATCTATACTGATTGATAAGGGTTTTGAGACAACGAAGGAATATAAAGATGCCGACGTAGTATTTATTAATACGTGCTCGATTCGCGAGAACGCTGAACAGCGCGTTCGTAAAAGATTGAAAGAATTTGAATCGGCTAAGGCGAAAAATCCGGGAATGATTGTCGGGGTTTTAGGCTGTATGGCGGAACGTTTGAAAGCGAAATTTCTGGAAGAAGAAAAATTAGTTGATGTGGTTGTCGGTCCGGATGCTTACCGCGATTTGCCTAATCTCATTGAGAAAGTCGACGATGGGAACAAAGCGGTGAATGTGTTGCTTTCACGCGAAGAAACCTATGCGGATATTTCTCCGGTTCGGTTGAACTCGAACGGTGTTTCTGCGTTTATTTCCATTATGCGCGGTTGCGACAATATGTGTTCGTTCTGCGTCGTGCCATTTACGCGTGGTAGAGAACGTAGTCGCGATCCACAATCAATCGTACAAGAAGCAAAAGATTTGTTTAACGCAGGCTATCGCGAGGTAACACTACTTGGTCAGAATGTAGATTCTTACAAGCATGCACCAAAAGTGGATGAAAGCGGTGAAATTGTTCCAACGGTAAATTTTGCGCAACTCTTGGAAATGGTTGCTCAGGTTGATCCCTTATTACGGGTTCGTTTCTCCACATCACATCCAAAAGATATTACCGACGAAGTGCTGCACACCATGGCACGCTACGAAAATATTTGTAAATACATTCACCTTCCGGTGCAATCAGGCAACTCACGCATATTGGATATCATGAATCGTACATACGATCGCGAATGGTATATGGAGCGTGTGGATGCGATTCGTCGTATCATTCCAACGTGTGGAATTTCTACGGACGTGATCACGGGATTCTGTACGGAAACCGAAGAGGAACATCAGGAAACTTTATCGATGATGGAATATGTGAAATACGATTTTGCGTATATGTTCGCGTATTCAGAGCGTCCTGGAACACTGGCTGCAAAACGTTTTGAAGATGACGTGCCGGAGGAAGTGAAAAAACGTCGTTTGACAGAAGTGGTCGATCTACAACGCGCGCATGGTTTGTATCGGATTGAAAACTTTGTTGGAAAAGTACATCGCGTTCTTATCGAAGGTTTATCGAAACGTTCGGATCAAGATTTCTGCGGACGTAACGACCAAAATACGATGTTAGTTTTCCCGAAAGACGATCGCTTTAAAGTGGGCGAATATGTCAACGTTTTAGGCGAAAGCTGTACATCAGCAACGCTAATTGGACGTATTATTGATTAAAATTTTATACCCCAAAATTCAGACCTGTGGATCATCAAGATATAAAAAGTAGATTTGGAATCATTGGCAATTCGCCATTATTAAATCGTGCAATTGATATTGCTCGACAAGTTGCTCCTACAGATATATCGGTGTTGATTCAAGGGGAAAGTGGTTCGGGTAAGGAAGTGTTCTCACACATTATCCATCAATTAAGCACGCGTAAGCACGGGCCTTTCATTGCAGTAAACTGTGGCGCGATTCCCGAAGGAACGATCGATTCTGAATTATTTGGGCACGAGAAAGGATCGTTTACCGGGGCTACCGAAGCGCGTAAAGGCTATTTCGAAGTAGTGGATGGCGGAACGATCTTTTTGGATGAGGTGGGTGAGTTGCCGTTGGGAACGCAAGCGCGCTTGCTGCGCGTATTGGAATCCGGCGAATACATTCGCGTAGGCTCTTCCAAAGTACAAAAAACCAATGTGCGCGTCGTTGCTGCCACAAATGTGGACATGTACGGAGCGGTGCAAAAGAACAAATTTCGCGAAGATCTTTATTATCGCTTAAACACGGTTCCATTGCGCATTCCTGCATTGCGCGAGCGTCCGGAAGATATTTATTTATTGTTCCGGAAATTTGTGGTGGATTTTGTTGATAAATACCGCACACCAAGCATTCAGCTTACGCCGGATGCACAAGAATTGTTGGTAAGCTACGGTTGGCCAGGAAATGTGCGTCAGCTAAAGAATATTGCGGAGCAGGTTGCCGTGCTTGAAAAAGAGCGTGTAATCAATGCGCCGATTTTGAGTAATTATATTCCGGTGGATGCGAAGCAATCCAATCTTCCTGTTTTCGTTAACGAGCAAAATAAGGAAGATTTCTCCGAAAGAGATTTATTGTATAAAGTGCTTTTTGACATGAAGCGCGATATGGTCGACTTGAAGAAGTTGGTGGTAGAATTATTACAAAACGGTATTGATTCGGGTACATACGAGCAGAATTCGCCGATTATTAATCAGCTTTACAAGGACGTGGATAGCAACAGCAATGGAAATGCATTGGCACGTTTGGGAGATGATTACAGTTTGCGTGCTCCCTCAACTTTGACCATTCACAATCCAAATCGTCCAAAACCTGCAAACGGTGATTACCATTACAATACGCAGGATGTGGAAGAGGTGGAGGAATCGCTTTCGTTGGTAGATAAGGAATCTGACCTGATCAAGCGCGCATTAAAAAAGCATAAAGGAAAGCGTAAAGCTGCGGCGCAAGAACTAGGAATTTCGGAGCGAACGCTGTATCGTAAAATCAAAGATTTAAACTTAGATTAAGGGCTTTTCATGAAAAACTATTTTTCTATTCGTGCCATCGTGATAGGCTGCATCTTATTGATGGGCAGCACGCAAAGTTGCGGTGTAAAATACAGCTTAAGCGGAGGGAGTATTCCCGAAAATATGAATACCTACACGGTGCTATTCTTCGAGAATATTTCCGCAATGGTTATCCCAACATTAAGTCAAAACTTTACCGAGGGTTTAAAAGAACGTATTCGTACGCAATCGCGTTTGAATCAAGTTGATCAAGATGGCGACGGGACATTTGAAGGTGTGATTACTAACTATGCGATTGGCTCTTCCGGCGTTGAAGCAAATACGGGTCTAGCGGCATTAAATCGACTGTCTATCACCGTTAAGGTAAAATATACCAACCGCAAAGACGAAACTGGAGAAAGTGATTATGAAGAATCCTTTACACAGTTCAAAGAATTTCGTGGCGATATTAGTACAAATGAGGAGCAACTTACCCGTGATATCATTTTGATGCTCACGGAAGACATTTATAACCGCACATTTAATAATTGGTAATAAGGAAAGTTGATGAGCAGCGCGATGAATTTAGATGTGAAGCAATTATTTGCTCAAGTATTAAAGAATCCAAATTCCGTTTCGGACGAGGAATTCGATTTTTTGCTTGATGCTTATCCATATGCGCAATCATTGAGCTTTGCTCGCCAACGCAGAACAAAATTTTCAGAAAATCAACAGGTTGACGTTTCGCAGAAAGCTTTGCTGCATACCGACAACGCTTATTGGCTTTATGAATTTGTTAACGAAATGTTTGTTGTCGAAGAGCAGGAAGTGGGTGGTGAGCCTGTTTTTTCTAGCGAAACCAATGAAGAAAAGCAGGAGATTACCGCAAAGCATACTGAAAACAAGGAATTAGAAGAATTGATACTCGGCCAAATGCAATCGGCGGATTACTTTGCTTTAGAAGAGGTGCAAAGCGTTGATCAAATGCATTCTGCTGAGGCAGAAGAAGCTGCTCCATTTCTTCCTGATGTGGTAAAGTCAGAAGTGGAAAAGGATCAGATCAATCAAGAACAAGATGATGTCAGCGTGTACGATGATGCGCTGATGCCTTACAGTTTTCGTTGGTGGTTGTATAAAACGCGATTGGCACATGCTGATACGTATCAGCCATTCGTAACCAAGGATACACTTTTACGTACGGATGCGCATATTTTCCAAAAGAATTTCGATGAAACGATTTTGGATCATCAAATCCGGGAGAATATTTTTCATCTGCAGAATCCGGAAGATAAATTGAGCGATGCGGTAAAGCAGAAAACCGTTGAAGTGGTGCTCCCAAAACGTACCGATGCAATCATCGAACGCTTTATCCGCGAAGAACCACAAATACAACCGCCAACGCCGGATGTTGTCAATAATGAAAATAAGGCGAGAAAAAGCGCAGAGGATCGATTCTCTTTAGTGACGGAAACGTTGGCTAACATCTATATAGAGCAAGGTTTATATCCGAAAGCAATTGATGTTTTTCGAAAATTAATTTCGATTAATCCAGAGAAAAAATTGTACTTTGCGAGCCGAATTGAAGAATTAGAACAAAAAACTTAATTACAATATAACATGGGTACCCTATTCATTATTTTAATCGTGTTGGCCAGCGTTTTACTTGGTCTTATTGTTTTGATCCAAAACCCAAAAGGTGGAGGTTTGTCATCTGGCTTTGCAGGTGGTTCAAATTTAATGGGTGTACAGCGTACGGGAGATTTTTTGGAAAAAGGTACTTGGACTTTGGCGATCGCTTTGATGGTTTTCTGTTTGGCATTAAACATGGTTGGAACCGAAGGTGCTGGTTCTCCAGATCGTTTGAACGATCAGTTGGAAGCGCCTGTACAAAATAATCCAGGGTTGAATCTTCCAGGAACACAAGGTCCTGCTTCTTCAGCCCCAGCTCCTGAAGCCACTGCTCCAACTGCTGGAGATACTAGCGCGAACTAACAACTAAAATAAAGTTGTAATCATAAAAACGGGCTCGACAATTTGTCGAGCCCGTTTGCTTATGTTGGTTTTCAATACTGCTATTTTTAAATGTAGCGATTGATCAAATTTTCCAGATATTCCTGACGACCGCTAATTACGGCCGGCTCGCCATTCGCTACCGCGAAATCACGTAAGCTTTCTAAACTATGTTCGCCTTTTTCAAAGGCTGCGCCAGCTCCGCTGTCAAAGGAAGCATAACGCTCCTCGCGAATTTTCTTGTATTCCGACTGCGTCAGAATTTTGTCGGCTGTCACCAATGCACGTGCAAATAAATCCATTCCACCAACATGGGCATAAGCCAGATCCAACGGATCGGTCGAGTTTCGGCGAATTTTTGCATCAAAGTTTACACCACCGCCTTGAAAACCACCAGCTTCTAAAATAATCAGCAAACTTTCCGTCAGCTCCATAATATCATTTGGGAACTGATCCGTATCCCAACCATTTTGATAATCGCCACGATTCGCATCGATAGATCCAAGAAGTCCGGCATCAGCCGCTACTTGCAATTCATGTTGAAAGGTATGTCCCGCAAGCGTCGCATGATTTACCTCTAAATTCAATTTAAAATCGCCCAACAAATCGTATTGTCGCAAAAAGCTAATCACTGTTGCAGCATCATAATCGTATTGATGTTTGGATGGTTCGCAAGGTTTTGGCTCGATGAAGAATGTTCCTTTAAATCCATTTTTACGTGCATAATCTTTGGCTAGGTGCAGGAACTTTGCTAAATGTTCTTGCTCTCGTTTCATGTTTGTGTTGAGCAGGCTCATGTATCCTTCGCGTCCGCCCCAGAATACATAATTCTCTCCGCCCAAGGCAATGGTTGCGTCAATTGCTGCTTTGACCTGAGCAGCACCGTGCGCCAATACGTGAAAATCAGGATTTGTTGCTGCACCATTCATATATCGACTATGGCTGAACAAATTTGCTGTCCCCCAAAGGAGCTTAATGCCGCTTTCCTGCTGTTTTCCCTTAGCATATTCGACCATGCTTTGCAGCCCTTGCTCGTTTTTCTCTATGTCATTGCTGAAGTCAATCAAATCGACATCGTGAAAGCAATAGTAAGGCATTTGCAATTTCGTCATGAACTCAAAAGCCGCATCCATTTTGTCCTTCGCGCGAGCCAATGGATCGGCTTGTCGATCCCAAGGAAAATGATGTGTTGCTCCGCCGAAAGGATCGCCGCCATCGCCATTGAAAGAATGCCAATAGGCACAAGCAAATTTAAAATGTTCTGCCATTGTTTTTCCGGCAATCACTTGCTGCGGATTATACCAGCGGAACGCTAAGGGATTATCGCTTTCCAGCCCTTCGTATGTTACTTGTTTCAACGATTTGAAATATTCGGTTTCACCCGTTATTATTTTCATATTCATCAATTATTAAGTTTGTCGATTAATAGTTTTTTCCAATTTTGGTAATGTTCTTCGTATTGCTCGGTTTCGAGCTTTTTAGGTTCTATACTGGATTTACTTGCCAAATTTTTAATTCCTTCGGAAGCATCTTTATAAACTTTTGCACCAATGCCCGCTCCGATAGCAGCGCCGACGCTTCCATCATTTTCGTACAACTCAAGGGGCGTATTTGTTACACCGACAAATGCCTGACGGAACACGTCACTCAAGAACATATTAGCGTTTCCCGCGCGGATATTACTCGGCATCATGCCATTCGCTCGAAGGATGTCCAAGCCATAACGAAAAGAAAAAGCAACGCCTTCTTGAGCCGAACGAAATAGTTCAGCCTGAGTGTGTCGATTAAAATCAATTTCGTTAACGGAAGCTTGAAGCACACGATCGCGAAGCATACGTTCTGCACCATTTCCAAAAGGTAACGTGTACAATTTTTTTGCTCCAATAGGCGAATTTTCCGCAATAGCATTCATTTGTTCATAGGATTGGGAAGCTCCGGTAATTTGACGAATCCAGCTATTCGTAATGCCAGTTCCGTTAATGCAAAGCAGTACACCCAATCTAGGAAGTTCTCGGCTATAATTAACATGAGCGAAAGTGTTTACACGGGAATGTTCATCGTGTACAAGCTGGTCGGTTACGCCATAAATAACGCCCGAAGTGCCAGCAGTGGCTGCAACTTCTCCGGGCTCTAAAGCGCCTAATGAAAGTGCATTATTGGGCTGATCGCCGGCTTTATATGTAACGCGAATATCCGTACTCAAGCCTAATTCATGGGCAACCGTCGGTAGTATTTTTCCGTGGTCTTCAAAAACCGAGTGGACATCTGGGATTAGGTTTCGGTCAAATCCATAATGATCCAATAAGGTATTGGAAATGTTTTTCTCACGGAAATTCCAAAATATACCTTCAGATAGTGCACTAATGGTGGTGTTAGCTTCGCCAGTAAATCGGTAGGAAACGAAATCGCCCGGCAGCATCAAATGATGTATTTTTTCAAAAATATTCGGTTCGTATTCCTTTACCCATTTTAGTTTTGATGCAGTAAAATTTCCTGGAGAATTAAGATGATCTTTCAGAAACTTTTCTTCTTTTAGCGTTAACAAAGCATGCTGACCAATTTCTACAGCTCGGCTATCGCACCAGATAATAGCATTTCGCAAAGATTCACCTTGCTTATTTAATAACACCAATCCATGCATTTGATATGCAATTCCAATATATTTGATGTCGCTTGGCTGATAGAGATGCGAAGCGTTGAGCTTAAGAATTGCTCCTTTAATATGTTGCCACCATGTATTAGGATCTTGCTCTGCCCATCCGCTTTGCGGTGAAATGATGGGCGTTTCTTTGTCCGGAAAACTTGTCGATGCAATGATCTTTTGCGACGAAGCATCCATTACGGATACTTTAATAGAAGATGTGCCGAGATCTATACCAAGTAGGAGCATAGCAAATGATTTAAGGTTTATGTGCAAGCGCTTGCATAAAAGTAATTAGATTATTCTATATTTACAACACCTTATAAACATCAGCCGGTGAAAAAGAGAGCAACCATTTATGACATAGCAAAAGCATTAGGAATAACGATTTCTACCGTTTCGAGAGCATTAAATAATTCTGATCTTATCAGTGCGACGACTAAGGATTCGGTGCTACGGATGGCCAAGCAATTAGATTATCGACCAAATCGTTTGGCATCTTCGTTAAGTTCCGGAAAAACGTATATTATCGGTGTGATCGTGCCTAGTGCGGAGATTCATTTCTTTTCATCCTTCGTTTCCAGCCTGGAAGTAGAATTCAAGCGTGCCGGATATTCCATTTTGCTTTATCAAAGCAATGAGTCTTTCCAGTCGGAAGAAAATGGTGTAACCACGCTGTTAGAAGCGCAGGTGGATGGACTAATTATTTCGCCGTCTTTGGCTACAACAAATTTTAAGCATTTAGAGCGGTTACATCAGGAGAATAAACCATTGCTGGTTTTCGATCGTACAGATAATCGGATAGCTGCGCCACAAGTAGGTATTGATGATGAAAAAGCAGGTTATCTGGCTGCATCCCACCTTGTACAAGCTGGTTATCAACGGATCGCGTTTGTTTCGACAGCCAGTGAAATCACTATTTTCAAAAATCGTTTTGAAGGTTATCTTCGGGCATTAAAGCAATTTAAAATTCCGTTCGATTCGAGTTTGGTAGTTAGGAAAGGTATGTCGATCGATGCCGGGATTAGCGGAACGAATGAATTGTTAAAATTAAGCAGACGTCCGGATGCAATCATCGGGGGCGATGATTTTACCGCATTGGGAATTCTTAACGCTTTGAGCAAAGCCGGGATACAGCCTCCAGAAATCGGGGTTGTAGGTTTTGCAAACCAATTGTTCTCGGCATACATCACACCGTCGCTCACAACGATTGATCAGCAAGCAACAAAAATGGGCGCTGAATCAGCAAAGTTATTCTTAACGATGTTGCAATCTGCATCTCCACAAGAAATGGCCGAAAAGCGTGTTGTTTTGGAGCCGATTCTAATTACCCGAAATACTACTTCGTTAGAAAAACAGGTTTTAGATTAATAGGGTTGATCTAAGTGAAGTTGAATTAAACGTACCATTTCATCGAACTCTTTCGGTTCGTAACCAATTTCCTGATAAATAATTTTTCCGGAACGATCTAGTACGACATTTCTTGGGATCGTGTCCTCGGCAAATAGGCCGAAAACGGCGCGGTTTAAATCCGGGTAGAACGGAAAGGTGTATTTAAATTGTGCGATGAATGGGTTTAGTTTGTCCCAATTTTCTTCGCGAGCCAATACCAACAACTCAAAATCTTCACGATCGCCGAATTTGTTCCAAACCTCCGATTGAACTTTCGGTAGTTCCTGCCGGCAAGGAGGGCACCATGTTGCGAAGAAGTTAAGCAGCACAATTTTTCCTTGCAGAGAATCGGAAGTTAGCTTCGATCCATCTTTCGATGTTACTTCGAACTTAGGCGCTTGTTGTCCAATCGCTGTTTTCCAAGTTTGCGCGAAGCTCAATGAACCTATGAAGAATAAAGCGATGCTGGCAGAAAATATATTTTTATACATATGTTTTACGTTTTTAGTGGATGCTTAATTACAAATTCGCGACAACAATTAAGTTAAGGTCTTTGGACGGGAGGTTGAACTGCGAACCGATATCTTTGTTTGTTAAATTTCCGTGGTACAAATAAATAGCACTTCGAATGCCCGGATTTGCCCAAATCATATTATTCATTCCACCACATTCTCCGATGTCCAACAGAATCGGTGTGAAAATATTAGTCAACGCGTAGGTTGCAGTTCGCGCAACACGCGATGCAATATTCGGTACACAATAATGAATGACGTCGTGTTTTCTGAAAACCGGATCATCGTGCGTGGTAACTTCGGATGTTTCGAAACAACCTCCCTGATCAATGCTTACATCGATAACAACAGAGTTAGGTTTCATCTTCGAAACGGTTTCTTCGGAAATCAAGCACGGTGCCAGGCCATTTTTTGCACGTACCGCTCCGATCACTACGTCGCAAGATTGAATAGCTTTGTTCATCACGACAGGCTGGATGACGGAAGTGAATACGCGACTTCCTACGTTGTTTTGTAAGCGACGCAGCCGATAAACAGAGCTGTCGAAAACTTTTACTTGTGCGCCGAGAGCGATTGCTGTTCGCGCAGCAAATTCACCCACTGTGCCCGCCCCAATAATTACCATCTCCGTTGGTGGAACGCCAGTGACACCGCCCAGCATTAGTCCTTTTCCGTCGAAAACATTGCTTAAGTATTCCGCTGCGATAAGTACAGAGGTGGCACCCACAATTTCGCTCATCGCGCGAACTACGGAAAGGTGGCAGCCTTCGTCTTGCAAATATTCGTAAGATAGCGCCGTAATTTGTTTGCGCATCAATCCCTGTAACACGCGGATATCTAAAAGGGATGGCTGTTGAGAAGAAAACAGAACTTGTCTGTTCTTCATCAATCCAACCTCTTCGAGTGTTGGGGATGCAATTTTGATTAAAATATCACACTCAAAAACTGCTTTCGTATCTTTTGTAATTTGTGCGCCTTGTTCGCTATAATGGTGGTCTAAGAAGTTGGAGGCATTGCCAGCACCCGATTCAATCAGAACCTCATGGCCGTGCTCAACAAGCAATCCCACGGATAAAGGCGTCAATGGAATTCGATTCTCTTGAAACGAAACCTCTTTGAGAAGGCCTATTTTAAGGGAGTTTTTTTTACGGCCTGCCACCACTGGCGATTCTTTGGTTTGAAAGATAGCCTCATGGGCTATTTTCGACATATTACTCATCCTTTTTTCCGCTAGTAAACATTAAAAATAGGAATAAATAACTAACTTGTCAATCAATAGTAGATAAGAAGTGTAGGTGTATGGCCGGTATTAATCCCTTTAAAAATTTTAGGATCGTTCCTAGGTGGATCATTTTTGTTTTCGACATGGCCGTCGCCGCTATCGCATTCGCATTGTCGAGCTTGATTTTCAACTCTTTTGAGTTTACATCGCTCTTGCAGGTCAGGGTGTTTGGGGAATTTATACTAGTTATGTCGGCTACCGCTGTCTCGTTCTATTACTTCAAATTGTACTCTGGAATCGTTCGTTACACTAGCGCCATAGATTCCATTCGAATTTTATCAGCAGTTCTTTTCAGCATTATTTTGCTATTGGTAGCAAAGTTTTTGGTGGTAGTCGCGCTTAAGGAGCATGGTGTTTTGTCGGTTATGCTGACCATTTTGTACGGATTATTTCTTTTTACTGGCTTAACAATTTATCGGGCATGTATCAAGATTTTCTTTCAATACACTAAGTTCGCAAAGCGTAAGGTAAGAAACATCGTGATTTATGGTGCTGGTGATTTGGGCTTAGCCGTCAAGAGAACGTTCGACCATGATATGTACGCCGATAAGCTGATCGTCGCATATGTTGATGATGATGAAGGTAAAATTGGGAAATCTATTGATGGAATCAAGATATATCGGTCTTCGGCTCTAGGGAAGATGATTGATAAATACTTGGTAGATGAGTTGATTTTTGCCTCCCAAAAAATTAGTTTGGAAAGTAAGCAAGCGGCGGTCGACATGTGTTTGGATAACGACGTGAACGTGCTCACTTTACCTCCCGTGGATCATATAATGAATGGGGATTTGTTGGCTAAAAAAATTCAAAAGGTAAAAATCGAGGATTTGTTAGAGCGGAAACCTATTCAGATTTCTAATGAGAATATAATGCACCAATTGCGCGGAAAGCGCGTGCTCGTTACCGGAGCTGCGGGATCTATCGGAAGCGAGATAGCAAAGCAATTGGGAAAATTTGAGCCTCAAATGATCGTTCTTTGCGACCAAGCAGAATCTCCACTGCATAATTTACAGCTTGATCTACAAGATTTGTATAAAGATCAGATTTACCACACGTTTATCGGGGATGTTCGGGATGATAATCGAATGCGCATGCTATTTGAAGTTTTTCGTCCGCACGTGGTGTACCATGCTGCCGCTTACAAACACGTACCATTGGTAGAAAGTCATCCAATTGAGGGCGTTCGTACGAATGTTTGTGGTACCTACAACATCGCTAATCTAGCGGTAGAATTTGAAGTACAAAAATTTGTTTTCGTATCGACTGATAAAGCCGTCAATCCCACCAATGTGATGGGAACCACCAAGCGTATTGCGGAAATTTACGTGCAGACCTTAAATAATAAACTGGCGAAAAACAGCAGTGAAAAGCGTACGCGTTTTATTACTACTCGCTTTGGTAATGTTTTAGGTTCGAATGGCTCCGTTATTCCACGTTTTCGTGACCAAATTGAACGCGGAGGACCAGTAACTGTAACACATCCAGATATCACGCGCTATTTTATGACCATTCCGGAAGCTTGCCAATTGGTAATTGAAGCAGGAAATATGGGTGAAGGCGGTGAGATATTTGTGTTCGATATGGGCAAATCGGTTAAAATTGTACATCTGGCAGAAAAGATGATCAAGCTTTCCGGACGAACGCCATATAAAGAAGTAGATATCAAGTTTACCGGACTGCGTCCGGGTGAGAAACTATATGAAGAATTGCTGAACGATTTGGAAAACACACTTCCTACGCATCACAGCAAAATTATGATCGCGAAAGTTCGTGAAAATGATATTGCCGAGGTAGAAAAGGCATTTCATCGATTGTTTGAACAGGTTAAGACAAATAACGAAAATGAAGTGGTGCGCCAAATGAAACGCATGGTGCCCGAGTTTAAAAGTCAAAACTCTGTATATGAGCAACTCGACAAAGAGGAGCAGGACGGCGTGTTAGGCTAATTTAGTGAAGAAATTATGGCTGAAATTGTTGCATGTAATTTCGAAAAGTGTATTTTTGCGTTCCAAAATAATATGAACTGATGTCGACAAACGAAATTAACCATACAGGGAATAGCCCGTTAAACAAAGGATCTTTCCTACAAAACAACTCTAAAAGTATAGTATTTATTGCAGTAGGAATCGTTGCTTTAATCTTATTATATGTAGGTTACCAATTCTTATACCTTAAGCCACGTGCGGAGAAAGCTGCTAGTTTGATGTATAAAGCAGAACAATATGCGGTTATAGATTCTTTGCAACAAAAAGCCATCAACGGCGATGGATCGTTAATCGGTTTGAAAGAAATCGCCGACGAATACTCTAATACATCTTCTGCGAATATGGCTAATGCTTATTTGGGCGGATTGTATTTAAGACAACGTAATTTCAAAGAAGCGATTAATTATTTAGAAAAATATAGCGAAACAGGCAGCGAGGTTTTGGATCCTTTAGTGATCGGATTACTTGGTGACGCTTATTCGGAGGAAAAGATCTACGATAAAGCGGCTAAATTCTACAAGAAGGCGGCGGATAAATCAAGCAATTCATTTACATCTCCGTTATTCTTGAAAAAACTGGGATTAGTTTATGAAGCACAAAGTGATTTTAAAAATGCAGAAGATGCATACGCTAAAATTTTGAGTGATTTCCCAGAAAGTAACGAAGCGAATGGTATTGAAGGATACATCGCCCGCGTTCAAGCGAAAAAGTAGATTTAGAAAACATTATTATAATAATTGGGCTGCTGTCAAGTAGCCCTTTTTTGTATATTTGCATCATGTCAAGCAGCCTTAAAAACTTATCGGATTTTTCTCATTTGGATGTTCAAAATGCATCCGGATCTCGTTTTGCTATTGTGGTAGCTCAATGGAATGCGGCGATTACTGGGGCGCTTCTTTCGGGAGCGGTTGATAAATTGTTAGCGCACGGGGTTGCTGAATCTGATATTGAGGTCATTCAGGTTCCAGGGAGTTATGAGCTGATTTCGGGCGCTGATATTGCTTTCCGCAATAAATCCTTTGATGCGGTTATTTGCTTAGGTTGTGTGATTCAAGGAGAAACACGCCATTTCGATTTTATTTGTAACGCTGTCGCTGATGGTATTGCTAATGTAGGATTGAAGTACAATAAGCCGGTAATCTTCGGCGTGCTTACTACCGACAACGAACAGCAAGCATTAGATAGAGCAGGCGGTAAACACGGGAACAAAGGTGAAGAGGCTGCCGTGACTGCAATCCAAATGAGCCATATCGCACGTCGATTCTAATTGCTTATTTTCAAGCATACTTTCATTAAATTTTGTTGTAGATTTGGCGTACTTTTATACCGCTAAATTATGATGCTACGATCTATTTTTATCGCAACTTGTTGTTTTGGGATAAGTTGCTCCATTGTCTTAGGTCAAGATACCACTACCACGGCGTTGTCTTCCATGCAGAAGACACAACAACATCTTGAACAGACTAATAGAGAGTTAGAAACGCTTCGGAACTCCTATGAAACGTTGAAAGATCAGTCTGCAAGATTGCTTCGGACAAACGATAGCATTCGCACTATGATTGCAGAGTCGCAGGAGGTAACTCTTGTCGAACAACGCCAACTTTATGAAAGTAATTACAGTTTATTGCTGAAAACTTTTCAAGATATTGCTGCCGTAAAACAGCAAGTAAGAAATTACAACAAACTTCTTGACGTTACTTTTGCCGGAACGTTAATAAGTCAGCTGAATAACCCCACAAGTGGGGAATTAGGTACTAGTTTCTCGAAAGTTTTGTTAGAAAACTCGGAAGCAATTCTAGGTCGCAGTTTAAAAGGAAATCAAAAGACTAAATTTTCGGAAACCATCCGGCGTGTAGTAGGCATTCCTTTAGTAGGAACCATTATCGATGCTAATCCAATAACTTCATTGGTTAAAAGTGTGTACGATCAGGCGGTTTCTTTCGGTGAAAATGCCGTACGAGATCAGGATTTAAAAGATTTTTTAAGCAGTATCAAGCCATATACCGATTTCTATTATAGTTTGGATCAGGCGACCGTTAGCTTTAAAGATGAATTATTAGGCTATCGTCGAGATTTGATGACTTTCGATAAAGCGCTTTTAAAGCACGAAGATCGTCTGTTGAGTGCATTGCAAATTGCACAAGGGTCACCTGAGGCAGCGGTAAACCGTATATTTAGATACAACGATCGTCAAAAGCTAGGAGCTGTTGATTTTCGTAAGATAAACGATTCGCAAGAAGTTGGCAAGGCAATTCGTCTGATCAATTCATCGCCAGAAATGACGCTTGATCAAAGCGCATTTGAAGCGTCGTTCAACAATTATATTGAACAAATAGCGATTATTTTGGATCGCGCTGGTCGAAATGAGCGGCTTCAATTTGATGCAAATACCGTCGATAAACTTATTCGAAACCTTAAAAACACAAGACTAAAATAAATGTCCTAACTGTAAAATGACTATTACATCATAAACAAACACCTCATCAAACTCCCAAAAACGGCTGAATATTACTATCATTGCTAACACGTTTTAGCAAAAATTGATATAAACCTTAATAAAAAGCAATATGACGTTCGTAAGTTGGAGAAATAGCTCCATAATTGCCTTGATTGTTTCCGTATGCGTAATTGGAGCAAAAGCCCAATCGCTCAAATCTACAAAGCTGGATCCGGTCGATTATGCCGATCCAATTATTGGAACCATGTCCAAGTACGAGTTATCCAACGGAAACACCTACCCCGCCATTGCTCGACCGTGGGGAATGAACTTTTGGACACCTCAAACCGGAAAAATGGGCGACGGTTGGACGTATACCTACACAGCCGACAAAATCAAAGGCTTCAAGCAAACGCATCAGCCAAGTCCTTGGAATAATGATTATGGTCAGTTTTCCATCATGCCAATAACCGGTAAGCCAGAATTTGATCAGGAAGCACGCGCAAGTTGGTTTTCACATAAAACGGAAATTGCGAAGCCTTACTATTATAGCGTGTATTTAGCAGATCATGATATCACAACCGAATTGACACCCACAGAGCGAGCTGCTATTTTCCAATTTACCTATCCGCAAAGCGATAGTGCATATTTGGTAGTCGACGCTTTCGATAAAGGATCTCATGTAGAAATATTGCCGGAAAAAGGAATGATAAAGGGATACACGACGCGTAACAGTGGGGGTGTTCCGGAGAACTTCAAAAATTACTTTATCATTTTATTTGATAAACCATTTACATCTGCTTCCGGCGTGGACAATGGTGCGCTTACCGGAAACGCTCAAGCAGTAACTACAAATCATGCAGGGGCGATTGTTGGCTTCAAAACCAAGCGTGGAGAAAAGGTAACAGCAAAAGTTGCTTCCTCATTCATCAGTTTTGAGCAAGCTGAAATCAACTTAAACGAAGTGCGTGAAAAAGACTTCAATACGGTGGCTAAAGCAGGTCGTGATAGCTGGAACGAGGTGCTTGGAAGAGTTGAAATAGAAGACGATCGTCAAGATTTATTGAAAACCTTCTATTCCTGTTTATATCGTTCTACCTTATTTCCACGAGATTTCTCTGAATGGGATGCGGATGGAAATCAATGGCATTATAGCCCGTACAATGGACAGGTTTTGCGTGGTCCGATGTTTACGGATACTGGCTTTTGGGATACATTCCGAAGTCTTTTTCCGTTGCTGAATTTATTGTATCCTTCTATGAATACACAAATGCAAGAAGGATTGGTGAATGCATATAAGGAAAGCGGATTTCTGCCGGAGTGGGCGAGCCCGGGGCATCGTGCTTCTATGATCGGGAACAACTCAGCGTCGGTCGTAGCGGATGCGTACATGACAGGTTTGCGCGATTATGATTACAGCACTTTATGGGAAGCTGTAAGGCACGGGGCAAATAATGTGCATCCAACGAATTCTTCTACAGGACGCGCTGGTTATACTTTCTATAATGATTTGGGATACATCCCAACAGATAGTAAGATTACACAGAATGTTGCACGGACTTTGGAATATGCGTTCAACGATTGGTCAATTTATCAATTTGGAAAAGCGATTGGCAAACCGGCGGACGAGATCGAAATTTATAAACAGCGCGCAATGAACTATAAGAAATTATACGATCCATCAACAAAATTGATGCGCGCGCGAAGCTCAGATGGCACTTGGCGTTCGCCATTCGAGCCAAGTGGTTGGTCGAGAGATTATACCGAAGGAAACGCTTGGCATTGGAGTTTCTGTGTGTTTCACGATCCGCAAGGTTTGATTGATCTGATGGGTGGAAAAAAAGAATTTGCCGCGATGTTAGACACGGTCTTTGTCATTCCAAGTCATGAAGGCATGAAGAGCCGGAGCATGATCCACGAAATGCGCGAAATGCAAATTATGAACATGGGACAATATGCGCACGGAAATCAGCCCATTCAGCACATGCCGTACTTATATAATTATGGTGCTGAACCTTGGAAAACGCAATATTGGGTACGCCAAATCATGGATCGCCTTTATTTACCTACGCCAGATGGCTATTGTGGTGATGAAGATAATGGACAAACATCTGCTTGGTACGTGTATTCTTCTTTAGGGTTCTATCCGGTTGCGCCGGGGACAAATCAGTATGCATTGGGATCACCTCAATTTAAGAAGGTTACTTTGCATTTAGAGAATGGCAAGAAGGTCGTTATCAGCGCCTCAAACCAAGGGAAAGATCAAGTTTATGTGAATAGTTTAAAACTAAACGGCAAGAAATACAGCAAAAATTATCTGGATATTCCTACTTTGCAGGAAGGTGCTAAACTGCATTTTGATATGTCTGAATCGCCAAATAAATCGCGTGGTATTCAGGATGCTGATGCGCCGTATTCGTTCACCAACGAATTGAAAAAATAAAGCTTATGAAAAAGAAAAGTATGCAATGCATTAAATCCATTTGCGCTGCGGTGTTATGTGCAATTTCTATTTGCACGCCGACGGCGAAGGCGCAAGAACCTGTTGCGTTGAAAGTGGCCAGTTACAATGTGCGATACGATAATCAGGGCGATCGCGATAAAGGAGATGCTTGGGAAAATCGGCTGCCTGTAATTGCATCCTTGATCAAGTACAACAGTTTCGATATTATGGGTTGTCAAGAAGTTTTGGCTCATCAATTCGAAGATTTAAAACAACAGTTGCCCGATTACACGTTCATAGGTGTAGGACGGGATGATGGCAAGTTAGCTGGCGAATTCGCGCCAATCGTCTTTAAAACGGATCGTTTTTCGCTGTTGGATTCCGGTGTAATGTGGTTATCGGAAACACCGCATATGCCATCGAAAGGTTGGGACGCTGCATTACCAAGGATTTGTACATGGGCTCAGTTGGAAGATAAATCCAGCGGAAAGCGCTTTTGGTTCTTCAATCTGCATCTAGATCATGTTGGTTTGAAAGCCCGCGAAGAAAGTTGCAAGCTGGTTCTACAACGTATTCGTAATGTGGCGAAGGATGATCTGATCCTATGGACAGGCGATTTTAATGTAGATCAACGGAATGAGATTTATCACATCATTCAAGGGTCGGACTATATGCAGGATGCCTTCGAATTGGCGAAAATTCGCTATGCGCACAACGGAACATTCAATGCGTTCGATCCGAACCTGTGGACAGACAGTCGTATCGATCATATTTTCGTAAGTAAAGGCATCGAAGTAGAAAAATATGCTACGTTGTTGGATACGTATAGAAGTGGTGTTGATGAAAAGGATGTTAAAAAGGGCGATTTCCCGAGCGAACTATCGTTCAAAAACCATCAAGCACGGTTGCCCTCTGATCACTTTCCAGTAGTGGCGGAAATTAAAGTGCATTAATTAAAAATCCCCAATAATCTGTGTTCCAAAAAAACAGATTATTGGGGATTCCCTTTACTAAGTACGCGTAAAATTACTTCACCGTGTACTCAATAACGAAAAGCAAAAATATGATTAGGACAAGCATAGAAATGTTTCCTATCATATCGCGGATTGCTTTAGGCTGCCGACTGATCGAATTCCTGATATTCATTGTGTTCAAAATTAAACTGTATGAGTGCGGGCTGTGTGTCATAGGCTAAATCGTATTCCTACTTAAAGTAGCTGGGTATCACACGCGCCGCATTCTCAATTACAAAAAACAAGCCAAAATGTTTTATTCTGAATCCGGTATTTTTTCGTTCGTATTTTTTATACGTTTAAATAAGGTTCATTCGATTAGAAATACTATTTTGTGATAACACAAAAACGAGAATAGCCATGCTGAATGAATATATAAAAGAACACACGAAAGAAGCGCATCAATCATTGGAAGGGAAAGTAGTTAGGCAGATGAAGGCAATAAGAAGTGAAGCCGATTACGCAGAAGTACTTAATCTATTTTACATATACTTTGCCTCCATAGAACGCGCAATTGCACCATTTATGGCGGATGATGTTTTATCGGACTACGCCGAGCGAAGAAATTCATCATACATTAAAGCGGATATCGAAAGCTTGGGTGTGCAACCAGAATTGGATCCCAATGCATCTGTGCCGCAGATCAACAATAAGTTGGAAGCGCTGAGCGCATTGTACGTTTTGGAGGGGTCGATTATGGGCGGACCTTATATCGTTCAGATGCTAAAGAAGTATGGAATGGACAAAGGTTTTACTTTTTTCTCCGGCTATGGCGATGAATCTGCGGCGATGTGGCAAAAGTTTGTGGCGGCACTTAATGCTGTGGCGGAATCCACTCCCGACAATAAAGAACGCGCGGCAGAAATTGCTAACCAGACCTTTGCCCGTTTTGAAGAACTTTTTAACGCGAAATCCAGCTAATTTCCAAAGCCTGTTTCGACGAAAAACAATGCGCTGAAAGGAATGTTATAGCTATACGTTTACCTAATATTTAATAAGATTTATAGCTATGTGGAAGCACCTAGATAATCAACTATATCGCGAATCTAAATTCGCGGATTTCTCACAAGCGTTTGCGTTTATGACACGTGTAGCGATGCTTGCGGAGTCTGCAAATCATCATCCTACTTGGAAAAACACTTTCAATAAGGTAGAAATTTGGTTGACTACACATGATGCGGAATCCTCTGTTACGGATAAGGATATTGCCTTGTCGGAAGCTATTAATAAATTGGTGTGATGAAGTCGACAGCAAATAAATTAGTCGCTATTGGAGGATTCAACCGTGTTCTTCTGTTTATCGTTTTGTTATTCGCTATCTTATATTTCGCGAAACCTTTTCTCGTTCCTATTGTGGTGAGCGGTCTGATGGCGATGTTGTTGCTGCCAGTATGCAAGAAACTAGAAAGTTGGAAGATCGGTCGAGGCGGTGCAGCAGCGATAGCTGTACTAACCACACTTTTAATTATCATTGGTGTGCTTTACTTGCTCGTTAACGAACTGATCGGTTTAGGTTCAGAAATGCAAGCTATCGGCGATAAGTTTAGCGCTATATTCGCGCAGGGGCATAGCTTGGTTTCCGAACATTTTGATGTCTCAATAGCCAAGCAAAAGGAATATTTACAAACGCAAGTTTCCGCTTGGTCTAGTTCGGCGGGCAAATTGCTTGGTGGCGTTTTGTTTTCTGTCGTTACCGTATTGGGGAATTTGCTTATTATCACTGTATACACAATCCTGATGTTGATTTACCGTTGGCGGATCAAAAATTTCGTGTTGCAGATTGTAGATAAATATGCTGGTCATAACGAAATTGGGCATACCAAAGATATTGTAAATAAGATTACACAGGTGTCCAGTCGTTACGTTGCTGGTATATTTCTAGTGGTTCTAATACTTTCTGTTATCTATTTTATCGGACTTACGATAATCGGGATTGAAAACGCTTTATTCTTTTCGATCGTAGCAGCGCTAATTAATGTAATTCCTTACATTGGTTCAGTGGCGGGTGGTGGTATTGTGGTGCTTTATGTGCTCATCACACGCGATACGCTAAGCGTGCCTATCATTGTTGCTGTATTTTTTACCCTTACTCAACAATTAGATAGCTATGTATTAACTCCAAAAATTACCGGGGGGAAGGTGCAACTAGGTCCCCTTTTTACTATTATGGTGTTGTTGTTGGGAGGCTTAGTTTGGGGCACAGCTGGAATGATTTTGTTTATTCCTCTCCTTGGAATCGTCAAGGTGATATTTGATCAAGTAGAAGATTTAAAACCTTATGGTTACCTCATTGGAGATTAGCAGAAAGGATTTCTTTCCCTAAAATGCTTCTCCATTAAAGATGTATAAGTTTGCACCTTCTTTGGTAAAACCAACATCAAAACGAATGTAAATATCTTTCTTAGGAAACAATAAAAATCGAAGTCCAACACCGCCAGCCACACGCGTATTCCGCATTTGAAAACCGCCAAGGTCAGGAGCAACGTTACCGATTGATCCAAACACGGCTGCGCCCAAGCGCTTGCTGAACTTAAAAGGAAGAATACGATATTCCGCTTGTGCAGAAAGCATGTTTTTATCACGATATCGACCCAAGTAATACCCACGCATCAGGCGATCTCCACCAAGTAGCGCCATTTGATGAAACGGCGGATCGCCATGAACGAACTGCCCACGCACTTGCCAGGCAAATACATTATTTTTATGTACGCGGTGATACGATCTGAAATCTAAATTAACGGTTCCAAAATCATATTCGCTGGCAAAGCCTTTGAAGTTTTTCAGGTAGGCAATTTCTCCAAACAAACCTTCACGAACATTCAATACATTGTGTCGATTGTCGTAAACAATTCCGGCACCAAATCCAAGGTTGTGCGTGCCATCGCTGCCTGCAGGTAATGGATAAGGTTCTCCTTCTTCCGGTTGCTTGAAGTTAACGCTCGAAAGCATCTGGTAGTCAACCTCCGGTCCGACAAATAAGTTCTTTGCAATTTTTCTTAAAACGCGTTGCTTGGCTGTTATTTGAAAGGCGTCGACAGTTGCTGGGTTTTCTTTTGGTGTATTGGGTCCAATGCCGTAATACGATAATGGAAAACGTTGGATTTTCGTTTCTCCCAAGAAAAACCATTTGTCTTTATCTCCATAAAGCGCATTTTCAAGATGAATACCATATTGGCCTTTGAAGGTAAAGAATGTAAAGGCTTGCAATTCGCTAAGACGATTTAACGTATCGCCGTTGGCGTAATAAAGTTTTAAGATTGATGCACCCAGCTCAATACCTGTTTCTGGCGCATTCGCAAAAGTGGGATATACCGTAAAAGTGGCCTTTTCAGCGTCGGTCGTATCGTTGATGACTGAATTTACGTAGCGCCAAACCCATCCGTTTTTAAAACCTTGCCCGTAACTCGTCGAGCTCAAAATAATTGAGAAAAATAGGAGCAGGACAAATGATCTAAACATACTTTGTGATTGGGTAATTTTCAAACTGCTTGCCGATATCGGTATGTCGTCGACATGTAATTATCTCCATGGAATCTCACACTGCAATATGAGTGCCTAACTGCTGTGGAAGTGGATTAATTCACACAGTAAAGTGCTGTAAAAATCGCTATTTTATTTCAGAAAGGAACTCCTGCTGCCAAAGTTTACGTAAGATTTACACTCTTGATGTTTGAACATGATAATAAAGCATAAAAAACGGATAATCCAATTAAGGGTTACCCGTTTCAACTAACTAAATGCTTTCTACTATATATTAATGATTGTGATCATGCTCCGCATGAATTTCAAATTTCAATTCCAATACGTTTTCTCCGGCAAACAAATTGGCATAATCATTTTTGTTCCAGTCTAAACGTGTGATTTTACTTTTTACTTCTGGTTGCAATTTGCGTAGCACGAACGTAACATCGCGAGATTTATCCGCATTGTCGTGGCCGGCACTGAAGTAAGAAAGAATGCCCGTGGTACCAACACCTGCAGCTCCCGTTACCGCAACGCCGTCACCGTACACCGTTTCACGAGGCTGAAATATTGCGCCCGTTTCGTTGGTGGTGTTCGGATTTAAGATAAAATCTCCACCGATTAAAAATGCTTTATAGTTATTTGCGGTAGTTTCGTTCGCAATAAAATCTGCCGCTACTTCACGACCCGTGTGATCCCAAGCTTTCAAATCTAATCGATAAACAGCTTCTGCATCCAAATGCAAGTGCCCATTTTCTGTCGCTTCTCCATTAGCATCGAATTTAACGACGATAGCTGTACTGTCTTTAGCATCTGCTAGGCCGTGAAAGTGGTCGCCATGCGGATAAGCTGCTCCAGTAACTTGCGTGAAAGTAATTTCCGAACGTTGGATACCTTCTTTTACAGGTTCTATGATATCATCGTCGTTACTGCAAGAGGTCATTGTTAAGCCGAATAAGCTAAATGCGATGATCGTACTGAATAGTTTGGTTTGTCTTAATGATTTCATGTATATATTATTAATTGTTGAACGCTTATTTATTGCAACATTGTGGCAAATATAGTATATCGAATCATGAATTGCAACATAGTTGCTAAAATAAAAAAAGGACTAGTGGTAAAAACCGCTAGTCCTTTTAAAAACATTCGCGAAGCGAATGCTAGATGTATTATTTTACTTCTTCGAAGTCTACGTCTTGAACATCGTCGCCACCGTTTCCGGATTGATCTTGTCCAGCATCGCCTGGCGCACCTTGTGCAGAACCATCTTGAGATGCTTTGTACATATCTTCTGAAGCAGCATTCCAAGCAGCTTGAAGCTCTTCTGAAGCGGTGTCAATCGCAGCGAAATCGCGAGCAGCATGTGCTGTTTTCAATTTCTCTAATCCGGCTTCGATAGCAGATTTTTTCTCTGCAGGGATTTTGTCGCCATATTCTGTCAATTGTTTTTCTGTAGAGAATACCAATGCATCCGCTGCATTGATTTTGTCTACTTCTTCTTTCAATTTTTTGTCTGCTTCAGCATTTGCTTCCGCTTCTTGCTTCATTTTTTGGATTTCCTCATCGCTCAAACCAGAAGAAGCTTCGATACGAATATTTTGCTCTTTACCAGTTGCTTTGTCTTTTGCGGATACCTTGATGATACCATTCGCATCGATGTCGAAAATAACCTCGATTTGAGGAATTCCGCGCGGTGCAGGAGGAATATCTGTCAATTGGAAACGACCTAATGTGCGGTTTTGTGCAGCCATTGGGCGTTCACCTTGCAATACGTGGATTTCTACCGAAGGCTGATTATCTGCCGCTGTAGAGAATACCTCTGATTTTTTCGTTGGGATTGTGGTGTTTGATTCGATCAATTTCGTCATCACACCACCCATTGTTTCGATACCTAAAGAAAGCGGCGTAACATCTAATAACAAGACGTCTTTTACTTCTCCAGTCAATACACCACCTTGGATAGCTGCTCCTAAAGCAACAACTTCATCCGGGTTAACACCTTTAGAAGGCTCTTTTCCGAAAAATTCTTTCACCGCTTCTTGGATAGCAGGGATACGTGTAGAACCACCTACCAAGATAATTTCGTCAATGTCTGATGTGCTGTAGCCCGCATTTTTCAATGCTGTTCTACAAGGATCGATAGTACGTTTCACTAAATCGCTTACCAAGCTTTCGAATTTCGCACGAGATAGGCTGCGCACTAAGTGCTTAGGTCCTGTCGCGTCAGCAGTGATGTAAGGCAAGTTGATTTCTGTAGAAGTAGTAGAAGATAATTCTACTTTCGCTTTCTCAGCAGCTTCTTTCAAACGTTGCAATGCCATTGCATCTTTTTTCAAGTCGAAACCATTGTTTTCGTTTGCGAACTCAGATGCCAACCAGTTGATTACCGCATTATCAAAGTCATCACCACCTAAGTGCGTATCACCGTCGGTTGATTTTACTTCGAATACACCATCACCTAATTCCAAAACAGAAACGTCATGCGTACCACCACCACAGTCAAACACGACGATTTTCATGTCTTTGTTTGCTTTATCCAAACCGTACGCTAAAGCAGCAGCAGTTGGCTCGTTGATGATACGTTCTACTTTCAAACCAGCTACCTCGCCAGCTTCTTTTGTAGCTTGACGTTGCGCATCGTTAAAGTAAGCAGGAACAGTAATTACCGCACGAGAAACTTCTTGACCTAAATAATCTTCTGCCGTTTTTTTCATTTTCTGCAAAATCATTGCAGAGATTTCTTGTGGCGTATATTTACGATCGTCGATTTCTACACGTGGCGTATTATTGTCGCCTTTTACTACATTATAAGGTACTTGAGAAACTTCTTTTTCCGACTCTGCGAAAGAAGTACCCATAAAGCGTTTAATGGAATAAATGGTTTTGTGCGGGTTGGTGATCGCTTGACGTTTCGCCGGATCTCCTACTTTGCGCTCTCCACCTTCAACAAATGCAACAACAGATGGCGTAGTACGCTTTCCTTCGTTGTTCGCAATCACCACGGGCTCGTTACCTTCCATTACGGCAACACATGAGTTCGTGGTTCCTAAATCTATACCTATTATTTTTGACATATCTTATTGTGTTTTCTTATCTCAATTTCCATGATTCTATCAACCGTTGTGCCAATATTGGTAAAGCCAAATTTTCCTTGCATTTACTCGCAATCTGTCTCATTTATGTCAAGATCGTGTGACATCCTGTCATTTTTTCAATATGGAAATCCATAAGTTTGGCAAAATTATGACACAGCATTATGCAGTTGCAGCTGAATAAAATTCCGTAATTTAGCGCCAAACTTTTTTCAATATGACTTTTGATGAGTATCTGGTGTATTTCGGTGATATATTAGCACAGCCTGAGAAATACGAGCGCTACCAAAATGAAGAATATTTGCAATACGCAAAAATGAATTGGACGCGCATGAGCCGCTGGATTAAACGTTTCGAACCTAGTGAGGATATGAAACGTTATGTGCAAAATATTACGGAAGAGCAACATTGGATCGTGATTACTGAGCCTTGGTGTGGCGACGCGGCGCATTCTGTTCCGCAGATTTACATGATGGTGAAAGACAATCCTAACATCGATCTTGATATTCAGCTTCGTGATGCCGAACCGTTTTTAATTGATGATTACCTGACGAATGGTGGTAAATCCATTCCTAAAGTCATTATCCGCAACGATGTTGGACACGATAAGGCAGTTTGGGGTCCTCGTCCGGCTGCGCTTCAAGCTATTTTTGAGCAAATGAAAGCAGAAGGGAAAGAATTTCTGGAAATAAAAGAAGCTTTGCAGAAATGGTACAATGACGATAAAGGTGTGGCCATCCAACAAGAATTATTGTCTTTGTTAGCGTAAGCGATTATGGATATTGAACAACTTCGTCTGTATTGTATACAAAAACAAGCGGCGTCCGAGCAATTGCCTTTCGGACCGGAGACGTTGGTGTTTAAAGTGGGATCGAAAATATTTCTTTTAGTGGGATTGGATCAGATTGGAGCGCTAAGTTTTAATGTAAAATGCGATCTGGAGCGAGCAGTGGAGCTACGTGAAGAAAATCCGCAAACGGTGTTTCCAGGTTATCACATGAATAAGAAACATTGGAATACGGTGTTTGCTAATCGAGAACTTGACGATAATAAGCTGCAGGAACTGATCGATCATTCCTACGATTTGGTGAGGAAATCGCTTACAAAAAAAGAACAAGCAGAAATACAAAACGCGGAGTAACTAGTTATTCCGCGTTTTGTTTTATAAAATACGAGACGTTTTGTTTTATGATGTTCTCACGCAAGAGATTCGTTCTGGCGAATCTTAGGAATGAGAATGAAGTGATCTGATTTCAAACTTTTTCTTGATAAAAAGTTTTACAAAAATCAAGTCTGCATTCCTTACTGCTATCCGTTCGAAAGAAATCCTAAACAAAAGTAAACTCGCTACGCTCAAACAGACTTTTGTTTTTAACGGATTTGCTTTCGTTCAGATGACCGCAGCCGGAATGCTAGGACGGATGTCGTTTCCAAAAAGTTTTATGCTTGAAAAGCTTTATCGAAGCAATACTCTTTCCATCTTCGCACAATGCCGCCTGAGCGGATTGGCAATAGCACAAGGATGCACGAACGTTGTGCCAATACGGTAAGCGGCGAGTTTTTGCATACTTTTTTCTCAAAAAAGTATGAGCCTGCCCGGCTCAAGGGCAAGCTCAATCATGTTACATCTTCAAACCAATTTCGCGCAAACGCTCGTCCAAATACTGACCAGCCGTATAATCTTCATATAATTTTGGATACTCCTCCGAAATCGTAGCATCCAAACTAGCTAAACTCATGCTTGCTTTTGGGTGCAAAAAGAACGGTACGGAATAACGCGATGTTTTCATCAATTCGCGTGGCGGATTGACAACGCGATGCGTAGTTGATTTCAATTTATTATTCGTCAACCGCTGCAACATATCACCAACATTTACTACAATATCCTCACCTTTCGCTTTGATTGGGAACCACGTATTATCCTTCGTCAACACTTCCAACCCATCCGCACTCGCACCGATCAACAAAGTGATCAGGTTAATATCCTCATGCGCGCCAGCACGTACAGCGTCGGGCGAAATAGCATCTGGATTTTCGATCGGAAAATAATGGATCGCGCGTAAAATGGAGTTGCCGTTGATGACAAATTGCTCAAAATAATTCTCCGGTAATCCCAAATAAACCGCAATTGCTTGCAGCAAGTTACGTCCTGCATCTTCCAGTTTTTTGTAAACTTCCGCAGTCACTTCGTTGAAACGAGGTAATTCGTGGACAATAATATTATCTGGAAAATCAGCTTTGCTGTATTCTTCGCCAACAATAGTTTGTCCGCGTTGCCAAAACTCTTTCAAATCCGGCGTATTTGCATCCTTCGCTTTCTCTTTACCTTTGGATGTGTATCCACGCTGACCAGCTAGCTCTGGAAACTGATAGGCGTTTTTAACCTCCTCCGGCAGTTCGAAAAATGCTTTTACTACCGAATAAAGCTCGTCGATTAGTGATTGGCTCAATCCATGGTTGGCAATAGTAACGAATCCAGTTTCGTTAAAGGCTTTCCCAATATCTTGCGAAAACTGCTTACGTTGCGCTGCATCTCCTTCGGTGTACTGCAACAGATCTAGTCTGGGTATATTTATTTCTGCCATGCGACTTATGTCTATAATAGATGACAAAGTTAATGTATAAATCGCGTAAAATGCCGGATGAATTTTTACAAAAATCCCAAATAAAAGTTTTGCTTTCTAACAAACATCCATTAAATTTGTTATGCTTGCATAGTAAATCAGGTAGCTAATTATGAGTCAAGATAACACGATCGACTATTTTTTGAAAGCCAGTTGGCAGAATTTGGCGAATAAATACAACCAGATTGCTGCTCAGCATGGATTTACCCAGGCTGCTGGATATATTTTGATCAATATCCATCGGGATGGTACGCCTGTTTCTCAAATTGCTAATTCAACGGGCGTGAAAACGACCAGTTTGTCGCGCGTTCTAAACAATTTAGAAAGTTTGGGCTTTATTTATAGAGAAGCAAGTACAACGGATAAACGCTCCGTAAAAGTGTATTTGACGGAGCTAGGCGTAGAAAAAAGAAACATTGCGAAAAATGTGGTTCGCGCGTTCAATAATTTTTTGGATGATGAGTTGACCGCAAAGGAACGTTCGCAGTTGATCAAAACATTACTCAAGATTAATGAGTTGGTCGCTAAGTACGATCCTAAAGTGGAAATGGAGGGCTAATTAATTGGGATACCGTTTTTAGTTCTCCGAATTGCACAACTAGTAATTGAAAAAGCGTTCTCGCGATAGATTAAGAAATTGGATTTTCAGATCATATCCGATGATGATAACCATAAAAAGATAAACTTATACACGCGTGAAATATTTGTTTTCTGCGTTCACAACGCTCCAATAAATATTCCGCGTCACTATTAGAAGTCAAACCGAGCTTGCGAGCTCATCGAAGATAAACCGAGCCAGCGAGCTCATGAAATAAATTGATAGATATGAAAAGAAATGTCAAGAAAGTAGCCGTGTTGGGTTCGGGCGTAATGGGCTCGAGAATCGCGTGTCACTTTGCGAACATCGGCTTGGAAGTGCTCCTTTTGGATATCGTTCCGAAAGAATTACTCCCGCAGGAAGAAGCGAAGGGATTGAGTTTCGAAAGCACTGCAGTTCGCAATCGCATCGTAAACAGTTCGCTGGATACGGCGCTGAAAAGCAATCCTTCTCCGATCTACAGCAAGCGATTTGCTAATCGTATCAAAACTGGAAACTTCGACGATAACATGAAAGATATCGCGCAGTACGATTGGATTATTGAAGTCGTTGTGGAGCGTTTGGATATCAAAAAATCTGTTTTTGATCAAGTCGAAAAACACCGCAAACCCGGAACGTTGGTTACCTCAAACACTTCCGGAATTCCTATCAACCTCATGGCGGAAGGCCGAAGCGAAGATTTTCAAAAGAATTTCTGCGGAACGCATTTCTTTAATCCGCCGCGCTACTTGGAGCTTTTCGAAATCATTCCTACAAAACACACAGATTCTGCAGTTGTCGACTTCCTGACATATTTCGGCGATAAGTTGTTGGGTAAAACGGTGGTATTATGTAAAGATACTCCGGCGTTTATCGGAAACCGAATCGGCGTGTATTCCATGTTGGCTTTGACGCATTTGGTCGAGCAAATGGATTTGACAGTGGAAGAAGTCGATAAATATACGGGTCCGGCAATGGGACATCCAAAGTCGGCAACATTCCGCACAGCGGATGTCGTTGGTTTGGATACGTTGGTGAATGTGGCCAATGGATTGAAAGAAAATGCGCCGGACGATGAAGCAAAAGGTGTCTTCGAATTGCCTGCGTACATTGGCAAAATGGCCGAAAACAAATGGTTGGGCGAAAAGACTAAACAAGGTTTTTATAAAAAGGTGAAGGATGATAAAGGGAACTCCAACATCCTATCGCTAAACCTAAAGACCTTAGAATATGCGGATCAGCAGAAAGTGAAATCATCGACACTGGAAGCGACGAAACCTGTGGAGGACATCCGTAAACGTATGAAGGTTTATGAGCAAGGAACGGATAAAGCCGCAGAACTATTCCGCGCGATGCATTATCCACTTTTTGAGTACGTTTCGAATCGTGTTCCGGAAATTACGGACGATTTTTATCGTATTGACGACGCCATGCGAGCAGGTTTCGGATGGGAGTTAGGTCCATTTGAAGTTTGGGACGCTCTAGGCGTTCGCGAAACCATAGAAAAAATCAAAAGTGAAGAAAAACGTCTTCCGGGACAATCTGGTAAGGTAGCCGATTGGGTGCAAGAAATGTTAGATGCCGGTCATGATCATTTCTACAAAATTATTGATGGCGTAAAGAATTTCTACGATATCGCCGCAAAATCCTATAAACCAATTCCAGGCGCGGAGGATCTTATCGTATTAGATCACATTCGCGAGAAGCAAACCATTTGGAAGAATTCCGGTGTAACGATTACGGATTTGGGTGATGGCATTATCAATTGCGAATTCCACACGAAAATGAATACGATCGGTGGCGATGTTATTCAAGGAGTTAATAAAGCGATCGATTTAGCCGAGAAAGAATATCGAGGATTAGTAATTACCAACGAAGGAAAAAATTTCTCCGCTGGAGCCAATATCGGGATGATTTTTATGATGGCCGTGGAGCAGGATTATGATGAACTTAATATCGCGGTTCGCATGTTCCAAAATACCGCCATGCGCTTGCGCTATTCGTCGATTCCGGTGGTAGTGGCGCCTTTCCAATTGACTTTAGGCGGAGGTTGTGAATTCTCGATGCACGCTGATTTTGTGCAATTGCATGCCGAAACCTATATGGGCTTGGTGGAATTTGGCGTTGGCGTTATCCCTGGCGGTGGCGGTTCAAAAGAATTTGCCTTGCGCGCTTCTGACGAATATAAAGACGACCAAATTGTGCAGAATACCTTAAAAGAGCGTTTCCTAACGGTCGGTCAAGCGAAGGTTTCGACTTCTGCTGTAGAAGCATACGAGTTGGGTTATTTGCAGAAAGGTAAATATGCAATTACGATGAACCGGAAGCGTTTGTTGGCAGATGCCAAGGCGAAGGCATTGGAGTTAGCGAACGAAGGTTACGTGCAACCGGCACCTCGGAAAGATATTAAGGTGTTGGGAAATCAAGGTTTAGGCATTGTTTACGCCGGAGCTTCTTCGATGCAAGCCGGAAATTACATCTCCGAGCACGACAAGAAGATTTCAGAGAAATTAGGTTGGGTAATGTGTGGCGGAGATTTGTCCGCACCGACCGAAGTTTCCGAACAATACTTATTAGATATTGAGCGAAAAGCATTCTTGGAATTGGCTGCGGAACGCAAAACTTTGGAGCGGATACAGCACATGTTGACCAAGGGGAAACCATTGAGGAATTAGATTAAGTAGATGGAGAGTATTTAGTATTTAGACCGTGCATCAATACAGAGAATTAAAACTATGGCAAAAGAGTATTGAGGTTGTTTCTGAGCTTTACAGGATTACAAAGATGTTTCCCACAAGCGAAAAGTTCAATCTAATCACTCAGATAAATAGAGCCGCCGTTTCTATTCCATCCAATATCGCGGAGGGAGCTGGTAGAAATTCCGACAAAGAATTTTTACACTTTCTTGCTATAGCGCACGGATCTATGTACGAAGTGGAGACACAATTAATAATATCAAACAATTTAGGTTATTTGTCAGGATCGGAATTAAATCGAATGCTTGAAATGCTGGCTGAACTTCAAAAGATCAGTTACGTATTCCAACAGAAATTAAAGTCTAAATACTGATATCTAACTACTAAATACTAAAAAAACATGGAAGCATATATTATAGCAGGTTATCGTACAGCAGTAGGTAAAGCGCCCAGAGGTGTGTTCCGCTTTATGCGTGCAGACGAATTAGCAAGCGAAGTGATTCAGCACATGGTATCAACGATTCCAAACCTGAATGTCGAGCAGATTGATGACGTTATCGTCGGAAATGCGACTCCGGAAGCCGAGCAAGGCTTAAATATTGGTCGTATGATTTCCCTGATGGGATTGAAAACCGACAAAGTACCGGGCGTAACGGTAAACCGTTATTGCGCGTCTGGATTGGATACCATCGCGACCGCGGTAGCGAAAATCCGTTCGGGAATGGCAGATTGTATCATCGCTGGAGGTGTTGAGGTGATGTCGGGGATGCCTTTTGGCGGATGGAAATTGGTTCCAAATCCGAAAGTTGCCAAAGAAAATCCCGATTGGTATTGGGGTATGGGATTGACGGCCGAAGCGGTAGCGAAAGAATATAAAGTTTCCCGCGAAGATCAGGATCAGTTTGCTTTTGAATCCCATAAGAAAGCGGTAGAAGCAATCAAAAACGGGAACTTAAAAGACGGCATTGTTCCGATCAAGGTGACCGAAAAATATTTGAAGGACGATAAAATCGCGACGCGAGATTACACAGTGGATACCGATGAAGGGCCGCGCGCGGACACTTCCATCGAAGTTTTAAGCAAGCTGAAGCCGGTCTTCGCCGCGGATGGTGTGGTTACGGCAGGAAATTCATCGCAAACTTCGGACGGAGCTGCCTTTGTTTTAGTTGTTTCTGAAGCAAAGCTGAAAGAATTAAATGTAGAGCCGATCGCTCGTTTGGTAAGTTACGGTGTCGCTGGTGTTCCGCCGCGCATTATGGGAATAGGACCAATTGAAGCCATTCCGAAAGCGTTGAAAATGGCAGGATTGAAACAACAAGATATCGACTTGATTGAGTTGAATGAAGCGTTTGCTTCGCAGTCGTTGGCTATTATCCGCGAATTGGATTTAGATACGAGCAAATTAAATGTAAATGGTGGAGCGATAGCGCTTGGGCATCCGCTGGGCTGTACTGGAGGGAAATTAACCGTACAGGTTATGCATGAGCTGAAACGCCGCCAAGGAAAGTACGGAATGGTGACGATGTGCGTGGGTACCGGACAAGGTGCTGCCGGAATTTTCGAAATGCTGTAGTAAAATTAACCGTTGTAAACAAAATGAATATGAGCACGAATAAAGCAATAAAAGGTGGGGAATTTGTGATTCGCGAAACTTCCTATCAAGATGTTTTCATCCCAGAAGAATTCGACGAAGAAGCGAAAATGATTCGCCAAACTTGTTTAGATTTTTTGGATGCGGAAGTATTAAATAATCTGGATCGCATCGATCAGCAAGAAGAAGGTTTGATGGAAAGCTTGTTAGATAAAGCTGGCGAATTGGGTATGCTCGGCGTATCTATCCCAGAGCAATATGGTGGTTTTGGAAAGAATTTCAACACTTCTATGCTAGTAACCGATGCGGTGGGTGGTGGACATAGTTTTGCGGTTGCGCTTTCAGCACATACCGGAATCGGAACCTTGCCAATCTTGTATTACGGAAACGATGCACAAAAGGATAAGTACATTCCTAAGCTGACAACTGGTGAATGGAAAGCGGCATATTGTTTAACTGAACCGAACTCCGGTTCTGATGCAAATTCCGGACGTACTTCAGCAAAACTAAACGCGGAAGGCACACATTACATTCTTAACGGACAAAAAATGTGGATCACCAACGGTGGTTTCGCGGATATATTCATCGTTTTTGCCAAGATTGATGATGACAAAAACCTAACAGCATTTATCGTAGAACGCGATTTTGGAGGAATCACGATGAATCCTGAAGAACATAAATTAGGAATCAAAGGTTCATCCACGCGTCAGGTGTTCTTTAACGATTGCGCCGTGCCGGTAGAAAACATGCTATCCGATCGGGAGAATGGATTCAAGATTGCAGTAAATATTCTGAATATCGGGCGTATCAAATTAGGTGCTGCAACCATCGGATCTTCACGTTCCATTATCAATTCGGCTGTTCGTTACGCGAACGAGCGCGTGCAATTCAACTTGCCGATTTCTAAATTTGGCGCTATTCGCTACAAATTGGCGGAAATGGCAACACGGTTATATGTCAACGAAAGTGCGGCGTATCGTGCCGGACAAAATATTGATGATGCGTATGATGCGTTGATTGCCGAAGGCATGGACGAAGCGAAAGCGAAATTGAAATCTGTTGAACAATTTGCCATCGAATGCGCCATTATCAAAGTTTGGTGTTCGGAAATGTTGGATTATGTAGTGGATGAAGGGGTGCAAATCTACGGCGGGATGGGCTATTCGGCCGATGCGCCAATGGAACGCGCTTACCGTGATGCACGGATTAACCGAATTTTCGAAGGAACAAACGAGGTGAATCGTCTTTTGGTAGTCGATATGTTGTTGAAGCGGGCAATGAAAGGCGAATTGGATTTGATGGGTCCAGCAACTGCCGTTGCGAATGAATTAATGGCAATTCCGGATTTCGGAGACGAGGACGATGCACCATTTGCAGCAGAGAAAAAACTAATCGCTAATTTGAAAAAGGCCGGATTGCTGGTAGCCGGAGCGGCTGTGCAAAAGCTGATGATGTCTTTAGCGAAGGAGCAAGAAATCTTGATGAATATTGCGGATATTATTGGCAATGTTTACGTCGCAGAATCCGCTTTGCTTCGCGTAGAGAAGATTTATCATACGAAAGGCGAAGAAGCGGCCGCGTTGCCGACGGATATGGCGCGCGTTTACTTGCACGAAGTGCTCGATAAAGTATTAATCTCAGGTAAGGAAGCATTAAACTCATTCGCCGAAGGCGATGAGCTACGCATGATGTTGGTTGGTTTGCGCCGATTTACGAAAGCTGAACCATTCAATATGAAAGAAGCACGTCAACGTATCGCTCGTAAATTAATCGATGATAATAAATACGGGTTTTAGTTAGACAATTTCTATAATATAAAAGCCTGAGCAATTCGCTCAGGCTTTTGTATTATGCAGTAAAACAGATTGTCTATTTATCCGCCAAATTCCATCAAATAAGATTTTAAGAATCCGTCCAGCTCACCATCCAATACAGCTTGTGTATTCGAAGTTTCTGTTCCCGTACGTAAATCTTTGATCAATTTATACGGATGGAGTACGTAGTTTCTGATCTGCGATCCCCATTCAATTTTCTTCTTCGATCCTTCGATGGCTGCCGAAGCTTCCTCGCGCTTGCGCATTTCAATTTCGTACAATTGCGATTTGAGCAAACGGAGTGCGTTCTCTTTATTCTGTAATTGCGAACGTGTTTCTTGATTTTTGATAATAATGCCCGTTGGTTTGTGGTGCAATCGAACCGCTGTTTCGACTTTGTTCACGTTCTGTCCACCGGCACCTCCAGCTCGGAAGGTATCCCATTCGATTTCGGAATCTTTCACATCAATTTCAATATTATCATCTACCAACGGATAAACATACACCGAAGCAAAGGACGTATGGCGCTTCGCATTGGAGTCAAACGGTGAAATACGCACCAAGCGATGCACCCCGTTTTCTCCTTTCAAATACCCGTAAGCAAAATTACCGGAGAATTGTAAGGTCACGGATTTAATTCCGGCCACATCGCCCGCCTGATAATCTTGCTCAGTTACCTTACAGCCATGTTTTTCGCCCCACATAATGTACATGCGCATCAGCATCGCTGCCCAATCGCAACTTTCCGTTCCTCCAGCGCCAGCTGTAATTTGCAGAATAGCATCAAGCTGATCCTCCTCCGCACTCAGCATATTCTTGAATTCTAGTTCTTCCACAGCAGCCAGAGCAATCTGGTATTGCTCTTCTAACTCCTGATCACTAGCATCGCCGCTTTGGAAAAAGTCGTACATTACCGCCGTGTCATCTACTGCCGAATTAACGTCATCAAATTGATCCGTCCAAACTTTGGTGTTTTTGATGGAAAGTAAAACGCGTTCCGCCGCCTTGCTATCATCCCAAAAATCGGGACGTAAGGTGATTTCCGTCTCTTCTTCTATGGATTTTTTTCGGACATCAATGTCAAAGATGCCTCCTCAGAGATGTCACACGATCTCTCAAGTCTTGTATTTGTTCTTTCGTCATGGTTTTTATATTGCTGTGCAATGTACAAAGATGTTCATTTCATCACGAAAATCAAAAGACCCTGATGCTGTAAGATGTCTGGATTGGGATCTGTGTTTTCGCTCAATTTTACGTAAGTTTGGCTATAAATGAATTTACTTATGTTACCCAAAATCGATTTTACAAAGACATCTGCCTATCAATATCTAGTAGATCATTATATTGATATTAATAAATATACCCTCAAAGACCTTTTTACCTCGGACAAAGATCGCTTCGATAAGTTTTCCTTGTATTTAGGTGATATTCTATTGGATTACTCTAAAAACCGTATCAACGACGAAACAAAGGCCTTATTAGTACAGCTTGCGCGCGAGTGCAAATTGGACGAGGCGATTAAATCCATGTTTGCTGGTGATGCTATTAATGAAACCGAAGGCCGTCCTGTTTTGCATACCGCGCTGAGGAATCGAAGCAATAAACCCGTTTTGGTGAACGGTGCTGACGTGATGCCGGATGTCAATCAGGTATTGGCGCAAATGAAAAATTTCTGTGAGGAAATTCATTCCGGTAATTGGAAAGGATTTACGGGAAAAGCTATTACCGATGTGGTTAATATTGGAATCGGTGGTTCGGATTTAGGTCCGGTAATGGTTACGGAAGCGTTGAAATCGTACAAAACGCATATCAATGCACACTTTGTTTCCAATGTCGATGGTACGCATATCGCCGAAACGTTAAAGAAAGTCGATCCGGAAACAACCTTGTTTTTGATTGCTTCTAAAACGTTTACTACGCAAGAAACGATGGCGAATGCCAATTCGGCGAAGGATTGGTTTTTGGCGGCCGGTGCTTCGCAAGAGGATGTTGCGAAACATTTTGCTGCGTTGAGTACTAATGCGGAAGCGGTGGCTGCTTTTGGAATTGATACTGACAATATGTTTGAGTTCTGGGATTGGGTTGGTGGCCGCTATTCATTGTGGTCGGCGATCGGATTGTCCATCGCGTTGAGCATAGGATACGATAATTTCGAAGAATTATTGGCTGGAGCACACGAAGTAGATCAACATTTTAAAGGAGCCGATTTTGAAGAAAATATCCCGGTCATTTTAGGTTTGTTGGGTGTTTGGTACAACAATTTCTTCCAGTCCGAAAGCCATGCTATTTTGCCTTATGATCAATATTTACATCGCTTTGCAGCATATTTCCAACAAGGAGATATGGAAAGTAATGGGAAATATGTGGACAGAAACGGTAATCGTGTAGAATATGAAACCGGACCTATCATTTGGGGGGAACCTGGAACAAATGGACAGCACGCATTTTATCAATTGATCCATCAAGGAACGAAGTTAATTCCTTGTGATTTCATCGCGCCAGCGATATCTCATAATCCAATCGGCAACCATCATACGTTATTGTTGTCGAATTTCTTTGCGCAAACCGAAGCGTTAATGAACGGTAAGGAAGAGGATGTCGTTGTTGCGGAGTTGCAGAAAGCGGGTAAATCAGCCGAAGAAATCGAAAAGCTAAAAGCATTTAAAATTTTCGAAGGAAACCGTCCAAGTAACTCGTTCTTAGTGAAAAAGATTACGCCTCATACATTAGGATCGTTGATCGCACTTTACGAGCATAAAATTTTTGTTCAAGGTGTTATCTGGAACATCTTTTCTTTCGACCAGTGGGGCGTAGAGTTAGGGAAGCAATTAGCAAACCAGATTTTGCCCGAATTAGAAGGTAATGAAGCCGTTACTTCGCATGATAGTTCCACAAATGGATTGATTAATCAATACAAAAGCTGGCGATAAGCAATAATAATTGTAAAAAATAGGAAACAATGGCTTTTTTCTGGTCACGATTTCCGACTTTTAGCACAAACTCATGAGATAATCATGAGTTTGTTGCTTTTTAACCTTAATAATTATCCTTATGAATAACTCGAAAAGGTCGATGTTAAACCGTAAAACTAGTTTTTTCTTAGCGAGCGCCGTTTGGTTGGCGACGATTCCCGCATTGTACGCGCAACGCGGCAGAGCTCAAGCGGAAGTTCCGATCACCGACCCAGTCATCCAGCAAATTGTCGGAGAAGCCAATAATAATTCACAATTAGAAGATCTTGCTTTCGAGTTGTTAGACGTAGTCGGACCGCGTTTGGTAGGTACGCCGCAAATGACGAGAGCGAATGATTGGGCTTTGGAGAAATTTAAGAGCTGGGGATTAAGTGCGGAAAAGCAGCAATTTGGGGAGTGGCATGGTTGGGAGCGTGGCATTTCACATATCGACATGGTGCATCCGCGTGTGAAAACGTTAGCCGGGACGCAGTTGGCGTGGAGCCCAAGTACCAATGGAAAAGCGATTGAAGGGGAAGTGGTCACTATGCCGCAATGGAAAGATTCTTTGGATTTTAGAAAATGGTTGCCGTCCGTCAAGGGCAAATATGTAATGATTTCGCAACCTCAGCTCACCGGTCGTCCGGATTATAATTGGAAGGAATACGGGACGCCGGAATCTATAACAAGGATGAATGCGCAACGCGATTCCCTAACTTCCATTTGGAACGCAAATGTGTCGAAGACCGGGTTTTCCGCAAATTCTCTACCATCGATTTTAGAAGACGCTGGAGCTGTAGGTATTTTGACGAGCTACTGGTCATATGAGTTTGGTGCAAACAAGATCTTCGGTGCGCGTTCGAAATCTGTTCCTTCTTTAGATATATCTTTAGAAGATTATGGTATTTTACATCGTCTTGCCGAGAAAGGACATAAACCGCGTATTCAAGTAGAAACTTCTTCCAAATCATTGGGCGTCGTTCCTTCTTTCAATACAATTGCAGAGATAAAAGGAACGGAGTTTCCGGATGAATATGTAATTCTTTCTGCGCACTTGGATTCTTGGGAAGGCGGATCCGGCGCGACGGATAATGGAACAGGAACAATTACGATGATGGAAGTAGCGCGTGTGTTAAAAAAGATTTTGCCGAATCCTAAACGTACCATCCTGATTGGTTTATGGGGAAGCGAGGAACAGGGGTTAAACGGTTCTCGTGCATTCGTAATCGATAACCCGGAAATTGTCGAGAAAACGCAAGCCGTATTCAACTTAGATAACGGAACTGGTCGGGTTGTTAATATTGACGGTTCTGGTTTTGTTCACTCGTATGATTACATCGGAAGATGGTTGTCTGCTGTGCCAAACAATATCACGAAAGAAATTAAAACAAGCTTTCCGGGGACACCGGGTGGTGGTGGGTCAGATCATGCTTCCTTCGTTGCAGCTGGTATCCCGGCGTTTATGTTAAGCTCCCTTTCTTGGGGATATTTCAGCATCACTTGGCATACAAATCTGGATACCTACGATAAATTGGTATTTGATGATTTGCGAAGCAACGTGATCTTAACAGCGACGATGGCTTACAAAGCGTCCGAAGAGCCGGAGCTGGTAAATCGCGAGCGACGCGTGATGCCGGAAGGTAGAAACGGACAGCCAAATGCTTGGCCAGCTATTCGTCAGCCACGCCGCACAGGTGTTGGATATTAATTGATCTAAAACTTTTTATAAGCAAGACTGTTCCATTTAGGTGCAGTCTTGTTGCTATAACATCACCGCGTTGCCAACAGCTATTGATCGGCAAAACAGTACCGGACGACAATTCGTTAATAAATCTTAAAAGAACGATTACTTGATCGATAATTCTTTAAATTTACGCAGGCGAATTAGTTTTATAATACAATTTGAGCCGGAATTTAATTCTTAAAATGATACATTTTAATCAGACAGTATATATGTTTAAACAGTTGTTAGTTTCGTTGATGTTGGTGTCCGTGTTGGCCTGTGGATCGAAACCGAGAGTAAGTCTGAAAGAGGAGGAAACGTTAAAACCTTCCGCTCAGCATGAAGTCATTGCGAAAGAGGTGGCCAATATTTTAGAGAACATCAGCTATAAGAAAGTAGCAATGGGTGATTCGATATCCAATATTGTTTTCACCAACTTATTGAACAGTGTGGATATGGGGAAAGTGTATTTATTGCAATCCGATATCGACGATTTCGAACAATATCGCAATTCCATTAGCCAAGATTTCAGAGAAGGTGATTTGTCGGCTCCTTTCTATATGTTCAATCAATATGCGAAGCGTTACATTGAGAGCATGGAATATGCACTGTCTCAGGTGGACGTAGAACATGATTTTACGAAGGATGAAGAATACATCAACAATCGCGAGAAATTAGGATGGTTCAAAACGAAAGACGAATTGAACGATCAATGGCGTAAGCGTGTGAAATATGATTTGTTGAACCTAAAGTTGATCGGAAGCGATACAACCAGCATGGAAAAACACAAAGATGTATTGCGTTCTCGTTATAAAAACTTGATTTCTCAGGCGAAGAAGATTGATGCTAACGAGGTATTTCAAGTTGTTATGGGATCGCTAACGGATGCGGTCGATCCTCATACCACGTATTACAATCCATTCTTTGCGCAAGCTTTCAACGAAAGCATGTCCAATACGTTAGAAGGAATCGGTGCACAGCTAATGTTGGAAAATGAGACAGTGAAAATTACGGATATCGTTGCTGGCGGTCCAGCATTCAAGGATAAGCGCTTAAAAGTGAATGATCGTATTATCGGTGTCGCGCAAGGTGATGGTGAATTCGAAGATATCGTAGGTTGGCGTTTAGATGCTGCGGTATCGAAAATCAAAGGTCCAAAAGGAACAAAAGTACGTTTGCGTATTATCCCGGCAGGTCAGGATATGACTTCGCAACCGAAAGTAATCGAGTTGACGCGTGATAAAATTGTTCTTGCGGAAGGTTCTGCGAAATACGAAATCAAGGATGTTAAAGGCGATGATGGTGCGAACTACAAAGTTGGCGTAATTAGCTTGCCTAAGTTCTACATCGATTTTGATGCGGTTCGTCGTCGTGATCCGAATTATAAAAGCGCAACACGCGATATCCGCTACATTTTGGATACCTTGAAGCAAAAGGATGTTCAAGCCGTTGTTTTGGATTTGAGAAATAATGGCGGTGGTTCTTTGCAAGAAGCGATCGAACTTACCGGATTGTTTATCGATCAAGGTCCTGTAGTGCAAGTGAAAGATGTGCGCAACCGTGTGGAAATCAATAGCGACCGCGATGCGGGCGTTGCATGGGATGGGCCGCTCGGCGTAATGGTAAACAGATTCTCGGCATCTGCTTCGGAAATCTTCGCTGGAGCGATTCAAGATTATGGTCGCGGTTTAATCCTTGGTTCAACGACCTTTGGTAAAGGAACTGTACAATCGGCTTTAGATATGTCGCGTTTCATTAGTACTACCAGCCGATTATTGTTGAAGGCTTCGGAAGCAAATGAAGATGTAAAGAAAAATGAGAACGTCCCTGCTGGCGCTCCTGAGTTCGGACAAATTAACGTTACAATGGGCATGTATTACCGTGTGAGCGGAAGCAGTACACAGCACCGTGGTGTGGAAGCTGATGTGGAATTTCCATCTCAATTTTCAGCAGATAAATTTGGTGAAAGCTCCGAGAAATCAGCGTTACCTTGGGATTCCATTAAACCGGCGTCGTTCAAACGCGTGGCTGATTTGAATGATGTAAGCAAAACGTTGAAAGAGAAGCATGAAAAACGCATTAAGAAATCGCCAGCTTATGGCTTCTTATTAGAAGATATTAGGAAATTCAATGAGGAAGATTCTATTCCGAAAGTGAGTTTAAACGAAGTGAAATTGAAAGCAGAACGCGATAAATTTCGCAAGGAAAACCGCGATCGCATCAACGAGCAACGTAAGTTCTTAGGTATGCCGTTGTGGGAAGAAGGAAAACCGCAACCTCAGAATGAGTTTGACTTCATCTTGGATGAAAGCTTAACAGTAATGACAGACTTCATCCGTATGAAGCGTTAATAAAGTATAATCGCATTAGGAATGCGAAAAGGCCGATTTACTCAGTTTGAAGTAAATCGGCCTTTTTTATGTTAAGGATTTGTTTTCGTCTAGAATTGTTGGACGATTGGAAAGGAAAGATGGGTTGGTTTGTAATTACTAAAATTTGCCGTCTTTCCGAACCCGAGGAACAAGCGGTGAAGCAATCTAATGTGATAAGTTTTTAACGCTGATATTCAGAATATATGTATGGTTGAAAGATCGCTTTGTCGTACCTCCGCGCGACGATGGCATTGCTTGGTATCACAATCCGATTTTTGTTCTTAACGGATTTACTTTCGTCTAGATCGCCGCAGCCGGAACGTCAGGTCGGGTTAGGCTCGCTTTAAAATATTTAACTTTATAGACAAAACTATCCATCTTCGAAAATTGCCGCCTCAGCGGATTGGCATTAGCACCGGGATCCACGAATTTTTCTTCGAACTTTTTCTTGATAAAAAGTTCATAAAAATCAAGACTGCATTCCTCATCGCTATCCTTCCTCACCAATCCTAAACAAAAGTAAACTCGCTACGCTCAAACAAACTTTTGTTCTTAACGGATTGACTTTCGATCGGACGACGCAAACGGAACGCTAGGTCGGTTTTAAAGTCCTAGGAAGTTGGTGTTCGAAAAAAACTTTACCTAAGCAAGAAAAGCGTCTTGGCGAACCCGAGAAACGAGCGGAGAACCAATCTCACATGACCACAGATTCTCATATTGAACTTGAACTTATCACCCATCCGATCCATCTTCGGAAATTGCCACCTCAGCGGATTGGCAATAGCATAGGGATGCACGAACGTTGTGCCAATACGGTCAGCGGCGAGTTTAGCTTCGCTGAGCACTCCGTGGTTTTGCATACTTTTTTCTCAAAAAAGTATGAGCCTGCACGGCTCGAGTGCATAATTTTAAAACTGCTTTGTCATACCTCCGCGCGATGACGGCGGAGCTTGGTATCACAATCAGATTTTCGTTGGTACGAACCCGAGGAACGAGTGGTGAAGCAATCTTCCAACGCTAGCTTTTATGAACTTCCTTAAAAAGTAAAAGCCTGCGCGGCTAGAGCGCAAAAGAGAAAGAATTAAAACAATTGCTCACGCAATTTCCAATACGCTTCCAGTTCTTTTTTTGCTTCCTCGAATTTGGAAAGCCCTAAATAAACCTCGCCTTTCTTGTCGTGGATAGCTAACGATAATAAATCGTCTTTATCTTCTGCTGCAATATTTTCTGCACGCTCAAATTCGGCTAACGCAACTTTGTAGTTCTTCTGAGCAAGTTTAGACGTTGCAAGCATGTATTCAATTTCTCCCAACTCCTTCGTAAAGTTTCTCGATTTTGCCAAATCACGCGCTTGAATTAGAAACCATTGTGCTTCGGTGTGTTTATCGTGCATCTGATAAATAGCTGCAAGCTGTTGCCAAGCTAATACCTTACTTTGCATCGCTTTCGCACGATTATACAATGGAATGGCCTTGCGGATAATAGAGTTTTCCGCCAATTTAAAGTCTTTTAAATAAGCCTGTACCAATGCAATTTTTACCCAGGAATCACCTTGTTCTGTCAATCCGCTTCGCGTGTCGTAATTTGCTAGCAAGCGCTCATGCTGCTCCGCAGCTTCGCGATAATTTTGATTAAATAGATAAGCATCCGCTAAATTTCTACGCAGACTCAACATATCTTGTTCTGCACCGGTATCCATATCTACTGCGCCGATCAGTAAACCGATAGCTTGCTGCACTGATTTTTTGTTGAGCGATTGCCACGCGTATTCGTTCAATAGGGCAGCAGCCAATGCACGATTGCCATAAGATTTTTCTTGATGTACGGCGTGATTCCAATCTTCGCTGGTTGCAGGTAATGGGTTGTATGTTTGCTCAATCGATCCTTTTCTGCTGGTAAATCGGAAATCAGCGAGCACTTGTTGGAATTGCATCGCGCGCATGATTGAATCTTGAAACGGCTTTTTATCCGCGTAATCGTCGCGCAGGATTTCTTCCTCGCTACGCGGCGGTGGTAAATTGTACACACGCGGACCGACTCCATTGAACGCTGCATTATATTTCGTCGCATGCGGTGCAGAATCTTTGTTCTGCGCATAGCTCAGTCCGCTTACGAAAAGCGCACCGATTGTGAAAACTAAAGTATGTATCTGCTTCATCGTTGTTTTACTAATATACGAAAGTCTGCAACAACTCGGCAGGCTATCTCCATTTGTGCGTCAATGCGGAGGAATTCTGCTAACTTAGTCTTGCAAATTGAAAGGAGTAAGATGGCAACGAGAATACCTTTAGCGGAACGGATGCGCCCAAAAGCGCTTTCCGAGTATATTGGGCAGGCGCATATTGTGGGAGACGGTGCGGTATTATACAATGCGATCAAGCAGAAAAATATTCCGTCCATGATTCTTTGGGGACCTCCCGGAGTTGGAAAAACAACTTTGGCCCTGCTGTTTGCGAAGGAAATTGATCGTCCGTTTTTTAGTTTGAGCGCGATCCAATCCGGCGTAAAGGAAGTGCGTGAGGTAATCGAAAAGGCACGCCAGCTTTTTGAATTTAACCAAGAACAACCCATTCTATTTATTGATGAGATCCATCGCTTTTCTAAATCACAACAAGATTCTCTGTTGGGCGCTGTAGAGAAAGGATTGGTTACTTTGATCGGTGCGACGACGGAAAATCCATCTTTTGAAGTGATCAGTGCTTTGCTATCTCGATGTCAGGTTTACGTGTTGGAAGCACTTTCTGAAGAACAATTGGTTTCTATTGTTCAGCATGCTTTGACTACGGACGAAGTTCTTCGGGAACAAGATTTGAAAATTAAAGAATACGAAGCTTTATTGCGGTTGTCTGGCGGTGATGCGCGGCGTTTGCTAAATGTGTTGGAGCTGGTTGCGCAAGCTGCTTATCAGCAGCAGGTCGTTATCGATAACGATTTTGTGTTGAAGCAGGTACAGCAGAATATGGCACGTTACGATAAGACAGGTGAACAACATTACGATATTATTTCGGCGTTCATTAAATCCATTCGTGGGAGCGATCCCAATGCGGCGGTGTACTGGTTGGCGCGCATGATTGCCGGAGGAGAAGATCCGAAATTTATCGCGCGGCGATTGTTGATTTTAGCATCCGAAGATATTGGCAATGCTAATCCAAACGCTTTGCTGTTAGCAAATAACTGTTTTCAGGCTGTTAATGTAATCGGTTGGCCGGAATCACGAATTATCCTTTCACAAACCGTTACCTATTTGGCCAGCTCGGCAAAGAGCAACGCCTCGTATGAAGCAATTAATCAAGCGCAAGCTTTGGTGAAACGTACAGGTGATCTATCCGTTCCGCTGCATCTACGCAATGCGCCAACGAAATTAATGAAGGAGTTGGATTATGGGACGGAATACCAATATGCACATGCTTTTCCAGGGAATTTCGTCGATCAAGAATTTATGCCGGATGGACTTTCCGGAACCACATTATACGACCCCGGCCGCAATGCGGCCGAGGATAAGCTTCGTCAGTCCCTTCGTGATAAGTGGAAAGACAAGTACGATTATTAATAATCGCTTAGAATAATTTTTCCGGATAAACACCGTCCTTTATCAGTTGAGAAATGCTTTCCTGAACGATTGGTTTATCTTCTTTATAGGTTACGCCGAACCATTTCGACGAAGTCGGAATTACTTTGAAATCTGCTAAACCATGCTTTACCATGTAATCGGGAATAGTCGGAATGAAAAATTCTGATTTCGGATTGTCGGCGTTATTCTCCACAAAATCTGGAAATAAGCCTTCGGCAACGCTGAAAATATGTGGTGTGAATCCCCAGAAATTCATCGATACGCGCGTGTCGAAATCTAATTCGTTTTGTACGCCATCTTCTTCGTAAACGATTTTCGTATCGTTCGCTTCGTCTTTAACATAGTAAATATTTGTGCGCTCCGTCACCGATTTCAAATTGCCTTGCTCGTCCACTTCGCAAACACCGCGTGAAACATAACCATAGTCTGACATCGTATTGCCCAATTGGAAGCCCATCAGTGCCATGTTTTTGTCCGAAACATCCTGTGTTAGGAATTTTGCCATCTTGTCGAAAGCATCAAACCCGTAGAAATCATCCGCATTGATGACGCAGAAGTTTTCTTGCACTTGCTCTTTCGCGCACATCACGGCATGCGCAGTACCCCAAGGTTTTGTACGTTCAATTTTACGATTTACTCCAAAGCGACTTAGGTCAAAATTTTGAAAAGCGTAGGCTACATCAATTTTACCTTTCAGTTTTTCGTCAAAATTTTGGCGCATGATTTCCTCAAATTCTTCGCGAATAACGAATACTACTTTTCCGAAACCGGCACGTATTGCGTCAAAGATGGAATAATCAATGATCGTTTCTTTGTGCGGACCGAAGCCATCTACTTGTTTTAAAGAACCATAACGGCTGGCCATTCCGGCAGCAAGCACTACGAGGGTGGGTTTGTTCATGATGTTTATCTCTATCGTTTTAAACTACCTTTCAATAAAAATACCAAAGATAAAACTTTATCCTACGGGAAATGAATTTTGTTAATTTTGTTCAGAGGATCAAATCATTCTACCGCTTTCAAACATCTTTGGCGATAATTTTGTTAAAACTGATATGGGGAGATTACAAATGAGTGGTTTACCCAATGAGCGAAGAGAACTTTTTACAGAGAAACAATTAAAAACTAAATAGAGATATTATGGGAAATAAGGCGTTAGAAGAAAGCTTCGACGAGATTTTAAAGGGCAATAAAGATTGGGTTAATTTTGTAAAAGAAGATCAATCCGGCATTTTTAAACAGTTGGCTAAAGGACAAAGTCCGGATATTTTATGGATTGGCTGTGCAGATAGTCGCGTGCCAGCAAACGAAATTACAGGCCGAAAGCCGGGTGAGGTTTTTGTGCATCGTAACATTGCTAATATGTGTGTACACTCAGATATTAGTATGTTGTCGGTACTCGATTATGCAGTTAACGTTTTGAAAATTAAGCATATCATCGTTGCTGGCCATTATGGTTGTGGTGGTGTAGCTGCGTCGTTGAGCCGCAAGCAGTTCGGTATCATTGATAACTGGTTGTGCCATATCAAGGATGTTTACCGTTTGCACGCCGAAGAAGTGGATGCCATCCAAGACGAAGAAAAGAAAGTCGATCGTATGGTGGAATTGAACGTAAAAGAACAAGTGTTTAATTTGTGTACAACATCTATCGTACAGAACGCTTGGAAAAACAAACAGGATTTGGCTATTCACGGTATGGTAATCAACATCGGAACCGGAGAATTGATCGATCAGGATTGTACTTTCGATTCTAATGAAGATTTAGGTAAAGTATTCGCTTATCAATAGGATTGACAGCATTTTAGCGATTTATATTCCAAGGCGAAGCATTAAGTTTCGCCTTTGTTGTTTATCTGCGGATTTCTCCAGCATGCGTAACGGATACGGCATACGGATTAGCAAATTGATCTAAAATAACCGCAAATTCGCCGCGGGTTATCGGTCGATTAGCATCATATTCGTTTCCAAATCCAAATCTATTGGTCCATCCTTCCTCAATTTGTCGATTTACTTCCTTTCCGCGCGTACTTACAAACTTGACCAGCTCAATAGCATCTTTCCACGATAGCCATTCGCCTTCGTTATCCAAGAACCAAAGTTGGCTGCGCGAAAAAAGTTGAGTCATCGCTGGTTGAATCTCAGCGTAGCTGACTTGCTTATCTTGCTGAAAATGATTATTCTCCGTGCTAAATATTCCCGTCAAGAAAATTTTTTCCAAGCTTTTGAAATGTTTGTTTTCCGTGGAAACATCTGCCGTCGGCAGTAGTCTGACACGGTACGTCAATAGCTCCGATTGGAGTTTGCGGACATCAATTTTATCGGCTGCTTTTTTGAAAAAGGCGGAATAAGCGGCCGCTCCGCCAACCGCTTGTGCATACTGCATGCGCAAAGCGATGTTTTGGTTGTTGGATTCTAAACCATTCAGGCATTTCAACGTGAAAAAATTGTTTTTGACGGGCTCAAGAAGTTCGGATGACAGAAGTTGATGAACGTTTCCTTGATCTGTTCCGACAGCGAGGATTGTTCGCTGTGATGCGAAATCCGAAAAGTTGCTGACGGCGGTCGTACTTTCGCCTTCTTGCAATCGATCTTCCAATGCGGTGCGGCTGACCAATTGCTGGGTTTGCGATGCGTCGACGATCGCGTACGGAGCATATCTTTTTCGATCGCTTAATAGCACTTGCCAACCACGTTTTCCAAGTTTTATTTTCTCTATAGTTGTATTTTCTAAAATCGTTAGCTTGGACAAGCCTGAAAGTAACGCATTCGATGCTTCCGATAATTGAATGGCGGTAAGTTGTTTTTTGACTTCTTGCGCAATGCTATCGTTCGGCGATTTGTGTTTGGCTACATCCATCAGCAACTTCATCCAAACGCCACCTTCTAAATTTTGTTCGCTCCGTGCCAATTCCTCAAAATCAATATCCCAAATTGCATCTATTTTTTGAGGTGTAACCCACAAGGTTGGAACACTAGATAATGCGCTTTGCACAGCCGCACTAACAGCTTCTACGCTTTCGCCATAAACCAACAACGTTGGCTTTTCTTTTCTTTGCGCAAACAAGCAAATCGGTAAAAAGAAGAAGGCAAGAACGTATAATTTCCATTTCATAAGTATCCGCATTGAGAAAATAAAGTTCACGATAAATAGCGGTTTAATCAATAGTACATATAATCGGCGAATTGTATAAATTTGCAAGATGTTAGAGGAAGAAAAATCACTGAATTTTATCGAAGAGATCATTGAGGAGGATCTGCGCGAAGGGAAGCATGGCGGTCGAGTATTGACGCGTTTTCCGCCGGAGCCGAATGGTTATCTTCACATCGGTCATGCCAAATCTATTTGCTTAAACTTTTCCATCGCAAACAGATATCAGGGTAAAACCAATTTGCGTTTTGACGACACGAATCCGGTTACGGAAGATGTTGAGTATGTAGAAAGCATTAAGAAAGATATTCAGTGGTTGGGATTCCAATGGGCGGAGGAATTGTACACGTCCGACTATTTCGATCAATTGTATGCGTTTGCTGTGGAGCTTATTCGCAAGGATTTGGCTTACGTAGACGATAGTACAGCGGAGGAGATTGCTGCATCTAAAGGTACACCGACAGAGCCGGGTATTCCAACACCTTATCGCAGTCGTTCCATCGAAGAAAACTTGAAGCTTTTCGAAGAAATGCGTGATGGTATTTATCCGGATGGAGCAAAAGTTTTGCGTGCTAAAATCGATTTGGCAAATCCGAATATGCACTTGCGCGATCCATTATTGTATCGCATTAAACATGCAAATCATCACCGCACGGGCGACAAATGGAAGATTTACCCGATGTACGATTTTGCCCACGGGCAGTCGGATTCTATTGAGAAAATCACTCATTCGATTTGTACGTTGGAATTTATTCCACACCGTCCTTTATACGATTGGTTGATCAATAAGTTGGAGATATTTCCGTCTAAACAATACGAGTTTTCGCGTTTGAATCTGAATTACACGATGATGAGCAAGCGCAAGTTGTTACAACTGGTGAACGAGAAGCTTGTTGAAGGTTGGGACGATCCGCGTATGCCGACCATCTCCGGGTTGCGTCGCCGCGGTTATACGCCAGCCAGTATCCGCAATTTCTGTGATCGTATTGGCGTGCAAAAACGCGAGAATATGATTGACGTAGGTTTGTTGGAATTCTGCATTCGTGAGGATTTGAACAAAACGGCATGGAGACGTATGGCGGTGCTGGATCCAATTAAATTGGTGATTACCAATTATCCGGAAGGACAAGAAGAAACTTTGATCGGAGAAAATAATCCGGAAGTAGAAGGCGGAGAAGGAAGTCGAGAAATTCCATTTTCGAGAGAACTTTGGATTGAACGTGACGATTTCATGGAGAATGCACCGAAGAAATTCTTCCGTCTTGGTCCAGGTTTGTCAGTTCGTTTGAAACATGCGTATATTGTGGAATGCCACGATTTCGTGAAAGACGAATTCGGTAACGTAACGGAAGTGCACGCAACGTATGTTCCAAATTCTAAATCGGGAGCAGATACGTCCGGATTGAAGGTAAAAGGAACGATTCATTGGGTTTCCGCGCCGCACGCTAAAACGGTGGAAGTGCGTTTGTACGACCGTTTGTTTCAAGATGAAAATCCGGCAGCAGCGGAAGATTTCCGAACTTCAATCAATCCGGATAGTTTGAAAGTCGTGGAAAAAGCATTCGTTGAACCTGATTTGGCAAATGCTGAACCGGGCAAAGGATACCAATTTCTGCGCATAGGTTATTATACGCTAGATACAAAATCTACACCGGAACATTTAGTGTTCAATAGAACGGTAACGCTTAAGGATTCTTGGGCGAAAGAAGTGAAGAAAGGATAGTTTTTAATATTCTTTGTTATTTGATATTCAAGGCACCGCAGTCGTGGTGCCTTTTTGATTTTTAATTAGGAATAAATCACTTCGTCGAATCTCGTCGTGATGACGAGCTAGTTTGCGCTTTTTCGGTTTGCCACTAGGAAGATCGGCATTGCGAATCCGAGGAATGAGCGGTGAAACGATTTTATTTCAAACTTTTCTTGATAAAAGTTTGGCAAAATCAAGACTGCATTCCTCCTTGCTATCTGTCCAAAAGAAATCCTAAACAAAAATGCACTCGCTTCGCTCAAACAGATTTTTGTTCTTAACGGATTTACTTTCGTCCAGATGACCGCAGTCGGAACGCTAGGTCGAATTTGTTTGTCGGCATTCTGACCCACTTAATTATCCAACCACCAACCATCCATCTTCGTCAAATGCCGCCTCAGCGGATTGGCAATTGCATAGGGATGCACGAACGTTGTGCCAATACGGTCAGCGGCGAGTTTTTGCATACTTTTTTCTCAAAAAATTATGAGCCTTCGCGGCTCGAGCGAATATCTAAAATATCAACCTTCTGAACTCCTCAACCATATTACCTCCGGTACCCTACTCCAGCAACCTTCTATATTTCTTATCCATCGCTTGCACTTGCGCTAACAATTCCGGTTGTTTGGCTTCCTGTAATATTTCCTCGTACAAAGCCAACGTACTCATGCCAATGTGTAAACTGCGAACGTCCGTGTCGCCTTTTGTATTATACACCGATAATTTTTGATCCATATCTGCGGACAAGTAAGCCAAATTTTGTGCTAACATCGTGTTTGCTTCATCTTGCTGTTTCGTTTTGTATAACGTGTCAATTACGACGCTGTTTTGGTAAGCCTGCACGGTGCTGCTTACATTTTTAGGACGTTCTTGATAAGCAATGCTAGCTACCTTTCCGGCTTTTTCCATTTCGTTGTTTTGTATCAGTTCCTCTAAGGCCGTTTGTACTACATCTGGAAATAGGAAGTTTTCATAAATAAAACGAGAGTCCGTATCTACATGATTTAGATTTTTGACATTTCCCCATTGCATCTTTTGAGTTATATTCGCATACAAACTGTCTTTGTTAACCAAGGTAGATTTACCCTCAACTTGTCCACGTTCAACGGGCATCAAGCGGTGTACCAACCCTTCGGAAACTAAATACCTGTCCAAGCCCATTGTATGTTCCTCCGGCATTCTCGAAAAGAAATATACGGGGCGTTCCCAATTATTGTTGACCAACAATGACATCAAGCCCAATTCTGCTCTCGAAACATAGTTTTTGTTATACGTCCACTGCAAAACGTTGGGAATACTATCTTCCTAAGCTTTCGGCACGGCTTGGTTTGCTACGACAGCGTCTTTATCAATCGCTAATTGGAAATTCTTGGTTGGTAATATGTTCGCGTACTGTCCATTTTGCATTTGTACTTGATTGCTTGGATTGTCGGACAGCATAATTTCCAGCAATGTTTTTACATCGACAGGTTTATTAATGTGCATGTCGACGAACATCAATCCGTCTCGAACTCCTTTGGCGATTTTTTGCGGTTCGATGTCAATCGGTAAACGCGCTAAATCAACTTGATCGTTCATTAATTGCTTCAAATACCAATCCGATTGTAGATAACCAATATTAATAACCCGAACATCGCGGCGAACGCCTTCTACTTCCTGAAGGTACCACAACGGGAACGTATCGTTATCGGTGTAGGTAAACAAAATAGCGTTTGGAGCGCATGATTCGAGGTAATTACTGGCCATGTGTTTCGCCATTGTTCGATCGGATCGGTCGTGATCGTCCCAATTTTCTTTAATCAAGAGTGTTGGCGCAGCAAGTAAACAAACGGCAGTTGCAGACATGGTTGCCCAGCGTAGCTGAACGCGTTTTCGCAATATTTCTGTGATACCCAAAACGCCCATTCCGATCCAAATAGAAAACATATAAAATGATCCTGCATACGCATAATCGCGTTCTCTAGGTTGCAGTGGCGATTGATTCAGATATAACACGATGGCAATTCCGGTGAAAAAGAAGAGTAAACTCAACACCAACGCATCTCGTTTATTTTTCCGGATATGCCAAATTAATCCGGCGATCCCCATGAGAAGTGGTAAGAAGAAATAGGTGTTTCGCGATGGATCTTTTGAGAGAATTTCATCCAAAGATTGTTGTCCGCCTAGTCGCAGATCATCGATGGCAGGAATGCCCGACAGCCAATTTCCACTGAAAGCTGTTTGCGTTGGGTTCGGCGTATCATTCTGCCTGCCGACAAAATTCCACATAAAATACCGCCAATACATGTGGTTGAGTTGGTAATCGACAAAGAAGCTTAAGTTATCACGTTGCGAAGGCGATTCCCCATCTTGAAGCGACAAATAGCTTTGATAGAAAGAAGCATGACGGTCGCTCCAAACGCGCGGGAATAACATTTCGTTATCGTATGTGTATTCTCTGCCGGAAAAAATGGAAGTGTACTTATCAGCATCTTTGCGGTAGAATGTCTGATCTTCCACATCAATAGCTTGTGCGTTAAATGCTGGTCCTTTAAATAGCGGCTCGGACGGATATTGCTCTCTCGTTAAATAACCATAAAAAGAGAAAACGTTATCCGGCGTATTGTTATTCAACGCAATTTCCGTTTGTGCGCGAATCGGTAATAATACATAAGAACTGTACCCAAACAACACAAAACATACACCTAAAATTGCGGTATTTAAGATCGGCTTATTCCGTTTTTGCGAAATACGAAGCCCGTAAACTAAAGCTCCGATAGACAGAATAGCAAAAAAGGTAATGCCGCTTCCGAATGGTAAACTCAAAGAATTGACAAAGGCTAAATCAATGTAAGCAGCAATTTTTACGGAGTATTGGATTATTCCCCAAAGGATTAACCCCAACGCGCCAACGCCGATCAATAAGGTTTTGGTAATTCCTTTCCAATCCGTTCTGCGGTTCACTTCAAAATAAATCAACAAGGCAATTGCTGGAATCGTCAATAAATTCAACAAATGTACGCCGATGGATAATCCCATCACATAAGCAACGAGTAGCAACCATCGATTGGAATCCGCTTGTTCTGAGCGATGCGCCCATTTCAGCGCTAGCCAAACAACAGCTGCTGTACATAAAGACGACATGGCGTAAACCTCTGATTCCACCGCCGAATACCAAAATGTGTCCGTGAATGCATACGCTAATGCTCCGATAGCTCCTGCGCTCAATATTTGGAAACTGGTTATCCCGTCGGGCGTTTCGTTGCGTTTCACCATCACCTTACGAACCAATGCGGTGATTGTCCAACATAGAAAAACGATCGTCATACCGCTACATATAGCGGATCCAACATTCATCCAAAAGGCAATTTTGCTTGCATCGCCCCCTGCCAGATTACTGAAGATATTTTGAATCATCAGGAATAACGGTGCTCCGGGCTGGTGGACGATTTGCATTTTGTATGCGGACGCGATGAATTCGCCCGTATCCCACCAACTTGTGGTGCTGTCAGCAGTCAATACGTAAACTCCGGTAGCCAGCAATCCGCAAAGCCATCCAATCGCGTTATTCCATTTGTTGAAGTTCATAGATAAGGTCAGTTTTGATCAATGAAAATACCAAATATTATCATGCTAAATCGATGGTTAACAATTCTTAACACTATTGCGGATATCCCAAATTTCGGCTACATTACAACTGTTATGAAGAAGCCTGTTTTGGTGATAAAATTTGGTTCGGCAGCGGTGACGAATCAGCTTGGCGATGTCGATGAAAGGATTATTTTGGAGATCGCTCGGCAGACTGCGGTTTTACAAGAAAAATATAATATTGTGCTGGTTTCCTCCGGTGCTGTGGCGGCCGGTAAACGGTTCTTACCCAAATATCGCGGAACACTTTCCGAACGCAAAGCAGCCGCGGCGATCGGGAATCCACGTTTGCTACAAACTTATGCGACGTATTTCAAACCATTTCAAATTGCTTTGGCACAAAGCTTATGCGAACGTCAACATTTCGCCAATCGGGATCAATTTCTCCAATTGAAAAATACATATGAAACGCTATGGCGAAATAATATCATTCCGATTGCGAACGAAAATGATGTGGTGAGCAATCAGCAACTGAAGTTTTCGGACAATGATGAATTGGCTACTTTAATTGCCGTTGGTTTCGGTGCGGAGAAATTGTTGTTTAGCACTTCCGTTTCCGGCGTGTTGGATAAAGATGGCGTGGTGGTTTCGGAAATTAAGAAAGTGGACAGCGATGTGCTCGGGTTGGCACGCACAGATAAATCATCCGTTGGATTAGGCGGCATGACATCGAAGCTGAACTTTGCGCGCTTGGCAAGTCAAATGGGTATTGAGTCCGTAATTTTTAGTATGAAAACCGAAGACGGTTTGCTGAAAGCGATGAAAGGGGAAACGGGGACAACATGTCGAGCGATAAATAATCGAATTTCCTCTAAAAAGAAATGGATGGCATCTGGAAGTTTGATTTCCGGGAAGTTGAAGTTAGATGCTGGGGCGATAGAAGCGATAAAAAAGCGAAGCAGTTTGTTGGCGGTTGGTGTGAAGCAGGTTTTGGGTGAGTTTGTTTCAGGTGAAATTTTTCAGATTGTTGATCATCAGGATGTTGTTGTTGCGGTGGCGAAATCCAAGGTCAATTCTGTTGAAATTGAGCAGCAAACCGGAAGAAAGAATGTGGAAGTTGCGCACGCAGATGATATCGTCCTGCTATAATATTTGTTGACATTCGAATTTATAATCTTACCGAAAAAGCGTAAAAATATGCACATTTGCTTCGGCACGTTTATGCTATACATGACATGGGAATACGAGTAGAAAAGGATACGATCCTGAATTGGATCAATGAGATGGGAAAGTTCTTGCGGTTGATCGTTGAGAAGTGGGAGAGTGGTTTGCAATCGTCGGAGGATGATGCGGAAGTTTCTGCCGGATATTTGGCATTTTTTGGTCTGGAGAAGAGTTTTTTCCAAGAGTCGGAGATCGCTGCATTGAAAGATTATGCAGATAGCAGTTTGCAGGATGAACAAATCCGACCTTTGGCTTTACTGTTGATGTACGACGGATTTATTAGTGCCGACAAATCTTTATTAGAAAAGGCGAAAGCATTATTGGGACACCACGCGGCCAAAACGGGAAGTTTTTCCTTCGAAGATTTCGATCATTTGGCAAAGATTGATGCTAAGCTGAAAGAGGTTTAAAAACCTCTTTTCAATCGTTAACGCAATATCTCGCGTGCAATAACCAAGCGCTGTATTTCGGATGTACCTTCGTAAATCTGCGTAATCTTCGCGTCGCGCATCAATCGTTCTACGTGGTATTCTTTTACATATCCATATCCGCCGTGTATTTGAACGGCTTCAACCGTATGCTTCATTGCTACCTCCGAAGCATGCAGTTTTGCCATCGCAGCTTCTTTCCCATAAGGCAGCTTCTGATCTTTTGTCCAGGCCGCCTTGTAAGTAAGCAAGCGCGCAGCCTCAATCTCTACTTCCATATCAGCTAACTTAAATTGTATAGCTTGATGGTTGCTTATTGGCTTTCCGAATGTTTTCCGTTCCTGAGAATAAGCAACCGATAAATCGTATGCTCCCGCTGCAATGCCTAGCGCTTGAGCTGCTATGCCGATTCTTCCGCCATCCAACGTTTTCATAGCAAACTTAAATCCGAAGCCGTCTTCGCCGATGCGGTTTTCTTTCGGAACTTTCACGTCGGAAAACAACAACGAATGCGTATCCGAACTGCGAATTCCCAGCTTATTTTCTTTCGGCCCAACTGTAAAACCTTCCATGCCTTTCTCAACAATCAGGACATTGATTCCTCGATGACCCAACGAAGCGTCCGTTTGCGCAATAACCAAATAAATGTCTGCATTTCCACCGTTGGTGATCCAGTTTTTAGTGCCATTCAATAGATAATGATCGCCGCGATCCTCTGCGGTAGTATGTTGCGACGATGCATCGGAGCCAGCTTCCGGTTCGGAGAGCGCGAACGCGCCAAGTTTTTCGCCGATTGCTAATGGCTTTAAGAATTTTTGCTTTTGCTCTTCCGTGCCATATTCATTTAGCCCCCAAAGTACCAAAGAATTGTGCGCCGAAAGGATCACCGCGGAAGAAGCATCGATCTTGGCAATCTCCTCCAAAACTAACACATAAGCCAGCGTATCCAATCCTGCGCCGCCATAAGCTTCCGGTGTCATAATTCCCATAAATCCTAAATCCGCCATTTTCTTCATGAAATCGTGCGGAAACTGCGCTTTTTCATCTCGCTCAATTACGCCTGCTTTTAGTTCTTGGGCGAACTCGCGGGCGGCGTCACGAATCATAATATGTTCTTCGGACAATTTAAAGTTTATCATAATACTTCCGTTGGTTTACAATCAAATATAAAATAATTTGTTATGCTGGCATAATAAAAATGGAGAATTGCTGGCGAGACAATCTGTCGGCAATCCGTAAAATTTGACAAACAAGTTTGGGTTAAACTTTGTTTATAGTATAAAATCTAGTACATTGGTAGATATTATCAATTAAAAGGAAGGAGTTTATTATATGAGTTTAAGATTAGGCGATGAAGCCCCAAATTTTCAGGCACAAACTACGGTTGGCGATATTGATTTTTACGATTACACGGCGGGAAGCTGGGTGGTTTTATATTCCCACCCTTCAGATTACACGCCAGTTTGTACCACTGAGCTGGGACGTACTGCGCAATTGAAAGATGAGTTCGAAAAGCGCAACGTGAAGGTTTTAGCGCTGAGCGTTGATTCGGTTGAAGATCACCACGAATGGATTAAAGACATCAACGAAACGCAGAATACGAACGTGGATTTTCCGGTTATTGCTGATAAAGATCGTAAGATTGCGGAGTTGTATGATATGATTCATCCGAATGCATCTGCTACAGCTACCGTTCGTTCCGTTTTTGTAATTGGTCCCGATCATAAAGTGAAATTGACGTTGACTTACCCAGCTTCTACGGGAAGAAATTTTCAAGAGATCTTACGTGTAATCGATTCACTGCAACTTACTGCGGATTATTCCGTAGCTACGCCAGCGGATTGGAAGCACGGAGAAGATGTAATTGTCGTTCCGGCAATCAAAACAGAAGATATTCCGGCTAAGTTTCCGAAAGGACATACCGAAATAAAACCGTATTTGCGTACAACACCGCAACCGAATATTTAATATTCGATAACGACGGAAATTATCTACATAGAAAAAGGCCATGTTTCAACGAAAACATGGCCTTTTCTATGATTTAGAACAATTGTTCTATTAATATACCTTAACGATGTAGATGTAGTCCTGTACTTTTTTGATTTGCTCCGTACGGCTCATCGCAGACATGGAGTTTTTATCATTAAGGCTCACATCACCTTTCAAAACATCTGCCGGAATGTCCTTTAAGGCATTCATTAGCGCCTCTGTTTTGATTGCAAATCCGGCGCCGTCAATTCCTTTTTGTTTACCGGAAATAATACCGATAATATTCCCGTAATGGTCGAATACCGGACCTCCGCTATTGCCTGGATTCAATGGAATGGATATCTGATAAGCCAATGTATCTCCGGCATAACCGGTGGAAGAACTTAAATAACCTTCACCATAAACAGCTTCGTCGCGCGGATAACCAATAGTGAAAATGTCATCGCCTAAATCCAAATCTTGACTGCGGAACGAATAAGGAATGTTTTTGTTGGGTTTGAATTCGCCATCGCTAATATGTAGAATAGCCAAATCTTTCTCCATATCCTTATAGATAATATCCGCTTTATAAGAATTGCCTTGGCGATTTTGTAGATGAACAGAATCGGCATCATTCACTACGTGGTAATTCGTAACAACATAACCATTCTTGTTTAACAAAAATCCGGTTGCTCCGTAATGAATGGTAGGTTGTTCGTTTTGATTATTGTTGATTTTTTTGATAGCTGTGTGCTGTGCGTTTACGTTGCGTTTCACGTTGTTTACCTCACGGCGCAACGCGCTATAATCGGATGTGGTTTTCTTAATGGTCGAAAAATAGCCCGTGCTATATAAGGTAGCCAGTGATGATATCACAGCTACAACCGCTGCTGCAACGCCGTTGATGCGTAAAACATTCCACATCTTCTTGACAATTCCTGGAGAACGGTATTCGTGTTCGAACACTTGATCCAATGATCGTTTGAAGTCGGCGCGTCTACTATGTAGCTGCATCTGCTCGACGAACTTTTGATGCTCGACAAACTTTTCCTCAAATAATGGATTTTCCCGACGGAATGCGTCGAAACTTGCGCGCTCTTCCTGCGTAAGTTCGTTGGACAGATATTTATCTGCCTGCTCCAAAAACTCCTGTAAGCTCCATTTGCTCATCTCACTATCCTTTTTTGGGTCTGCCAAACTATTTTAAAGTGCATTGCTAAAGAATAACTTCTTTAGACGTTGCAAACATTTGTATTTCTGTGTTTTGGCATTGTCCGTGTTTGTATAATCAAATTTGTCGCATATATCCTGCATGGATTTATTATTAATATAAAAATCCGTCAGTATACTTTGACAAGGTTCGCCTAACAAATGAAGTGCGTTTTCCATTTTCTCAAACCGCTGCTCTTGCTCTTCGTGCAATTGCAGGTCGTCAGAAACGTCGATTTTCTCTTCGTACCCATCTTGTTCGATGGATATATGTTTGCTGGATTTCTTGCTGAGTTGTTTCAGCCAAAGCCGTCGACAAACTGCATACAAAAATGTCTTAAGCTTGCTTTCCAGCACAAACCCTTCGCCGGTAACCTTATCAAATAATACCATTACCGCCTCCTGAAAGATGTCTTTCGCTTGATCTTGCGAACCATTGTTATTGATAATCATGTGTTCCACGTAAGGAAAATGCAATTTATATAACTGCAGTATCGCGCGATTGTCTTTAGCAGCCAATCCCTTTAAAAGGCTCAGATCATCGATCTCTTTCGGCAATATGTTTCTGATATTACTCACTTGTTAATACGTAACTTCCCTAAATAGTAACCCACCTTTGCACAACTTTTACGATTTTTAACGAATCGGATAATTCTTACATCAAACCTACTCTTTTTTTTGAAATAAGCGAGGTACAAAAATAGTTTGTTGAAGATAGATTTTTGAACAGTAATCCAATGTTCCTTATCAAAATTAAACGGATAATTGCTCTTGATATTATTTGCAGTCCTTTAAAGCAAAGTTAGGGATTGTATTGCTTCTAGATCTGATCGCGACATGGAGTATTTCAAGCATCAAAGGATGCTCTCTGCTACGCGTAATTTTAAGATATGCAGAAGATGGCGTCTGATAGCTTGAACTATCAAACCTCCATTACTACCGTACTAATCGCGCTTATTGGTAAGCACGGTCGTGTTAAGATTGTATCTGGAATGTGCGAAATTTTGTAGCCGTTACAGGATAGTCATCTATCGCTGTGTTTGGATTTATGCATACGAGCGGCGATAAGATTCGCTATGCAACCGCTTCTATGTTGAGTAACTTGTAAGTTTGTTGTTTGTAAATACTGATCTTTTGCTCAAAGTCCTTCGCTGTCGACGCGACACTTAAATAAAAATACGCTCCGTCAACTAACGCAAAAATCAAATCCGTCGTCACACTTGGCTCTGCAATATTAGTAATCTTGTGTTCATTACAAAGCTCGATAAGTGATTCTAATTTCGAGCGCAACATGTCCGTCAAATCCTTGTACATGGCCTTTACTTTTCGCTCTCGAAAAGTAAGCGCATAGCAACTGTAGAAAAGTCCATCGTCAAACAATCTGTTCCACTTTTGCGAGAACAAATCATTGATCATCTTATGTAGCGTGTTTTTTATCTCAGCGTATGTATCTGTTTCCGCATATTGAAACATTAAAGAATATTTTTCTAATATATACTCGATCAATGCGAGGGTTAATTCTTCTTTCGTTTTAAAATAATGGATGACGAGACTAGGATTGATGTCCATTACGGTAGCAATTTTTGCAATGGAGCAGTTTTCTAGCCCTATTTTTTTGCGACTTTGTAAAAAATTTTGACGATTTCTAGTCTTCTTGTTTCTTTAATACTTTTTCTACCCATAATAATTTAACGTGAGCGGCATCCGATAAAAAACACTCATGCTACTTAGTGTGCGGATCAATATTTTTTCCTCTTCATGAACCGATTAATGGCAACACTAAGTATTTAATAATAAAATGATGTTCCTTTTGTATGTAAATATAGCTTTAAAGTTTCGAAGGGCATATCCCATTGAGAGGAATTTATAGGATATTATTAGACTTATCTGCATTAAAAAGCGGTTGCTCTACATCCAGTTCTTCGAGAATGTCATGTAGTTTGAATGACCATTTGATTATTTTTATGGTTCAATTTCCTTCATAACAAGATGTGTACGCGATCCTTGCTTTTATATCGAATAAATGTAATTTTGATGAAAACAGCTTGTTTCCATAGAGCAGGATAGTACAGGATAGTAAATGATATCAGACTATTTCTAACCTATTTTTATTTCACTTTTTGTTGCGAAATTTAATGTCGTGTGAGAAATTTTGCTTCTGTGGATTTTTAAAAATATGGATCGGATAAATTTTGCTGCGCTAAAATTTTCCTTTTTCATGTGCTCATACAATTCTTTGAGAAGACAGCTTCTCCTTCTGAATTCAACGAATTTAGCGGAGTGATTGGGATCGGGTTCTCTGATGTTACCTTTGGGGCGATGTGATCAAGTTTGTAAGCTTCTAGTGATGGCGCACATCTATCAAGAAGAATGATCTAGACTATTTGCTGATTGAAGTGAAGATGCGAGTGTTTTCTTAATCTATAAAAATATAGCAGCGAATTTTTCGATTCTGAATAAACCGACTTGTAGATTATTGAAATCTTTTTTGGATGGCTTTTACAACGCCAAAAGCTTCTAAAAAAGAAAAGCCCAATGTGATAACACATTGAGCTTTCTCCAAATTAATAAGCGGTCTGGACGGGACTCGAACCCGCGACCCCATGCGTGACAGGCATGTATTCTAACCAGCTGAACTACCAGACCTACTAATTTTTTGATTAAGAAGTAAAAGAGAATTATTGGCGGTCTGGACGGGACTCGAACCCGCGACCCCATGCGTGACAGGCATGTATTCTAACCAGCTGAACTACCAGACCAGTATTCTCAAAAACTTTTAATCCGTATTGAAAAAGAACGTTTCGAAGATTTCTCTTCTTTTTTTGTGCGGTCTGGACGGGACTCGAACCCGCGACCCCATGCGTGACAGGCATGTATTCTAACCAGCTGAACTACCAGACCATTTCCCCTGATTTCGACAGGGTGTGCAAATATAGTGTTTATTTCTAAATCCGCTAACAAAATTTTCAAAAAAGCTACTCTACAGTACCTTCTTTCATCTTTTCTGCGTTCTCGGCAAACTGCAGTGCATCGATAATATCTTGGATAGCTCCGTCCATAACGGCAGGCAAGTTGTACATTGTCAGACCAATGCGATGTTCTGTAACGCGACCTTGCGGATAGTTGTACGTGCGAATCTTCGCAGAGCGGTCACCCGTAGAAACCATTGTTTTTCTTTTCGCAGCCACATCGCCATGTTTCTTTTGTACCTCCAATTCGTACAATTTGTTACGAAGCATCTCCATAGCAAGCTCACGATTCGCCAATTGCGAACGCTCAACCTGACAAACTACCACGATTCCGGACGGTTTGTGCGTAAGTTGTACTTTCGTTTCAACCTTATTTACGTTCTGTCCGCCGGCACCACCAGATCGAGATGTTTGCATCTCAATATCACCCGGATTAATTTCCACATCGACTTCCTCTGCTTCTGGAAGAACCGCCACAGAAGCTGCTGATGTATGCACACGGCCTTGTGTTTCAGTATCTGGAACACGTTGAACACGGTGCACGCCTGATTCATATTTTAATTGTCCGTAAACGTCTTCGCCAATTACCTTTAGAATCACCTCTTTGTAGCCACCGGAAGTTCCTTCCGTCACGTCCATTACCTCGTTTCGCCAACCTTTCGTTTCGAAATAGCGTGTGTACATACGGTACAAATCGCCTGCAAACAGAGCAGCCTCATCGCCACCACTACCGCCGCGAATCTCGATAATCGCGTTCTTGCCATCTTCCGGATCTTTCGGAATCAACATCAAACGGATTTCTTCTTCTTTTTCTTCGCGTTGCGTCAACAAAATATCCATTTCTTCTTTGGCCATTTCGCGAAGTTCTTGGTCTTTTTCGTTGGCCAAGATATCCTTGTTGGTGTCGATATTGCTAACGATGTTTTTGTAGATATGATATTGCTCTACAATCTTCGATAAATCCTTGTATTCCTTGTTTAGCTTGGCAAAGCGCTTCATGTCGCTAATCGTGTCCGGATTGCTCAATTCAGCTTCAACGCTTTCCCAACGCTCTTTTATGGCTTGTAATTTCTCTAACATAACAGTATGTTCTCAATGTAATGTTCATGCTCGCTGCTGACCGATTATCCGGCTATAGTTCGCGAGCGAACAACTTGTAAAAGTGCACAAAAGTACTGAAAAAAGTTTGCTTTAGGCGGTGTTAATTTAAGGCTGTTCTTTCCAATTATGAAGCGCCAAACTTTCTCCATCCCAAACTGCATAGGTTTCGTAGTTAACCCATTCGCCCAAATTGATGATGCGACTTTCGGTTCCTATTGGCAGATCGTAGGGCAAATGCCGATGTCCGAAAATGTAAAAATCGTGATGTTCTTTGTCTTCGATTTCGCTTGCATATTGGTAAATCCATTCTTTGTCCTTTCCCAAGAATATTTCATTAGCTCCGCTAGTCAGTCGACTGTGTTTCGACCATCTTGTGGCAATTCCAATTCCGAGGTTGGGGTGCAGTCTAGCAAATAACCATTGGCACAGCGAGCTGCGAAAGATTTTTTTCAAAAACTTGTATTTTCGGTCACCTGGTCCTAATCCGTCTCCATGATGCAGATAGAAGGATTTTCCATCCATCTGAATAACCATTTCGTCGGAAATTATGGTTGCATTGAGCTGTTCTTTCAGATATCCAAACATCCACATATCGTGGTTTCCTTTGAAAAAGGTAATCTCAATGCCCAAATCTGCAAGCTCTGCCAATTTTCCTAGAAAACGAACATAACCTTTCGGTACAACCGTGCTGTATTCAAACCAAAAGTCAAAAATATCGCCAACCAAATACAAAGCCTTCGCATCTTGTTTGATATGATCTAACCAAGAAACAATACGGCGTTCGCGCGCGACGGAAGCCGATTGCGGATAAGCTCCAAGATGAAAATCGGATGCGAAATATACTTTCGTTTTCGTGGACATTTGCTTACGAAATTACCTAATTTTTATTTCATATATAAGTGATTTGCTTTTTAATGGTCATATGGAATGTCCATGTTATTTTTGATCTTATTTTTCAATCTTGGACATTTCATGACAGAATATTTATTTTTGTGGAAACAGCTATAAAATTATGGTACATAAAAAAATTGGTTATCTCGTAGTTACGTTAGCCGTTGTGGCGTGTAATCAATCGAAGGAAATCGCTCCGTCGGAGGAAATTAAGTTGAAGCCTTATCCGCAAACAGAGCGCATCGATCAAAAAGATATTTATTTTGGTACATCCGTGGACGATCCATATCGTTGGTTGGAGGATGATTTGTCGGACAAAACCAAATCTTGGGTTGCTGCGGAAAACGAAGTTACCAACGACTATTTAAGTCAGATTCCATTTCGCGAAGCGATGCGCGATCGTTTAAAGAAATTGTGGGATTTCGAGAAAGTAACTGCACCATTTGAGGAAGGCGATTTTACCTATTTCTACAAAAATGATGGCTTGCAGAACCAATACGTATTGTATCGTAAGAAAGGCGACGATGGAAAAGAAGAGGTTTTCCTAGATCCGAATAAATTTTCGGAAGACGGAACGACATCTTTGGCGGGAATTGAGTTCAGCAAAGACGGTTCATTGGTTGCTTACCAAATTTCGGAAGGCGGATCGGATTGGCGTAAAGTTATCGTGCTAAAAGCGGAAGATAAATCGGTTGTCGGCGATACCTTGTTGAATGTGAAGTTTTCAGGACTTTCTTGGAAAGGGAACGAAGGTTTTTACTACAGCAGCTACGACAAACCAAAAGACGGATCGGCACTTTCAGCGATGACCGACCAGCATAAATTGTTTTTCCATCAATTGAATACGCCTCAAGCGAACGATGAGTTGATTCTTGGAGGAGCCACTTTTCCTCGTCGCTATATTTCTGCAGGTGTAACCGAGGATGGTCGTTATTTAATTGCTAGTGCGGCAAATACGACTTCTGGTAATTCGCTTTACATTAAGGATTTGTCGCAAGCAGATTCAAAATTCGTTGCCATTGTAGATAATATGGATAAGAATCATTCCGTAATCGATAATGATGGTACGAAGCTGTTTATCTATACGGAGCTCAATGCGCCAAACGGACGCGTTGTTTCTGTGGATGTAGCTAATCCGGGTATTGCTGGCTGGAAGGATGTTATTCCGGAAACGGAACATGTTTTACAGCCATCCACCGGAGGTGGAAAAATCTTCGCAAACTACCTGAAAGATGCCACTTCCTTGGTGAAGCAGTTTGATAGAACTGGTAAGTTGGAACGAGAAATCGAGCTTCCGGGCGTGGGTACTGCAGGCGGATTTGGTGCGAAGCACGATGATAAAACCTTGTATTATTCGTTTACATCTTACGTAGATCCGGGTACGATTTATAAATATGATATCGCCGAAGGAAAATCCGAAGAATATTTGCGTTCAGGTGTTTTGTTTGATGCCGATAAATATGAATCGAAGCAGGTTTTTTATACGTCGAAAGATGGAACCAAAGTGCCGATGATTATTACGCATAAAAAAGGTTTGAAGCTGGACGGTACCAATCCAACATTGTTGTATGGTTACGGTGGTTTCAATGTGAGTTTGACCCCATCATTTAGCACCAGCAATATTTTGCTTTTGGAGCAAGGTGGCGTATTTGCTGTCGCGAATTTGCGTGGTGGCGGTGAATATGGTGAAAAATGGCACTTGGGCGGAACGAAGCTGAATAAGCAGAACGTATTCGACGATTTCATTTCCGCTGCGGAATATTTAATTAACGAGAAATTCACCTCTTCTGAGCGCCTAGCGATCGCTGGTGGATCGAATGGCGGATTGTTGGTCGGCGCTGCAATGACACAGCGTCCGGAATTGTTTAAGGTTGCTTTCCCAGCAGTTGGTGTTTTGGATATGTTGCGTTATCATAAGTTCACTGCAGGAGCAGGTTGGGCTTTTGATTACGGAACCGCAGAAGATAGCGAGGAGATGTTTTCTTACTTGTATAAATACTCGCCTTACCACGCTTTAAAACCGGATACTAACTATCCGGCGACCATGGTAACAACAGCGGATCACGATGATCGCGTAGTTCCAGCGCATTCGTTTAAGTTTGCGGCTCAATTGCAATCTTATAATAAAGGAGATAATCCGGTGCTGATTCGTATTGATACAAAAGCCGGACATGGAGCTGGAAAATCTACCGAAATGGTAATTGCCGAGCAAGTAGATAAATGGGCTTTTATGTTCCAAAATATGAATCTGCCGTTTAAGGAGATTAAGTAGGTTTAATAAGTAAATTCAGATACAAGAGTCGGAATGCGCCAGCATTCCGACTCTTGTATTTTAGTATGGAGAGGTCACAGACTTGCTTTTGCTATCTCGTTGGAATGTTCGAAACTCTGTAAGTTTTCTATATTTCAACAGGAACTATGTTGGCGTTAATTGTCCTAAAGGTGAGTTAGACTTTTTATTATGGCACATACATGGCCACGCATCTTTATATTTCAAAAAAAGGCTGAAAACCTTCTCGGTATTCAGCCCTTTCTCTTTCTATCGGATTCGTCTTTCTACGATCCCAATTTCTTCTTAACTGCAGATGACAAACCATCTTTGTGTAGCAACAGAGAAATCGTTTTGTAGCGAACGAATTCTTTGGTTACATACATATAACCTTTGTAGTCATTCGATTCTCCCCAAGAATTTTTGATCTTGTAGTATTCTTTGCCGTTTTGATCTTTTACCAAACCAACGATGTGCATACCATGATCGTCCGTTGTCGAGTAATTGTCGAATGCTTCTTGACGTTGCGCAGGAGTGATTGAAGGTTCCGCTTTTGGTCCGTTGAACATATCCGCTTGCTCGGTAGCAGTCATCATCTCCACGGGTTTCTCAGGAACGTAAGCGACACCGTTGCGCCAGCTGAAGCTTTTCTCCGAAACATCCGTCGCCCAAGCGATCGTATAACCTTTGCTCAACGCATAGTCGACGATGTCCGTTAAATCATTGATTTGAACATTTTGAAAGCTTTCAAACGACCAATTGTCTGGAATTAACAAAACAAATGGTTCATAATATGGATAAGCATCGAATGAAGAAATAGCCACGTAATCCTTTGGATTGATGCCAATTACTTGATCCGCGAATGTTCTCGGCGTGTATTGTTTACCTTGATACGTAAAGTTTTCCGGCGCTTTTCCTAAGTAAGAATCCAGCACGTTCGTGTATGCTTGCACCCAGTTATTTGCCGGTTTTTTTGATTTAGCCACCGTTTCCGCCATATTCTGCAAGATCGGCGTCATATCGCCGAAGTTGTTGCGTAATTGGTTTGGTTGCAATCCAGTGTACGCTTCGCGAGGTACAGCACCATATTTTTTAAAAATGGTTAACACGTCATGCACTTGTCCACCTTCGCCTTGTGCTTGATCACCGTGCAAGCGAACAAAATTTTTCGCTTTCTCGATGTACGTTTGGCGAGCCGTATAAATCGGTGAAATCTCCACCGGTGTTTTACCCATGCGGATCATCTCCGATTCCAAAAAGGAATTTCCCGAATAAGACCAACATGTTCCGGTAGAACCTTGATCTCTAACAGGTGTGTTTTCTAGATTGATGACTTCAGTAAATTGAAACCCTGCTTTACTATTACTGCTAGCATTTCCTTTAATAGAGTTGATAAGATCGTCCTGCGCATGTACGCTGAATGAACCTACAAAAAGCGCTAAAGCTAGCGCGATCGACTTGTTTACATTCATGATTTAGTTGTATCGTTGTGTTATCGATACGAATGTAGAAAATCTATTCCACAAATAAAGCCTAAATTATGGTCTAGATAACGGGTCGCCTTCGACTTTTTTTGGAAACATTAATGATGCTATAATACTGATAGCCAGTATTCCGATGATGATAATGAGCGAATGAATCGTTTCGAATCCCCAACTATGCAACCAATCATGCAACAACATTTTTGCACCAATAAATACCAAGAGAAAAGCTAAACCAACTTTCAGATAATGGAATTTGTGGATGATGTTGACTAATAGGAAGAACATAGAACGCAGACCCAGCACCGCAAAGATATTCGAAAAGAACACGATATACGGATCTTGCGTGACAGAGAAGATCGCCGGGATAGAATCTACAGCAAAAATTAAATCCGTGAATTCAATAACAAGCAATACCAAAAACAACGGGGTAATGTAGCGAACACCGTTCTGTATATCAAAGAAACGACCGCTATCCGTTTCATGAGTTACTTTGAAATATTTGGAAGCGAACTTTACCACAGGATGGTTTTTAGGATCAACTTCCTCTTCTTCATTTCGTTTCACGTACATCATGATGCCTGTATACACCAAGAAAGCACCGAATAAGTAAAGAATCCATCCAAACTTGGCAATCAGTGCAGCGCCAATGAAAATGAAGATACAGCGGAGCAAAATAGCACCAATGATTCCCCAAACTAGAATCTTATGGTAATATTTTTCGGGAATGCCGAAAGAAGAAAACAACAGCACCATCACGAAGATATTGTCTACGGAAAGCGCATACTCCACCACGTAACCAGTCAGGTATTCTAAGCTTAGATTGCGGTTGTAGATAGAAATGCTTTTCGCGAAATCATTTTCTACAATGTCAATTTTATGCGAATGCTTAGCAATGATATCCTTCAACGTAGTTAAATCGGTGATGCTGTGCAATTCATGCCCCCAGATGTAGAGGATGCCAGCAAAACCTAATGCAAAGCAAATCCAAACGATGCTCATGATCGTCGCAGATTTCAAACTAATCGGTTTATTGTCTTTAGCAAATAATCCCAAGTCAATAGCTAACATGAGGACAATGAATAGAATAAACCCTCCAAAAAATAGCAATTCGTGGCTCATAATTATTTGTTACGTTCTGTTGTATATCGCACCAATTGTTCTAATCCGGTTTTGTATACGTTATCTGGAAATTCGGCTAAGATATCGAAAGCTTCTTGTTGATATTGTAGCATGCGCTCGGTTGCTAATTCCAACCCATTTCCACTACGTACAAATTCAATCACTTCAGTAATTTTATCCCGATCGTCGTTATGGTTTTTAACTAAGTTGATAATCCGACGTTTCTCCTTCTTGTCCGTTTGTTGCAAAGCAAGAATCAGTGGCAAGGTCATCTTCTTTTCTCGAATATCGTTACCTACTGGTTTTCCCACATCATCCAACCCAAAATCGAATAAATCATCCTTGATCTGAAAGGCAATTCCCACCTTCTCGCCAAAAAGATGCAAGCGTCTTGTAACCTCTTCGGACGCTCCGGCAGAAGATGCGCCGCACGCGCAACAAGAGGCGATCAGCGAAGCAGTTTTCTTCCGGATAATCTCGAAGTAAATCGACTCTTCGATATCTAGCTTACGCGCTTTTTCGATTTGCAAAAGTTCGCCTTCTGCCATTTCTTCCACCGCGTCGGACATGATCTTTAGCAAATTTAATTCGTCGTGCTTCACCGACAAGGACATCCCTTTGGATAGCAAAAAATCGCCAACCAAAACAGCTACTTTGTTTTTCCAAAGTGCGTTTACCGAGAAGAAACCACGACGTTCGTATGCGTCATCCACCACATCGTCGTGCACCAAGGATGCGGTATGCAATAGCTCCACCAAAGATGCGCCACGATATGTCGATTCTGTAATCTCGCCCGACAATCCGGCCGACAAGAAGACAAACATAGGACGCATTTGTTTGCCTTTTCTTTTTAGTATATATTGTGTAACCCGATCCAATAATGGAACCGAACTTTGCATCGAAGCCTTGAATGTTTTTTCAAAGCGTTTGAGATGTTCGGCTATAGGTTGTTGTATGACGTCAAGTTTAAGCATGGATAGGTTCTGAAACCGAATAATAATTGTCCAACGGAATTTGTTTCGGGGATAAAAGTACTAAAATTACACGTCGGAATTTACCGCAAGTTCCAACTCTTCATACCAAGCTTCGCCATATTCGCGAATTAAAGGACCTTTTAAGAATTTATAAACCGGAACACCTAATTCTTTTCCGAAAGTACACGCATCGCTACAAATCGACCACCGGTCATAATGCAATACATCAAATTCCGGATAATGAGTCGTTCGGATTGGATAGAGGTGGCAAGAAATAGGTTTTTGCCAATCTACCTCACCTTCTTCGTACGCTTTTTCAATTGCACATTTCGTCATGCCATTTTCCCACATCACATACGCACATTCCTTATTGGTATCTACGCACGGAGTGGTCAGATCGCCGTCCATATCCACCACGTGTGTTCCTTGCTGCTCAATGGCTTCGATGCCTTTCTCCGTCATGTAAGGTTTTACCTTCGGATAAATTTCTTTCAAAATATCCAACTCACGCGGCAATAGTGGCGCACCCGAGTCGCCCTCTACACAGCAAATTCCTTTACATTTATTGAGATTGCAAACGAAATCGTTGCTTATTACATCTTCATTGACGAGGACATTTCCTACTTCAATCATGGCATTATTTTATTTAGAATAGCTGGCGCGTTGTCCCAGTTTGTACTTTAATCCTTCTGCTTTCGCCAATTCTAGCGTAATCGAACCAATCAGGATTTCGACATGTGCTTTCACCGGAATACGATTTCCGTCATTGGTGACCCAAAGATACAGTTTACTATCCTTTTTGAAAATGCGACCCGGTGAGATTTGTGGACTTAATTTGATGCAGTCCAATGTGCCTAGCGCAGTTTTTACTTTTTCCGTGCCCACATATTCCACACTAAGCTTGGATATTTCATCACTCAAGAAATACGTTATATCAAATTTATCACCGGATTTCAATTTAGAAAAATCTAAGTTTCGAGCGAAGTAATAGGCAGAAACCAAGTCGAAGAATTGGGCTTCCGGACTTTTAAACGTACCTTTTTTGCCCGTTACCGTTCGGTTTCGCTGATCGAAGGAGGCGTATTCTTCCCTGCTGTAACTGCCTTCTTGAATATTTTCTACATAAAGATACGGTTGCAACGTACGTTTATTTATGTATGATTCGTACTTATTTTTAACAGTATATAGAGAAAACGCGCCGGATGTTTGTCCGCTAGCAAATAACCGAAAGGTAGCATCGGGGCCAAATTTCAAATTGGAATCGCTCACTTGTAAATAAGCGGATGCTGCATTGAGAAAACCGTATTTCAGCCGATACCGCAATTTCTCGCCAGCCTGAAACGTTGGCTCGGAAAGATAAGGCAGTTTCTGTCCAAAGGTGAACAAGCAAATAAAACACGTAAAGGCAATGGTAACAAACGTTTTTCTCATAGCGGTTTAGACCGTTGCGAATGAATATAGTTTAAGCTTTCCGCTTGAACACCGGGACAGTAGAACATGGTTCGCCGTACATCACGCTTTTAGCCACTTGAGTGAGTTTTCCGGTAAATGTGACGAAAGCCTCCGTAGGAATTGGGATATCTCCACAACCTTTTACCACAACGCGTTCGTCCGCAAACCGCGCATAATCCATGTTGGATAATAAATCGCGAAATAAATTCGTACGAACCATATCTGCATCGCCAAAATGAATGGACGCTACAATTGGTGTCAACTTCGTTGCCAACAACATATACGCCCAAGTTGGGACGATAGCATCCGTAGAACAAATAATGCCGACGTGTTTGTTCGTGTATTCCGACCAGTCGTGGTTCTTAATAAAATCGCGGAAATCTTTTTCTTTCAGAATCAATCCGTGAAACAGATTGTCTTTGATGTCGTAAACAACGATATCTTCTTGTGGAGCAAAATGTGCCAAATCCACCGTGATCAATCCGCTCTGCGCAACTTTGTTTACAATGGTTTCCTGTATCTCCATAACCTTTAGATATAAAAAAGCCGGATATACACATGATATATCCGGCTGTAAAGTTAGCTATTAAATCCTAATAGAATCTAATGCGATTGTCATCAATCTTTGCCTTATCCTGTAGCGCACGGAAGATGCCGCCCCAAGCGCGTTGTGTGCTTGTGCTCATCATTTGGCGTTGTTGTTTGTTCAATTCTTCTCCGGATAGCGCTTTCGGATTTACGAAGCCAATTACCTGCACCGCATAGACGCCTTGGTTGCCTTCTACAGCAGCTGATGGTTTATTTGGTTGTAAACCGAATACTGTTCCTACTACCGCATTTTCTAATGCTACTCCAGGAATAACTGGATTAGCAAAAACAACGTTTTCTACCGTTTGTACGTTTTTGCCGACTTTTTGTGAAATCTGCTCGATCGTAGAAGAACCGCTGATTGCATTATTCAATTTTTCTTTCAGCATGCGTGCTTTTACCATATTGCGAACCGCTGGTTGAATTTCTCCTTTCACTGATTCCAATGGCTGAATACCTTTTTCTTGTACTCCTGTAACGCGTGCTACAATGTAATGACTATCCGATTCGTAAACTTTATCGGAAACTTCGCCATTTTTCGCTTCAAATGCCCAACGGATCAGTTCGCGAGGGATCGTTGTTCCGTTTAAGCTATTGTCCATCGCTAATGTGCGAGCAGAAGTTTGCAGATTCAGGTTTTGCTTGCCAGCAACTTCTTTGAAGTTGTCTTTATTCGCCTCCGAGTAGAATGCATTAGCTTTCGCATAAGCAGCATCCTGCGTTGCTCTTCCTGCTACGATGCTTTTATCGATAATCGCTGTTTTAGCGATTTTGGAGTTGCCGATTTGACGTTCGATTTTTAAGATGTGAATACCATAATCGGACTCCACTACAACTACATCACCCGATTTTCCGCCGAATGCAGCATCTTCGAAAGCCGGGATCATGCGTCCGCGCGTGAAAGTTCCTAAACTCCCGCCGTTTACTTTACTGCCTTCATCTACACTGAACTCAACCGCCAATCCAGCAATGCTTTCACCGCTTTGAATTAATTTCTTGATCGAATCCGCTTTTACTTTCGCTTGTTCCACACCGCCTTCAGCTACCGGATTCAACAAGATATGGCTTGCTTCCACCGAATCTGGACTGAATTTAGTATCTAGCACTTTCGCAATTTCGTAGGAATTTCCGCTTAAAAATGGACCTACAACTGTACCAGCCGCCACATTAAATACCACAGAATCCAACGCTGGGTTCAATTGATTTTTTGAATAGTAACGAACTGGATATTTCGTTTCCGAAACGCTCGCTGCCAATTGTTCTTCTGTCGAAGAGTTTTGTAAATCAGATTTCAATTGATTTACTTCTGAAAGAATCATTGCTGTATCTGCCGCAGTTGGTCTTGCATCAAAAGATACAAACTCTAAAGAGCGAACTTCTTCCGTGTTACGGAAAGATTTTTTATGCTTATCGTAATATTCTTTGTAATCGCTATCTGCCAATTTTACTTCCGAATCTTTTACAGAAGCGTAGTCCAACATCACATATTTAAAGTTCGCGATTTTGTTGCGGGAATTATGTTCTTGCTCTGCTTCTAATGCTGTTGTGTACATGCTGTTAGAAAGCAAGTTCGAGTATTTCTCATTTAAGCGTTGCGCGCGAATGCTTTCCAAAAGAGCTTCCCATTGTTGAGCAACTTCGGGATTTGTTTTAGCTTGGCTACTTACCATCGCAACTTGGTTTTTATCGTATTGACCAGTTTGCGGGTTAGTAAACATCTGCAGAATTTGCGGAGATGGATTTTCTCCGAAAACCAAATTGTTTAACTCATCTTTACCAACGCTTATGCCAATTTTTGCGATTTCTTGTTTCAACAATTCTTCAGAAACGTATTGATTCCAAACTTGTTGAACTGCGTAATTGGTCATTTCTGGAGAGCTACCGCCGCCCATTTGTTGCTGAAAACCTGCAACGGCTTGGTCTACCTGTTGATTGAATGTTTGGTAGTCGATTCCTTCACCATTTACACTTCCTACCTCATTCTGGTTTTTCATCCAAAATGGTGTTCCATAATTGATGATATCACCTAATAAAAATGCAACAATTGCTAAACCAATAACGAATATCACTAGGCCTGCTCGGCTTCGTAAATAGCTCATTAATCCCATATCTACTTATTTGATGTTGTTAATTGCTTGATTATACTGTTTTATTATACCTTATTTAAAACAAGGCGCAAGATACAATTTTTATTAAAAAATAGATGTATTTTTTTGTGCCTCTAAATTCTAGCTAAATGACTTACCCGAAGGGCTAAAAACCCGTGGAAGGGAAGAGGTTATTATCTCTCGAAATCCAATATCCTGTTGGTGATTCCATTTCAATACGATTGAATCCGGCGTCGGATGAAAACGATGTTGCTGCCTGATTGCCGCGCTCATCGCTAAAGAAGAAAATGATCGGAACCGTGTTGTAATAACGTTGTTTTTTTTCGTCGTAGAAAAGCTCTTCAGTTTTGATGATTGAACCATCAGCTTTCGTAATAACTACGTTGTCGCGAAACTCGGTCAACTCTTCTTTTTGATGCATTAATGCATAATTAGATGTGATTCGTTGTGTTTCTTTTAGCGCTTCGTCATAAAATATAATTTCGACGCCTTTTTTGAACTCTGAATTTCCCGTGCTATCATGATAGACACGCATTTCGGGCGAAGTCATTACGGCTTTCACTTTTGCGGAATCGCTGTAGGTAACCGAAACATTTTTCGATATATCAACCGCTTCTTCTTCTGTAAGTGATGCGATGCGATCGATATCACGCATATCGTTTTCACAGCTTGCCAAAAATGTCAAGACACAGAAAAGCACGGAAATCCGTGCTAGAATATGCTGCGTTCGCTGAGTATTCATATTAGTCAATGCTGCCTCGAATAAACCAAGTATCATTTATTGTAAATCCTAAATGCAAGGTAATATAGCGCTCTCGAACCAAATTATTTTGTAATGTACCGCGTTGGCCAAATTCTCCGGTAATGTTAATCATAGAGAAGGTTCGACCGAAACTTTTTTGCGCCAACGGAATTCCAAATCCGGCAGAAACGGCCATATCATTAATACGACGGTTGTTCAATGTTACTTCCGTTTGGTTATACCGGAAACCTAAACGGTAATCGACAATGTTTAAGTAACGTGGCGATGTAGGATCAGGTTTGAACTGACCTCCAATGGCAACACCCATATTTTTACCCAATTCCGGTTGGCCCTCCCGTTGTTGTACTTTCGACCAGTCTGAATATTTGAAATCTGCTCCGACAGTCCAGTTGTAGCCTTTGGATAGCGTTACGCCGACACTGTGTCTTAAGGGTAAGTTCAAGTTTCTATCAAACGTTACCGGACTGATAACGGTGTCGAGTGCTCCGGTACCGCCAGAACTAATTGTTCCCATGGAAGAAGTTTCATTGTTCACCCGGTTATCCAATGATCCGGAATAACCAATCGTCATGCTCATACGATTACCCAGTGAGCGGAAATATTGCATACCGTAGTCCAACAAGACGCCGCGGACATAACGATTGTTTGTTTGTACGGTATTATAAATTTCTGGATTGTACGGGAATTCAACGGTTGATTTATCCGTTAAATTACCAAATAGATAACCAACGTTCGCCCCGATGCTCAAACCTTTTATGGGAAGATTTACACCATAACCTAAGTATGCTTTATTCAATCCGCCTTCGCCTGCAATGCTCTTGCGGTAGCGTAAATCGCCAAGGTTGTGATCTTCATATGCGTTATATCCAACATCCGAAAACGGAAGCAAACCAAAGGAAAGACCACCTGCTTTTTTCAATGGTATACCGAAAGCAATGTGCCCGAAAGCAAAATCTGCTGTATTATCCGATGCGTTGCTTTTACTTAGTTGCGTAAAATTTCCGTACATACTACCATCGAAAATTACGCGGTTCATGGCCGAATAAGATGCTGGATTGGAAATGTTTAATGTCGGCATTCCGCCTAAGTAACGTACACCAGCAGATAAGCCACCCATGGATCGTTGTTGAGGGGTTAAATCTTCGCGTAATTGTCCCAAACCAAATTGAGAATATGGAGAATGGGAGGTAGTTGTTTGCGCTTGCACTGTTGTCTCGTTCATGCATATCAAACCGCCACACAACAACATGGAAGAAGCAACCCTTAGTAATCTATTTTTCAACGCGTGTAATATTAAGTGTTCTCGGTATTCACCTATTTTCGGAAAATAATCTAGATGAAATTTGCTACAAAACTATCTAAATTTTGACGCTTTAGCCTGATTATCTTGTTAAAAAAGGTTAAAGCATTGATGTTTAGTATTTTATATAAATTGTGATGCAATGATGCCGGCAACCATCAATAAATACATGGTTTCGTATATCCATTTGCTTTTAGCATACGTAAAATAGTAAGCCAAATAAATAGATAGAGGAGGAACGCAAAGGAGAAAATGGTTAATGGTAATGGTGTGGTCTAGAAAGAAGGACGCGAGAATAAGTACAAGCATATAAAATAATAGCTTGAACGATTTTCGAACGTGCACCACGCTTTTAAAATATTGATCCTTCAATAAACTTAAAAATAACAGCATAGCTATGGCTACCGGAGCCAACGCGATTAAATCGTAGCGATCTACATGTAAGCTTGCACTAAATGGTGTAGTAAAGGGCGAAAAAATGGTCAAAAAATCGTCCAGCCGATAATTCCAATAATAAACGACGCCAAGTAGAAAATATACTGTGATAAAGCCCAACAACGGCGTCAGCCATTCTCGCCAATCGAATGGACGGAAGATGAGTAAACTTGCCCACAGCAAAGCCAGCATGACGATGAAAGGAAAATACACCAAACTACCTAACGCCACAATAATCCCCAGATCATACATCCGTCCGCGGATATTGCTTAATTTGTATATTTTAAATAATTTGGATAACATCCAAATGGTTAGAAAATTACAAATCAATGTCGGGGATAAGATTAAGAACGGTAGAAACAAGCTGACCAACGTCATGAACATGAGCGCCGTCAGAAAGCTTGGTTTGCCAAGAAAATTGTAGTAGTTGACGATTCTATTGAGCTGGAAAGCTTGAAATAAGGTAAGTGCCAATGTGATGAGTACATTAGCGTAGGGTGGCAGGCGATCGCCAATTTTGAAGTCGATCAAATTGTTTAACGCGGGCTCAAAAAGTACGGGCGCCAACGCGTCAGGTAAGTGAATAAAAACGCCTAAGCAAAGTAAAAGTCCGACAATCGATACTAGAAGGATATTAAGCGCAGAGAGGTTTCTATGCTGTCGGATGATCATTCGCTGGTAGGTTTACTTTTTTCTTTCTAGTTTTTTTACTCGACTATCTATGCTGAATAAATAGGCTGCAACACCCAAAAAGATTACGAGCATTACTGCGATTACCACATAGATTTTACCTTCGGAGCGTAGTCCGGTAGCCATTTCTACTGATTGAGCCGACGCTTGAAAAACAACCGCCAACAAACTTATTATCGTTATCAAATGTTTTTTCATCTTAATCTTCTTTGCGCATTATAACGTCACGTCATTTTCATCGGCCACCAAACGGATACGATATCGTAAAGTTCCGATCCAGGTAGCTATTAATATCCATCCGATAACAGCGGTGTAAAACACAGGACGCATATTATTGTCCATGTCTAAACTGCCAATCGTAGAATTCCCGCCACTCCCAGGATGTAAGGAGTCCGTCATTTTAGGTAAAATGTAGATCAACACAATCATGACAGGAAATGCGAAAATATTATAAATAGCGGAAATTTTTGCGCGTTTTTGCTCTTCTTCTAACGCATTTCGCAATACTAGATAAGCCAAGTACATTAAAGTTGCGATAGCTGATCCGTTTAATTTTGGATCGTTAGGCCATGGATCTCCCCAGGTTATATTCGCCCAAAGCATTCCTGTAAGCAGGCCTAATCCGCAAAAAAGAATCCCTGTATTTACGGCTTCCACGGCAATCAAATCGTGTTTTCTGTCCGATGATCCTAGATATTTCACGCTATAGACAACGGAAATGAGGTACATCATGATCATTGCGAACCACATTGGTACGTGAAAGTAAACGTTGCGAATGGTTTCATTCAAAATCGGTAATTCGGGAACAGGACCTAATAACCCGGCAACGATGGAACTCGCTACCATCACTACTCCCAAAATTTTCCACCAATTGTTTCTCATATCGTTTTAAAGATACCCTTGTTTTAATCCCGCCAAAGGTACGGAAATAACAATAAAGATATGGCAATCGTAATCACATTAATTGCAATCAGCACAAGCAGTTCGTTGGTGCTCATTGCGCGTTCCAAACCTAACATGGATTGTCTGGACAGCTTGATCAACACGATCAATAGCGGAATGATTACCGGAAAACTTAAGATCGACATGATCGTGCTGTTGTTTCCGGTTTTAGCACTTATTGCGGAAACCATGGTGAAAACGGAGGAGAAACTTAGCGCACCAAGTAACACTGCCGTGAAGTAAAGTATTAAATCTTCGATGGGATTTTTGAAAATGGTACTATATGCCACGAAAGCAACCAAAGATATCGCAATCATCAGTAATGCGTGGTAGAGTATTTTGGACAAAACCAACGCTTTAGGATTGACCAAGTGGTAATAGTATAGGAAGCGATGTTGTGTTTCTTGCGCGAAACCGCGTGTAATTGCCGTAATTGATGCAAACAACAAAATAATCCAAAACAAGGCATTCCAAACGACGGAATCCACCGAGTTGAATGCTTGATAGCAAACAAATACGGTGGATACCACATATAGTAAGATGCTGTTGAGTGCAGATTTGGATCTCCACTCTAATTTCATCTCCTTAGCAACTAAAATGCGTACTTGTTTCCACAAATCCATACCATGCAAAGATAATAAGGAATGCGTAGCTGCACGCTACTTATTGCTCAAAATGTTCTGCTTACGCTTTATTAATTTCAGATTTTGCTTTAGAAGCATATTCTGCAGAAATATCTTTTGCGGATCCCGCTGCTTCCGAAGCTTTTTCAGCCCATTCGTTTGCTTTGATCGCTGCTTTATCGATTACGCTTTTACTCGCGTCTTTTGCCTTACTTCTTAATTCATCTAAATCTTGTTTAGCCGATTTAGCAAACTCTTTTGCGCGCTTAGCTTCTTTTTTCGATAAACTTTTAACGGAGTTGGTCAGATCTTTTAAACTTTTGTTTGCACAATCCAATTGTTTCTTTCCGTCCTCAGTAGCGAATAAATAATAAGCCGCTGTTCCTGCTGCTAATCCCAATAATGCGAAGGCTACTATTCCGTTTTTACTTTTCATGCTTTCTATCTTTTAATAGTCAAAAATTCTGTTGTTCGATGTAAATTTCTAACAACAATCGGTTCAAAAGGTTTGAAGAAAAGTAAAATTAACGAATTTTAACCTACTAGCGTGTCTAAAGACTGTAGCGAGTATAAGTGATGATACAATCCAGTCCCTTTTGCCATCAACTCCTGATGATTGCCCGAATCGGTAACGTATCCATTTTCAACAACTAGAATGGTGTCTGCGTCGCGTACAGTCGATAAACGATGGGCGATGATGATCGAAGTCCGATCGCGCATTAATTCTTCAAGCGCAAGTTGTACTAATCGTTCAGATTCAGAATCTAAAGAAGAGGTCGCTTCATCAAGTATCAAAATTGAAGGATCTTTCAATAAAGCGCGTGCTATAGCAATCCGCTGGCGCTGTCCACCCGACAATTTCACGCCGCGTTCGCCAACAAGCGTTTGGTAGCCTTCCGGAAAGCTCATGATAAAATCATGTGCGTTTGCACGTTTCGCAGCCGACATGATGTGGTCGAGATCCGAGCCAAGTTTACCATAACCAATATTTTCAGCGATCGTTCCCCCAAAAAGCAACACATCTTGTGGAACGATTGCTACTTGATTGCGGATATCCGTCAGATCGTAGTTTTTCGCTGGCAAACCATCGTAAGAGATTTTTCCCGCGCTTGGTTCATAAAACTGAAGGATTAAAGAAGCAATGGTGGATTTCCCAGTGCCGCTCGGCCCGACAATTGCCAATTTTTGTCCGGCGCTAATCTGAAATGAAATGTCTTTTAATGTCTGAATATCAGGGCGCGTTGGATAAGAAAACATAACATGATCAAAACTTACATCGCCACGAATACGTTTCGTAATCGTTTTATTATGTTCAGAAATTTCTAATTTTTCTTGCTTTTCGCGCAAGATTTCCAAAACCCGTTCGCTGGAACCAATAGCGCGTTGCACGTTGGCATACAGCTCAGGGAAACTGCCCATGGATCCGGCAACAAACATGGAGTAAAGGATGTACGTGGTTAATCCGCCAACTGTGATTTCGCCACTGGCAACCAAAGTCGCTCCATACCAAATTACCACAATTACTGCCCCGAACACGCAGAAGATAATAAACGATGCGAAGATGCCACGAAATGTGGCGCCTCGAACTGCCAAGCGTACTACATCACGTAATTTGCATGCATAGCGCGTGGTTTCGTAAAATTCGTTCACAAACGCTTTCACGTTAGAAATTCCCATCAATGTTTCTTGCACAACCGCATTGGAATCGGCCAGTTTATCTTGTGTTTCCTTCGAGATTTTACGAATAAAACGACCGAAGATCAATCCCGTTAAAACGATAACCGGCAGAATCGCCAAATTCATCAACGCCAACTTCGGTGATACAAAAATCAACAAAGCAACACCGAAAGCCAAACTGATGCTTTGGCGAAGAAGCTCGGCCAAAGTGGTGGTCATGGTGTCTTGAACTTGGGAAAGATCAGAAGAAATTCGGCTATTTAACTCGCCTACACGACGATTTGCGAAGAAATCCATCGGTAAAGAAACCAATTTGTTGAACACATCTTGCCGAATGGTAGCCAACGCTTTTTCGGCAACTTCAACAAATAAACGAATGCGGAAAAAGGAAATAATGGATTGGAACAGTAAAATCGACATCGAGATAAAGCCGATCTGTAAAATGCTTGCCGGCAACCAATCGTATGTTTGTTTGCCTTGCGCGGCATCGATCATCGCACCCAGCAATGCCGGGAATGTCAACATGGTTAAGCTCGATAAAATGAGGAAAATCATTCCCCAAATAAACTTGAACCGATAAGGATAGATGTATTTAAAGATCTCATATCCTTTCTTCAGTACGTCTAAATTCAATTTCGGCTTCGGTAAATCATCCCCACAAGTATCGCCGCTATTCAATCGTTGTCTCGCCATGTCACTGTACTCTTCCCGTTTTTATGGAATGCACAAAGATAATTATTACGCTAGCGCTAACCTATCAGAGTTTCGTCAATTTTTAGGTTGCTGTTTTCTAAGGTAAAAAACATAAGAAGCCAATCCAATGATTAGCAGAAAACATAGGTAAAGCCAAATGTCACTTTGATGTTCACCTTCGTCTAAGTTGTTGATTTGTGTACGGAGTTTGTCGTTTTCGGTTTGCAATTTGGTAATCGTGCGCATATATGCCGACGATTGTGTGTCGTATTCACTCGCTAATTTTTGGAAATGTTCTTTCTCAAAATCCTTCAGACTGAGTAGTTTCTGTGTTTCTAGAAAGATGTGGTTATCATTAATCACTACTGATTTCAGAATATCGATCGATTGTTGCATATCACGCTTCGTTTTGAAAATGCCGAACACGCCAGATTTCTTTAATACGGATTGATCAAATTCTCCGAACTTCTGTTTTCGTTGTTCCAGCAAATTATTGACTTTCGCACGTTGGGTTTCGTAGGACAATGAATCTACGGTGCTTTTTATTTGCGCATAAGCTGGAATTGACCCAAGGCAGAAAATACAGAACAAAACGGCGCCGAATAGTCGATATGATCGATTGCAGATTATTTTCATGACAGAAAAATTTAAGATAAAACGGAAGTGTTTAGAATTTGTTGGCGAATTCTACGAGAATACTTTCATCTTGGTGTAAGCCAAGCAGGTTGCTGGCGTGTCCCTTATTAATCGCGATTTCCAGGAAATTACTGATTCCAAATAGACAAAGCTTTTCGCCTTCGGAAACTTCATTATAATGCCAACTTAAGTGATTAATGGTTTCATTGCGTTTGAAGCGCAGGATAAAACCTCTTCCAGCTTGTACGCGATTGAACAAATCCTTGCTGATGTTGCTTATCACATTTCCGAAAGAATCGATGTAGGTAACATGGCCTTTAATGGTGTCGGCAGTGTACACAGGTTGCAAAGTTCCTTTTAATACAGGTGTGTCAATTACCAATCCGATTTCCTGTAGACTACCTCCGCTGGCGATATGACAAGCCGCTTTCGTCAGGATATCCGCAAGCGGGAAGTGTAAATACCGCAAATCCTGCATGATGTTGATTTCAATGACTTCATCAGCTGGCTCATCAGCCAAAATAATTCCGAAAATCCCATTATCCGGTCCTACAAAATAATGACCCCGGAATTTCATAGCAATATATCGAGAACCTTCTTGAAAAACGGTGTCAATCCCGATTAGGTGTACTGTTCCAGGCGGGAAATAGCGATATGCATTATTGATAACAAATGCAGCGTGTTGAATATTGAACGACGGGATTTCGTGGGTAATGTCAACAAGGCGCACATCCGGCAATAGGGATATGATGCTGCCTTTGAGTGCAGCTTGGTAAAAATCCTGATGTCCTAAATCTGTTGTTAAAGTAATTACGCCCATATGCAAAGCCTGAAATGGATGATTCAGCCGTTTTCCGCTTTTGGTAGATGGAGCTGCCCTCACTCATAACATGAGCTCCGATCTAAGCTACAAAAGTAACAAAATCTGCCACCATGCACAGTGCAGTCTGCTAATATCTTTGCACACCCTTTGTTAATAAAAATAAAAGATCATTCACGTACAAAGTAAACGGAAGAATGTTATTTTAGTAAACAGAAGTGTAAGCAGTTTGCAAACCGTAACAAAGGATAAATTTGAGTGAGCTAATAATTCGTCTAGATGATGTCAATCTAGTAACCTTGTGGGGAGCCCACAACGAAAATTATGAATTTTTGAAGAAGGTGTTTCCTAAGTTGCGTTTAATCGCGCGCGGTGACGAGCTGAAGGTTTTGGGAGAAGAGAAAGAACAGTTGCTATTTAATAAAACTTTCGAGAAAGTTTTATTGCATGTGCAGCGATTACAAAACTTGTCGGCTTTGGATTTGGAAAGCATCGTGAGCGATGTGGTTCCTGCGCCGGTAGTGAATTCAGCAGCGAAGGAAGTCGCGGCGATTGCCGATCCGACTATGGCACGCGGAGAACCCATCGTGTATGGTCCGAACGGAATTATCGTGCGAGCGCGTACGCCAAACCAGCGTAAGATGGTGGATAGTATCAGCAAGAGCGATATTCTTTTTGCGATTGGTCCTGCCGGAACAGGAAAAACGTATACTGCTGTAGCGTTGGCGGTGCGTGCTTTGCGTAACAAAGAAATAAAACGTATTATCTTGACGCGCCCAGCGGTGGAGGCAGGAGAGAATTTGGGTTTCCTTCCAGGGGATCTTAAAGAAAAAGTAGATCCGTATTTGCGCCCTTTGTACGATGCATTGGATGATATGATTCCAGTCGAAAAGCTAAAAGGGTATTTGGAAAATCGCACGATTGAAGTGGCGCCGCTGGCGTTTATGCGCGGTCGAACGTTGGACAATTGTTTTGTAATTCTTGATGAAGCACAGAATGCGACCGATATGCAGTTAAAAATGTTTTTAACGCGGATGGGGCCGACAGCGAAGTTTATTGTAACAGGCGATTTAACGCAAATCGATCTACCGAAAAAATCACAATCCGGCTTGGCTACCGCCGTCAATATTTTAGATAACATTGAAGGAATCGATATTGTACATTTGACGGGATCGGATGTGGTTCGACATAAGTTGGTAAAACGTATTTTGGAAGCTTACGGCGATATCAAAGCGTAATTTTTACGCGTTTTGCCGCAAACTTTCGTATTTTAGTCCTTTCGATCGCGAGTTCCGTTTGAAGCGGAAATCTAAACCGCTATGTCAATGAATGCTTTAAAAGAAACAAACTTTAATTTCCAAAATCAAACGGCATTTTACCGAGGTAAAGTGCGTGATGTGTATACCATCAACAACGAATATTTAGTCATGGTGGCATCCGATCGCATTTCTGCGTTCGATGTCGTTTTGCCACGACCAATTCCTCATAAAGGACAAGTGCTCAACCAAATCGCAGCCAAATTTTTGGCGGCTACAAAAGATATTCTGCCAAATTGGGTCGTAAGCACACCGGATCCAAGCGTTACCATCGGTCATAGCTGTGAGCCGTTTAAGGTAGAAATGGTTATCCGCGGATACTTATCTGGTCATGCGTGGCGTACGTATCGCGATGGTGGCCGAGTATTGTGTGGAGAAATTTTGGCGGATGGTTTACGTGAAAACGATAAACTTCCCGAGCCAATCATCACACCAACGACGAAGGCGGCGGTCGGCCATGATGAAGATATTTCCCGCGCTGATATTTTGGCAAAAGGAATTGTGAGTGAAGAAGATTATGTGCAGTTAGAAGCTTATACCAAAGCATTGTTTCAACGTGGAACTGAAATCGCTCGCGAGCGCGGTTTAATCTTGGTGGATACCAAATACGAATTTGGGAAAAAAGACGGTCAGATTTATTTGATCGATGAAATCCATACACCGGATTCATCTCGCTATTTTTATGCGGAAGGCTACGAAGAGCGCCAAGCTGCGGGCGAAGCCCAAAAGCAACTGTCGAAAGAATTTGTTCGTCAATGGTTAATTGAAAATGGCTTTCAGGGTAAAGATGGACAACAGATTCCGGAAATGACTGATGAGGTCGTTGCTTCAATTTCGGAGCGTTACATTGAACTTTATGAACATATTACAGGCGAATCGTTCGTTTATCCGGAAGCGGGCGAAGTAAACGATCGCGTACAAAAAAATGTAGATCAAGCATTGGCAGAAATTCTGTCTTAAGAAAGGATAAGCTATGAAATTCACAGTAGAGAAGGGCGAACGTTTTGTGGTTATTGAACCACATGTTACGTGTTTAGATGGTGAGGTTGCTGATAAATTGAAAGGCGAATTCATGTTGCTAAACACGGGCGGCCAACGCAATATTGTATTAGATATTAATCAGGTTCGTTCCGCGGACGAAGACGGTCTTCGCGCTGGTTTGCTAGCGAGACGTTTATGCAAATCCGTAGGCGGATTGTTTATTTTGGTAAACGTACATGAAGATGTTTTTAGCTATTTGAAAACCGTCCGTTTGGAATCTTATTTCAAAATGGCGGACGATGTGGAAGGTGCTAAGGACATGATTTTTGGTAACGAGCTTCGCTTAGATTTGCGTGGCGAAGAGGAATAATGAAGTTTTCGGTTCTCATATTAGGAAATAGCTCTGCTACGCCCATATACGAAAGGCATCCAACTGCTCAAGTGGTCAACCACAATGAGCAGTTGTTTCTGATCGATTGTGGTGAAGGTACGCAGATGCAACTTTCGCGCTATGGGATCAAAAGCAATCGGATTAACCATATTTTTATCAGCCATTTGCATGGCGATCACTATTTAGGCTTAGTCGGATTGATATCTTCTATGCATCTTGTTGGGCGCAAAACAGATCTGCATATTTACGGCCCGGCAGCTTTGCAGGAAATATTGGCGGTAAATTTCAAATATTCGGAAACTGAGCTTCGCTACAACCTTGTTTTCCATCCGACGAATCCGGAAGAATCTGAAGTGATTTTTGAAGGAAACTGCATTAGCGTACGAACTTTCCCACTTCGCCATCGAATAGCTTGCACTGGCTTTCGTTTTCAAGAATTGCCACGTCCAGCGAAGTTAAATATGGAGAAGGTGCAGCAATTGCAAATCCCCGGCCCGCTGTTAAATGGTATTAAATGGGGATTGGACTTTACCGATTTATCGGGAAATGTGCATCGTTCCGACGAGTTGACTTCGCCTGCACCTAAATCCAGAAGCTACGCATATTGCTCAGATACCGTGCGTATTCCAGACTATTTGCCTTTTATTCAAGGTGCAGATTTGCTTTACCACGAATCAACTTTCTTGCATGAAATGAGCGATCGGGCCGTTGAAACATTTCATACGACAGCCTTAGAAGCAGGCGAAATTGCAGCAGAATCCTCCGTTGGCAAACTACTTTTAGGGCATTATTCGGCGCGCTACAAAACCAAGGAGCTTGTTTTGTTGCAAGACGAAGCGCGCACCGCATTTTCAAATGCCCATTTGTCCGTAGAAGGGCATTGGTACGACGTCGATTAATTAGGAGGTCAAAAAAAATTTCTTTCATTTCGTGATATTTTCCTGATATTTACGAAATCACAATTATTCCATCTTTTCGTTAAAAATGTCATTCAATTTAGACCTCCTTTTGAGGGAAAACATAAAAAATCTGCAAGCATACTCTTCCGCAAGAGATGAGTTTGACGGGGAAGCTTCGGTGATGCTAGATGCCAATGAGAACGCATACGGATCACCAATCAGCCAATCATTCAACCGCTATCCTGATCCTTTGCAACATGCTGTAAAACAAAAGTTGTCAAAGATAAAAGGCATTGCTCCAGAACATATTTTCTTGGGAAATGGTTCGGATGAAGCTATTGATTTGCTGTTTCGTGCTTTTTGTCAGCCGGGTTTGGATAATGTGATTTTGCTGCCACCAACATACGGTATGTATGAGGTTTCTGCAAACATCAATGATGTTGCAGTGCGGAAAGTGAACTTAACGCCGGATTATCAATTAGATATCGAAGCCATCGCGGCAGCCGTCGATGGTAACACGAAAATGATTTTTATCTGTTCTCCGAATAATCCGACCGGAAACAGTATTCGTCGTCAGGATATTGAAACCGTTTTGGTGAATTTCGATGGATTGGTCGTTTTGGATGAAGCTTATATCAATTACGCAAAGCAAACATCTTTTTTGGCTGATCTTAAAGAGTTTCCAAATTTAGTGGTCTTGCAAACCTTGTCGAAAGCTTGGGGATTGGCGGCGTTGCGATTGGGAATGGCATTTGCGCATCCCAATATCATTCGTGTGTTTAACAAAATAAAACCACCTTACAATATCAATCAGGCTACACAAAACTTCGCTTTGGAAGCGTTGGAAAATGTAGAAGTAGTCAACGAATGGATTCGAGAATCTGTAGCAGAGCGGACCTTGCTTGTGGAACGTTTACAAGACATTCCGCAGATTGAACACATCACGCCCTCGGACGCTAACTTTGTGCTCGTTCGTTTGGAGCGCGCTCGTGAATTATATAAATATCTTGTTCAGCAAGGCATAATCGTTCGCGATCGTTCGACGGTCACTTTATGTGAAGGCGCTTTGCGTATGACGATCGGTACGCCGAAAGAAAATCAAATTTTACTGACAAAAATCAAAGAATTCTATACTTAAACCTTTATGGCAAATGTAGCGAAGCGCGTACTATTTATAGATCGCGACGGAACTCTAATTTTAGAACCCGAAGACGAACAAATCGATTCGTTTTCGAAGTTGAAGTTTTATCCCGGGGCCTTACAATATCTACCGAAGATTGCGAAAGAGCTGGATTTCGAGTTGGTTTTGGTAACTAATCAAGACGGATTGGGAACGGATTCTCATCCGGAAGAACATTTTTGGCCGGTACATCAATTCGTGATGAATACGTTTGCTGGCGAGGGCGTATCTTTTGCTCGCGAACATATTGACCGCACGTTTCCACATGAAAATGCGGAAACGCGTAAACCGGGCGTAGGCCTGTTGCAGGAATATTTCCACGCTGAAAACTATAACCTTCCGGAATCATTCGTAATTGGCGATCGCGTAAACGATGTGAAGTTAGCGCAGAATTTAGGTGCCAAGGCAATCTGGCTTCGCGAAAACGATACATTGGGTAAAGCGGAAAATGTGATCATCGATGCCGAAACGGTGGCACTGGAAACAACGGATTGGAAACGCATTTATGAGTTTTTAAAACTGGGAAGTCGTAAAGGCGATCACCACCGTAAAACCAACGAAACCGATATATTCATTGAAATTAATTTGGATGGCAGCGGCAAAGCTGATATCGATACCGGATTACCATTTTTCGATCACATGTTGGATCAGATTGCTCGCCATGGTGCGATGGATTTGACCGTTCGTGCGAAAGGCGATTTACATATTGACGAACACCATACCATCGAAGATACCGGAATCGCGCTGGGTGAAATTTTTGCGAAAGTGCTTGGCGATAAGCGCGGTATTGAACGCTACGCGTTTACGTTGCCTATGGATGACTGCTTAGCGCAGGTAGCCATCGATTTTGGTGGTCGTGCTTGGATTGTTTGGGATGCGGAGTTCAAACGTGAAAAAATTGGCGATATGCCAACAGAAATGTTTTTCCATTTCTTCAAGTCGTTCAGCGATGCATCGAGAACGAACTTGAACATAAAAGCTGAGGGCGATAATGAGCATCACAAGATTGAGGCAATCTTCAAGGCATTTGCCAAATCGATTAAGAAAGCTGTTCGACGTGATGTAGATAATATGCAACTGCCAAGTACGAAAGGCTTGTTGTAAGATTTTATAATTAGCAATAAATAGATGATAGGCATTGTAAACTACGGAGCTGGGAATATATTTTCGCTCACGGCCGCTTTAGTACGATGTAATTTATCGTACGGCATGATCAACGAACCATCGGATTTCGAGAAATACGATCGGATCATCATTCCTGGAGTTGGCCATGCTGGCGCGGCGATGCAAAAGTTGCAAGATTCTGGATTAGCTTCTGCTATTCTGGAGCAAACAAAGCCTGTTTTGGGGATTTGTGTTGGCATGCAATTAATGACGAGCTTTTCGGAGGAAGGATCGGCGGATTTGCTGAACGTTTTTCCAATGAAAACCTTGCACTTTCAGCACCACATCGAAGAAAAAGTGCCGCATATGGGATGGAATAGCATCCGACGTATTGGGGAATGCCCGTTGTTCGACGGTATCGCCGATGGATCGTATTTTTACTTTGTACATTCCTTTTTCATTGAGTACAACGAACAATTTACAGCTGCGGCGACGCTTTACGGAATCGATTATTCGGCAGGAATACATCGAGATAATTTCTATGGCGTGCAGTTCCATCCGGAAAAATCCGGCACCGTGGGCGAACAATTGTTGACCAATTTTGCTAAGCTATAAGCATTCATGCTTACACTATAATTTATTATTCACTATTTTTGAAGGATACTTCATTATTAACTTTTGATTGATACGACTATGTATATAATACCAGCCATCGATGTTTTAGATAAAAAAGTGGTTCGCTTACGCGAAGGGAATTACGAAGACGTTACGCATTACGAAATCTCTTTGGAAGAACAGATCGAGAAATATCATGCGAACGGTACCGAAATCGTGCATATCATTGATTTGAATGGTGCAAAAGGTGATTTTTCGAATCAAGAATACCTTTTTGAGGTGTTAAGAAAGACGGAGATGAAAGTGCAGTACGGCGGTGGCGTTAGAAGCATTGAAAAGGTAAAAGAGCTGGTGGATGCAGGCGTACATCGTGTAATCGTAGGTACACAAGCGATTACCAACCCAAGTTTTTTGGAGGAATTGAGCGTATTGAATGAAGGTCGTGTAAAATATGCGGATCACATTGTTATTGCAATCGACGTGTTGGATGAGGTTATTAAGTATTCGGGTTGGTTGGAAAGCTCGCCAATTAAATTGATTGAATATATTGATAAATGTTTGGCGTTGGGATTCTATCGTTTCCTATGTACGGACATTAGCAAAGATGGAAAATTGGGCGGAGCAGGCGTAGAATTGTATCAACGTTTGTTGGATCATTCTCCAATCATCAAGCTGATCGCTTCCGGCGGTATTAGCTCAATGGAAGATATTCAAGCATTGCAAGATTTGAAAAATGTGGAATCCGTAGTTGTGGGTAAAGCCATATACGAAAACCGTATTTCCATTGAAGATATCAAAGATTGGAATCTAAAGGAATTGATTAAGTTTTAAGCTTAAGCATGTTAGCAAAACGAATTATTCCATGTCTGGATGTTAAAGATGGGCGCACTGTAAAAGGTGTCAACTTCGTCGATTTGCAAGATGCGGGCGATCCGGTGGAATTGGCGTGGCAATATTCGCAACAAGGTGCTGACGAATTGGTGTTTTTGGACATCACAGCAACGCACGAAGGGCGGAAGACGACCATTGAATTGGTAAAATCTGTTGCGCGACAAGTTAATATTCCATTCACCATCGGTGGAGGAATTAATGAACTCAAAGATGCGGACGCGCTTTTGGCTGCCGGTGCGGATAAGATTTCGATCAATTCTGCTGCAGTAAGAAATCCATCGTTAATCGATGAACTGGCTCGTTCATTTGGTAGCCAATTCGTGGTTATCGCAGTCGATACTCGATTCGTGGAAGATCGTAATTTAGTGCATTTGCGCGGCGGTCGCGAACAAACGGACGTCATTACGGAAGAATGGATTAAGGAAGCAGAAAGTCGGGGAGCAGGAGAAATCTTGCTGACATCGATGGATCACGACGGCACGAAGAATGGATTCGACAAAGGATTACTAAAACGTATTAACGATGCGGTTCGTATTCCGCTGATTGCTTCCGGCGGTGCTGGAAACAAGCAACATTTCGTGGACGTATTTCAGGAAACGGGTGTGGACGCGGCTTTGGCAGCTTCTGTTTTCCATTACGGCGAGATATTGATTCCAGATTTAAAAGAAACATTACAACAAAACCACATTGTGGTAAGATCATAATATTAGTAGGATATCGGGTTATGTATAAGGTAGATTTTTCAAAAGGTGATGGTTTAGTGCCTGTTATTGTGCAGGACGGACAAACTTTGGAAGTGTTGATGTTGGGCTACATGAACGAGGAAGCTTGGGAGAAAACGCAACGCGAACGTCGTGTTACGTTTTTTTCTAGAAGCAAATCGCGCCTTTGGACAAAAGGAGAAGAAAGCGGACATTACTTAGAAGTACAGGATATTCATGTAGATTGTGATCAAGATACGATATTAATTAAGGCAACTCCGCTCGGGCCAACTTGTCATACCGGCAGTCGCAGTTGTTTCAATACCAAGCAGAATCAAAATTTCATTTTCGAGTTGGAGCGTGTTATTCAACAACGAATCGATATTCCGGTGGAAGGATCTTACGTCAATTCGCTACGCCAAAAAGGCTTAAATAAAATTGCGCAGAAAGTCGGTGAGGAAGCAGTTGAAACAGTGATTGCGGCTTTAGCGGAAACCGAGCAAGATTTTATCAACGAATCATCGGATTTGGTTTTCCACTTATTGGTCTTGTTGAAAGAAAAAGGTTTGGGCTTACGCGAAATTGCTGCAAACCTAGCTTCCCGTCATCAGTAAGTCCAATTTTAGGATAGCGCTAGCAGATTCTTTCCATCTTTACAGCGAAGCCTTATCTTTGTGCTTATGCTGAACGTTACGTTATCACAAACCCTTCGCGGGCATCAGAATCCTATTTTCACCTTAGCCAAAGGCGGAAACAATACGTTGTTTTCGGCGGGAAACGACAAAGGTGTTGTCGAATGGGATTTAGATACGATGCAATTCAAACGTGTTTTATGTTCCGTTAATCATTCGGTATATATTCTTTATCGTTTGCCGGACACGGATTTGCTAGCCATTGGTTTGCGCTCGGGTGAGATTATGATTGTGGATTATATTGCGCAGAAGCTCGTTGCGAAGATGAAAACCGAATCTGGCGCTGTATTTTCTTTGTTGGCTTTAAAAGAGAAATCTGAACTGATCGCTATCGGTGAGGAGGGTGTTGCTTATGTGTATGATATGAGCAACTTTCAGCAACTGTACCGATTCCGCGTTTCTTCGGATACGGTGCGCACGATTGCCACGAATGCTGCTGAGTCAGCCGTTTATTTTGGCGATAAATCCGGTATGATTTATAAGTACAACGGTGCGGATTATCAACCGTTGCAGAAAGCCTTAATCCATAGCATGCCGGTGACGAGTTTGTTGGTGCGCGATAAGCAGCTTTATTCTGGAGGCCGTGATGCGAAGTTATATACATTGTCCACCGAAGATTTGAAAGTGGAACACGAGCTTACTCCGCATATGTTCACCGTTTATGGCATTGTTTCGAATGCTGATCAAAGTCAAATTGCTACCGCAAGCCGGGATAAAACATGGAAAATTTGGGATCCTGAAAGTTTAAGTTTGCTGAAAAACGTAGGGATTGACCGAGGTTATGATAGCCATAGCTTATCCATCAATACCATTCTCTGGGATCAGCAAACGATTTTTACTGCTGGCGACGATAAGTCGGTTAAAGTTTGGAATATAGATTAAATCGCGGAAGCTTTCAGCAAAATCTCGATAGCCTGTTGCAAATATTTGTCATCGATCTCATCAAAACTATTCAAATCGGCGCTATCTACATCCAATACGCCAAGGCATTGATTTTCGTAGGTTAATGGCAATACAATTTCCGATTTTGATAAGGAACTGCAGGCAATATGTCCGGGAAATGCATCGACGTCTGGAACAATAAGAGTTTTGTTTTCTGCCCAAGCCGTACCGCAGACGCCACGATTGTGCGCGATTCTAGTACAAGCTACTGGACCTTGAAATGGGCCCAATACCAATTCATTTTCTTTGACTAAGTAGAAGCCAACCCAAAAGAAGTTAAACTGCTCTTTCAGCGCAGCAGCAAGATTAGCCATATTGGCTACAAAATCGCTTTCATAATCTATCAGCGCTTTAATCTGTGGGATCAATGCCTGATATTGCTCTTCTTTCGTGCCGTTGGATCGTACTAAATCTTCTGCCATAAAATCGACTACCTATAACTTTTTCAATGCCGCTTTGATCAATCCTTCCACGGTAAGATCCTCTGCCGACAACAAAACCTGTTGAATCACCTTTTCCACCTGTTGTTTCGAGAAACCGAGCATGATTAATGCCGAAGATGCTTCCTCGTGCGTAGATAGGCTTGGCGCTTGTTCCATCAACAAGGCGTTCGGACCTTCTTTCTTTAGCTTATCCTGCAACTCCAGAATAACGCGTTGCGCTGTCTTTGGACCAATTCCTTTTATTCGTTGAATAACCGCAACCTGGCCTTGCACAATGGCATTTTGGATTTCTTCCGGTGTGATGGATGACAACATCATCCGTCCGGTGTTCGGACCAATGCCGGAAACGGAAATCAAATGATTGAATAGATGGCGCTCGCTTTCCGTTGCAAAACCATACATCGTTTGAGAATCCTCCCGAACTTGAAAAGAAATGAAAATTTTGCATCGCTCCACTTCCTTAATTTGACTATAAGTGGTTAAGGAAATGTGGACATGATAACCCACGCCACCCACGTCGATAATGACGTGGGTAGGGGATTTAAGTACCAATTGTCCGTCGAGGTATTCGTACATATATTTTTGCTTTTCGCTTACGCTTGTTTATCGTTCGCTTGCGCGTCGACAACCGCAATTTTTACCATGTTAACAATCTCACGCACCGAACTATCCAATTGCAATACGTGGATTGGTTTGTTCATACCCAATAAGATTGGACCAACTGCTTCCGCTTCGCCAACTTCTTGCAACAATTTGTATGCAATGTTGCCGGATTCCAAATTCGGGAAGATCAGGGTGTTTGCTGCTTCGCCATTCAACTTGCTGAAAGGGAAGTTCGCGTTTAACATATCTTTGTTCAATGCAAAATTCGCTTGAACATCCCCATCAACGATCATATCCGGTTCCTTTTCGTGCAACAATTTCACCGCTTCGCGGACTTTGTTAGCAACCTTTCCGTCGGTTGAACCGAAGTTTGAGTAAGATAGCATCGCAATGCGAGGCGTAATGTTGAAACGTTCTTTTACCGCTTTATTAACCAGTACCGTGATTTCAGCTAACTGCTCTGCAGTAGGGTCTTCGTTCATCGTGGTATCCGCCAGGAAGATTGGTCCTTTTTTCGTCAACATCATGTACATGCCGGCAACGCGACTTCCTGATTTTGCTCCGATCACTTGCAAAGCAGGACGAATAGTGGACGGATAAGTGCGCGTTAATCCGGAGATTAGCGTATCCGCATGACCAAATTCCACCATGGATGCAGCATAATAATTACGATTACTGCGCATTAATTTCTCTGCTTCCAAGCGACTGATTCCGCGACGCTGACGTTTCGTGAACAAATGATCCACATATTGCTTAAACGTATCGCTTTTTACTTGCTTACTCGGATCAACGATTTGAACACCTTCTAATTCAAATGCATATTCCTCAATAATGTGACGAATGCGTTCTTCGTCGCCCAAAAGAATCGGATGCGCAATGCCTTCTTCTTTGACAATTTGTGCAGCACGCAAGGTTTTATAATTATCCGCTTCCGCGAAAACTACGCGTTTAGGATTGTTTTGAGCGCGTGCGGAAAGCGTGCGCATAATGCCATCATCTTTTCCTAAGCGCTTGCGCAATTCCGTTTTATATTCGTCCCAGTTTTCGATGGTTTTGCGAGCAACACCAGATTCAATGGCTGCCTTTGCTACCGCTACCGAAACTTCAGTAATCAAACGCGGATCGGTTGGTTTTGGAATCACATATTCTTCACCGAAACGTAAGTTGTTGGTATTATATGCTTGGTTTACTTCCTCCGGAACAGGTTCTTTCGCCAATCTTGCAATCGCGTGTACCGCAGCGATTTTCATTTCCTCGTTGATGGATGTTGCACGAACATCTAATGCACCGCGGAAAATATATGGGAAACCTAAAACGTTATTCACTTGATTCGGGAAATCAGAACGTCCCGTTCCCATAATCATATCGTTTCTAGTTGCACAAGCCAATTCGTAAGCAATTTCCGGATTTGGATTTGCCATGGCCAAAACAATCGGTTTCGGAGCCATGCTTAATAGCATTTCCGGCGTTAGCACATCTGCTGCAGAAAGACCAATGAACACATCACTATCCTTTACCGCATCTGCCAAAGTATGCAAATCGCGATCGGTTGCCCATTCTGCCTTCGTCGCATCTAGGTTCTCACGATCGCTGCGGATAACACCTTTGCTATCCAACATTACAATGTTTTCTTTCTTCGCACCAACGGCAATGTACATAGCAGTACAAGAAATAGCAGCAGCACCAGCACCATTAACCACGATTTTTACTTGGCTAATGTCTTTTTGAAGCAATTCACAGGCATTGATCAACGCAGCTCCCGAAATAATCGCTGTTCCGTGCTGATCATCGTGCATAACGGGAATATTCATCTCCGCTTTCAAACGACGCTCAATTTCAAAACATTCCGGCGCTTTAATATCTTCTAAATTGATACCTCCGAAAGTCGGCTCTAAAGCTTTAACGATTTTCACAAATTCGTCAACATTCTTAGTATCCAGTTCAATGTCGAACACGTCGATATCCGCAAAGATTTTAAACAATAAACCTTTACCTTCCATTACCGGTTTTCCGGCTTGAGCACCAATATCGCCCAATCCAAGTACCGCAGTACCATTGGAAATTACTGCTACTAAATTCCCTTTTGCGGTGTATTTGTATGCATCTTCTGGGTTTTCGGCAATTGCCAAACATGGCTCCGCAACACCCGGTGAATAGGCTAATGATAAATCTCGTTGTGAACTATGTGGTTTGGTAGGGACGACTGCGATCTTGCCGGGGCGGCCAGACGAGTGATAACGTAAGGCGTCCTTTTTTCTGTTTACACTGCTCATTGAATTATTTTTTGAAGTATAAGTTTATGTATGTGGTTACAAATCTATTATTATTCCATGACTAGAAAAATTATTGTTTCAACACGTTCAATAATTTGAACATCCGTTGACGCATTGCCGAAGTACTACCTTTGTAGTTATTGACAAACAAGGTAAAGGTAAGTTGCTGTCCGTCGCGCGTTGTTTGGTAGCCGCTGTATGCTAAGACGCCGCCAATCGTTCCACTTTTCATTTTCATATTGTTGATCGAGGGCAGGCTTTCAAAGAAATCTTTATACCAGCTTCGGTTGGTTGCATACTGCATAATGCGATTCATTGCAGATGCGGTCACCCGATTTTCAGGCGACAGCCCACTACCATCTAGCGTGCCTAAATCGGAAACCGGAATGTTCAACGTTTGTTTCCAATAACCTTTAGCATAGTCTGCGCTCTCCGCCGTTGTTCGCAACGATTTCTTAATGTTTCCAATCGTTTTTAATAATGCTTCGCCATAAAGGTTGATGCTTTTGTGATTGAACCAATGGATGATTTGGGGAAGTTTAGGCGATTGATGTTCGGTAATGAGTTGTGTTGGCTGATCGCGATAATTTTGTAATTGGAATGCGGATGCTGCCGACCCATGAACGGCAATGCCTTCTTGTTCGAGATTCGCTTTTAGATCGTGCGCCAACTGAAAAGCAGGATCGGGAATGGACACTTCGATGGTTTTCTTCAAATCTTTACCAAAAGTTCCTTTCAATAAGATGGAAGTGGCGTATGGAGAGGAAAATCCGTAAACGCGATCGCCAGATCCCGGACTTCCGGTTGTTACTTCATTCTTGATGCTCAGGTAGGAAACATCATCCGTCCATTTTGAAATATGGGTTCGACTTCCCACTGCGCCCGGCGCGAATGTGATACCGGCTTTGTTTTCTTTCCAATTTAATCCCGAAACACCTGCTCCGTAATAATTGCCAATATCCGCGGTCGGCCATCCTGTTGGCACCTGATTCCCGTCGAATAGACGATCATCGCCGATAATTCTTCCGTCAATCTGTTTGATGCCTAGTTTTTTCATAGCGAAAGTCCAATGGTCAAGGATGTTTTGCGCTTTCATTGCATCATAGCGATCGCTACCCAATGTTGGATCACCAGAACCGCGCACGATAATATCACCACGCAAAATGCCATTTTGATCAATTTTTCCGCTGTATGAGAGCGTTGTTGTATAGCTAAAATCTGAACCGAGAAGATCGAATGCGGTGATGCTCGTAATTACTTTCAGCGTGGAGGCGGTTGCCATACCGCTATTGGTTTGATGCGCAAAAATTGTTTCTCCGGTTTTACTGTTGGTCACAAAAAACGCAGCTTGATTATTCGATAGGTTGGCTTCTCGCTGGAATTGACTGAACGCTTTCTGTATGTTGCTGGGAAGCGTTTGCGCGAAAGATGATGCGGAAACAAAAAGGAAAATGAATATAAATGCAATGCGAAAATATGCCATACCACAAATATCGTGATATGAGGTGAGGTTGCTGGTATTAAATTACCTTTCTTTTGACGGATGGTAACCGATAAGTAATTGCTTGGTATATTTACATTTTTATAGGATAATTTATATCTTAGAAAATCTAACTATCTCTATTATTTTATACTTATGAATTCTTTGTTTTATTCGAGGCACTCTTTGTTCATTGTCCTATTGTTGTTTGTATTAAGTTCGTGCTCGAAAGATGCTCCGCTGGAACAAGAAGTCGAGCGAACGAATACTTGGACGGTAGACGAGCGTTTTCAATATCATTTTAAAAGTCAGTTGTATGCTACTAAAATCGGTAATAAGCTGGCGATGATCGGTCCATACGGTTACACCAACCTGAAGTCTGATAGCTCCATGTCTCAAGGTTCAGAGATTAGTCGATACGCTTTGTACTTTACTCCATCTATAAATGTCAAGTTGCCAATAAGCGAACGTTATTTTGTAGGTGCAAATATGAAGGACGATAAAGTACTTTTTGTAAATTCAGATTACCCTGTAAGTACAGGACTAAGCTTTAGCCTTGATATGCGGACTATAGATCCAACGTTTCAAGAGCTGTTATTTGTGCATAGTCATTTTGGAGAATCCATGGCGATCAATGATAAAAATCAAACATTGATGGCATATCGGTCGGCTGACGAAAACAATTATCCGATTATGAAATTGCTTTTGGTTGATGTTGATGCTGGAGATGAAGAGCCAAGCAATTTTAGTTGGATGAAAATAAATAATAGCAAGGTAATCGATCTTGATAGAGAATCTCATTATGGAATGGATATGATCACTACAACAGGGGATAATTTCTTGGTTTCATCTCATTCAAAAACACTTCACGTGAGTTCGGACGGTGTTTATAAAGAAGTGTTGGATAAAGCACTTGTGCGAACTTTTTCAGATAAAGATATACTATACGGATTTGGAAGAAATGGAGATTTTTATCAGTCTTCGGATCGTGGTAATAGTTGGCGGAAGGCGTATGATGTTGAACGCCTTCTTAGTGACGTAACCTTTTCTCATGTCGGAGACCAATTGGTGGGTTACCGATACGGTCAGATTTGGAAATTTGACTTTAACGAGTCTGGATATGAAGCAGAAGAGTTGGTAAATGATGGATTAGTTGGCAATTTAATTACCTCATTAAATGAATTTGATGGTAAGATTTATATCACAACATTGTCTGGGGTGTACCATAAACCAATTGAACAATTTTTCGAGGTAAAGCCGAACGAGGAGAAGTAAATCGCTTTAAAAGGGATATAAACTAAAACAAAAAGACCGCAAGATTTTGTCTTGCGGTCTTTCTGTTTTTAAATCGCTTGCGTTTTGCCTTTTAGCCATTCTTGCTCTTCTGCATCAAGCAATGGAGCAAGTTGGTTGTAAGTCCAAGCGTTGTAGTTGTTCAACCAGTCGATATGCTTCGCATCTAGCAACGATTTGTTCACCAAATCGGTATCGATGTAGCAAACGGTCAAGGTTTCAAAATCCATGAAATCGCCGAACTCATTGTGCGAAAGCATTCTGCTCAACACCAAGTTCTCGATGCGGATTCCGTACGCGCCTTCCCGATACAATCCCGGTTCGATAGAAGAAATCATGCCTTCTTCCACGGCAATATCCACGTTCGACGGATTGAAAGTATGCGGACCTTCGTGTACATTCAAGAAGAAGCCAACACCGTGTCCGGTTCCATGTCCGTAATTGCGCAAAGTTTCCCAAATTGGTTTACGAGTGATTGCATCAATCTGATAACCGCGGGTGCCATGCGGGAAAATCGCTAAAGATCCGTCAATCATGCCTTTCAACACAATCGTGTAATCCTCTTTCTCTTCCGCCGTAATGTTACCCAAAGAAACGACGCGCGTGATATCCGTTGTACCTGACGTATATTGACCACCGGAATCCACCAATAATAAACCATCAGCTTCTAGCTTCGCATCACTTTTTGTTGTTGCTTTATAATGTGGCAATGCGCCGTGTTCTTTATAACCAGCGATGGTGTCAAATGATATGTCTACAAATCCAGGTTGTGCCGCGCGAAAAGATTGCAGCTGATCAGCAATGCTCATCTCGGTAAGTTCACCGGATTGCACATTTTCTTCCAACCACTTGAAAAAGCGTGTCAAAGCAACGCCGTCTTTCAGCATAGTTTCACGTGAAAGATTGACTTCAGTTGGATTTTTGACTGCTTTCAGGAATGTAGATGGATTCGTTTGCTCGATGATGTTGATGTCGGAAGGAATGCTTTCGTACACCGAGTAGCATGTGCGTTTTGGATCGATCAATAATTGCTCCACGCGCAAGCCAGCGATATATTGGTGTACATTTTCGTACGCCTCGATCGTAACATGTGCATTCGTTAATTCGGATTGATCCGCAGCGCTTAATTTTTTGCTATCAATAAACAAGGTTGTTTTCTCTTGCTCAATAACCAAAAATCCAAGAACAACCGGATTGCAGGGTACATCATTTCCACGGATATTCAGCGTCCATGCCAAATCGTCTAACGAAGAAATAATATGCGCTTGCGTACGCGCTTTCTGCATATCGCGGCGAATAGCAGCAATTTTGCTGATTGTATCTTGCCCCGTTGTATCAGGGTGAATCAAATATGCCGTTGCGGTTGGAAGTGCAGGGCGGTTTTCCCAGATCGCATCCAAAAGATCGACCGATCCATTGATTTGTATACCAATTGGTTCTAATTCTGATTGGATTGTTTTCGCTAAAAGCAAGGACGTTAAGTTGCCATCGAATGCAACGGTACTTCCTTTTTCAAACTTTTCACCTAACCATTCTACAAATTCGGCTTTCCCTTGCGATTTTAGTTTTACCAACTCAAATCCGGTGTTTTCCAATTGGTCTTTCCCTTGAACAAAATAACGTGCATCTGTCCAAAGTCCAGCGAAATCTTGTGTGATAACCAATGTTCCTGCCGACCCAGTAAATCCGGATGTCCAAGCGATTGCTTTAAAACGATCTGGTAAATACTCACTGATGTGCGGATCCGAAGAAGGAATAATATAAGCATCTATATGTTGCGCAGTCATCGCTGCACGAATAGCGGCTAATTTTTGAATATGCTCCATATAAGTTGTTGTTTTTGTGTTTGAAAATGAGATTAAGCGTTTGCAAGAATGGATAATTCTTGTGCTACGCGGCCAGCAATGTGCTGATAAGCTTCCGCGACAGGTTCGCTTTCGTCCAATAGAATCGGAAAGCCGTTATCTCCGGCATCAGCCACCGCTTTTACTAAAGGAATTTCTCCTAAAAACGGTACATTGTTTTCTGTAGCTAAACGTTTTCCACCATCTTTTCCAAAGATGTAGTACTGCTTGTCGGGAAGTTCGGCAGGCGTGAAGTACGCCATGTTTTCTACGACTCCAAGAACAGGCACGTTAATGCCTTCCATGCGGTACATTGCCATTCCTTTAATGGCATCTGCAAGCGCAACATGTTGCGGCGTAGTAACAATAACAGCTCCCGAAATAGGATAGGTTTGCGAAACGGTAATGTGAATATCGCCTGTTCCGGGCGGCATATCCACCACCAAATAATCGATTTCACCCCAATCCGCATCATTGAACAACTGCTTGATTGCTGATGTTGCCATCGGTCCGCGCCAAGGAATAGGCTGGTTGGGATCCGTGAAGAAACCGATGCTCAATAATTTTAAGCCAAAACGTTCCAACGGCAAAATTTTCGTTTGTCCGTCTGCGGTTTTCGTTGATTCCGGTTTTGCACCTTCTAAGCCAAACATAATCGGCAAAGAAGGGCCATAAATATCCGCATCCAACAAACCGGTACGTGCGCCTTGCTTACTTAGTGCCAACGCTAAGTTCGCGGCAACCGTTGATTTTCCAACTCCACCTTTCCCGGAGGAGACTAAAATGATATTTTTGATGCCTTTCAGTTGATTGTTGTCGGCAGCGACCACGCGGGAAGTCATGTTGATGTCGACTTCCACTTCTTTGGAAACAAAAAAACTAATCGCATTGCGACACGCGTGTTCGATATGATCTTTGAGCGGACAAGCGGGCGTCGTCAGCACCACATCAAAACGTATTTTATTGGGTAGAATTTCTATATTTTGAATCATGCGTAACGTCACCAAATCTTTTTTCAGATCAGGTTCTTCGACGTGACTAAGCGCATGTAGGATTTGTTCTTGCGTAATCATTATCTTTCGTTGGAAACACAAAGCTAAATAATGCCTTGCACACTCTTGTCATTTAGATGTTTTTAATGTTTTTTGTCTATTTTTAACCCGTATTTTACCACACACTGTTGTTATAGCCGGATGATGTTCGCACAGAAAATTCATATTACACCACGTCAAAAGAAAGTCGCGATTATTACCATCGCTTCGCTCATTGTTTTGCTCGCGGTCGGATTTATCTATTATTTTTCGGTGCGACAAGGTTTGCTGGATCGTGCGATCGCTAAAGCGCAAAAGCAACTGAAGGATGATTATGCGCTAAACCTTTCCATGCACAGTTATGGTTTCGCTGGATTGACCACCGTTCAGATGGATGGCGTGCAGGTCGTGCCGGATTCCGGCGAACGATTACTCAATGCCAAACAGATGCGTGTTTCGTTAGCATTTTGGCCATTGCTTAGAAAACAGATTCTCTTGGATGAACTAGGACTGGATCAAACGGCGCTTACCTTGGTGAAAGATGGCGATCAATCAAATTATGATTTCTTGTTCAAGAAAAAAGATTCGTCGAGCTCGGAAACGAAGCAAAAGCGTACTTTATCGCAAACCATCGATCGGCTGATCGGGCAAGCCTTTGATAAAATTCCAGAAAATTTGGAACTGAATGATGTGCGGGTAACTTATCAAGATAGTTCTGGCACGCAAGGAATTCGTATTCCCGAAGGGAAAATGCGCGGAGGGAAATATGATGTGGATGTTTTTCTGAATGAGCTCATGGATAAATGGAATTTGAAGGGCGAAATTGATAAAGATGATGAATCGTTTCGAGTAACCGTAGCTTCGGAAACACCAAATATGGAAGTTCCTTTTTTACGTAGTCGTTTAGGTTTAGCGGTAACCTTTGAAGAAGTAACGTTTGATCTTAAAGAAATTAAAAGGCACGGAGCAAACCAAATGAAATTGCTTGGTAAGTGGGAAGTGAAAGATTTGCAGGTTTTTCACCGTCGACTTTCCGAAAAGCCTGTTCTTATTCCAAATGCATCGGCTGAAGGTGGATTTATTGTTGATGAGAATGCCATTGAACTGGCGGAAGGCTCCGAAATTCGTGTGAAAGATTTTATTGTAAAACCGCAGTTCAAATATCGCCATCGCCCGACGCCGTTTTTAGAACTTTCCGTACATACCGGGAAATTTGAGGCGCAGGATTTCTTTGACGCAATTCCCGATCAGCTTTTTGAAAATTTAAAAGGTTTGGAAGTAAAAGGGGAGATCGCTTATCAGCTGGATTTTGCGGTGGATTTCGATAATCCGGATTCATTGCTTTTCCGTTCGCAAATGGACGATCGCGCTTTGAAGATTGTGAAATGGGGACAAGCGAATATTGCGGCGTTAAACCAACCATTTGTGCATGAGATTTATGAAGACACCGCCAAACTGCGCGATATCGTGGTTGGTCCAAACAATCCGAACTTCCGAACGTTGGGTAACATTGCGCCAATTTTGCAGCGAACCGTATTGAATACGGAAGATCCCTTTTTCTACGATCACCATGGTTTTGAAGAAGAAGCTTTCAAGTTGTCGATCGTTAAAAATATAGAAGAACGAGGATTCAAACGTGGCGCAAGCACAATTTCCATGCAGCTGATCAAAAATTTGTATTTGAATCGTAATAAAACGATGATGCGCAAGTTCGAAGAGATTCTGTTGGTTTGGTTGATGGAGCGTTCACAAGCGGTGAGCAAGGATCGGCTCTTTGAGATATACCTCAACATCATTGAATGGGGAAAGAATATTTATGGAATCGCCGAAGCTTCCAATTATTATTTTGGGAAAACGCCGGATAAATTGGATCTAGGCGAAAGCTTGTTTTTATCTAGCATTATACCTCGGCCAAAAACTGGGTTGGCCTCATTTGATTATACCGGACATCTGAAACCGTGGGTGCGCAGGCATTTCAATACATACGGCTATATTCTGAATAAGCTAAATCAGCTAAACGACGTGGCCGTGCCCGAAGCATACGGATTTTATGGCGTTACTTTACAGCCTAATCTGCGTCCGCCTCGCCCATACGGTGTGGTAGATTCGGTGCCATCTTCCGATGATTTGCATGATTTGATTGAGGATATTGACGTGGAAGAACAACAACACCAGCGTTTGTTAGAACGGCTTTTCGGAGGGCAGGATTCTACCCGCAACAACTAGCGAGCAACTATGGATAATAAGATTACAATCGACGATATGGATTTCGAATTGCTTATTGATAATGAGCAAATTCAAAAAAGTACGCGATTGATTGGGATAGATATCAATGTGAAATACCAAGACAAGCTGCCTGTTTTTGTAGGCGTTTTGAATGGCTCTTTTATGTTTATGGCAGATTTGTTGAAGCAAATCACCATTCCTTGCGAAATGTCGTTTATGAAACTTTCATTCTATCACGGTACTGAACAACAAAATGTAAAGGAGTTGATTGGTCTAGAGATGGATTTGCGGGATCGACATATTATCATCGTGGAAGATATTGTGGATACTGGAAATAGTTTGAAGCACACAATCGAAGCGCTGGAAAAGCTTCATGTGCAATCCATCGCGGTATGCACGTTATTGATCAAACCCGATTGCATGGAGCATGATTTCGATAATATCCTGTACACCGGATTTGAAATCGAGAAAGAATTCGTAGTTGGTTATGGCTTAGATTACAACGGCCTTTGCAGAAATCTTATGCACATTTACAAACATGTGCCGAAAGATTAACTTTCGTTAAGCCTTCGGCAAATATTTTAAGATTTCCGCTTAGCGAAACGAACAGCTGGTCACATGGTCATTGACCATGCCCACAGCCTGCATGTACGCGTAACAGATTGTAGTTCCGAAAAACTTTACACCACGTTTCTTTAAATCCTTCGCAATGGCATCCGAAATTGGCGTTGCAGCTGGAACTTCGCTTAGCGATGTGAAATGATTGATGATCGGCTCGTTATTCGGCATAAACGAATACAAGTATTTGTAGAAGCTACCATATTCCTTTTGAATCGCTAAGAAAATTTGCGCATTGGTAATCGTGCTGCGCACTTTTAATCGATTGCGAATAATGCCCGCATCTTTCAAGATTTCTTCGACATCTTCATCGGTAAACTTTACAATTTTTTCCGGATCAAACCCGGCGAATAATCGGCGGTAATTTTCTCTTTTTCGTAAAATCGTGATCCAGCTTAATCCAGCTTGCGCCGATTCCAAAACCAAAAATTCGAATAGAACACGATCGTCTGTAACAACCTGTCCCCATTCTTCATCGTGGTAATCCTGGTATAATTTGTCGTTGCCGCACCATCCGCAGCGGGTGATTGTTGATGTTTCCATTGGTTTTGTGAAAATACGAGTTTTCCGCTGATATTGCCAATTCCCGATATACTCGTTACTTTTACAACTTTATGCAAGCAAAAGTATTTTGGATTTTTATGTGGTCGGCATTGTCGATGTTGATGTCGACGAAGCAATCCTTCGCACAAGATTTGTATCGTGCGCAATCTTCCGCCCAATTGGAAATGATCCGATTACAAGACAGTCTTCGCGAAGTGTATGTGCAGGATTCCATTCGCCATCGCTTTGCGACCGATTATAGTGCGCTGATTTATGATAATCCTTACCGAGAAAACTTTTTAGCTGATCGTTTTCGCGATTTGCCTAACCAAGTTCCGGATAAATGGTTGGTTTGGGAAGAACATCTTCGCGATGCGGTTTCTATAGATACAGTGGCGGGAATTGAGCGCCCGCATCGTCCGGTTTGGGTGTTGATCACAGCATTGGTATTGTTGCTTTGTGTCGGATTGATTCGATTTGCTTTTCCGGCCGAGTTCCACATCATCATTGACGCGTATTATCGAGAGCGTTTGCTGCAGCAGATCAGTAAAGAAGATAGCATGGCTACCTCTTGGCCATATGTGTTCCTTTACGCGGTATTCAGTTTGGCGTTGGGTTTATTTATTGTCGTGTACATGTCGGGTTTCCGAGATGTCGGCTTTCTGACATTTGCTAATTATTTGAAAGCTTCAGGATTAATCGCTGTTCTCTTTATTCTGAAAATTCTTTTAGTACGTTTTATTTCTATTGTTTTCGGTTTGGAAAGATTGGTTAGGGAATATATTACGGTGGTTTATCTGGTATATTTTAACAGTATGTTATTTTTACTACCGTTCTTATTATTTATTATTCTGTCCCCAGCTTCATACTTTAATATAATATTAATTCTGTTCATCATATCTATCTCTATTATGTTCATTTATAGAGTCTTTCGAACGGTGTTAAATATTTTTGGTCAGACTCAATTTTCTATATCTTATTTAATTATTTATCTTTGCACCTTGGAAATTGCTCCGATCCTATTGCTGATTAGAGCTTTAGGCCATTAAATAATTCCATACTTATGCAGATTGATGTAGAAAGAGCAAAGAAAGTCAAGAGTATTCTTGTGACTTTGCCAAGACCTGAAAATGAAAAATCTCCTTATTTCGCGTTGGCGGAAAAATATAATTTGAAGTTAGATTTTCGTGCTTTTATACATGTAGAAGGTGTTTTGGGAAAAGATGTGCGGAAAGATAAAATCGATTTTGCAGATTATACCGCAGTAATTTTTACCAGTAAAAATGCTGTAGATCATTTCTTTAGAGTATGCGAAGAAATGCGATTCGAAGTTTCCGCCGATATGAAGTATTTCTGTATCACAGAGGCAATTGCACTGTATCTTCAAAAGTACATACAATATAGAAAACGTAAGATTTTCTTCGGAAAACAAACTGCGAAAGATTTGGAAGATGTACTTAAAAAGCATAATAATGAAAAGTTTCTTTTCCCTTGCTCGGATGTAGCTAACGAAGAAACGCAAAATTGGTTGCAAGAAAACGGATACGATTCTACGCCGGTAGTTCTCTTCAGAACGGTTATTAGCGATTTGAGTGATTTGAAAGATGTTTTTTACGACGTGATCGTATTTTTTAGTCCATCCAGCGTACAGTCGTTGTTTGAGAACTTTTCGGATTTCGTACAAAATAATACACGTATCGCTGCATTTGGCGCAACTACGCAACAAGCCTTGTTAGATCATAACTTGATTTTGGATATTCCGGCACCAACGCCTGAAGCACCAAGTATGACTATGGCGGTAGAGCAATACATCAAAGCAGTCAATAAATAATCGGTTAGGTATTTTAGCACCGCTGAACAATTTGAAAATAAACAAGAGGATGGCAGTTGTCATCCTTTTTTAATATAAGATCATTTTTGATCAAAGCTCCATTTTTATGAAATGATTCTTATCACTTATGCAATTCAATTGTTTTTGGGTTGACTTTTGTAGGGATTATTTTTTTATGTTTGTAATTGTTCTAAACTAAGTAAGCTTGTGAAACTAAAACCAGTCGAAAGCATCTCAGGAATATCCTCAGCGGATTTTGTGAGGGATTACTTGAATAAAGGTCAGCCTGTGCTGATCAAAGATTTTGTACGTAAAGACAGCCCATGCTGGACGAAATGGAATTATGACTATTTCAAAGAGATCGCTGGCGCTGAAAAAATAAATGTGTACGGGCGTGAGGAAGAAGGGCAGCAACATGCTGCCAGTCCGCCCATTGGTCAAATGACCTTTGGTGAATATCTAGATCTCATCCGTAAAGGCCCAACCGAATTGAGACTTTTTCTATTCAATTTAATGAAAATACGTCCTGAATTAAAGAAGGATGTTCTTTTTAACGATGTGACAGGAGGGAAGGTTTTGCAGTGGTTGCCTTACATGTTTTTTGGAGGAGAAGGTTCTGCAACGCGGAATCATTTCGATATCGACATGTCGCATGTATTCATTTCTCAATTCCAAGGAGCTAAGCGCATTTGGGTGTTCCCGAACAACCAATCGGATTTGATGTATAAATTGCCGTATAATTTCCACAGTATTGTCAACCTGAAAACCGGAGATCCGGAGGAATATCCGGGGTTGAAATTATTGGATGGTTACGAAGCTGTCATTAATCCAGGTGATACGTTGTATATGCCAGCAGGATGGTGGCATTACATTCAGTACGAAACCGAAGGTTATTCTATATCTGTACGCGCTTTGCCAAATTCATTGATCGAAAAAATTAAGGGCGCAAGAAATCTTTTCGTAACACGTCATTTCGATGATGCAATGCGCAAGATTTTCAAAGATAAATGGTACAACTACAAAATGGAAGTAGCCAAATGGCGCGCAAATCGAGCCATCAAAAAGAAAGTAAAAAGTTAAATAAAAAAGAGGGCACTGCCCTCTTTTTTATTTGCTATCTTGTAATGTTTTAACCAATTACTAGCCAATGTTCAATAAATTAATGCGATTTTCCGCATATATCCTTTTAGGATTATTAATCTTCATGATCGTGTTTATTTGGCATTTAGAAGATCCGAGATTCACCTCATGGGAAAGACCAATTCAGACCATGATATCTTTGTTTATGGTGCTATCTGTGGTGAATAAATCGGTGAATAGAAAAGGAAGCAAAAGTGATACTTAGCCATTATTCCTGCTCATCATCCGTATTTTCTGAGATACTATTTCTGTAAAAGAGCGTATATGGATCGCTCGGATAAACGTGCATATCCGGTTTGTGGCGGAACGGAATGCTTGGATCAAATATTTCTTCCAAGGTGCGACGGAGGAATGTAATAAATTCGGATTTCTGTTCGCGCAGATAATCGCCTTCTAACAAACCTTCATTTTTGCTGTAAAATAAAGTGCCATCCTCGCGCATTCGACGAGCCACATACAAATGAGGTTCGAGTTCTTTTCGCCCTGTTTTTTCTTCAAAAACGTATGCATAAAATAGGGTTTGAACGAGTGCTTTGTGCAAATCATTCGTTCCATTTAGGGCGAACATTGTTTCCGCAGTTTCTTCGTCGTCCTTGTTTCTCGCCTTTTTAAATTCTACTTTATCGGCTCCAGTTTTGTAATCGACAATACGCGTTTTGATCTCGTCATCGTGCGTCACTACTTCATCCACACGGTCAATGATTCCATAAATTTTTATGTATTCCGTTTTGCCTTGCACCGTTATTGGAAAATCTAGGTAATAATCTTCGCTATTCTCTAACTCAATAATTCGGAACATCTTGTAATGTTCCATATCGTGTTCGACGTAAACTTTGATGTACGCCGATGCGATCTGCAACATGATGCGTTGAAGGCTGTTCAGTTCGTTGGCATTTTTATATTCCGTGTGATATTGCCGACCAATTTCCTGTACTACCATCGCTTCAATCTTTGGAATATTCTCGCCCAAAACTTTCGTGGAAGTGAATGTTTCCAAATGGTGGAAAGGGGTAAATATGCGTTCCATCACTTCGTGAATAATGGTTCCCAAATTGTTGATCTCGAATTCTTGAGAAACGGAAGGCGGTTCTTTTATGCCGGCAATGTGTCTCAAGAAGAATTGCAACGGTGACTGTAAATAGGTGGTCAGTCCGGTCGCGGATATGTGGCTGGATCGATCTCGGAGGTAGGAATTGTATAAGGTATCCCAAACTTTTCCTGTTTTTTCGATCACCAATTCCGGCTCTTTGTCGACAAATGAAATGGCCTGCTGCTGCGTGCGATGTACAAATTGGAACTGACTTTCGAATGCCAATTGTTTGATAAAACGACTTTCTTCTCCCGAGCTGCTTTCATTCACGACGCTATTATAAAACAGATGGATGGATTCGCTATGTTGAAAATGACGATAGAAAATATATGCGGACAACGCGTCTTGGTTCGCCAATATCGGCAATCCGTATGCACGTCGTAGATTATCTGGCAGAAACGTTGCGGAGTTGGATGTTTTTGGCAAAATTCCTTCGTTCGCGCCGAGGATATAAACGTGGTCGAAATTTAAACTCCGGCTTTCTAGCAAACCCATGATTTGAATCCCTTTCAATGGATCGCCCTCGATGGCTGCTGAAATAGGAGCAAGCGCTTTGCGAATTAACCCAATTTGAAAAGGAATGTTTAATGGTCCGATTTGATCCATTCCCAGAAGTAATTGCTGTAAAACGCGACGCGTTTCGAATAGCAAAGTTTGATCAATCTGTGGAAGAATACCTTCGCCAGAGGAGGTTTGTTGTAAAGCTTCCAAAAGTGCCATCATATTCGGAATTAGCGCTGCCGAATTCGCGGTCGGTTGAAAGAATGTTGGAACGGTGGAACTGCTAATAGACAAGATATCCAATCGAACTTCGAAAAGCTGTTTATCGACCACATCTTTCTGAATGCTTTCGCGCTGTTCTTGTGCTAAGCGAACCATCGGATGGCTGAGAAAACTTTCAATCATCGGATAGGGAAGCTTTTCCTTTTTCCGCCAGGAAACTTCTTCCTGCACATGTAACCACAAATCCAGCAAGCCGAACAATGGAGATTGAAGCAAAGGAAATCCGGTCGTGATATTTATCTGCAAGGCAGGCAAACTCTGCAACAGCGGAACTAATAAACTTTCGTCGGCTAAAAGAATGGCGGAAGTTTTCCCTTCGTGTTCATTTTCCAGCAGTAAATCGTGCACCAGTTTTGCCTGAGCGACCTTTCCTAAGGATGCGTAAACGTGCACTTGATCGGTTCGGTTGCCAATCAAATTGGGCGTTTCGCCCAACGCATTAACTAATCCGGTTTGAAATATGTTTCTCCGAATGAATAGCCCCGCTTCCTGCATATTGTCGTCCAAGTAATAGCTGTCCGCATCGAAATAAAATAGTGCTTTCCCTTCATCTTGCCAGCGTTTAAATAAAGTCGCTTCCGCTCGATTTAGTGCGTTGAACCCAACAAATATGACCTGTTTGTAAGCAGAAACGATATCAGAAGAATGCTTGTCGTTTTCCGCAAGATCGCGATACAGCATTGCGTAATTAGTAAGGTTTTCATTCGCCAAGCGCTCTTTGAAACGTCGATAAAGTTGCGGTAAGCGCTTCCATAGTTTTAAAAATCGTTGTTGCACGCCCGTGTGTCCCGACATGGAGAACGATTGCCAAAATTGGCGAATATACGCTTGTTGCTCCGCGGTAAGATGTTGAAATTCGAGGTCGATTTTCGTGGTGTCGTACAATTCGGTATAAATCTGATCGACGGCAACCAGTTCGTAATCCAACTGACTAAAATCGCTTAGAATGATCTCTGCAATAGGATAGAATTCTTCCGGACTTTCCGGCTCACCACCTTCTTGCTTCACCATTTCATTGTGCAATTCGTATAAATAGAAAAATTGCCTCAACGCAGATGCTTCACCGCGCGTTGTCGCTTGCTTGACGAATTCTTGGATGGTAAAAAATTGTGGCGACCAAATGGCCTGCTTATACACTTCCGAAAGATGTTTCTTGAGGTAGGTAATCGGACGTTTGTTGTTGAAAACGATGGCGATTTCCGACAAATCTTGTCCGAACCGCTGTTTGATATCTTCTGCTACTAAATGTAGGAATGCTTGCATGTTTGAGTGGTAAGAGAGAACGGAGTTTGATTAAATCACTTCTTGTAAATCGTTGGATTTCGCGTAATACAAATAACCTTTTACTTGTTTATAGCCAAGATTACGGAGCGCTTGCATGTATTTGTCGACCTGCGTTTTATGCCCGACGTAATCGCCTTGCGTAAATTTGAAATCTAACACAATCGTTTCCTTTTCGCTTGTGAAAACCTTGTCCGGACGAATCGTTTCGCCATCTTTCGTGATGATGCTCGATTCGTTCCAGATTTTGTAGGTGCCGTTCAGCCATTGATTAATACTCGGATGTTGCCAAACTTGCTGAATATGTCGGCGAATTTCCGGAACATCTTCCTTCGCTAAAACACCTTGCTCAATGTAGTCCAAAATTTGTTTTTCGATATCGGATTCGTTCGAAACCTCCGACAAGATTTCGTGCGCGATAATGCCGTATTGCGCCGCTTTTTCTACCAACGGTAAATCTGCCAGCGTTCGCCGATTCGATTTGCTCCAAGCTTGATCGAGTTCTTTCGAGATCGGATATTGTAGGATGGAAATGCTATTTCTAGTTTCAATATCTGATGTTGGCGTTTTAGGTGTTACGCGGGATGCAATCTCGCTTACATGATGTTCGGTGTCGTCTATTGGAAATGGACTATTCGTGCTATCAAGCGATTGGAAGATGACGTCGCTAATGTAATCATTCTTGATTTCGATGCCGTTCACTTCTCCGCTTTTCTTGTCTTTTGTTTCTTTAAAGAATGGCGCCGTGATATAAAGATGTTTGATAGCGCGCGTGGTCGCCACGTAGCATGTATTTAGCGCATCCATGTAGTTGAACAACATTTCTTCGAAATATTGTTTGTAAAAGAGCGATTGTCCTAATGTTGATGTATACTTAAGTGGGATTTTTCCCAATGCTTCAAAAGGAGTTTCGTTTGTATCAACCCAAAAAACGCCCATCTTCATACCGTCCAAATTCCATGCGGCAAAAGGTAACATCACTACTTCGTATGCCAATCCTTTGGATTTATGTACGGTTGTTACTTCGATGGCATTGATTTTTCCGCCGGAAGGCAATACTGCTCGGTTTCCATCCTCTTCCCAATAGGTCAAGAATTCGTGAATCCCGCGTTCACCCGCCGCTGCAAATCCGGCAACCAAATCCTTAAAAGCGAGTAAGTAAGGTATGTGCGGATTGTTTGCTGTTGTAAATCCATAGATTTCGATCAGCTTTTCAATCAACTGCACCAAAGGCAATTGCGACCAATATTCCCAATGTTCAATCAGCGCTGCCGGAAGAATTTCACTCAACGCTTTCACGTCGTTTTTCCTAAACAATAGCCAATTATCTTGGTCGAAAGTTTGGTGGTTTTGCAGCACTTGATACAGATAAGCCATGTTTGCTTTATGCACGGTATGTTTTGCCGATTGGTACACCAGCGCTTTTAAAGTTTCGATAAATAACTGGATCGCATCGTTCGTCACTAAACTCAATGCGTCGCCGGAAATTACTTCGAAGGCGAGCTGATTTTCTTGCTTATAGATCATCAGCGATTGAATAACTTGTTGTGCTTCCCGATTAGTTCTTACTAGAATTCCGATTTCATTAGCTTGATATTTTCCGGAGGAAATCCACGTACCAATTTGTGCGCATAAACGCTGCAACGATTCTTCAATCACTTGGTTTTTTCGATATCTGCCATCAGCCACCGGGATGTAACAAATATCCAATTCGCCTTGCGGCAAATTCGTGTCCATCTTGCTCTGTGGTACCTGCTGCGTGCTATTTGCGTACGCCCGAATCAACATTTGATCGTTGCCCGACTCGCGCCACCAACGTAGATCAGCATCATTCAACGTTTGTTGCACCGTTTCGTTGAGCACTTGTTGCAAGTGCTGGGGCAGCGTAGCATATAAATGATTGTTGAAACGGATAATATTCGGCAAACTTCGGTAATTGACTTCCAGAGTTTCGTTCGCAATAAACTGCGGCTGTTCTGTTTCGGATAAATGGAAAGCGGAGCCAATCTGCTGCTCTACTTGTTGCAAAAGGATGCGCCAGTCGCCATTTCGCCAGCGATAAATACTTTGTTTGACGTCGCCAACAATAAGATGTTCGCTTAATTTTCTTTCTGCGTTTCCGAGTGCGTTAATGAGCAACGGACTATAATTCTTCCATTGCGTCCGAGAGGTATCTTGAAATTCATCAAACAAGAAATAGCGGAAGCGATTGCCAATCTTCTCCCAAATAAAGGTTGGATCATTATGGTCATCCAAGCCCAGTTTGCTCAACAATAATTGAGAATCGGAGATGAGTTGCGCACTGTTTTCTTTTCGCCATCGAGCCAAAAGATCACTCATTTCTTTGAGCAATCGCAAGATATATAAATTGGCCTGTACCGATTGATAGGCAATAAACGTTGGGAAGAGATTTTGGAGATCGACGAATGTTTGCAATATCGGAGCAAATTGCGCGATCAAATCATGTCGAACTTCCTTACCTTCGGTAAATGCACCCTCGTCCTCAATCAGCTTCGTAAATCGATCCAACGTCTTTTGCAAATCGCTTGTCGATAACTTGCTGACATTTGCATCAATTTTGTTGGCAGATAATAAAGCATTTCTAGACTTCCCTTTGAATTCTTCAGCTTGCACGTTAAGCGAAATATATTGTTGCCTAAATGCTTTGATCGCTTCGCTTACTGCTTCTGTAAAACCTTTGGTCATGGTTTCGCTTTCGCGATTCAACACATGGAATACCTGCTGAGCTTCTTGTGCATGTAGATTTGCGTCAAATTCTTGGAAGTTTTCCGAGAAAATCAACCCTGCCAAGGACATCAACTGATGCCGATAATTCCAATTCTCGTTATTAGCGATTTTCTTTTCGGCGTATTCGATTATCCAATCCAATAGATCCGGCCGATTGTCCAATAACTGATTGAGCATCACGGTAAGGTCGGCTTTTACCTTATTGATGTTCATTTCGATTTTGTATGCTGCATCCAAATGTAGCTCGTAAGTGAAACTACGAATTACCTTTTGGGAGAATCCGTCTATGGTGCTCACCGTGAAATGGCTGTAATCATGCAGTATTTTTCGATAAACGCGATTTGCTTTTTCTTGAATAGCCGCTTCTGTCCAATCTGGCGATTGCGTCAATAGGATCTGCCGAAAATCGTTAATTCTGCGATCCTGATTTCCGCGCGCCAATCCTTCCAAAACGGAGAGGATACGCTCCTTCATTTCCGCTGTAGCTTTGTTGGTGAATGTCACCGCCAGAATTTCGCGGTAACTATTTTCATTGTGCAACAGCAAGGTAAGGTAGTGAACAGTAAGGCTAAAGGTTTTTCCCGAACCGGCGGAAGCTTTCAGAATCTTTAATGGAGCGACGGTCTTCATAGCGTGAAGGTAATAATTTCATTTTGTCTTTACCAATCAAATAGTTACCTTTGCGTCCCCTCTTGCATGTAGCACGGGGGATATGTTGAATACATAAAAATTTAGAAAAAATGGCAACTAAAATCAGATTGCAAAGACACGGTAAAAAAGGAAAACCTTTTTACTATGTAGTAGTGGCGGATTCTCGTGCTCCACGTGATGGTAAATTTATCGAGCGCATCGGTTCTTACAACCCAAACACAAACCCAGCGACTATCGTTTTGGACTTTGAAAAATCTTTGGATTGGGTGAACAAAGGTGCTCAGCCAACTGACACTGCTCGTGCTATTCTTTCTTACAAAGGTGTTTTGTACAAAAAACACTTGCAAGGTGGTGTGAAAAAAGGTGCTTTTGACGAGGCTAAAGCGGAAGAATTATTCGCTACTTGGTCTGAAGGAAAAGAATCTCGTATCGAAGGCAAGAAAACTGGATTAGCATCTTCGAAAGAAGAAGTTAAGAATGCTGCCTTAGCCGCTGAAGCGAAGAAAAAAGAAGAAAAAGCAGCAGCTATCGCTGCTAAAAATGCGCCTGTAGCGGAAGAAGCTCCTGCTGAAGAAGTAGAAGCAACTGAGAACGCTGAAAACACAGAAGAAACAGAAGGATAATTTTTGTTTTCCAAGTATTTGAAAAGCCAATCCAGGAATGGGTTGGCTTTTTCTTTATAAAAGAAAATTTTGGTTTTATATTTGTTCTTTCGATACTCAGTGGACACTAACTACTATATGATATGAATCGCTTACTTTCCATCTTTTTTATTTCATTTTTGACGGTAATTTTTATGGTCGCTCCAGCTAGTGTGTCTGCTCAAAGACGTGAAGTGGTAGAACAACCTAATTTAATAAAACTAAATGCTTTGTCGTTGTTTGCAGGAAAATTTGGTGTAGAATATGAACGTTTGATTACTGAAAGGATTTCCGTGGGTGCTGAGTTGGGTTGGCGTCCAAATAGTCGGATCCCTTTTCGTTCAGCTATAAAGGGCTTTGCGAATGATGGAGATTTTACAGATATGATAGATGGTTTTAAAAGCTCTAGTTTTTCATTTACACCGGAGGTTCGTTTTTACACCTCTAAGCGCGGCCCATTCCGCGGTTTTTACGTGGCGCCTTATGTTCGATATGCGAGTTTCGGCGCAACAGCTCCTTATGATTTGGATATCAATTTCAATTATATGGGGCAACTCGTTTACGAGCGCTATGAAACCATTCCGCTAACAGGCCGCGTTCGTTCATTTACAGGAGGGGCTTCCATAGGTGCAAACTTTAAATTGGCTGAGAAATGGTATTTAGATTGGCGAATTATTGGCCCTAGTTTTGGTAGTGGGCGTGGTAGCGTAGCTGGAAATGTTGCACTTAATGAACAAGAGCAGCAAGCTATTCGCGAGGACTTAGCAGAGTTGCAACAGGATTTGAGAGATTTCCCATTGTCTATAAAAACGGATTATACGGTAGATGGTAATGGTATCAAGGTAGATGTGCAACGTAGCAAATGGGCTGCCGTGCGTGCGGGATTGTCCATTGCTTATCGGTTTTAGCATCATTATAGGTAATTCTTATGTCGTCTAATTTCTGAGTAAGGTCGAGCTAATTGGGACAGTTTGTTTCCAAGTTCCTGTTATTTCGAATTGATTTCCTGCTTCTTCGTTTTGAATAGTAAATACATAATGGCTAGTCCGTTCAACATATTTTACCTCGCCATTTAAAGTTATTGTTTCATTTGGGTTTACCTGTGTTTCGATCACCGCTCCCCGCTGATACGGTGTGTTGCTTGTGCCATTTCTATAACTAACACGTCCAGTCCATACAATGGTGCCGTCAATAATTAAATCCTCCATCATAAGCGTAGAATCTCTTTCCGACATCCAAAGAAACGCTCCATAATCTTCGCTTTTGAATATAGAGGAATGCTGAACGTCCCAGAAGACATTTCTATCGCTAAATTTTTGCGGGATTGAGGTGTAATTAGAAAATGTTTGAGGTTTACATTGATGACTACTGACATAAATTCTTCGAAGACTATCAATTTCCGAAATCTTTTTATCGATAATCTTATAGCTTTTTCCACGATGTTGCGTGATGCGCATTTCCTCTTCCTTGCCATTAGCTTTCAATCCAATGACTAGAATACGAGGCACGTTTTCGAAGTTTTCTTTTAAATCGATAAATAAACTGTCTCCGTGACTTGATTTTGCCATTCGGAACCAGCCGTTCTTTGCGACAACGGTATCGGTATTAATAACACGAAACTCTGCATCGGAAATGTCCTTTAAGATAAGCGATTCGTTTTCCAACTTCACGTAGTCCACCGTCCAATCAGATGGTGCTTGTATTTTAATATTACCGGAAATGCCGCCATGCCTGGTCATGTCTTTAAATTGGTCTTCCAATAATGAAGTTGGTGCTGTTCGCTCTTTTTGGCATGATGTGATCGTAACAAGAGCTACTAGGGCGAGTAAGAAAAAGGATAGATTTGACTTCATGGACGATAAATGGATAGTGTGATAATTAGCAAGGTAGTGAATTTTGTTGATTAATGGATTGCTCAGAATGTATGCTAAGAGGATAAGATTCTGAAGTCTGCTAATTGATGAATCAATAGTTTAAATTTATGTCGAAGATCTCACAAATTTCGGACGGTGGCTTGATGATTTATGATGGAAAGTCGTTATATTCAAATATATTATTTTTAATAAGTAAAATTATACTATCAGCCAATGTCAAAACTATTTCTAATAATTTGTTTAAGCTTTTGGGGAATCCAAGACGATGCGAATAAACAAATTTATTCTGCTGTTTTAAATCAGTATACCGGATCGCAGTTGATTGTGTTGAAGGGATCGACATCAGCTTGGTCTATAAATGATTATAATTTCGACTATTTAAAGACACAGTTGGTGGAGCTAGAAAGAGAAACTTTTGACGCATTTATAACCGCAAACAAAAACAGTGTTTCCATAAATCGCTGGATTACTTTTGATGAGAGAGTCGCTTCTATAGATTCTGTTGCTGTATCTAAAATGTTCAGTGAAGGGGGCGGATGGGGTCAGTTCTATGAGGAGTACAAAGGAGCCAATGGAATGTTGACGTTTTCGAAGATCGGGTTTAATAAGGACGAAACTCAAGCATTAATATACTTTGAAAAAGTTTCGGACTATAAAGCTGGGGTAGGTAAGGTGATGCTTTTCCGAAAATCGAAGAACTCTTGGAAGTCCGTGAAATCGACTGAGGTTTGGATCTCTTAACGAGCAACGGATTTATTTAAAGAAATGTTTTTCGAATCGCTATGATGGAATATTGCAAGGATAGTTTTTCCAGATTTCGAAACCAACCAACGTTAATTAAATCTAACTTCCGTACTTTTGCGACATGAATATCGAGGAGTCATTTTATATTGGATACATTTCTAAAACGCGTGGACTAAAAGGCGAACTGCAGTTCTTTTTTGAATTTGAGGATTATAAAGAGCTGGATTTGGATGTCATCTTTGTGGAAATCAATAAAAAGTTGGTTCCTTATTTTGTTGATCAGATCAAGTTGCAGAATAATAGTACTGCATACGTGCATTTAGAGGATGTGGATCACATCGATAAAGCGCAGGTCTTGATTCGTAAAAAAGTGTATCTATCGAATGATAAAAAGCCGGTTCGTGATCCGGATGATTTTCGTTATTCTGATTTAGTAGGCTTCGAAGTGGTTGATGCGGTGGATGGTAACTTGGGTTTGGTAACCGCCGTGCAGGAGTTGCCACAGCAATTCATCGCCACAGTAGATATGGAAGGAAAGGAATTGATGTTTCCATTAACAGATCAACTTATTGCTAATATCAATACAGAAGATAAAATACTCGACGTGACGCTTCCCGAAGGCTTGGTCGAATTGTATAAAGAAATGTAGTCTCTAAAATCCTCAGCAATCGTTGAGGATTTTTTTGCGATGTGTGTTATCAAACTATCTTACTTGATTGATTTGTCGTTTTCGATCGGAAGTGAACCTCTAGATTTTTCAATTTTCCCGTTAACGGTATTGAAACTTTTTAAAAAATTTAAATAGTTGCTTTGAATATTCATTTTTATCAATAGATTTGTTACAACCTATTATTAGAGAATTACGAACTGTTGCTAAGAATTTAATTTAGTGAACCAAACCAAGATCTCAATTATGAAAGCCCTTTGCTTTCGTTCCTTACAATCTGTGAGCGAGATCGCTATGAGCATCGATCGAAGCATTCCTAGCACTACAAAATTGATCAATGAGTTGGCTGCTGAAGGACTTGCAGAATCTGTAGGTTTAGGACCTTCTACGGGCGGAAGACCTGCTTTGAGGTACAGCTTAAATCTTCAGAAATTACCTTTAATCCTTTCTATAGCGATTGATCAGTATTACTGTAGCGCTGCTTTGCTAAATTTTGATCATAGCTATTTTAGTGACATTCGAACCATCAGAAATCCGTTAAATGAGAATGATGCGTATGTCAATTTGCTGTCGCTCATTCGAGAGGTGCTTGCTTTAGTTGACAATCGGAAAGTTTTCGCTATCGGCGTTTCATCGCCAGGATTTGTACACGTTGAGCAAGGAATCAATATGTCCTACGACGAAGCCAACCCATTTCATCATATAAAAAGAAATCTAGAAGCAGAATTTGGCGTACAAACTATTCTTGAGAATGACTCCGCGACAATCGCAATCGCCGAAAAGTATTTCGGCAGCTATCAAATATCAAAGGATGTCATGGTGGTCAATCTCAACTGGGGTGTTGGATTGGGAATGATCATCAACGGAAAGCTCTTTCGTGGCCATAGTGGCTTTGCCGGCGAGTTCAGCCACATTCCTTTATCGGATAGAAATACGCTTTGTTCTTGTGGCAAGCGTGGATGCTTGGAAGCGGAAGCATCACTTTTATCAGCGATTAATTATGCGACAGATGCAATTAAGCGTGGAGAAAACTCCGCACTGCAAGAATGCATGGAAACTCGAGGCTATATTACGGGCGAATCACTAATCGATGCATCGAAAAGGAAGGATTCGTTAGCATTATCGGCGATCGATCACATCGCGTACGGCTTAGGAAAGGGATTAGCTACATTAATCCACCTTATCAACCCAGAGCATATTATTTTGAGTGGGCGCGGCGCACTACTCGATGAAATTATTACTAAACCAATAGAATCAAGCTTACAAAAATATACCATTGAGCGGTTACGCATGCAAACGCAATTTTCTGTTTCGGAAGTAGAAAATCCACAGATTTTGGGCGGAGCATGCCTTGCGATTGAACATGCAGATTATGCATTTTTATAATAATTAGAAGAGAATTAACTACACCAAAAACAATAATTGACATGAGTAAATTTTACATCACATGCTGCAATGTGTTGTTGATGCTGATAATCAGCGTTTCAACCGCTTTTGCACAGCAAACTGTTACTGGGAGGGTGACAGACGCAAATGGGCCTTTGGCTGGCGTGACGGTAAGTGTATCGGGCACATCGCTGCAAGCGCAGACGGATGCCAATGGATCTTACGGCATTCAGGCGGCAAATGGTGCAACACTTCGTTTTGCACGTTTGGGCTATGCTAGCAGAGAAGTTCTTGTGACTTCCAATAAGCAAGACGTTTTGCTAAGCGAGGATACTGGCGATATCGGCGAGGTAGTGGTGACTGCCTTGGGTATCAAACGAGAGAAAAAATCGCTAGGATATGCAGTTCAAGAAATTAAAGGTTCCGAATTAGCGGATACACGCGAGGCAAACTTAGCCAATGCGCTTTCTGGAAAGGCGGCCGGTCTACAAGTGGCGCGTTCGAGTAATGGAGCTGGTAGTTCTGCCAAAATTATCCTTCGAGGATTTAGCTCATTAACTGGCGATAACCAGCCATTAATCGTCGTAGATGGTGTTCCAATGAATAACTTCACAGGAACGACAGAAAATGGTTATTTCGGAGCTGGGCTTGACATGGGAAATGGTTTGGGGGATATTAGCTCGGATGACATTGAAAGCATGTCGGTATTGAAGGGGCCTACAGCGGCGGCGCTTTATGGTACGCGTGCAGGTAATGGTGCAATTTTAATCACCACCAAATCTGGTCGTACAAAAGCCGGTCTAGGTATTACGGCATCATCCAACATGGGGATTGAAACCATTTTCATGCAACCAAAATTCCAAAACATATTTGGACAAGGCGAAGCTGGTGCTTTTAACCCAAATGTTGCCACGAGTTGGGGACCTCGTATCGAGGGACAAACAGTTACAAAGTGGAATGGTGAACAAGAAACATTAGCAGCTAGAGATAACCTAGGTGCTTTCTTGCAGAATGGAACGACGCAAAACCATAACATCGCTTTGCAGCAGCAATATGGGAATACTAGCGTCTACACGTCGATAAATCGATTAGATAACACGAGCATTTTACCAACTAACCGCTTCACACGTACTAATTTAACGACCCGTATGGGAACCAAGTTCGGTGCAGATGATCGTTGGTCGACAGATGTCAAAGTACAGTACAGTAACACGAAAGGGGTCAACAGACCAATCAATGGCCGCGACTGGAGTAACGTTTACGCTTTACAAATGATGCCTAGAACATTGGATATCCGAGATTTTGAAGAAAGTGTAAATGAATTTGGTCAGATGCTTTGGTATCGAGGCGGCGCGGTAGATTTTAACCCGTATTGGAAATTGAACAATGAACGCAATGAAGATCAACGTGATCGCTTTTTGTTAAACGGAGCGTTAGGATATCAATTTACAGATTGGTTAAAGGGTGAGTTAAGAGCAGGGGCGGATATGTACACCAATAGCACACAATCACGCACACGTGCTGGCGGACCTCAGTCTGTTAATGGTAGTTTCAGTAATGGAAAAAACACATTCAAAGAGACCAATTATCAAGCGTTATTTATCGCTCAAAAAGATAATATTTTTGGAAAATTTGGTGGGAATGCTACTTTAGGTGGTAACTTGATGCATCAAACGTCAGATGGATTGGGTGTCAATGTAGGCGAATTACAAATTCCAAATTTGTTCTCTCCAAGTAATTCTGTAGGTGCTCCAAGTATCTCACCTTTATTTTCTGAAAGAAAAATCAATTCGGTTTTTGGATCGGTTGGAATTAACTACGACTCATTTGTATTCTTAGAGTCGACATTCAGAAATGACTGGACGTCTACTTTGCATCCTGATAATAGATCATTTTTCTATCCTTCAGTAACATTATCGTACGTACTAAGTGAAAATATAGAAAAAGCGGGTGGTTCATTGCCTTCTTGGCTTAGCTACACAAAGTTCCGTGCCGCTTATTCTCAAGTAGGTAATGATATGGGACCTTATCAGCTTTACAATACCTACGGTATTGGGGCGGATCCTAATGGTAACGTAACAAACAACCCACTTCCTGTATTCTACGACCAAACGGTACGTAGCGAATCTATTCGCAATTTGGAATTTGGTGGAGAAGTTCGTTTATTCGATAACAAATTGACTCTAGATTTATCGTGGTACAAGTCCAATGCCCTTCACCAACTCATCGACTTACCTTTAGATCCTTCGAGCGGGTTTAGGGCTCGTAGAATCAACGGTGGAGATATCCAAAACAAAGGTTTTGAGCTTGTTGTCAATGCAAATTTAATTGCTCGCGAAAGCTCATTCCGCTGGGATGCAACCGTAAACTTAAGCCGAAATGAGAATACCGTTAACGATGTCGCTGCTCGTTTCGAAGTTGATCAATATCCTATTGGTGGATACGATAACCTTCAATTTAATGCGCAAGGTCGTGGAGGAGGTTTCGGAGAAATCTGGGGATATAAATATCGTCGAGTAGACGATCCAAATAGTCAATACAACGGTCAGCTTTTATTAACTGCGCAAGGTCTTCCTCAGCAAGCAGAGTCACTTTCTTTCCTTGGACAGCAGCAGGCGCGCGAAATGGCTAGTTTAATCAATAACTTTTCATATAAAAATTTCGGTTTATCGTTTCAAATCGATGCACGTTTTGGCGGAATGATGTATTTGGGCACACTTCGCGGCATGCATAGCTCCGGAACGGGAGAAAGTACGGTCATTGACGGCGCACGAGAATCATTTGTGGTTCCTGGTGTAATCGGGTCTAATGGCAACTACACACAGAATGAAATTTCGGTAACTCCTCAGCAATACTTCAACGCGATTTCTACAGCAACTAATTTGGGTATTCACGAGGAGTACATGAGAGATGCTACGAATGTTCGTCTTCGTAATGTGCAAGTGAGTTATAACTTCCCTAAAACGATGCTTGGTAAAACATCTGTCTTCCAAAATGCACGTATTTTTGCTTCATGCAACAATGTTTGGATGATCCATAGCAAAACGGAAGGTATTGATCCAGAATCTACATTTGCAACTGGATCCAATGCTATTGGATTTGAGAACGGAGCTCCTCCGACGATGCGTTCATTTATTTTCGGTGTGGCCTTAGGTTTTTAACAATTAAAGCGTATTTACTATGAAATTGATTATAAAAAAAGGAATGATATCTGCGCTAGCTACATTAGCGTTGTTTTCATCCTGCAAAGATTTTGAAGCAATGAATATCGACCCGAATGGAGCTAATTCAGAGCAAGTACAGGTAGAATATTTCATTAATGGCTCCATAGTAGGAGCCCAACAAAACCCACATATTGCTGAACGGGTATTTGTCCTTTACTGGAAAACGGCAGGTCGCCAGCAATTAGGAGGTGGAATTTCGGTTGGAGCATATAACGATGGTTGGTCGTCCGACTATTTCGGAAGAGATTACATGTCTGGATGGTTAGCAGGTGCCAATAGTGCTATAACCGTAGCTAACGAAAAAATGGCTGCCGGAACTGGTACTTCCTATACGAACAATATGTTACAAGTGGCAAGAATTTGGCGTGCGTATTTGATGAGCGAATTAAGTGATACCTTCGGACCGATCCCTTTGGATGGTTGGCAGGGTGAGAATCCGAATTATTCTAGCGTGGAGGATGTGTATAATTATTTGTTGACAGAGCTTAGAGAATCAGGCGAAGCGCTCGATCTTTCCGTGACAGTGCCTACCGATACACGTCGATTCGATCCTGCTTATGGTTTCGATTTTGCGAAATGGCAGAAATATGCTAATTCCATGCGTATGCGGCTAGCGATGCGCATGTCGGAGGTAGATCCAGCAAAAGCTCGTAGCGAATTTGAAGCAGCGGTTTCTAAACCGCATATCACCACGGCAGATGAGCAATTTAAAGTAGCGGAATTGGGAACGGCTTGGAGCCCGTTAGCAGGTGTCATGACAAGGACTTGGAATGCATTCATACTTAGCTCTACCTTAAATAATTTATACTTAGGGCTTGGCGGCATTAATACGTCGACTTCTCTAGGGGCATCTTATGCAAGCTATATCAAGCCAGAAAATTACATCGGTATTCACTACCCAAATCACTTTGCAACGATGACTAATGATCCTTCTGCAGGATATTGGTTAGATGGTTTGCCAAGTGTAATTGACCCACGCGCTTACGCTAGTTTCGCTCTTCCTGGCGATTTTAGTAGCTCGCAATTTAATTTTTATCCAGATGAGGCTACTGCTCGTGGTACGAAACGTAATTTGATGAGCAACGATGGTACAACCGTGTATAAAGAGATCGATGCAGCGTTCACTTGGAATGCTTTTGCTCCCGGAGATTGGGCGGCTAAAGGGTCTAGAAATCAGGTGAGATCTTGGCCAGGAACGATGCCTCGTTTGGCGAACAAATTCAGAAATGGGACTAATGATCGCATATTTTTTGCTGAATGGGAGTCAAGCTTCTTAATTGCGGAAGCGGCAGTTCGTGGATGGACAGTGCCAGTTGCGGCACAAGCAGCATACGAAGCAGGAGTAAGATCCAACTTTGCCTATTGGAATTTATCAGCTCATGCTGACGCGTACTTATCAAGCACTAGTTACAATCGTGTTGGAACTTCAGTAAGTTGGGCTCACACCACGGAACCAGGTAACACGCACGCTATGCAATATGTAAATGGTGAAACAGGAGTCGCAGGTACGGTGCAAATTCGATATCCTTCGAATACATTGTACAAAGACGGCGCTGTACGCAATGATTTGTTAACCAAGATTATTACTCAAAAGTATATTGCGCAAAATCCATATCTTCCTTTGGAAACTTGGAGTGACCACCGTCGTTTAGGCTTGCCTTTCTTTGAAAATCCAGCTGTGGAACAACCTATCGTTACTATGCCAGATCTGAACGCAAGTAATTACATGACTAGTAGTGTCAAGTTCTTTCCGCAGCGTGTAAATTATCCTTCGACGTTAATCAACAACAACAGAAGAGGGTATGTACAAGCCGTCGAAGCGCTTGGTGGACCAGATGCGGTACTCACCCCGCTATGGTGGGCCAAAAAGCAATAAGGTTAAACATCTTGAAATCCCCGGCAATCGCTGGGGATTTTTTTTATATTAGGGCACTGGCCATTACGATTATTCTTTCATGCAACAACGTTACTATTCTTTAGATATCTTTCGCGGTGCCACGGTGGCGCTTATGATCTTGGTAAATAATCCCGGCTCATGGTCGCATATGTTTGCTCCGTTGCAACATGCTGCTTGGCACGGTTGTACGCCGACAGATTTAGTATTTCCGTTTTTTCTTTTTGCCGTCGGAAACGCGATGGCTTTTGTGATGCCACGTTTGCAGGAAGCCGGCGCTGCGGTGTTTTGGAAGAAAGTGTTGAAGCGGGCGGTGCTCATCTTTTTGATTGGCTTAGGTCTGAGTTGGTTTCCTTTTGTGGTTTGGTCAGAAAACGGATTGGTATTTAAGGAATGGGTAAATAGTGCGAAACCGGAAACAGGCGTTCGAATTTTCGGTGTATTGCAGCGCATTGCGATAGCTTATCTAGGTGCATCGATTCTTGCCTATTATCTGAGACCGAAACCATTAATCTTCGTTTCTACGGTTTTATTGTTTGGATATTGGGCGCTATGTGCGCTATTAGGGCAGGGTGATCCATACTCTTTAGAAGGTTGGTTTGGAACGGATGTCGATAAGGCCTTGGTTGGCATGGCGCATATGTATAAAGGAGAAGGTGTTGCATTCGATCCAGAAGGTATTGCCAGCACATTGCCGGCAATTATTCAGGTGGTATTTGGCTATTTGACGGGTTTATTTATCCGTAATCACGGAGCTGTTTCATGGTTATGGAAGCGCGTGCCCGAATCCAAGGAATTGCCCTTCAAGCTGATTTCTGGATTGATGGTCACTGGATTTATTTTGCTTGTTTTAGGTTGGATATGGTCATTGGGCTTCCCGATCAACAAAAAAATATGGACAAGCTCCTATGTGTTGTACACAACTGCATTAGCGATCATGACTTTGGCAACGGTGATCTGGTTTACAGATCTGCAACACGTTCGTAACGGGCTCACTCGCTTCTTTGACGTTTTTGGTAAGAACCCTCTGTTCATCTTTGTACTGAGCGGTGTGTTACCGCGTATATCCGGACTCATTCGCATTCCGCGAGGTTTCAACGAAGATGGATATACCGACTACACAACGCCATTAGCCTGGTTCTACAAAAACATTTGTGCTCTTTTGCCCGGACCTCCAGAACTAGGTTCGTTCTTTTATTCGTTGTGCTTTTTAGGTTTGATGTGGGGGATTTGTTTCTTATTGGATCGAAAGAAAATCTACATTAAAGTGTAAGTCATTCTCCGTAAGGAAGAACACGTGAATAAGTTTTGATAGTTATCACTGAAATCCATATCTTTGCACGCAATTAATAAAATTATTTACGCTTTAATATTATTCAAGAATGTATTTAAGTAAAGAGTACAAAGAAGAAATCTTCGCTGAGTTCGGAGGTGGAGCAACAAACACAGGTTCTGCAGAAGGACAAGTTGCATTATTTACTAAAAGAATCGCTCACTTAACTGAGCATTTGAAAAAAAACAGAAAAGATTTCAATACACAACGTTCTCTACAAATGTTAGTAGGTAAACGTCGTTCATTGTTAGCTTATTTGCACAAAAAAGATATCAATAGATATCGTGCGATCATCAAAGGCTTAGGCTTACGTGAGATCATCAAATAAGTTTTAGTAAAAACAAAACAAAAGCCATTCGAATTTTCGAATGGCTTTTTCATTTTTAGGGTGCCCCAAAATCAGTAACATACCGATTTTTAGTGTACATTTGTGGCGAAATAAAAGTTTTAAAATTGTCGGTATGTCGCCATGATGAAAACATACCATAATGATCACAAAATGAGTTATAACGAAATCAAAACAACCATCGATATGGGCAATGGTGCTCAGATCGAACTTTCTACTGGAAAGTTGGCAAAACAAGCTGACGGTTCAGTAGTGTTGAAACAAGGAGATACCATGCTGTTGGCAACAGTGGTATCAGCCAAAGAGGCTAAACCAGGCGTGGATTTTCTTCCACTTTCTGTAGATTATCAAGAAAAATATGCAGCTACCGGACGTATTCCAGGTGGTTTTTTACGTAGAGAAGCAAGATTATCAGACTACGAAGTGTTGATTTCTCGTATCGTGGATCGCGCATTGCGTCCATTATTCCCAGAAGATTACCACGCAGATACGCAAGTGATGATCTCATTGATCTCTTCAGATAAAGAAGTGATGCCAGATGCGTTGGCAGGTTTAGCGGCTTCTGCAGCTTTAGCAGTTTCCGATATTCCATTCAACGGTCCTATCTCTGAAGTTCGCGTAGCGAAAATTGATGGCCAATTGGTAATCAATCCAGTTCGTTCCGATTTAGAAAAAGCAACATTGGAATTTATCGTAGCGGGTTCTGCACAAGATATCGTGATGGTAGAAGGTGAAGCGCACGAGATTTCTGAAGCAGAAATGGTGGAAGCAATTGCTTTTGCACATGATGCAATCAAAAAACAAGTTGCGGCAGTTGTTGCCTTGGCAGAGCAAGTGGGCAAAACGGAAAAACGTACATACAGCCACGAGCCAACCAATCCAGAATTGCGCGAAGCAATTTTCGCAGCAACTTATGATCAAGTTTACGCAGTAGCAAAATCAGGTTCTTCTAAACACGATCGTTCGGAGCAGTTCTCGGCTATCGGCGGAGCTTTCTTCGAAACTTTAGGAGAAGAAATCGATGCAGATACCGCATTCTTGGCAAAAAAATATTTCCACGACGTACAGTACGATGCGGTACGTAACTTGTTGTTAGATGAAGGTATTCGTTTGGATGGTCGTAACTCAAGAACAGTTCGCCCGATCTGGACAGAAGTAGATTATTTGCCAGCTGCACACGGTTCAGCAGTTTTCACACGTGGTGAAACTCAATCTCTAACTTCGGTTACTTTAGGAAGTAAAGATGATGAGCAGATGATCGATGGAGCGTTCATCAATGGATACAACAAATTCATCTTGCACTATAACTTCCCAGCATTTTCTACTGGCGAAGTCAGACCAAATAGAGGTCCAGGTCGTCGTGAAGTGGGTCACGGTGCGTTAGCAATGCGTTCATTGAAACAAGTTCTTCCGGCGCAAGACGAAAATCCGTACACTATTCGCGTCGTTTCTGATATCTTGGAATCTAACGGTTCTTCTTCCATGGCTACCGTTTGTGCGGGTACATTGGCCTTGATGGATGCGGGTGTTAAAATCAAAGCGCCAGTTTCAGGTATCGCAATGGGATTGATCAGCGATGAGAAAACAGGAAAATATGCAATCCTTTCGGATATCTTAGGTGATGAGGATCACTTGGGAGATATGGACTTTAAAGTGACTGGTACAGCAAAAGGTATTGTTGGTTGTCAGATGGATTTGAAGATCAATGGTTTGAAATGGGAGGTATTGACGCAAGCTTTGGATCAAGCGAAAGAAGCACGTTTACACATCTTAGGTGAGATGAACAAAACGTTGACTGCTCCTCGTGAAGATTACAAATCGCATGCTCCTCGTTTGGTTTCTATTACGATCGATAAAGAATTTATCGGTGCGGTGATTGGGCCAGGTGGTAAAATCATTCAAGAAATGCAACGCGAAACTGGTGCAACTATTTCTATTGAAGAAGTGGATAACAAAGGTATCGTTCAAGTTTTCGCAGATAATAAAGAAGCGGTTGATGCAGCATTAGCACGTATCAAAGCGATTGCTGCTAAACCAGAAGTCGGTGCAGTTTACGAAGGGAAAGTGAAATCTATCATGGCTTTCGGTGCTTTCGTAGAAATTATGCCGGGTAAAGACGGTTTATTGCACATCTCTGAAATCGACTGGAAACGTCTAGAAAATATGGACGGCGTATTCACTGAAGGTGAAATCGTGAAGGTTAAATTATTGGATGTGGATAAACAAGGTAAGTTGAAGCTTTCTCGCAAAGCACTTCTTCCTCGTCCTCCGCGCGAAGATAAAAAACCAGCAGATGCGCCAAACACTCCAGCAGAGTAATAGGTTAATCTTAGCTTAAAATAGTAAATGCTCGCCGATCGGCGAGCATTTTTTGTTTCTGTGGAATTTATAAACAGAAATAATTATTTAATGTACTTTAAAATTCTCTCTTCAAAAGTTTTGATTTCACGTTCGTTAGCAAACCAGTTAAAATCTCGGTTCATTAATCGCATTGTACCATCTTTTCTATTTATAAAACTTATCAAAACTATGTCCGTGCAGTTTTTACAATCGACCGATTGTCTGATGAGAACCTTAACGTCTTCATTTCTATCTGCATAGTAGAAATGAATTCGTTCTTTATCTGGTTTTATATTGGAATGGGAGTTTGTGAAAGTTAACTTGGCAGTATCTCTAAAGAGTTTGGGATTTGCTTGATGCAATTTAGTTAACTTCGATTTAACATCATCTATAGGTCGTTGTATTGTCCATTCCTCACCAAATGGATGACTGCCCGCAAAGCTACCAACTCTTCTTCTGCCAAGTTCGTATAAACCTGCAATAGCCAATATGCTAAGCATAATAGCTATGGCTTTTTTGTAGTGTTTCATGCCTTCAATCTCATGTTGTCAAGAAAAATGGATTACTTGCTTAAGATAGCTATTGTAATTGAAAAGTAGTTGAGGTAAAAGCGTTACAAGTAAACAAATAAGGCTCGCCGATTGGCGAGCCTTATTTGTTTAATAGCTTTCAATTTTCTAAAGCATAATAACGGATTCGATCCGCGAAACGGCTTTGTAGTAATTGACGACCTCGTCGGCGTTGTTCACAAAAGTTTCTACGGTAATCGATTTATACTTTCCTCCGCTAGATTCTTTAAAAGAAAACTTGGAGCTGGTATGGGTAAAGATCTTTTCAATTTCCGGTTCTTTGTTCAGGTCACTTTTTACAATAAATTTGAACTTATAAACGGTTGGAAATTGTTCTACGTCAATCAATTTCTCTTTAAAGTTTTGATAGAAATCTTTGTCTTTCCCATCTTCCATATCTTGGATATTGATGTTGCTAAAATCTGCCATAATAATCTTTCCTCAAGGGTTTCAATAACAAGTATAGCTTTCTTTTAGCTTAGTTGCCAAACTTTTTGTTTGGTTTAGCACTCATTTCCAATTCCAATTTACCTCCGCTAGTCAATTCCTCGTGCGTGATGTGCGCGCGGTTCAACGCTTTACCATTCAATTTTGCGGATTTGATATAGATGTTTTTATCGCTTTGGTTTTTTGCATCGATCGTGAAGCTTTTGCCGTTCGGCAAGTTGATTGTCGCTTGTTTCATGCGTGGAGAACCCAAAACGTATTCGCCGCTCATCGGATTTGCCGGATACAATCCCATCGAAGAAAATACATACCAAGCGCTCATTTGTCCGGCGTCATCATTTCCACACAGGCCATTTGGAGCAGTCGTATAATTTTGAATCATGGCTTCGTGAACTAATTTTGCGGTTTTCCAGTGTGCGCCAGCCATCGCAAATAGATAAGGAACGTGGTGGTTAGGCTCGTTACCTTGCGCGTATTGACCGATTAAACCAGAAATATCTGGCGAAGCATTATCCAATTCTTCCGGCAGGTTAATAAATTCATCCAGACGATCAATAAATGCTTGTTTTCCTCCCAATAATCCCATCAATCCTTCTACATCATGCGGAACTAACCATAAATATTGCCAACCATTTCCTTCACAATAATCGTTTTTTCTGTGTTCGGCCATAAATGGATCGAATGGTCGACGGAAATCTCCGTTTGCCCATCTTCCCACAAAGAAGCGCTCATCTTTATCGAAATAGATTTCATATAACTTCGATCGTTTCTTAAAATATTCCGCATCCTCGGTTTTACCTAACTTTTCCGCGATACGATAAACACCATAATCGGCAATAGCATATTCTAATCCCCAAGCAACAGATTCATTGTCCATGCTATCGATAGGAATGAAGCTCAATTCACGAACAAATTTCAAACCATAATCATCGCCCATTGCTGTCGTTTTTACCGCTTCCCAAAGCAATTCATGATCTTTCTCATCGACCAAACCTTTTAAGAACGCGTCGGCGATAACCGGAATAGCTGGCAACCCGACCATCGTATTTGTTTCATTTGCCCAAAGGTGCCAAACGGGTAACTTCCCTTGTTGTTGGTAAATCGACAACATTGTTTTTACAAAGTCGGAGGTACGTTTCGGTTTCTCCAAGATGGTCATCAACGGGTGAAGCGCGCGATAGGTATCCCATAAGGAGAAAATCGTGTAGTTCACGAAATCCGCATTTCGATAAACTTGCTTATCGGTTCCCATATAATCGCCGTTGTGATCATCAAAAATTGTTGGTGCGAAATAGGAGTGATACAACGCTGTATAGAATATCTTTTTAAGTTCTTCGCTGCTATCGTACTCGATTTTACCCAAAGTGCTGTTCCATTTTTCCGTTGCGGATGCAGTTGCTTTTTCGAAATTCCAGTCAGCAATTTCTTTCTCGATATTGTTGAGCGCGTTTTCTGTGCTTACTGGAGAGATTCCAACTTTCAATTCGATTTTGTTGTCTTTCGCAGCATCGAAAAATAGCGCTGCTTTAATAGCTAAACCGCGATAAGCGTGATAGCCGGTTTTTGGTAAATCGCCGTCAAAATATTTGACATCCTTGATGGGTTTTGAAGTTTTGATAGCAAAATATACTTTCTGATCGGACGCCCAGCCGGATGAAAAGCGATATCCAACGAATGTGGTCTCATCAACTTGTTTTAAATACGTATCTGTTGCCTTATCCCAATTCATGCGGAAACCCAAATCAACTAGAATGTGAGCATTATCGGTGTTTTCGTAGATATACTGGTGATATCCAACGCGCTCCGAGGCGGTCAGATTCGCTTTTATTTTATAATCGTCTAAGAACACGCTATAGAATCCGGCTTTCGCAACCTCATTTTCTTTCTTGAAATGCGATCCGTATCCAGTTTCCATTTTGTCGAATTCTGCTGGCTTCAGCTTCAACGCTCCAGTTGCAGGAACGATCATGATGTCATTTAAATCACCGATTCCTGTTCCACTTAAATGCGTATGTGTAAACCCTAGTATGTCTAAACTCTTAAAATTGTATCCGCTGCACCAATCCCAACCATTGAATTGATCCCATGTTTGTGCAATTTGTGTTGGTCCTAACTGGACACCTCCGAATGGGACGTTCGCGCCAACAAATACGTGGCCATGTTCGGCTGATCCGATAAATGGGTCGACAAAATCTGTCGGCTTTTGTTGCGCCTGCGCGGTAGTTATGGCTGCGGCAGCAACTAAAATAAATCTAGTTTGCTTAATTAATTTTCTTAACATCTGTGTTTAGGAATATTGAACCGTAAATCTACAAAATTTATATTGACCAGTATTAAAACCTTTTAGCAAAATTTAAATGTAAATTATAAGTGCATCTGCTAAAAATTTTGCTAAAAAAATGATATTTTAGAAAAAAACCTGAATAAAAATGAAAAAACGAATCCTAATTAGTGATATAGCTAAAACGCTTGGTGTTTCTGTGACCACAATTTCCTTTATATTGAATGGTAAAGCCAAAGAGAAACGCATCAGTGATGCTCTGACTAATCGCGTGTTGGAATATGTCAAGAAGGTAGGATACAAACCTAATCAATTAGCGCAAAGTTTGCGCACAGGGCAAACGAAAATCCTCGGCTTATTGGTAGAAGATATATCAAACCTATTCTTTGCGAACATTGCCAAGCATATCGAAGAGTTTGCTTATGCCAGCGGCTATCACTTATTATATTGTAGTATGGGCAATGATCCGGTAAAGGCAAGAGAATTGATTCAATTGTTTTATGATAGGCAGGTGGATGGATTTATTATCACGCCGACTGAAGGTTTGGAGGAAGTAGTTGGTCAATTGTTGAAGAACAATGTCCCTGTCGTTCTTTTCGATAGGTATCTTCCTCAGGTTGATACCAATTATGTGATTTCTGATAATTTTACAGGAGCATTTAAAGCAACCAAACATTTACTGGAAAATCCGGATAACAAGCGAATCGGATTTGTGTCTTTATATTCCGATCAAACCCAGATGCGCGATCGAATGGATGGTTATATGAAGGCTTTGGATCAATATCAACGACAAGCTTATATTAAGAAGATCCAAATCGATGAACAGGAAGATGTCGCGATTGCCCAAATTTTCGAATTTATTGAAGATAATAAGTTGGATGCAGTATTATTTGCGACAAATTATCTAGCTATTACCGGATTGAAAGTACATAAAAAGTATGGGAAGTTGCCTGCAATGATCGCATTTGACGATCATACCATCTTTAAATTGCACGAACCGGCTATTTCTGTTGTTTCACAGAAAATAGAAGTGATAGCAGAAGAACTGGTAAAAGTACTACTACGTCAAATCAGAAATCCGCAAGCAGAAGCGAAACACGTTGTTGTGCCATGTGATTTGAAAGTACGCGATTCTACGGTTGTCGCGTAGCTAAATGCTTTAAGTTTTCTTTTGATTATAGTTTGTTGAGAATTTTGATCGCTTTATTCAATGTGTCATCTTCTTTCGCGAAGCAAAGGCGCAACATCTTTTGTTCGGTGCGCTCATTGTAGAAGGGCGACAATGGAATAAGAGCAACGCCATGCTGTTCGATCAGTTCGAGTGCGAAATCCTTTTCCGATTTTTCGCTGATTAAGCTGTAGTCCAATAATAAGAAATACGTGCCTGCCGATGGTTGCATATTGAATCGCGAATGTTTCAATCCTTCAAGAACCAAATCTCGCTTCCGTTGCATGAACTGCGATAGCTTATTATAATAGCTGGCGTCGTCCAAGTAATTCGCAATAGCATGTTGCATCGGTGTGCTTACGCTGAATACATTTTGCTGATGCACTTTTCTAAATTCGGTTGTCAAATTTTGAGGAGCGACGACGTAGCCCATTTTCCAGCCCGTGCAGTGGAGCAATTTGCCAAAAGAAGCGATGACAAAACTTCGTTGCCGTAATTCCTCGAATAGTAATGCGGATTGATGCTTATGCTCATCGTATATCAGATGTTCGTAAACTTCGTCGCTCAAAACAAAAAGTTCATTTTCGGTGGCTATGCGCTGCAATTGAAATAGATCATCGGAAGATAGCGTTGTGCAGCTTGGATTTCCGGGGTTATTAATAATGATCAGCCGCGTTCTTTCCGTGATTAATTGCTCAACGGTGTTCCAGTCGATTTGAAAGCTGGGCGCATAAAGGCTTACCGGAACAACTTTTCCTCCGAACAACTCTACAGTCGGTCGATAGCAATCATAAGCAGGTTCGAAAATAATTACCTCATCGCCAGGTCGTATAATCGTGGCTATAGTGGTAAATATAGCTTGCGTCGCACCCGATGCGATGGTGATTTCGTTTTCGGAATTCACTTTCACATCATAAAAGCTCTGATATTTTTCGGTAATCCGCTGCCGCAAGGCTGGAAGACCGGGCATCGGAGCATATTGGTTAGCCCCATCATGCATGGCTTTGTTAACTAAATTGATCAATTTGGAATCAATTGCGTAGTCCGGAAATCCTTGAGATAAGTTTATTGCTTGGTGTTTTTGAGCCAAAGCACTCATTTCTGAAAAAATACTACCCCCTGTATTTGGCAATTTAGAAGTCCATTCGCGTTTCGCCTTTGATGTCATATTGTGCTGTTATTAATGCAATGCGAATATAAATGATTTTCTCTGTAAAAAAATCTCCTTGCTTTACAGCGCTTTAGCGCTTTGGTAACAGCAAAAAGCAAAAAAGGTTTTGGAGGAATGAAAAAGGTTTCTACCTTTGCACCACTCCGCAAGGGAGGAACGGTAGTGAAAAGTTGGAAAAAGGAAGTTTTTTGGGCTATAGGCTTAGAAAACGACTGGATTCAGAAGGGAAAGATCTTCAAAATTATTTTCAAATAAAATTTGCAAGATTAGAAAAGTTTCCTACCTTTGCAATCCCAACCGAGAGGAAGGGAAAACAAAATGAAAGGTTAAGCTCGCAAGAGTAAAACATAAGATGCCAAAGCGCGATGCGGCG